>LCRY01000007.1:2445-8283 GCA_001004905.1 Parcubacteria group bacterium GW2011_GWA1_56_13 | reverse complement strand
GAAAAGACGGGCACCAGGTCTACCGCAGCGAGCATGTGCCCGCAGTGCATGCACCGCGAGCGTCCGCGCAAGACGCTTTTGCCGGTGTTAAAGCGGAAAAGGAGCGCGTTAAGAAAGCTCCCAAGCATGAGCCCCAATACCGCGGCCGCAAAAATAAACATTAAGGCTTTTGGCTGTAGCAAAGCTCGGTGCCGCCGGGCTGCGCGGTGCCGGCCGTGGTCGAGCAGTTAACGCTCGTGCCCGAAAATCCGTTTGCGTCCGCGCCGTTGTTGCACGCCGTGTAGGTGGGAGAAAAGGTGTAGTCGACGTCGTCAACAAGCGCCTCGTTGCCGGTATCTTCAAACACGGCGCCGAGTTGGTAGAGGACCGCCGGATTGGAGGCATTGCACGCTCCGGATCCGGACCGGTATCCGTAATATTTGTAGCAGCTCGCTTCGGTCCCGCTTACGCACGTACCGGAGGCCCTCGGGTCTCGGGGGAGCGCCGGGAGGTAGCCCGGCACGAGCGAGCTAAGACTAGTCGGATACGCGGTGTTGTCCGAGTAATAGGTCGAGAGCACAAGCTGGAGTATTTTTATGTCGGCGACGCGCTTATTGTCGCGCGACTTCTGTTTGGAACTGCCGAGAGACACCACGACGATAGAACTCAAAACGCCGATGATGGCGACGACCGCCAAAAGCTCAACCAGTGTGAATCCGCGGAAATTTTTCATATACTGTAATTAGTTACAACCGCGGAATGTTTCCGAAAGATCGTTGATGCTTGAAAACAGTATGGTTTTTGCCCGGCCAAAACTGTCGACACACCACACGTTAGCGGTATTCGATTTAAGTATAACCGCTATCGCCCACGAGCTTGCGGTAGAGCCGCACGTTGATTTTACACCCACGTTTCCGCCGATGCCCGCGCTGCCTCCGGGGCTTCCCGCTTGAGCCTCGGCATTTAGTACCGCCTGACGAATAGTGGAGTTCCCCCACATGCCGCTTGAAACACCGGAACAGTTAAGCCCGGAGTCGCTGCTTGTCGCCTGCGCTCCGTAATCGCCTACATCAATCGCGTACTTCTCGGCCATGACGCGAATGGAGTTGAGATTGCCTTTGATGCCGGCGTCAGCGCCGCCCTGCCGCGCGTTGCCTATTGCCAAAAGTACGATTGAGGAAAGTATGCCGATAATGGCGATAACCACCAAGAGCTCTATGAGGGTAAATCCCGTTAGAGATCCGACTCGCTTGCGAGTCGGCAAAAACCGAAGGTTTTTTATCTCTAACGGGATAAAGCCACGCGGATGCATGCCCGCATTATATCAAACAAAAACCCCGCCAAGGCGGGGTTTTTGTTTAATCCTATACCGTGTCGACTAGAGACAGCTGTTAGCTGCCGTAAGCGGGCTTGTGTTGCTAATCCACTTTGCCTGGCCGGTGCTCGATACGCACCATGCTTGCGAAGTGTCAACCTTGCCTTGCACGGCGACCGCCCAATAGCCGGTATTTACCGCGCAAGAAACCGCTCCGCCGGACGCCGTTTGCGCGTTGGTTATAGCCTGCTTGATGGTCGGATCGGCCAACATGCTTGTAGCCGCGGGAGCCGTGTAACATACAGTCGCCGAAGAAGAAGTCCCTACCGCAACCGTCGCGTAGGCACTGGTGTTATTACCCGAATATACCTCCGCCTGCGTGCGCATAGAACTGAGGTTAGCCTGGATACCCGCGTCGGCGCCCTTTTGGCGCGCGTTGCCCAAGGAAACAAGCACGATGGACGCCAAGATGCCGATGATGGCGATGACCACCAAAAGCTCGATGAGCGTAAAGCCCTTATTAATAGATTTCTGCATAGATAATTTCTAACGAGTAATAACTAATAAATGTGCACTAATAAAATGTGCCAGACGCTTATATCCGTGAGGCTCCCCTATTATGACACCTCGGCAAGCCTACTTAATGGCTATTGTGGATAACAGACTGAACCTGCCCCGACGCACGAAGTGGTCGGGGAGCCGACCAAAGCGTCGGCTTGGATAGTGGATTTAGAGCGAAGAGGCTGAGTTATAGATCGGGAGCAAGACTGCGGCCAGCAAGAACCCGACGCCGAGCGCCAGAGCCACGATAAGGATAGGCTCTATGAGGGACACGAGCGTGTCTACGGCCGAGTTGACCTCGCGGTTGTAAAACTTGGCCAGCCGGTCGAGGATATTGCCCATCTCGCCCGTCTCCTCGCCTATCTGGAGCATTTGGACAAAAATAACCGGTATTTGACCCGGGCTGTAGCGCAGGAGCGTTGCCGAGAGGGGCTGGCCGCTTTTAACTCCCTCGATAGACTCGCGCAAAATGCCTTCATAAATCTCGTCCTCTACCACGTTGGCGGTAATTTCGAGCGCGCGGACGGCGGAGATGCCGGAGGAGAGCATGACGTTGAGGTTGTCCGCTATGCGGGAAAGATAGAGTTTTTGATACAGGGGTCCCACATAGGGAATGGAAAACTTAAACCGCGACCACGCGACTTGCCCGGCGGGGGTTTTGATATATCGGTACATAAAAAACCCTCCGACAATAATAGCGATAAGCAGAAAGATGCCGTAATTGACAAGAAAGTTGCTGATCCCGAGGATGATTTGGGTATACACCGGCAGTTCCTGGCCGCTGTCCTGCAAAATGGTCCCTATTTTTGGAATGACAAACGTGAGCATGAGCGTCATGACCGCCACAAAGGTCACCATGATGAACGCCGGATAGATGAGCGCGTTGCGCGCCTTGCTCCCCAGCTCGTAGGAGCGGTCGATATAGTCGGCCAAGTAGAGGAAGGTCTGGTCGAGCTTGCCGGACTCCTCGCCCGAGCGCACCATGTTGACGTAAAAGTCGGAAAATACCTTCGGATGTTTCTCCAGCGATTTTGAAATTGAGCTGCCTCCCTGCAAGTCGTCGCTTACCTGCACCAGCACCTGCCGTATAAAGGGCTTTTCGGCCTGCTCGGCCAGCAGGCGGAACACCCGCAGGGCGGAAACCTGCGCCTCGAAGAGCGTCGCTATCTGCCGCGACAAGAGCACCAGGTCGCGGCTGGAAACGCCGCCAAAAAAGGTAACGCCTTGCAGCTGCTGCATAAGCGATTTTTCCCCGCCGCCGGTAACGGAGGTAATGGTTAGCCCCTTGCGCTGGAGCGCGGCGATAGCTCCGTCTTGAGAAGCCGCGTTGACGGCGCCGCTGACCGCCTTGCCGTTTTGGTCCAGTGCTTCGTATTTAAATTCAGCCATAGCTAGTCTTTATTGTATCGCGGATTTTTGCCGGGGGAACTACATATACAAGTATCTACAAGTCCTCTGGCGTAAGGCCAGTATGTTTAGCGATACGGGCGAGCATGCGCGGGCCGATTTCTTCCCTCTCATGAAAAGCAAATGTATAGTCAGGATACCCGCTTTTGCCTAAAATTCGGTGCGAACCCCTCTGCCTTTTTACACGCCAACCAACATCGAGCAGGGCTTGGAGAACCCGCGAGGCTTTAACCGCGGGCCAATCCATGCTTAAAAAAACGGGACACAGTGGCTGGGGTTGAACCGCGTTCTACCGTATCAGCGAGCGTCCGCAGAGCAATAGCGTAAGCTTTGCGTTGTGCTTCCGGCTTAGTTTTGCCATAAGCTAAAACCCCTGGGAGTTGAGGTATCTCCGCAATCCAGCGCCCGTCTTGTTCTTTTTCAAACTCAACTTGCATCTGCGCATTATAGCACAGAGGCCTTACAAAAGGCGCTCGAGGGTTTTGGGGGATACCGAGCGGGAGTAGGCACTTTCTATCGTGATTTCGCCCGCGCGCACCAGCTCGGCGAGGCAGCGGTTCATGTCTATCATCCCCTCCGCCGCGCCGGTCTCTATCATGTTTTGTATTTCGTGCGTGCGCTCCTCGCGGATCAGGTTTGCCACCGCGGTGTTGTTGAGCAAGAGCTCGTAGGCCGGGATGAGTCCGCCGGATATGCGCGGTATGAGCCGCTGGCTGAAGATGCCCGCGAGCGAGGAGGCAAGCTGGATGCGCACCTGGTTTTGCTGTCCGGCCGGGAAGACGTCGATGATGCGATCGATGGTCTGCACCGCGTTGTTGGTGTGCAAGGTCGAGAGCACCAAGTGGCCGGTCTCGGCGGCAGTGACGGCGGTGGCGATGGTCTCCGGCGTGCGCATCTCTCCTATCATGACCACGTCCACGTCTTGGCGAAACACCGACTGGAGCGCGACCTGGAAATCGGCCGTGTCGATGCGCACTTCGCGCTGGTCGATGAGCGAGCGCTTATTTTCAAACAAGTATTCTATCGGGTCTTCGATGGTAATAATGTGCTCGGTGCGCTCCTGATTGACCTTTTCGATAAGCGCGGCAAGTGTCGTTGTTTTGCCCTGGCCGACCGGTCCCACCACCAGAAAGAATCCCTGTTCGCGGTTGGCATGTTCTATCATCTGCGGCAAATGGAGCTCGGCGACGGAGCGGATAGTGCGCGGAATAAGGCGCAGGGCTATGCCGATGCGGCCGCGCTGAAAGTAGCCGTTGCCCCTGAAGCGCGCGACCTGCCCGTACGCGTAGGAAAAGTCGACCTCCTGCGTGTCCATAAAGCGCTTTTTGAGCTCCGGGGTAAGCATCGCATCGAGTATCCCGAGCATGTCTTCGTCGGCAAGCGCCGGTTCAGAAACGATTGGCGTCATAACGCCCGAGACGCGCGTGGTCGGCTGTATGCCGGCGCCCAAGTGCAGGTCGCTCGCGCCCTGTGCAATAGTGAGTTCGATTAAGTCACTGAGTTTTTTTTTGTAATCTTGCATAGCGCTCTTATATCTCTACTTCATTGACCGGCGGAGGTTCTTTTTCCGCGGCGCCAACCGCTCCGTCCGCGGCAATGGCCTCCGGAGCCGGCGCGGGAGCCAGGGCGGGCGCCTCATCGAGCTCAAACTCGCCGCCGAGCGTGTTGACCTCCTCGAACGGCACCACGCCTCTCGCTGATTTAATCATAGCATCCTCTTTCATCGTTATCATGCCCTGCGAGCGCACAATGCCGCGCAGTTCGTCCTCCGGTTTTTTTTGCAGTATCGCCTGCTCAAGGTCGTGCGTCATGTCAAACACCTCAAAACACGCGATGCGCCCCTGCGTGCCGGCCGGGCAATCGGGCGTGGGCTCCATGCGGTACACTTCTTTAAAATCCGGCATTTCCTTCTGAAATTCAGCCGGCAGGTCTGAAAATTCTTTTTCAATCATCTCCTTGGTGCCGCCTTCCACCTTGGTGCGCTTTCCTCCGCCCGGGCAGAGCGTCCGCACCAGGCGCTGGGCGACTCCCAAAATGAGCACCGGCGGGATAAGGTAGGGCTCAACCCCCATATCAAGCAGGCGCGGGACGATGCCGATGGCGTTGTTGGTGTGGATGGTGGAAAGCACGAGGTGGCCCGTGAGCGCGGCCTGCACCGCCAGGTTGGCGGTCTCGCTGTCGCGAATCTCGCCGACCATGATGATGTTGGGGTCCTGCCGGAGCGTCGTGCGCAAACCGTTGGCAAAACTGTAGCCTATTTCGGGCCGCACCTGCGACTGGGAGACTCCCGCTATGGTGTACTCGATAGGGTCTTCGAGCGACAGCACGTTCTGCTGGTCGCGGTCGACCTCATTGAGCAGGGTATACAGCGTGGTTGACTTGCCCGAGCCGGTGGGGCCGGAAATAAGCACCATGCCGTAGGGTTTTTTTATCGCCGCTTTGATGAGCGCCAGGTTGCGCTCGGAGAGCCCGATGGAATCCAACTTCCAGTCCTTGGTTTGGCTGCCCAAAATACGCATCACCACCTTCTCGCCGTAATAGGTCGGGAAGGTCGACACGCGAAAGTCCACTTTGCT
>LCRY01000007.1:0-2423 GCA_001004905.1 Parcubacteria group bacterium GW2011_GWA1_56_13 | reverse complement strand
CGACGCGGAAGCGCACCCTCGTCTGCTCGGCCATCGGCTCAATGTGGATGTCGGAGGCGCGCTGCTCGGCGGCGTGGCGCAGCACCGTTGCCACGATTTTGGTCACGGGAGCGTCTTCGGTGACCGCCTCCGCGCCGGTATCCGTTATCTCGCTCTCGGTAATCGATATGTTGCGCTTAGTATCGACGGGGTTCTTTTTTGTTTCTATCGTAATCTCGGTTTCCAACTCATTGAGCGCCTTGCCGACCTCGCCGGAGAGGCCTTTGTATTGGCCGAGCAGACGGTCAAAGTCGGTCTCGGTGATGAGAAAAAGCTTGTACGGCATCCCCACTTTGGCGGAAATAAACGTAAGCGCGTCCCGCGCCTCGAGATTGTCCGGGTCGGTAATGCCGACCTCGAGCGCCCCGTCCGCTTCGCCGAGCGGCGCCAGCTTGTAGTGGCGCGCCGACTCTTCCGGAATAAAGCGCAAGATGTCAAAAGGAACCGCCTGCTCCCCCACCTCCCGGGTCGGGATGCCGTAGTAGTCGCCCTTTGATTTGAGAATGTCTTTGAGCGCGACGCCCGCTTTTTGGAGCACTTCCTCGGGCTCTAACGGGATTCATACGCCATTGTGTTTATTTTCCCACCGGCGCAAAGGGGTTGCGGCGGCCGGCCTGTTGCGGAGGAATGGTAACGCCGAAGTCGGTAAGCGACGCGAATACCGGGTCGGTAAATATAGCCGGATCAAGCCTGATGGTGTGGAGCTGTCCGAGCGTGAGCAGTATTTCCTGCGAAAGCGGCGAGGTACCGTCGTTTGTCGTAAGCAGCGCGCCGTTTTCGGCCGAAGTCCACACATAGTAGACAAGCGTGAGCAGAAGCACCGCGCCGATGCCTCCGATAACGAATTTATTTTTTAGGATATCCATATGTTTAAATATTCAAACATTTAAATCTTTACATATTAGTGGAGCCAGTAGGTCCGGACGGTAAGCGCGTATTCATATTTGTCGCCGGTATCGCTGGATTTGAAAGAAATCTTTTCTATGTCAACGATGCGCAGGCTGTGCTCGAGGTCCTGCAAAAAGGAGAGAAACTCATCGTACGTGGCGCTAAGCGCGAAGCTTATTTCCGCGGAACCGACCGGATCGCCCGAGGACCCCACCGCAAGCGCCGAGCGCCCGGATTTGGCGTCGGAAACGGTGCCGAGCGCCACGTTTTTAAGGGAAAGGTTGCGGCGCGCGGCTATGCCGTTGATGTCGATGACAAAGCGTATGTTGTCTACGTTGTCCGGCAGGATGCGCTCAAGTTTTTGCACGTTTTCTTCCGAAAACGTGTTGCGCTTGGAAATAAGCTTGTCGCGGCTGGACTTTAAATCCTGCGCTTTGTTGAGCGCCTCGTCAAAGGCCGAGACCTGGGTTTGCAGGCTTTTTATCCCTTCCGGCCCCTGATAGGCGTTGTTGGTATACATGACAAAGAGCCCGATTGCCGCGGCTATGAGTATTGAGGGGAGAAGGATGCGCATATTATTGTGCCGGCGTTTGTCCAACCGGCGCTTGGTTGAGGCTGTTGCCGTAAAGAACAAGCGACGGGTCTACTTTTGCGTTAACGGCAAAGCTGACCTTGCCGGTCTCATTGACCGAGACGCCCGAAACGATGACATCTTTAAGGACTTTGGTAGAGCCGAACTGGTCGGACTGGAGTGCCACGCTCGAAAAGCTGTCCGCCGTGCCCGTAATGGTTAAAGAGGCTCCTCCGTCTTTGTCGAGGATCATGTCAAAACTGTTGAGCTGTACCCGCTCGAGCGTAATGGTGGAGAGGAAATACAGTATTGCCGACGGAGCCACGTGCTTTTGCAGGAGCCCGCGGGCCTGGGTAAGGCGGTTGTCCATGCGGCGCAGGTCTTGGATAGTGCCGGCGTCAAACGCGCCCTCCGCTCTGCGCAAGTCTGCGTCCTTGTTGGTGATGGTACTGCCCAGTATCCGCTGATACCCGAACGCGGCTCCCGCGGATATGAGGGACATGACAAATATAAGCAGCGCCAGCAGGAAGAAAATTCCTATGCCGCCGCCGCGGCTTGCCGCGGTAAGCGAAGCTTTCGGTATAAATGAGCCTTGTCCTGCGGGATCCATTTGGTTTTAATTATATAGTACAAAAAGAACGCAACCCCTAAAGTCAGGCCCGTATCAACCGAGCTCCTGCAGGCGGCGCAGGGCCAGGCCGACGGCGACGGAGAACTCCGGGCCCGCGTCTTTAAGGATTGCTTCGAGGAACGCGGGTGCTTGGGTTTTGCCGAACGGGTCGCTGAGGCGTATTTCCGTGGTAACCTTGCTCTGCATAAACTCTTTGAGCCCGCGCAGGGTGGCCCCCCCGCCGGTCAACACCAGCGAGTTGAGTGCCACTCCGGTGCGCGTCTCCCACGAGGAGACCGTGCGGGTGAGCTCGGA
>LCRY01000006.1 GCA_001004905.1 Parcubacteria group bacterium GW2011_GWA1_56_13 | reverse complement strand
CAGGCAGGCGCGGAAACCGCCGCCGCCGTTGGCGGCGGTATGGTGCTCGTTATCGACTGGCGGTTAAACGCCAAACAAGCGACGCCGCAATACAAAGACTTCGGCGACTGCATCATGCGCACCCTCGCCAAGGCGGTGCTCCAGCAAATTACCTCCAGTATCGTCAACTGGATTAACTCCGGCTTTAACGGCAAGCCATCGTTCGTTACCAACTTCAATCAGTTCTTTACCAATGTCGGCGATCAGGCGGCGGGCGAGTTTATCCGCGGGACAGGGCTCTCATTCCTATGCTCGCCGTTTCAGGCGCAGATACGCATCGCCGTCGCGCAGAGCTACGCGCGGCGCAACTCGCCCTCCTGCACCCTGACCGGCGTCGTCAAAAACATCAACGGGTTCATGAACGGCAACTTTTCGGAGGGCGGCTGGGGCGGGCTGCTGCAATTTACCTCTGTCCCGACCAACAACCCGTTCGGCGCCCTGATGTACGCGGAGGCCGGGTTGCAGAGCAGTATCAGCAGCGCGCAACAGAACGCCCGCAATAACCTCAGCCCCGGCGGATTTATCTCTCTGCAAAAATGCGACCCGCCCGGCTCCAAAAACTGCAAAACGAGCACGCCGGGGACCATCATAGAGGGAACCCTCGCCAAGTCCTTGCGGGAGCTTCGACGCCATCATCAGCGCGCTCCTTACCCAGCTCACGACGCGCTCGCTCTACCAGGGGCTCTCCACGCTCTCCGGCCCCAGCGGCTACGCGGCCAATTATCTGACGCCCGAACAGCAGAAGGCACAGGCCGACGCGCAGACCCTGCTCAACCAACTGCAGGGCTATCTCCAAGTGGCGCAGCAATACGGCGGGGTTATGCAGGGGAGCATCAACGACATACAAAATACGCAGCAGTTGCTGCATACGCTCGCCGACTGCTACAGCCGCAAGGGCGACACCGCGGAGGCCAGCAGTACGCAGGAAATAATAACCAATTACGACAATTCGATAGCAACGCACAACGCCAGCATTACCAAGGCCAACCAAAGCATCGCGCTCCTACAAGACCTGCAGACGCAGACCCTAAGCGTCGCCTCCGCCGCCGATGTGGCGGCGGTAACCGCCCGCTTTAACGACGCGCTGGGGAGCGGCGCGATTATCACCCAGGCCGATGTCACTACCGCGAGCCAAGACCGCACGACGCTCCAGAGCTACCTTGCGGGCCGCAACAACACCACGCAGTCGGCGCTCCAACAATGCAATGCTATATAAATTAACCTACACATTCTTCAGTCTTGCTGTTCTACTATTTTTGGTCGGTGTTGTGTCCGTACCAAATGCTGAAGCGGCCGTAAAATGCTCAAATACTGAAGTCGGAACCATCATCGCCTACATGGACTTATCCAACTGCCCTACTGGTAATACACCTGTCGGAGGGGCAATAAACGACGGTACGCAGATTATATACAGGGGACTGGGTACAACAGCGAGCCCTTTTCAGATACAAAACGCTTCTGTTGCCTCTCCTTTAACCCCAGCAACATCTGCTACCCCAACCCGCCCCGCTTCTGACCAAATAACCTGCAACAGTTTAGGCAGTTGTGTTATTTTGCTGACCTATTACGTAGGTCCGGCGCTAGCGGGCAATGTCGCCTACATCGGCGCGTACTTTTTTAGCATCGTGGTACAGCTGTCGCTCAACAGCACCGCCTACGCTCTGGACTTCTTATCCACCGGGTGGGAAACCGTGCGCGACGTCGCCAATATGGCGTTCATCTTTATCCTCATATACATCGCGCTCACCGTCATGCTCGCCGCAGAAACCTCCGGCACTATTAAGACCCTGGCGGTGGTTGTGGTTATCGCGCTCTTGGTCAACTTTAGCTTCTTCTTTACCCGGATAGTCATAGACACCGGCAACATCGTGGCGGTGCAGTTTTATAACGCGATACCGTATCAGGGGTCTATCGGAAACGGGAGCAACACCAAAGACCTGAGTCTGTCTATCATGAACGCCGTAAAACCGCAGGAACTGCTCAACGGGGCAATGCTCGAAAAGGCACGGGCGGCGACAGGGAACAACGCGGGAGCGGTGGGCGTGTATATAGTCTTGTTCCTATCCGTAGCGGCAATGCTCTGGATACTCTTTTTCGTCTTTTTGCAGGTCGGTATCAAGTTTATGCTGCGCATCGTCGGGCTGTGGTTCGTGCTCATTGCGTCTCCCTTGGCGTTTGTCGCTCAGACCATGCCCCAAACTAAACACTTTTTTAAACAATGGCTGGACTATCTTATAAAATTCTCGTTCTATCCGGCGATATTCCTGTTTATGTTTTGGATACTGACCAAGTTTACGACCTCAATCCTCTCCTCCGGTAACGGCGGCACCGGCAACGGCTCCCTCATGAATGCTCTATTTAATACGCCTACGGGAAGTTCTGTAGAACTGGGAACCATGACCGCCATAGCGACGGTCGCTATCCGCATGGGGTTTGTGATAGCGGTACTCTATGTCGGGCTCAAAGTCTCCGACTGGATAGTCAAAGAGGGGAGCGCCACAGCCATGAAAGTCAGCGGCTGGACCACCGGCAAAGCATTTGGTGCCGTTGGATGGGGAGGGAGAAACACCTTCGGGTGGGCAGGGCAAAGACTGTCCGAAACCGCGGCCATGCGTAATTGGGCCGCAAAAGGAGGAATACTTGGTAGAACCCTCTGGCGCGGGACCGGCGCTTTGGGTAGAGGTAGTTTTGATGCCCGTGGGCTCCCGGGAGCCCGGACTGCTTTGGGAGTGCTCGGTGGCGACGTAATTAAAGGCAGTAGAGTTGACGTCGGAGAAGCGAGCAAGAAAAGTTTCAAAGAAAGCTCCGACGCCCGCACGGCTTGGCGCGAGAAGGAGGCCGCGGCGCTTAAGCCAGGTGAGGGCCAGATATACAAGGCAATAGGAGGAGTCGTTAAAGGACTCAGTCCAGAAAATAAACAAAGGCTAATGAATGCCGCTGGAACCCTTGCCCAAGTTAAAGAAGACCGTGTAAGCGGAGATGCAACAAGCGCTGACGTCAAAGCGGCAAACGCAGAATACAAGCGGATTCTCACGGAACTTAACATTAAGGATAAAATCAAGGAAGCGAAGGCGGGTATTGGTTCTAAAAATGACAAAAAATATGCCGACTCCATTACAACCCTTGGTTTGCACAATTTGTTTGGTGCGACTAGCGGTGTACCGTTTTGGATAGGCAAGGCAGACAAGGAAGCCGCGGCAAAAATACGCGGCAGTAAGAATGATGCCGACCAAATAAGAAACGTACTTAAATCTCTAAAGATGGACGTCGAGGAGGGCTATGAAACTCCAACCGGACCAACTAGGGCGCCTCTTACCCGCCAAGCCATGGAAAAAGCGGCAACAAAGAGTGGCGGGCTCGACGCACAGACAATCGGCATACTAAAAGCAATCGAGAAAAACACCGCACGCGGTCCTTCCGCCACTTCTGGTATGTCTAATGAACAGACCAACTTGCTGCGCCGCGCCGTAAAAGAAATGAGGCGCACGGGGGAGAACATGTCGCAAGGGTTTTCAAAACTCAATCGTACGGTCGAGTCCAGTGCAAAAGAAACGGAGCGCAAAATCGAAAAACATGTTGAAAAAGAAGTAGAAGGAGTAAAAAATGAGATACTTGAAGAAGGCGGGAGCAACAAAATTTAGTAATTTTGAGTTAAACTATAATTGTATGGACCAGGACTTAACCAAAAAAATACAAGCACGGCTTGAGGAATTGCCGGAGGATATACGGAAGGCCGTTCAGTCTGCCGACATGGACAAAAAAATACAAGAAATCGGCGCTAAAAATACTTTACACTTGGACCAAATCGGCAACTTGGGCGATGAAACATACATGGTCATGCTCGGATTTACCGACCCGGCGGAGTTTGCGGAGAATCTTGCCAAAGAACTGAATTTGCCCAAAGAAAAAGCCGAGGCTGTGGCGCAAGACGTGGGCACTGCGCTGTTTATCCCGATACGGGAGTCTATGCAACAGTTTATGGAGGAGCGCGCGCTCCACGAAGCCGTCCTAGAGGAAGGCAAGGTGCCCGCAGTTCAAATACCTCCCGCTGCCCCTGTTGTAATAACCAAACCTTCAGTACCGAAGCCCGTGGAAGCTCATCCCGCCGACCTAATGCTGACGCAAAAGACCGTGAGCGTAGCACCAACGGCACCTAAACCGGCAACTCCGGCGCAAACCGTCCCCAAACCGCTGGCCCCGGCTGCAGTGGTAACAGCAAAACCTGCCGCACCGCCTCCGGTAGCACCACAGCCTTACAAAGCAGACCCGTACCGCGAACCGACAGAGTAAAAGGTGGGATATAATCGAAGGTAATGGCACAGTACCAGGTTCCTCAATTTATCGAGGTGGAGGACAAAATCTTTGGGCCCTTGACCCTCAAGCAGTTTATCTACCTGGCCGGCGGGGGAGGCCTATGCCTCCTTATGTTCAGCCTCCTACCTATTTACCTAACAGTACTGCTCGGCATCCCCGTTATGGCGCTCTCGGCCGGGTTGGCGTTCTTTAGCATCAACGGCCGGCCGCTTATACACGCGATGGAACACGCCTTCGGCTACTTTTTCGGCAGCAAGCTGTATCTTTGGAAACAAAGACAACAAGTACAACAAACAACAAGTACAACAAACCAAGGACAAAAGCCTATTAATCTGCCGGTGCCAAAACTCTCGGAGAGCAAACTACGGGACCTCTCATGGTCGCTCAATATCAAAGACCGCACCCAAACTCCGCAAACAAGAGAAGGTTTTGAAATTTAAATTATGGCTGACACCCCTAAAGTAAAGGCTCAGGCGACGCAGGAGTTCGTACCCATTAAAGAGGTGCGCGACGGCGTCATCATACTCAAAGACGGGTCGCTCCGCATATTGCTCATGGCCTCGAGCATCAACCTGGCGCTCAAGTCGCAGGACGAGCAGCAGGCTATTATCGGCCAGTTCCAAAACTTCCTCAACTCGCTTGAGTTTACGGTTGAGTTTTCCATACAGAGCCGTGACCTCGACATCCGCCCCTATATCGCGCTTTTGCAAGACCGCTACGCCAAAGAGCTCGACGAGCTGATGAAAATCCAGATACGCGAGTACATGGCGTTTATCAAAGACTTTACCGAGCGCGCCAACATCATGACCAAAAACTTTTTTATCGTCATCCCATATGACCCGGCGCTCATCAACCGCAGCGGCGGCATGCTCGGAGGCCTCTTGCCCGGCAGTCAAAAGGGCGCGGGCGCGCTCGCCGACGAACAATTCGAGCAGTACCGCACCCAGCTGGAGCAGCGCGTCTCGGTGGTGGAGCAGGGGCTGGTGCGCACCGGCGTGCGCGTGGTCAAGCTCGGCACCGAAGAAGTAATAGAGCTCTTTTACAAGCTCTTTAACCCGGGCGAGCTGGAAAAGCCACTGCAAGTTACAAACTTGCAACAAGTACAATGAAAACAACAAGTACAATAAATACCACACCTCTCTCGTACCTGTTGTACTTGTCGTATTTATTGTTCTAGTTATTTACCATGGCACTACTCGACTTTCTAAAACCAAAAAACACGATGCCCGCCCCGATGGCCTCCATCTTGCCCGAGCAGATATACAAAGAGGGTGTTTTGGAGCTACAGGACGTCATCGCGCCGAGCGCGCTTAAAATAACCCCGCGCGAAATAAACCTCGGCGACAAAATAGCGCGCACGTTCTTTGTGATGTCCTACCCGCGGGTGCTGACCGACTCGTGGTTCTCCCCGATTATCAACCTCGACCGCGTGCTCGATATCTCGATATTCATCCACCCCATCGACTCCGCCGAAATACTCAAAAAATTCCAAAAAAAGGTCGCCGAGGTACAGTCGCAAATCATGGCCCGCGAGGAAAAGGGCCTCGTGCGCGACCCGATACTCGACACCGCTTACCAAGACCTCGAGCAGTTGCGCGACCAGCTCCAGCAGGCGCAAGAAAAGATATTTGACGTGGGCGTCTACATCACCATCTACGGCGCCACAGTCGAGGAGCTCGACAAAGCGGAGAGCGAGATAAAATCCATGCTCGAGTCGCGCCTGGTGTACGTTAAGCCCGCGCTCTTTCAGCAGGAGCAGGGCTTTAAGTCGGTACTGCCGCTCGGCCACGACGAACTCAACGTCAACTCCAAGCTCAACTCCAGCCCGCTCTCGAGCATCTTCCCGTTTGTGTCCTTCGACCTCACCTCCGACAAGGGGATACTCTACGGCGTCAACCGCCACAATGCCAGCCTGGTGCTCTTTGACCGCTTTAGCCTGGAAAACTACAACTCGGTCATCTTCGCCAAATCGGGCTCCGGCAAAAGCTATGCCACCAAGCTCGAAATTTTGCGCACACTCATGTTCGACACCGAGGTCATTGTCATCGACCCGGAGCGCGAGTACGAGTTTTTGGCGCAGACGGTGGGCGGGCGCTACTTCAACATTTCCCTCAACTCCGAAAACCACATCAACCCCTTCGACCTCGCCGTACCGCGCGAGGACGAGTCGGCGGCGGACATTCTGCGCTCCAACATAGTGGCGCTGGTGGGCATGTTCCGCATCATGCTCGGCGGCCTCACGCCGGAGGAGGACGCCATCATCGACCGGGCCATCACCGAAACCTACGCGCTCAAGGACATCACGGTCGACAGCAACTTTGCCGAGGTAGAACCGCCGCTCTTATCCGACTTTGAACTGGTGCTGGCGGGCCTGCAGGGCTCGGAGTCATTGGTGCAGCGGCTCTCCAAGTACACCAAGGGCACGTGGGCGGGCTTCATCAACCAGCCCACCAACGTCGACATCAACAAAAAATTCGTCGTCTTTTCCGTGCGCGACATGGAGGACGACCTCAAGCCGGTGGCGATGTACCTTATTACCCAC
>LCRY01000005.1 GCA_001004905.1 Parcubacteria group bacterium GW2011_GWA1_56_13 | reverse complement strand
ATCGGTGGGGGTCAGCCTCTCAGCTCCCCTAAGCGTCGTAGCCTTGGTAGGCCGTTACCCTACCAACTAGCTGATACTACGCAGGCAACTCCCGAAGCGAAAAACCTTTACCCCGTGAGATAACAACTCCCGATATTGAAACAAATTACGAAAGTTTGCTGACTTCGCAACTATAATTTCTCTATCCGAAACTCTTATCTCACGGGGACTATCGGGAATTACCCAACCTTTCGGCTGGCTATGCCCGACTTCGGGGGATCTACCTACGTGTTACTACCTCGTCTGCCACTCTAGAAACCGGAGAACGGAAACCAGAAACCGGAAAGACGTTACTTCCAATTCTGCTTAAGGCGCATAAGCTGTTTACCGACGATTCGATATTCGTCGATCAACTTATTGCCCGCAGTTTTACTCATAAGGTCAATATTCACCGCATCGGTGATATGGCTCACAAGTTCATCACACGAACCGATTGCATTACCGAGATACCGTTTGAAGTCCGCAACGGATTTCGTACTTCCTTCGGCAAGGTTTGCATGAATGGAATTTGCCGCACGAATCATCTGGCTCCCGATCTCCCGCTGGTCAATCTGTTTCCAAGACCTGACCAAGCGATAGATTTGTGGAAACAATATATTCGCACGTTTATACACCTCCAATTCACGATAGTTCATGTGTTGAGTATATATCCTTCTGGCTTCCGGACTCTGTTCTCCGGTTTCCAGCGTTCGACTTGCATGACTTATCCACGCCGCCAGCATTCACCCTGAGCTAGGATCAAACTCTCATTAAGAATAGGCGGAACAAAAGAATTCATACATCTTTTCATTTCACTATGTACGTGCTGTCAAAGGTCAAAAGAAACCACCCCTTTCAGGGTAGTGACTTCATACTATATGAGGGGTGGGAGAGCGTCAAGCGCCGCTCGTTGCTTTTCTCCCGTAAGGACCTATAGTGTATGGAGCCGTCAACCTTTCCTAGACTCATGCAAAAAGCGCAGGAGAGAATAGTCGTGTCTGTCGGAGGTTCTCTTATCGTTCCTGACCAGATAGACACCGCCTTTCTCACCCGCTTCAAGGCGCTTATTTTAGATAAAGTTCGGCGCGGATTAAGTTTTTGCATCATCGCGGGCGGCGGCAGGACCGCGCGGCGCTACCAGGAGGCCGCGCACGCCGCCACGCCGCTTTCGCCGCAGGACCTCGACTGGATAGGCATCCACGCGACACGCTTGAACGGACAGCTTTTGCGGAATATATTCGTCGGCTACGCGTACCCGCAGATCATTACGAATCCCACCATCGACATCGAGTCGGATGACCCCGTCATCGTCGCGGCGGGCTGGCAGCCGGGATACTCAACCGATTACGTTGCCACGCTTATAGCGAAAAATATCGGGGCGATGCGCCTTGTGAACCTCTCGAACATTGATTATGTGTACGACAGCGACCCGCATAAGAACCCGAGTGCCAAAAAGATAGAGAAAATGTCATGGCCGGAATTCAGGAAGATAATCCCCGACCACTGGGACCCCGGACTCTCTTCCCCTTTCGACCCCGTGGCCGCCAAAGAAGCTGAGGCGCTCGGACTTGAAGTTGCCGTTATCAACGGCGCGAAACTAGCCGAATTTTCAAACTATCTCGACGGCAACTCCTTCGTCGGAACGGTTATTTCTTAGCGAACTTACTTCTTCGCCCATCTCACAATATCTTCAATATCCGTTGAGTCTTTTGGATAAAATGCCTTTAAGCCGTTTTCACGGGCCCATTCCACTTCTTTTCTAGCGCCAAGTGATTTCTCCCAGCCCGGAATAGCCAATAGGGCATCGGCTGCTCGTTTTAAAATTTCAAAATCGAGTTCGTAATAAAACGGTTCCGGTGCATGGCCGTGATGGTTGGAAGTGTGGGTATGTGCGCAGAAAAAGCCGACGCCGACTTTAGCTAACGCAAAAGCATATTCTTCCGCAATCCTGATATTTTTCTCAATGTAAGCGCTGCTCCCATCTCCACCGGTTGTCAGCGGCCCGGCAATGAATATAATTTTCATACTTCTCTGTTGAACCAGCGGGCGAGCGGGATAAGGAGGGGCGCAGAGCGCGTGATGGAGGAAAAGGTGCCGGCAACAACGCCGACGAGCATCACAAGCGCGAAGGTGCGCGTTGCTTCCGCGCCGAAGTAGATAAGCGCGATAAGCGCGAGGACGACCGTGAGCGAAGTGTTGATTGAGCGCGTGATCGTTTCGTCGATAGACCTCCCAACCGTCTTTTCAAACGGCTCCCGGTTCCCTTCCCGCTCGTTCTTCGCGAGGTGCTCGCGCACGCGATCGAAGATGACGATGACATCGTTTACCACGTAGCCGAGGAGCGCGAGCATCGCCACGATGAAAAGCGAGTCCACCTCTGCGCCGGTGAAATGCGCGTATGCGGCATAGAAACCGACCGGAACGATGATATCGATAATGAGCATGACGACAACGGTGAGTCCGTATCCCCAGGAAGGCACCGGACGGGATACTTTGCGGAACGCGAAGGCGATATAGAGCATGATAACGAGTATCACCGTAAAGATGGCCCACAACGCCTTGTTGGCGAATTGGCTTCCGAGCGCCGGTCCGACCGCAGTATATGAAAGTTCGATAACGGAGGCGTCTGCAGAAAGCGCCGAGAGAATGGCGTCGTGCTCCTCTTGCGAAAGCGTCCGCGTACGGATAGATATCGCGTCTTCGCCCGACGCGCGGACGGACACCGTGCCGACCGGCACGGCGTCGACTTGGGATTGAATGGTGGAAAGCGGCGGAACTCCGTTCGGGTAGCTCACCTGTATCATCGAACCGCCCGTGAAATCGATGCCGAGCGGCAGACCAAAGACGAGAATCGCGCCGATTGCGGCGGCGAGCATGAGGCCCGTTATCCAGAAAAACAGCCCGCGATGAGTGACGACGTACATAGGTTATGGATTATGAATGCCCGAACCGAGCAGGAAGCGCCACGTTCCCTCGCGATGTTCCGGAACGATGGCGAGGAGGAAGACGCGCGAGAGCGACACCGCGGAAATGAACGAAGCGAGCACGCCGAGTACGAACACGAGCGCAAATCCCTGCACGATCGATGTCCCGAGCCAGAAGAGGATGACGCCTGAAATGATCATCGTTAGATGGCCGTCGCGGATGGCTGGCCAGGCGCGGCTGAAACCGATATGCACTGCCTCACGCGGCTCTTTTCCTTCTCGCAATTCTTCTTTCGTGCGTTCGAATATAAGCACATTCGCGTCCACCGCCATGCCTACCGAGATGATGAGGCCGGCGATGCCCGAAGCCGTGAGCGTGACCGGGATGACCTTGATGACCGCGAGCATGAAAGCGAGGTATTCGGCGAGTGCGAGCGCCGCGATGACTCCGGGGAGACGATACCAGGCGATCATGAAGAGCGCGACGACCGCAAAACCTATTATTCCGGCAACGACACCGGCACTGATAGCCGCTGCGCCGAGCGTGGGCCCGACGGCGGAACTGCTTTCGAGCGTAATGGGAACAGGGAGTGCTCCGAAATTCAGGTTGCGCACCAAATCCCGCGCCTCAGTCGCGGTGAAGCGGCCAGAGATGGTCGCCTGTCCGCCCGGGATGGGTTCTTGGATAACTGGAGAAGAAATGAGTTGCCCGTCGAGGAATATGGCGAGTTGCTGGCCGACATTCTCACTAGTGAGCTTCTCGAAGAGTTTTGCGCCGTCGCTGTTAAAATTAAGTATCACTTCGGGCGCAGAAAGGCCTGCGGTGGCGCCCGATCCGAACCCAAGTGTGGCGCTCGCAACGTAGCGACCCGTGAGACCTGTCGCCTCATAGGTGACCGTATCGGTCGTCTGCCCTGAGCTTGCCGAACGGGCGAGTCGGAACTCAAGCATCGGCGTCTTCCCGAGCGCGTCAGTGGCCGCTTTGATATCCGTCACGCCCGGCAGGTCGACAATGAGCCGGTCCTCCGTAATGCCCGATAGCGTACTCGCCCGTTCGGTCTGAACCAATGGTTCTGCAACGCCGAAGAGGTTCACCCGGCGCTCTATGACGCCCTGGAGAGCTGACAGGGCGTCAGAACGGTCGCCGAGTGCTGTTTGGCTCATATCGGCCTTGTACACGAGTTCCGTCCCGCCGGCGAGGTCCAGGCCCAGTTTAAAGCGATAGCCACTTGTTGGGTCCGCCTGAGTCACCCATACAAAATAGGCAAGCAAAAGCCCCGCAATGAGGGCAACGACCGCAAACACCCGGTATCGAGTCATGGAGTAAAGTATAAATGAATTTAACCCCTCGGCAAGACGTGCAAAAAAGAACCCTCGCCTTGCTGAGGCGAGAGTCGTACTACAGAACGCACTACTGCAGGAGGCGAGGATCGACCGGGCAAAATATCCGATCCCCTTTCTCCCAGTAGCCCATCCCGGGATCCCAATCACGGATGTTCCACACGCGCTGCGTGCCGTCCCACCACACCCGGATGACGCAGTCCGCGAGAAAGAAAAGGTTCGCGCGGCCGAATTCCGTGGTAAGAGATCCCTGCTCGCCGTTTTTCTGATTCCCCGTAAGCAGCGCGGCTTGCCAAAGCGCTGCTTCGCAGTTCTCTGCGGGCAGCTCTTTCTGGATGTTCAGATTGGAGGCGCCCCGCACAAGCTCGAATGAGCGGAACTTAACGGCTTCGGTAGGATCTGCTTCCACTGCTTCAAGAAGCTCTGGGTGCAGGTCGACGGCGAGGTAAGGCTGTGTGGTAAGGTCCTCCGTGGTAAAAGACGAGACGAGAGGACCAACCGTGACCTCCTCATGGAAGGCAAGAACATTTTTACTTTTCCTCATAATGCTCCTCCGTAAAGAGCTACGATAGACCAAGGAGAACCCTTGTTCATCAGCCAAATATAGTGTAGATTAAAGTCACCTATTTGTCAATTCCTTTTGTGCCCCGTTCGGTAAGAATGACCGCGTTCTCAAAAAGGCAGGCGACGGCGACGGGACCGACGCCCCCGGGGACGGGAGTGAATAACGAACATTTCGTTGCGCACGCAGGATCGGCATCGCCAACGACTATGCCGCCCGATTCAGAAGTCCCGGCGTCAATAAGAACCACCCCCTCTTTCAGCATGTCCGGTGTGATGAGGCGCGGGGAGCCGGCGCCTGAGACGATGATGTCCGCGGCACGAAGCGCCGCGGACAGATCGTCACCTGACGTGAGGATGGAAACCTCCGCTCCCTGCTGCCGCAGCCAAACAGCAGCGGGGTCCCCGACAAGCCAGCCCTTCCCTACCACCGCCGCTTTCTTACCCTCCGGCTCTACGTTGTGCAATGCGCATATATCACGCATAGCCGCGACGACCGGAGGGAGAAGTGCTCCAGCAGCGCCTTTTCTGAACTTCTCTCGCGCTGCTGTGGAAAGTACGTCGGCATCTTTTTCAAGAGGAATGGAATCGCATATCTCTTTTTGGTCCGTTCCGGAAGGAAGTGGTAGCTGGACGAGGACACAGTTGGCATCTCCGAACGGAGATTTCAATTCGCGCGCTTCGAACACGCATCCCGCGTCAATGGCGCGCGCACTCTTTATCTTCAGGTATGAACGTGTTGCGAGAGTTTTGCTCCCCGCCAGCGCGACCACTTTCGGAGGGTGCGGTAGACGCTGTGCGCGCGCTTTCGTGCGCTCAAAAATCTTCCTCGCGATACTCCGCCCGTCCACGATCATAGGGTGAATAATTTTTTCATCTCCGCGATACCTTCTTCAAGAGAGACGCTCGGCTCCCAGCCGAGTAGTTCGCGGGCACGCGCGATGTCCGCCCTTGAGTCGTGCGCTTCCGCGCGCGGCGGAAGAGCGGCTCGTTTTTCTCCCGGCGCGATAAGTTCGGCAAGTTCATTGACCGACACGTTCCTTCCGGCGCCGATGTTGATGACTTCCCCTTTTCCCACTCTTTCGCTCGTTGCGGCGAGCAGATTCGCCCGAACCACATCGCGGACATTCGTGAAGTCGCGCGTCTGCGTACCGTCCCCTACGATGGTGAGCGGTTCGCTCCGCATGCGCTGGCTGAAGAATTTGCCGATCGCAAGCGCATATGCTCCTTCCGGGTCCATTCCCGGACCGTACACATTGAAATAACGCAGCGAAACCGTTTCGAGCCCATACAGAGCTGCAAAAAGTTTTATGTATGTCTCGCCCATGTATTTCTGCAGACCGTAGGGATTTACTGGATCGGTCGGCATCGTTTCGGAAAGCGGAAGAGTTTCCTGATTGCCATAGGCGGAAGCGGAAGCCGCGTACACGACGCGACCGACTTTTGCGTCACACGCCGCTATCAATACCGAAAGCGTTCCGTCGACGTTGGCCCGATGCGATTCCATCGGATGTTCTATGGAAAACGGTACCCGCGGGAGCGCGGCCTCGTGAAAGACTACTGACGCGCCACGCATGACCGGCGTGATGGCAGCGGTGTCGAGGATATCGAGCTCATGAAAAACGGTTCCTTCCGGGACATTCTCCCGCTTCCCTCCGGAGAGGTTATCAATGACGCGCACTTCGTACCCTTCTTCAAGAAGTGCTTGCGAGAGATTGCTTCCTATGAAGCCCGCCCCGCCTGTTACGACGGCAATGCCACCCTTTCCCTTCATGTTCCGGAAAAAGCCAATAGCGCACGTAGTGTCTTGAGCGCGATAGCGAGATCGAGACCGAACGAGCGATGTTTCAGATAGTACAGGTCAAAGGAAAGTTTTCTCTTGGTCTTCCCGATATCCGCTGCGCCCTTGGGAGCGTCATAGTCGTGTATCTGCGCCCAGCCGGAAAGCCCGGGAGTTATCAGGTGGCGCACGCGGTACTGCGGGATTTCCTGCTCGTACACTTTCGCTATCTTGGGAAATTCGGGACGCGGGCCTATGAATGACAGGTCGCCCGTGATGATATTCCACAGCTGCGGTAATTCATCAATGCGTGTTTTGCGAAGGAATCGGCCGATGCGCGTCACCTGATTTTTTCTCTGCAATTCCGGGTCGCCGTTGTCGTTAAAAAGCATGCTACGCAATTTCAGGAACCGTATCACCCGGCCGCCCTTGCCGATACGCTCCGGACGGATAAAGGGGTTCCCTCCTTCAACGAACAGGAGGGTGGCGGCAACAAGCACCACGGGAATGGCAGCAATGGAAACGGCGAGCGCAAGGACCGTGTCAAAAAAACGCTTGCCCATGTCGTAGAGCGTGCCCCGCTTCGGCAGCGATTCGACCAGCTGGGCCGCATTGAGGTGCTCAAGCGGCACACGGTCGAATATCTCTTCGTACAAGGACGCGAATTCCGTGAACATGACACCATCCGCCATGAGCGCGTAGAGCGCCGGCATATCGCGCACGATATGCGTATCGGACATATCAATAACGATGAAGCGGGTACCGGCGGCTACTGCGGAGGAGATAGCGTCGGCTATCGTATGGCCGGTTGGACCAGCCGTGTCCAAACGATGCACGAAACGGATCAGATATCGATTGTTCTCATTCACCTCTTCATACAATTCCTGCACCGCGGCTCCCGAACCGACAAGGAAAGCCGGGACGCGGTTCGACTCCTGCAATTCGCGGTTCATGCGATAAAAGCGCCACCCGCTTTCCGCCAGAACAGAGACAATGAGATAGAGGACGAGAATGGTCTTCGGCGCGATGGAAAGCGGTAACACGAAAAAGAGGACGGCGGCCATCGCGACGGTCGCGGCCTGCGCACCGAGAATGCGGACGCCCATCACGCGGCGGATGGGACGCGTCTGCTTCTCATAGAGGCCGGCGATATAGAACACGACAAGAGACAGGACGAACATCGGGAGGAACGGCACAAGATTGGCATTGAAGTAACTGGCGGGGGGTATGGTGAGGTTCCGTAGAAGAAGCGCGACCCAGAGGGACGCGACCAATATGAGGAAATCCCCTATAAGGAGAATCGCCGTTTCGCGGCGGTCGAAAGCCATAGATATGGATACTATAACGTGAAAATATATTGTACAGTTGCATGATAGAAACGCCTGCCAAAAAGAAAATACTGTTCGTCATCACCAAATCGAACTGGGGCGGCGCCCAGCGGTACGTCTACGATCTTGCCACCTCCCTTCCCAAAGATAAATTCGATGTAAAAGTCGTTTTTGGAGGTACGGGGGAGGCGGATGCGTCACAAGGAGTCCTGGCAATAAATTTGGCGTGCGCCAAGATTCAAGGACTTTACTTGAAAGAGTTTATGCGAGACATTTCTTTTTTTCGTGAACCTATTGTACTTATAACTCTTATAAATTTATTCCGTAGAGAAAAACCTGACATAATTCATCTGAATAGCTCGAAGGCGGGCGGCATTGGAGCGCTTGCTGCACGATTGGCGGGTGTAAAAAATATTATTTTTACCGTACATGGTTGGCCTTTTTTGGAGAACCGATCGTTTTTTGCCAAATTTCTCATATGGTTTGCATCATGGATTACGATTCTTTTGTGTCATAAGGTAATTTGCATATCCACTTACGATTTGGATATTGCGAAACGAATGCCTTTTGCTAGCCATAAGGCGATCTTGATACATAACGGCATCGTACCCATGTCTTTAGGATCAGGGGAAAAGATAAGAAAAGCATTCCCACCAGGAGCCAAAATTATTGGGACGATTGGTGAGCTAACTCATAACAAAAATCAAATTCAACTTATTGAAAAGGCGCGAGCGAGACCAGATATGTATGTGGCAATCGTTGGATTCGGAGAAGATTGGGAAATGCTCGAATCAAAAATAAAAGAATATGGATTGGAAAAGCGCGTAAAACTGTTCGGTTTTATGCGGGCGGAAGAAGCGTTGCGCGGTTTCGATGAATTTGCGCTCCCGTCCCTCAAGGAGGGATTACCGTATGTTCTGCTTGAGGCGAAATTGGCCGGTCTTCCCATCCGCGCTAATCGCGTCGGCGGAGTGGGCGAGATTTTAGATGCAAAAGATATGGACGACTTCTCGCTCGAGAAGATGGTGCAAAAAACCATCGTTCTGTATCGCTAGCGCCGAGATTTTTAAGGAGCGAAGCGACTACAAAAATCCAAGTGTAGTCGCTTTCTTAAGCGAGCTATCCGCCGCCGAGATTTTCTTAACGGTACTCCGTCTTAGAAAATCCAAGTGGGGTCATTCCTATGAGCCCCCCAGATATTCGTTCGCGCTTAGGTCGCGGGTCGCGATGCGGCCCTGACGCGCAAGCGAGGTGACGATGCCGAGTACGGCGAATTCCAATACGAGGTGCGAGCCGCCAGAGCTCATGAACGGTATCGTGGTGCCGGTGACGGGCAGGAGTCCCAAGTTGATGCCTGCATGTATCGTGACATGAGACGCAAAAAGAATGAGCACGCCGAGCGTGAAGAACGCATCGAAATTGGTCGCGGCGGCGCGCGCGATCTGAATGAGACGCGCGAACAGAAGTCCGTACACGAGGAATAGAAGCGTGACGCCGATGAAGCCCCACTCCTCGGCGAATGCGGCAAATATGAAATCGGTCTGGTATTCGGGCAGGAAACGCAGCTTCGATTGTGTGCCGTAGCCGATGCCTTTGCCGAACCATTCGCCTGAACCGACGGCGATTTTCGCCTGGTACGCATTGTAGCCCACGCCGTGGATATCACTTGCCGGATTAACGAAGGAGACAATGCGCGCGCGCTGATAGGGTTTCAACCCGCCGAACCACAAGGTGGAGGCGGCGATAAGGCCGAGGAGGCCGAGAACGGCGAGATGCCGCTTCGAAATGCCTGAAACGAGCATCATGCCGAGCCAGAGAGTCCCGAAAATTATCGCGTTCCCCATATCCGGTTCGACAAGGATAAGGAGCGTAAGCGTGAGCGCATACGCGCCCGAAATGATGATGTGTCGGTAATCGCCTATTTCGACATGGCGCCGTGATAAATATTTGGCGAGAAGTACGATGAGAGCAAATTTTGCGAGGTCCGCCGGCTGAAATGAGATGGGACCGAGCGAGAACCATGCGCGAGCGCCGAGAACCGGATCGGCAAAGAGGAGTAGAGATGCGAGCAGGGAAAACGCGAGCGCGTAGAGCGCCATGACTACCGGCGTCCGGCGAATAACGCGCATATCGAACGTTGAGAACCCCACATAGACGACAAGAGCGACCGCGAGCCAGACCAGCTGGCGGGGAGCCAACGATCCTTCCTGTATGAACGGGCTTATGGTGAGAATGCCAAGCAGGGACAGCGTGACCGCCGGCAAAAGCAGGGTCCAATCATATGAGAAGCGCAGGGACGGAACCATAGAAAATCCTTTTATTGGTCGGGCAGAGGAATGACCGGCACGACTTCTATCGAAGCCGGTATGCTCGGAAACGGACTATCCCATGTGAACACAGCCTTTGCCTCCCCCTGCGCTGGCATGGAAGACACGATCGTCGCCGATGCGGCGATAACATCTCCCTGCGCACTATGCACGAGCACGATCGCCCGCACATTCACAAGGACCGTAACGCTCGGATTCGTGAAAACCGCCTCTACGCGCGGCGCGGCTGCCGCACCGGCAAGCGTGATATTCGATACCTTCGGAACAACGCGTAGGTCCGCAGATGATGCGAACCATTGCGGTGCGGATGGTTGGATGGAAAGGAATGCGCTTCCGGCCGTTTGCGTACCTAAAGAAACGCCGGGCACGAATACTGGCACGGTCGCTCCTGGAGGCAAGTCGAGTGTACCGCTTACTTCCTGAATGAGGGAGCGGTCCGCGCCATACAGCGTAATGCGGTACGGAACATTTTTTGCCGCAGCATCGGGATTCTTATTTTCCACTTCCGCGACAACGTCAATGCGCCCAGCGCCGTTCTGTATCGCTTTGGTGAAGAGAACCGTTGGCGGCTGCTGAGACGCGGTGCAGAGATATGCGCACGGACCGCCGCAGTCAATGCCTGTCTCGCCCTGATTCTGGCTCCCATCGGCGCATGACGGCGCTTTGTAGAAAGTCGCGATGGACAACGTCGCCAGAAATGCGACGGCAACCGCGCCGATAATAAGCAGAATGGTAAATCTCCTCCGCGCGGCCCAGGACATGCTTAGAGTATATACGAAACCGCCACGCGAAGCGCGTGGCGGGAAAAGGTCGGAGTGATTACCCGCTCTCCGAGTGACAACGTTCGCTTATGCAGCGGGAGTTAACCCTTTCAAATAACGCGCAGCGACCGCATCAATCCAAAGCATGATAATCACCCCGTTTGCTATAAAGCACATGTTCGAGTGCTCGGTTCTGGCGGTTAGCTACTCTCCCCATCTAAAACGATGAGTACCATCGCCGCTAGGAGGCTTGACTGCCGTGTTCGGAATGAGAACGGGTATGACCCTCCCGCCGAACCACCAGAACCGAGCACTCGAAATTCCCATTTCGTCCTGAAGGACTTGAAGGGCGAAGTGCCGGGACGAACGAACATGCAAAAGTGCGAACGCGATGAGTGTGCCATACAGAGTTCCGCACGAGAAACTGGACATATTAGTACTCCTCGGCTCCACGCCTTACGGCGCTTCCACCTAAAGCCTATCAACCTAGTCATCTCCTAGGAGTCTCATAACGATTCCTAATCTTGGGGCACGTTTCCCGCTTATATGCTTTCAGCGGTTATCGCAACCCGACATAGCTACCCAGCGGTGCCGTTGGCACGACAGCTGGTAGACCAGAGGTCAGTTCATCCCGGTCCTCTCGTCGCTTCTTCCCCTGTTTCCAGGAGCGCAGACTATATCTTCATCCTTTCCCATTTGTGCGAGATTAGGACGATGGCATCTTACCCATGTGAGCAGTCATTTTCTTTGAAATGATTCCTCTGCACATGAGTCCGCGTGTCTTTCAACGCGAGTCGTTACGGGGTCAAACCAAGTATCCGATGTAGCTCTTCTTTTGTCTTTCTTTTCTTGCTCATATAGTTTTCGTTCTGAATGAGTAGGAGCAAATCGACAATCTTCCGTATATCTTTCGGCTTCGTAGTACGGAGCGTCTGCCGTTCAAGCAGTTTGCATGCCTGAATGAGAAGTTTCGCTTGTTTCCTCTTGAAACGAAGATGCGGCTGAAGCGTCTTCAGTATTTCTCGCACTTGCGAGAAACCATTGATACGCAACTCGGTCATACCATCATTTCTCTTAGAAACGTAACCGCACTTGAATCGGCTTCGGATCCACGAGAGCGGCGCATTGTGGCGAGTATCTTGGTAAAGACATATCGTCGCCATGAAGCGCACCCCGCGATTCGAATCCGCACGCCTTTTTACCTGGAGCATGAGACTCCCGTCTCCGTCCAAGAAGCCCGCAATATACGCACGTTCTACATCAATATTTGATCGACTTCCCACGGTATTATCATAGTAACATTCTGGTCCTCAAGCGAGTGTGATATCCACTGGACCTTGGGACATCATCCTCTAAAACCGGAAGTACCGCAGACTTCACCGTTATAAGCCATATTTTCATCAGAGATCTCTCTCCGAAGTAGCAATTATTTACTAGGGACGACCCCCCTCAAGAATCAACGCCTGTAGTAGATAGGAGACCAACCTGTCTCACGCATCTACGTTTGCTCCGCTTACGCGGAGGATCGGACTGTAACTTCGTCGGTTCTCGACGATCAACATTCAGTCTCTACGGGTCCCTCGTCGCTTCGCTTCTCGGGACGAATCGGTTTAACGATTCGCCCTGAGACCACGAAGTGGTCGAACGGGTTCCCTCGGTATTGTCCCTCCATACACAATGGAGTCGGATTTCACCGATATCAGTTGATTTCTTCGCGTGCATTCCTGCACGCGACCGCCGTGAGTATGTCTTCGCACAGTGCGTCTCCACGCACCTAACACTTCCTCGTGGATTCAGACCGTTCAAGTACCAACGACTGGTTAGTCGCTGAACGGTCTGAACCCAGCTCGCGTACCATTTTAATTGGCGAACAGCCAAACGCTTGGGAGCTTCTCCACCCCCGCGCTATGGTGAGCCGACATCGAGGTGCCGAACTCCGCCGTCGCTAAGGACGCTTGGGCGGAACTAGCCTGTTATCCCCAGGGTAACTTTTATCCGTTGAGCTCTGGCCGCATCTAAGGCGTACCATCGGATCACTATGCTCTGCTTTCGCATCTGCTCGGGATGTACCCCTCGCAGTTAAGCTCTCTTATGCCATTACACTATCGGCACGGTTTCCATTCGCGCCTAGA
>LCRY01000004.1 GCA_001004905.1 Parcubacteria group bacterium GW2011_GWA1_56_13 | reverse complement strand
TGGTTGCATATATGTGCATCGTACCACACACTTCGTTTATGCGATATCTCGGAGTGGATTACGGAAGTAAGAAAGTAGGTCTCGCGCTCTCGGATGAAGCCGGCGCGATGGGCTTTCCTCATTCCATCGTGATAAATACGCCACGACTCGTTGATGAGATCTGCGCGCTTATTGCGAAGGAGGATGTTGGAGCAGTGATTATTGGCGAATCGCGCGACCTCGCAGGCAGAGAGAATCCGATTGCAAAAGATGCGCACGCTTTTGGTGATTTAATCACCGCGCGCTCGGGCGTGCCGATATTTTATGAATCAGAAGTGTTTACGAGCGCCGCGGCGCGCCGCGTACCGGGGAAGGAGGCAAAATCACGCGCCCCGAAGCGTCGTGCGGATGTGGACGCGTCCGCCGCCGCACTCATTCTTACCAGCTACTTATCCCGTGCCGACCGTGGACCCCAATAGACATGCGATGCATTCGGATCGTTTCTAAGATCAGTGTTTTGCTTTTGACCCGCGCTTATTTGGTAACATCATACGCATGAGCATTTCTAACGGGGCAAGTAAACCGCGCATACCGATCGACGATTTCAGCAAGGTAGAGGTGAAAGTCGGCACGGTCCGTAGCGCCGAGCGCGTGCCCGAGACGGACAAACTCCTGCGGCTGATGGTTGATTTTAACGAAGAGACCGGTTTGCGTCAGATCATTTCCGGGATTGCCGCATATGTGCCGGAACCCCCCACGCTTGTCGGCCGACAACTCGCCTTCGTGACGAATCTCGAACCGCGCATGATACGCGGGCTCGAAAGCAACGGGATGCTTTTTGCCGTCGGCGCGAATGGATCGTTTGCATTCCTCGTTCCCGACCGGGACGTCCCACCCGGCACCAGTGCGCACTGAACGAGCGCGGGTGCCGCAGCAAGACGCGCTATACTGAACTTCGTATGTCGTCCGTTTTTCGTGAACGCCTTCGCGCCGCCTTGGCGCCACCCCGGTACCTGTCGCTTCCACTTGCCGGTATCGACCTTTCCACAAGCGGCGCGAAGGCGGTGCGTCTCGTTCAGGGACCGCACGGTCTCTCGCTCGCCGGCTACGCCGAGGAACGGCTCCCCGCGGGCGCGTTTACCGACGGCGAGATAATCGATCGCGCTGCGGTCGTTGACGTCATCTCCAAAACCGCGAAGGCAGCCGGCATATCGGCGGCGAACGTAGCATTGCCGGAATCGAAGTCATATCTGTTCGAGACGACGGCTCCCGGGACGAATAAAGCCGAATGGCGTATCGCGATAGAGCAGCATCTCGACGAACTCGTCCCTCTACCGCCGCCGGAAACCGTATTCGACGTCGTTAAGATAGGACGAGGAGAACACGGAGATGCTCTTCTCGCGGGCATCGGTTTCGCGCGCCGCATCGTTGACGACACTCTCTCCGTGTTCGACCAGGCGAACGTCAGAGTCCAGGCGCTTGAAGGGGAGATGTTCGCTTCTTCCCGCGCCCTGCTTCCGTTCGGGGACGACTCCACGGCGCTCATTATCGACGTCGGCAGGTCGACGACAAAGATGTCCATTGTGGCACGCCGCATCCCCTGTTTCGCCACCACGATCGGCATCGCTGGCCATGCGCTCACGCTCGCGGTCCAGAAGCACTTTGGGGTGACCGAAGCCGAAGCGCGCAAGATCAAGGCCGAGCGAGGCATCGTTCCCGTGCCGGGGAACGAGGACTATCTTGCGGCAATGCTTTCGACCGCCTCCGCCATCCGCGATGAGATCTCTCATCGGCTCGAGTACTGGCAGGGGAAAGCGACATCTCCGGGGAGGCGTGCGCCGGTGACGCATGCACTCCTCGTCGGAGGGAATGCTTCGGTGCGCGGATTCCCCGAATATCTCGAGGGAGCGCTCGGAATCCCCGTCGTTGCTGGCGATGTGTTCACGAATTTCGCTTCACGCGATGTCTGGATCCCGACGCTCGATTACACCGAATCGCTCGTGTATGCAACTGCGATCGGTCTTGCGCTGCGCGACGATATACAACCGTATGCATAACGAACTCACCAATCTGCTTCCTCCGGAGCGCGAGCGCGCGCTCGCACGGAATTATCTGCTACGCATCGGCGTCGTCGCGGCCGTGCTAGTGACCGTACTCACCCTTTCGGCGGGGGTACTGCTCATACCGACCTATGTGCTTCTTGAGGCGAGCGCCAATTCGAAGAAGGCGCAACTGACGAGCGTAGAATCCACCTTTTCTTCCGCGGACGAAGCTGCACTTTCGGCGCGTCTTGCCGTACTCTCAAGCAATGCGGCAAAGCTCATCGCTCTCTCGAATGCTCCTTCCATAAGCTCAATCGTGCGGGAAATGCTCGCTATACCACGCCCGGGCATCACGCTCTCCGGTTTCTCGCATGTCCCTCCTACCGATAAGGATCCGGCAACATTGGTCATTTCCGGCTCCTCGGCGACGCGTGATGCGCTGCGCAATTATCAGTTGGCTCTACAGGAGGCATCCTTCGCACGTTCTGCTGTCCTGCCGGTATCCGCATATGCGAAGGACGCCAATATACCGTTCACCATCACCGTCACGCTCTCTCCATGAAAGAATCACTTCATTTACTCGCCGGGTTCTTTCTCTGTGTCGTCGCTCTTTCGGGTTACGGGTATTGGTATACCGCCATCGCGAATAAGAGTATCGCCGTCGCCGATCTGCAGAACCGCATTACGGCGAAGACCGAAACAGCCGGCCGCATCGCCTCCGCGCGCTCGGCGCTCGCCGAGATCGCCGGTGACGAGGCCGCGGTTCAAGATTATTTCGTCCCAGAAACGGGGGTGGTCTCATTCATCAACGACCTCGAAGCGCGCGCCAGCAAGCAAAAAGCGGCTATGAAAGTTCTCTCGGTTTCCGTGGAAGGAGTGCCGACGAAGCCGACACTTGTGCTTTCACTTGCTATTGACGGGACCTTTGACGCGGTGATGCGCACTGTCGGCGCGATCGAATACGCCCCGTACGACCTCTCGGTATCAAAGCTCTCTGTTCGTTGGAACGAGAAAAATACCTGGAGCGCTACCCTCGAGATAACCGTCGGTTCGGTACCGGCGACCGCTTCGAGCACTCAACGCACGCCATGAATACGTCTGCCTCCATTCGGTCTTTTTTCAATCGCTCGCGCTCGGGAATGCTCTTTGATCCGGTGCGTGATTGGATCATACTCCTCACGCTCTCGCTTTTTGCCTTTGTGTGCATTGTCGTCTGGAATGTGTGGGCGTTCGACACGGTCGCAAGTGGCGGCACTATCGGAGCGAACGCAGTCAGCGCCCCGCCGGTTTTCAATCGCTCCTCGATAGATGTCATTCATGCCGTGTTCGAGAAGCGCGCCGGCGAAGAGGCGAAGTATGTGACGGGCGTTTACCGTTATGCCGACCCTTCGCAATAACCCCGGCATGCGTTAGGGTAAGGGCGTGGGGTTGCCCCCATAGCACAATGGATCGTGCAGCGGACTTCTAAGCCGTTGATGTTGGTTCGATTCCAGCTGGGGGCACAGCTGGTCCGCCGGCAGGCGGACGAGAAGAAGCGGACATCGCCGTGGTGGCGGAATTGGTATACGCGTACGACTCAGAATCGTATCCCGCAAGGGTTGAGAGTTCGAATCTCTCCCACGGCACAGGCAATTTTCAGCATTGGACGCTACAATGTTCTTTGGATGCGCGGTTAGCTCAGTTGGTAGAGCAATCCGTTTACACCGGAAAGGTCGGGGGTTCGAGTCCCTCACCGCGCACATATGCAGGGAACGATTCATTCTTTCGGACTCGAAAGCCGCAGGACGACGGTCCGAGGCGGGGTCGCGCGGATTCCTAGCAAGGAATCATGCGTGACCGAGTCCCTCACCGCGCACTTGAAACCGAATACGACACCGGAAGGTTCGAACAGGCATGACTGAACGTGGCGTAGCCGGCGGAGTGTCGTGCGTCGGCGTCATCATGGATGGTAATCGCCGCTGGGCGCGCGCCCATAATAAGCCGGTGTTCGAGGGGCATAACGAAGGCTACCAAAAACTCAAGGACGTCGTGCGTTGGGCGCGCGAGAGGGACATCCCGCATCTGGCCGTTTACGCATTCTCCACGGAGAATTGGCAGCGCGCCGAAAAAGAAGTCAGCTATTTGATGAAGTTATTCCGTTCCGTCCTCGAACACGAGACACAGAAGATGCTTGATGGGCATATCCGCGTACATTTTGTCGGCGACCGGTCGCGTTTCAGCGCCGATATGCGGAAAATGATGAGCAGGATGGAAAGAGCGACGGGAATGCAGCACACGATCACGCTTCACGTGCTCGTGTCATACGGCGGCCGCGCGGAACTCGTCGCGGCGGCGAATGCTCTCGCGGCAGAGGGAAGGGAAATTACCGAGGATTCTTTCGAGAGCAAGCTCTGGTCGTATCCGATGCCCGACCCGGATCTTGTCATACGCACGGGCGGCGAAACGCGCCTCTCAAACTTTCTCCCCTGGCAATCGGTCTACAGCGAACTTTTTTTCACCGATACGCTCTGGCCGGACTTTACGGAAGAAGAATTTGACTCCATTCTTGCCGAATTTGCGCAGCGCGAACGCCGCCGCGGAAAATGACAAAAAGTGGTACGGTACGAGGGTGGAACTCCCGATCCTCTATGAAGATGCGGATGTAGTCGCGGTCGCCAAACCGGCGAGGCTCATTACGCATGCCGACGGGCGCACCAGGGAGCCGTCGGTGGCCGCGTGGGTACTTGCTCACTACCCCGAACTCTCCCAAGTCGGCGAGCCGTGGACCTCGCCCCAAGGCGAGGTGGTCCCGCGCCCCGGTATCGTGCATCGGCTTGACCGCGACACGTCGGGCGTTCTCATCCTTGCAAAAACTGAAGAGGCGTACGCCTTCCTCAAACAGCAATTTCAAGACCGTTCTACGGAGAAAGTGTATCGCGCGTTTGTCTATGGACATCCGGAGGCAGAGCGGGGAACCATCGAGGCCGAGATCGTACGCCTTCGTTCGATACCGCCGCGCTGGGGGGTTGCGCGCGAGGGCGAGGGGAAGATTTCTCGAGCGGCCGTTACCGAATGGCGGACGCTTCTGCGCGGCGCCGACCCGAGGACGGCGGATACCGTGGCGTACCTGGAAGTGAAGCCGAAAACGGGCCGCACTCATCAGATACGGGTGCATCTTAAATACTTAAACCATCCCGTGATCTGCGATCCGCTCTACGCCAAAGGGCGCCCGTGCCTTTTGGGATTCTCCCGCACGGCACTCCACGCGCTCTCGCTTGCTCTGACGCTTCCTTCTGGCGAGCGCCGCCGCTTCGAAGCGCCCCTACCGGAGGATTTCACGAGGGCGCTCGCATATTTCCCCGAAGCGAAAGGATTTTCCCCAGCGTAAGACGCGTGGCCAGCACCAAACGCTTTGAATTTTGCGTTTGGTGCTGGCCATGCTAGAGTGCGCGGCACATGCAGAATGTCATGACTCCGGTCAACGCAGAAGGGCGCGCAACGCTGGGCATCCGCCCGGGCGACACCGTGCGCGTCGTGCAAAACATCGTCGAGATGAAGAAAGGTCGCGGCACCGACAAGAAAGAGAAAACCATCAAGAATGCCCGCAAGCAGACGTTTGAAGGTCTTGTTCTCTCGGTGAAACACGGAAGAGAAGCCGGTGCAACCTTTACCGTCCGCGCCACCCTCTCCGGCGTCGGTGTAGAAAAGACCTTCCCGCTGTATTCTCCCGTTATCGACTCCATCGAGATAGTAAAGCGCTCCGGCGTCCGCCGCGCCAAGCTCTATTTCATCCGCGAGAAGGCGACGAAAGCCGTCCGTCGCCAGCTCCGGAACGCGCGCATGCTGAACGTGAAAAGCGATGAAGCAATGAAGTCCGAGGAGGGAGCTTCCGAAATCGAACCGGAGACACCGACTGCAGAAGAGAAAAAAGAAGAAGTTGTAGTATAGTATTTCCACTGCGCAGGTGGCGAAATTGGTAGACGCACTACCTTGAGGTGGTAGCTCCCGCAAGGGATTGGAGGTTCGAGTCCTCTCCTGCGCACAAAAGATGAAGTCGCATCCCGCGCGTTGCGAGATGCGACTTTTTCCTAAAAGAACCAGGAAAGAAAACCAATGAGAACCGCGTCTTTATTGCCGTCCTTGAGGTACGCCGCGTTCATGGCCCAATCGCCGTTCCTGATGGCCAGGGCCGGTATGGGAATTATGGGGACGTGCACGACGCCTTTGCCGGGTATCACATACCGTATGTGGGACAGGTTCGCGACCCATGAGAATTGGTAGCCCCAAATCTCGAACATCTTCCACTCGCGGCCCCACGTCAGGATCTTCGTATCGCCACGGGCCGAGTTCCGCAAGAAATCCGCCGATAAGAACGAACGTTCGTCGAGAAAAAGGCGCAGACCGATGCCGCCGTTGTTCTCATTCTTGTTTTTCGCCGGCCCTTCGTGGTCCGAACGTCCCCAGATATTAACCGCCCATTTCCGTTTTTTCTCGAGGTCGACTTCGAATCTCGTGTAATCAAGGTCTTTCGACGTGTCGGAAATGGCGGCTCTCCACGGGTCTTGTTCTACCGGGAACATTCCTGCTTGCACGAGGTTTTCGAGCGAAATTCTGCTCCCGATCCCGTGCGACGCCCCTGGTTTTCGGATTTGTCGGCTCGCTCGTTGGATGAGATCCGCGATTTGTCTCTGCCCTTGCGCCACCGAGAGCGTTCCGAGTCCCGGAGAGCGTTCCGCAGGCGATAACGCCACGCGCACGTAAAAGAAAATCACGTCATGCGCGGGGGTTTTCGGCGGGTAGCTGCCAGAGTCCTCTTCCTGTGCGTGCCGAAGTTTCAGCCCGTCTCCCTTGCGGCCGTCATCGGGCGTTTCATCCTTGACGAGTGCCTCATTCGCCACGAACGGTTCGAGCCGCACCGGCTCTTTCTGCTGCATACCGCCGCACCCCCCAAGGGCGATGACGGTAAACGCTACGATCGTTCTGTTCATTTCTTCCCCCTCTCTGCATCCAGCGGACATCAAAGTACTGCTCCCTGTGCCGTTCCCGTTCTACTCCTAATGGTGCAGGGAGTCAAACCATGCAAACTAAAAGCCCGGGGCGCGCATGCGCTCCGGGCCCTTCGTTTTTCACTGCAAAAACAGTCGATGGATTAGGCCGACAACCTCTCTCCACTCTTCCGTCGTGTACAGAGCGGCAGCCGTCGAACCCACCAGGCCAAGAATGAACATCACGACGAGAACGCCGGTCCTAATTCTGTAAATATCCCAGAAGCGCGGAAGCCAGTCCGTTCTCCCCCCCCACAGCCACCGATTCCGGTGCCAGGAACAACTTCTCTTCGAGCAGGATGCCTCGCATCCTGCTAAGCAATCGCCGCATTTTCCTCATCGTCCCCCCTTGTAGTCCTTGTTTAAGTTACTATCTGAGACGCCGAAAAGCAAATGATACGAGCTCGGCAGTGACGTACCGCCGAGCCCGTCGATGCTTAACCACCTCGGGCGATTAAGTCGATTCCGAAGGCCACCCCGATGAGCACGAGGATGATGACCAGTTTCGGCGTAAGCCCGAACCTCACGTCCTTGTCCAGCCACTCCACCCAACTTCTATGGCGGTAATGGCGAAGGTCAGTCGGTATCATTTGATCCCCCAAGTTATTGTCCTTCTGCAGATTAGCACTATTTGTAAAAAAAGTCAATACCTCTAAAAACGAGGTGTATACTGCTTTCCATGCTCTATAGCGGCAAAGGAGATGGGGGAATGACAACGGCGTTCGGCTGCGACCAGCGGCGCATTTCGAAGTCGTCGGAATTGCCGGAAGCGCTCGGTTCACTCGACGAATTAAACGCCTTCCTCGGATTCGCGAAGGTGCGCGCTGCGGAAGAGCCGCGCATCGCAGGCGCTTTGCGCGAGGTGCAGGAAACGCTTTTTATCGTCCAGGCGGAGGTTGCGGGCGCGGACAAGAAAGTGAGCGAGCAGGCAGTACGAGGGATCGAGACATTAGTGAACGGTATTGAAAAAGAAATTCCGCCCTTGAAGGGATTTTCGGTCGCGGGAGGGACCGAACTGTCCGCTTTGCTCGATATCGCGCGCACGCTCGCTCGCCGAGCGGAGCGCCGCGTCATTGCGGTCAAAGAAAGGCGCCTACGCGATATGTCGTCTTTTACCATGGCGTACCTCAACCGTCTTTCGTCGCTTCTCTTCGCGCTCGCGCGACTCGCGAACCATCTCAAGGGCGTCGCGGAAGAAAATCCGCGGTATTAGGGCATGTTTTGTATTTTTGTGTTATAAAAATCTTACGCTCGCATGGGCAAGCATGGCGGCTATGGTGTAACGGTCAACACTGGAGCTTGTGGAGCTCTCAATTCGGGTTCAATTCCCGATAGCCGCCCAAATAAGAAATAAGAAACGGCCTCCGCAGGAACGGAGGCCGTGGGGACCATTAGCGTTTCCAGATAAGAAGATCCATCTCCTTGCCCGCTATGAGGGCCCGCACGTTCTCCGGCAAGTGCCGGAGGCAGTAGCGCCAGACGTACGCCTCGACTGTCGGCAACTTTGCGCCCGTGCGTACGCCTTTGGCGTTCACTTCATAGTTGTCGTTCGCTATGACCGTTGCCGTCCTCACGCCGCCTTCGTTCGTCACCGCAAGAATGACTTCATTGACGGTCGGCGCTCTCCCGAAAAAGCCGAGCGGATGGGTCGCCTTCAGCACGATCCGTTCTTTCGAGATAGAGGGCGGCGAGCATTTGACGCTGAATGCCGGCCCGTACACAATTTTTTCCTCGGTCACGCTCGCCGAGTTCGCCTGCGGTTGCGCCTTTCCTTTTTCCCTTTTGCCTCCGCCGCTGCCGCGAGCGGAAGGCACAGCACGATGCACGCAAGGATCTTCGTCATTTTCTCTTCCTCTCGCGGAATGTATTGAGCTTCCAGAAAAAACTATACGCTTTTGTCGTCCCGTCGCAAGTGATATCATTCGCGCATGAAGAGCTTATTTTTCGGCATCGTCCTCATTATCGTTGTCGGTTTCGGCGGGCTCGTGTATCGGAATGCGGTCGAACATCCGTCGCGTCCGATCACCTGTCCCTTGGATGCCAAGACCTGTCCGGATGGCACATCGGTCTCGCGCACGGGGAACTCGTGCATGTTTGCGGCGTGCCCGCCACCGAATGTTTCTTTGCCGGATATTGCGATCGCATATGCTGTGCCTGATGGATTCGTCGCTACCGCCGTGCTTCCCGATGCGGCGAGCGTTGTCGCGTACGAAGCCATGAATGTCTCGACGAGCTCTGCCAGCATTATCGTCAGGCGCTACGCCATTCTGGCGTCGTCCACCGCTCTTATGACCATTCAGCAGACGGCCATTGGCGCCCCCTCGGGCGCACCGGTGCCCGCGACCGCCTTTTCATCGGTCATCCTCGAAACCCACCGCTTCACGGTCGTTGCCATAGAACGCTTTGAAGGAGTCGTCGATACCGCGTATTATTTGGCGCGTAGCACGGACGTACTGCGTTTTGATGCCATTGATAGAGACGTCATGAACTGGACCAACCCTAATCTGGCTGTTTCCGCGTTGCCGGCGAACGCGGCGTTGCAAAAGATGCTCTCCACCCTTGAAGGCGGATGAGCGAGTGTTACAATGGAACGAACCGTAACTTACTTTTCCGATGAACAATTCTTTATACGATATGTTCGATAATCGCGGGGTGCGCGTCGCCGTTATATGCGCCTTGGGCATTCTCGCGCTCTTTTTGCTCGTTCAGACCATAACGCTCGCAACAAATCTCGGTCGGCCGAATACGCCCGCGACCGACACGGTCACGGTGCAGGGCGACGGCCAGGCGACCATCGCACCGGATGTCGCGAGGATCTCCTTCACCGTTCAGCATACGTCGGCGACCGTCATGGAAGCGCAAGAAGCCACCACGGAGCAGGCGAATGACGCGCTTGATTACGTGAAAGAACAGGGCGTTGCGGACGCGGACATACGAACCCTCTCCTACAACATTTCCCCCCAATACTCATATCCGAATCCCTGCTTGCGCGGGGAGATCTGTCCTGCGTACGGCGGTGCGCCGAAAGTAATCGGCTATCAGGTCTCTGAAACGGTTGAAGTGACGGTACGCGACCTGTCGAAAGTGGGTCCGCTTCTCGGCGGGCTCGGAAAGCTCGGCGTGCAGAACGTAAACGGCCCCGCATTCGCGCTTGATGACGCAACGGCAGGTTATAACGCCGCGCGCGCCGATGCGATCAGCCAAGCAAAAGCGCAGGCGAAACTCCTGGCTAACCAACTCGGCGTCCGTCTCGGGAAAATAGTGAACTTCAGCGAATCCTCTGGCGGGTATCCGTACCCGATGATGTACGGCATGGGCGGCGGCGCGGCAGAATCCAAGGCCGTCGCTCCGGATGTTCCGGCCGGCGAGAATACCTACACCGCGTCCGTTTCCATCACCTACGAGATCCGATAAACGCATGTAAAAAACGGCTCCACCCATGGTGGAGCCGTGAAAGCGCGAGCACGGTCACTTGCTGGCATAGCGCTCTTGCAGTCCGCGTCTGAATTCTTCGATGATTGCCTTGGCGGTTCCGGGGTCGGCCTTATGGTTATTGCCTTCGGTTGTTGCCTGGAATTTCACCGTCTTGCCGTCGGCATCGAGATTGACGGCAATCTGGTATTTCCAGTCCCTACCGATGAACGCTTCGCCGATGTTTGTGGACTGTTTGGCGACGAGAACGCCGCGCACGAGAGGTCCTTGGCCGTCCACTTTCTCCACGCGGTAGCCGAGGCGAACAGCAGTTGCCTTTGTATTCTCCACAAAAGCGTCGGCGGTCGTTGTCGCGACGAGTTCCACGAAGGATATGTCGGAGTCCGTCGACGCCCGATCAACCATCTCTCCGATATTGGGAGTAGCCGCTCCCGCCCCGATGAGAAAGGGTGCGGCAACACACCCTTCCAATCCGAGAAAGATGGCGGCGCACAACACGCCAAAAATTCCCTTTAATTTTCGCATGACAACCTCCGTGAAAAAAGATGTCGCCGTTCGAGCGTTTCCGATCCGGATTCGCCACAGCAGAAAAGTGCCAATGTTCTAGCCATTTTCTGCCGCGGCGAAGGACTGCTTTTCGAAGAGCTTCTATGCGCAGTTATATCGCTTTCGCGTACGTTGTCAACGCACTTGACGTATTCAGGACGGCATACTATGCTAGCCACGTTGAAAGCCCGCAGGGCTTTTTTAATTCACCCAGTACCACTTTTCTGCAAACAAAAAAGCAGTACTGGGTTAACCGAACTACATAGTCGCCATGACCTCACCCTTCACATATCTCAAGCACGTGCGAGAAGAGTTCACGCACATCGTATGGCCGAGCAATCGAACGGCGCTCGCGCACACGCTCGTGGTCATCGGCATCGCGATAACGATCGCGCTTCTTGTCGGATTTTTTGATTATCTCTTCGGTTTGGTGGTGGGCCGTATCATTGGCGGGTAGTCCTTTTCCTATGGATGACCCCCAGACATCACACGGCGGCGAGAGGGAATTACCCGAAGAGATCGGGATGGCGGATATCGCGCCCGCAGAACGCAAGGAGGTACGTGATGAAACGGCGCCACGCAAGGAGGATGCGCGTTGGTACACCATTCACACCTACGCAGGATATGAAAACGCCGTAGAGCGCAATCTGAAGCAACGTATCGAATCACTCGGTATGGAGAACAAAATATTCGACGTCGTCGTTCCGACCGAAAAGAAGATCCGCGTAAAGGGCGGCAAGCGCCTCATCGAGGAGGAGAAAATATACCCAGGCTATATCTTGGTGCGCATGATCGTAGACGACGATTCGTGGTTCGTGGTCCGTAACACGCCCAGAGTCACCGGTTTTGTCGGGAGCGGCAATACTCCGGTTCCGATGGAAGAATCCGAGGTCGCGTCCCTCATGAAGCGAATGACGGCAGAGGCACCGAAACACCACATTGACCTCGTTAAGGACGACCAGGTCGTCATCGCCGATGGTCCTTTCAAGGATCTGGAAGGCAAGGTTGGCGAGATCGACGAGGACCGCGGCAAAGTGAAGGTCATGGTCTCGATGTTCGGGCGCGAAACGCCGGTCGAGCTCGATTTTTTGCAAATACGGAAACTTTAGTTTGTCTGCAAACTAATGTGCACACGTATGCCGAGCTCCGGCGCGGCAAAGCCACAAAATTGACCCAAAGCAGTTATTACTATAGATTCTACCTATATGGCCACCGTCGTTAAAAAGATAAAACTCCAGATCCCGGGCGGGCAGGCAACGCCTGCGCCTCCGGTCGGTACGGCGCTCGGTCCCGCAGGCGTGAACATTGGCCAGTTCGTGACCCAATTCAACGAGGCCACGAAGGAAAAGAAGGGAACTATCATTCCGATAGAAATATCGGTCTACGATGACCGTTCTTTCACGTTTATCATGAAGAACCCGCCCGCCTCTCGGCTCATCCTGAAGGCACTCGGCATTGAAAAGGGTTCGGGCAAGGCGAAGGAGGAGAAAGTGGGTACGCTTTCAAAAGCGCAGGTCGCAGCCATCGTCGAGGAAAAAATGCCCGACCTGAATGCTAGTTCTCCCGAGGCGGCCGCGCGCCTCATCGCGGGCACCGCTCGGAGCATGGGCATCGACGTGAAGTGAAACGTCGATGAGCCGGAGGCCGACGGGTCGAGGCGGGCCCGCGCAAATTTTCAGCAGAAAATTATGCGTGGGTTGACGTCAAATAAGACGCCCCTTTTTATAGAAGGATAGAAGCGAGTTCGGCCAGGTTGTGCAGCTGCATCGTAGGAAGCGAAGTACCCGGCTTTTGCGCGCACACGAGTGCGGTGTGTATGCCGAGGGCAGAAGGAATTTCGCCATCGCTGCGGATGCGGTCGCCGATGTAGAGAAACTGCCGCGGTGCATACTCCGGGTAGAGAGAAAGCCAGATCCGGTAGCTCTCGCCCGTGGATTTCGCCGCCTGTTCGGCAGTTATGAGGTGCGAGAACATTTCTTTCGGAATTCCGAGCGCAGAGAGTTTCTTCTCGGTCTCGCGTAGATTCGAGCCGGTAATGAGGTCGAGATTTTTATAATGCGTACGCACGTCCTCAAGTAAGCGGTTCGTGTCCGGATCGGGGGAGAGAATGGAGGCGATGTCGGCGCGCTCAAGGGCCTCCTGCACCGCTTCGCTTGCGTTGGGGACGCCAAGGTCGCGGAGCGTCTCACTTCCCGAGAGTCCCGCACCATCCCGATAGCGCTCCCCAAAAAGCTGCTTTGCTTCGTCGAGCGGTATTTTTTTGTGGGATGCGATCTTTTCGTACAGATATTCCTGTATTTTCTCGTCGACCAGCGGCGACTTTGGGTAGAGCGTCTGGTCGAGGTCAAACCCGACGACCCTGATATCGTGTGCGTTAAACGGCGCCATTGATGTAGAAAATATTCGCCTCGGCGAGCGGCTTCTCGAGACGAGTCGCATATACGGTTGCGACGGCCGAGGCGAGTTTCAAGTCATCGGCAGGGCTTGGTTCATGGTTCGCGAATACGGCGGTAGCGTAGACCTTTCCGCCAAAAACGTTCGCCTGGTAAAACACAAGGTGGTCCGCCTGCGGATCGGAAGTCCCGGCCTGATAGGTTGTGAGGACCGGGTTATTGTGGCTTCCGCCGCGTTCCACAAGATACGAGACGGCGCGTTCGAGGATATCGACACCCTCGAAGTTCCTGAAACGGTCGATAATTGGATGCGAGTAGAGCGGCACGTCCTTGAGCAGTTCCGTCGCATACAAAACGCCCACGCAGGGAACTTCCTTCCGGACATTTGCGCCAAGAAGAGTCGGGCCGCTCGTGCGCTCCACGTCGCCCATGGGCTTCGAGGGTTCCGCGATGATCTTTCGGACACGCTGTTCTTCGGAGAGGAGCAGGATGTTGCCGCGGGAAGAGAGCATGTAAAGATCGCCGGAGGCAAGCGACAGCTTTCCCCGCACGCTCGAAACGTATGCGTCATAGAGGCCGAACAGGTTCTCGGGGTACGCATTCGGTAAATTGTGAGCGCGCGCGATATGAAAAGAATGCAGCGTGCCATCCGCAATGAAGAAAATGTCGTGCGTGAGGCAGGGATCGTGCGTATATTCTCTCCGCTTCGTGTCGGGATTCAGCGTTGAGTCCATATCGACCGTCGGATCGAAGCGCTGGATGATCGCCGCTCGCGAAGGGTCTTTGCTGAGAACGTCCGCCGTCCGTTCAAGCTGGTCGAATCCGAAATGTACGCGCGTGCGCTGCCCGTAGCTGTAATCGCCGTCGTGGTCGAGCCGGAGGAGCTGCTTTTTATACGCACTGCGCATTTCTTCCGTCGAGACGTCGCCCTGCTTATAGATCGAAGGCATCCGCGCAAATGCGTTCACCGCATCGCGATAGATGGCGAGCGTGACCGCACTGCGCGAAAGACCCTTGCGAGCGTCACCATGCTCTTCGGTGAGCCCTTGCGTGTACGTCTTGAGGAGCATGCCGCGGTGCACGTCGAGGAACGAGTCGCTTTCGGCAATAAGGAGCGGTAGTGTTTCGCGGTTTATTTTGAAAATACTCGGAAAGTCCTGGATGAACGAGTAGCCGAAGCGGCCGGCGATAAGGGCGCGGCCGATCTGTCCTCCCACGTCCATGCGGTGGAGCATGTCCATCTCATACGCCTGAAAACGGTTTTTTTCGGCCAGCCATGCGAATATGCCGCCGGCTCCTGTCGAGCGTAGGTCGAACACTTCCTCGCAGATATCGAACGCCATGCACATAACCGATACCTCCGCGTCCTTCAATCCGATCTTATAGTAATACTGCTGGTCCGGGACGAGCGCAACTTTGGGTTCAAGCAGTATCTCCTGGGTGCCTTGGACGTCGTTGGACTCCGCAAACGGCGGTGCCGCAAGACCGGCCCGACGCTCCACGTTCAAGCGATTCAGTTCTGCGCCGATCAGGAGCTGCTCGTGAGGCGTGAGCAACGCCTTGCGCTTACCGAGGAATTTCATCAGAGAGTACTCGATACGGAAGTCGTCATCCCCGCGGATGAAATACAGCGAATCGCCGACCCGGATATCGAGCCGCAGCAGGTTGTCCTCAAGCGAGACGCGGAACGGGACTGGGTATGGCGTCGTATCCTCCGCTATGGCTATTTTGGGCGGTTGCAAGTGCTGGAAATCCTTGGGGTCGAGCTCCACAGGAACTTTCTTCCGGTGCGGAGCGGCCTTGAGAAGTGTGATGAGGGCGTTCAGCGAATCGTAATATTTCTTTCCCTTGGCGTTCGTCTCTTTGAGGAACCAGAGGATATTCGGCGGGACGCGATCCCCGAGCCATTCCAGGTATTCGCTGACGACCGCGGCACTGTTTTTGTTCTGCGACATGAAGAGTGGCAGGACGATGATGTGCTCCCGAAAGAGGTCTACGATGTCCCTTGAGAGATTCGGGAAATGGGCCGAGGCAGCCTGTCCGTTCGCGATATAGTTTCCTCCGCGCTTTGCATCAAGCCCGTGCATGAGTGCCAAAAGCAGATTCGTGCTCGGAGAAAAGGTGAGCGATTCCTCGGAAAAGAGTATGAGATACGTGATTGTCGGATGCACGAGCGAGTTCAGTATCATGCGCTCGGTGCCGTCACGGCTCACGATAAGCGGGCCGAGAACCGAAATAGCGGAACGGTTCTCCTCGGCAATGTCGTTGAATACCTGGCCAGGCGCCGTGGTGTTCGTGCACACGCCGATGTGGCCACTGGCCGTTTCCGGCGGGATGAATAGGAGCGCGTCGACTATGGGGAATTGCGGTTTAGCGCCGGTGGTCATTTTTATTCGTCCATTGTATCGGAAGCAGTTCTTCGATTGTATGTGATGTGTATGTTTCGTTCCCGGATGCGAAGAGACACATGGCCGGCGAAAAATCGAATGCGCGCGACAGTTCCCCGACGAACTGCCGGCAGCAGCCGCACGGGCTACACGGCGTGTCCGGAGATTTGGTCGAGACGAGGCCGAGGTGCGTAATATCCTTCGCGCCATCCATGAGAGCATTCAAAAGTACTCCCATCTCCGCATGAACGCCGAGGCGGTGTTCAAATGTAGAATACTGACCCCCATAATATATGTTCCCGGACGCGGTTAAAAGCGCGGCACCGTATCCGGAAGCCCCGTCGCGTGTTGGAAAATTGCGGTCGCAGCCCGCGAGCGCCCACGTGCGCAGTTGTAGCTCGGGGCTTACGGCGGATGTCCGATCCAATGCCACCCGCCTGGTCTGCACCGCGCGGTCCGCGAACGCTTTCAGCACCATCCCCGGTCCTTTGTAGAACGGAAGCGCTTCGCGCGCGTCGGCGACTTCGAAGAGAACGGTGCCCAGCAGGTCGCATACGGTATACGAGATAGGCGTCCCGGTTCGCGTGCCGTGGTCGGCGAGTATCTTGAGCACAAGCGGCGAAACGGGCGTTCGCGCGTCGCTCACGACCGTCAGTATCCGCTCGATGTGGACATCGTCCGCATGCACCGCACGCACCAGCGCGGCCAATTCCGAAGAGATGTTGAGGAGGTGCGTTTCCGAGCCCAGGCAGCCGGCCGGATACAGAGCGCCCGTCTGCGAGACGGCGACCGAACCGCTCTCGGCCGCTCTTTTGCCGGGCAGGGAAAGATCGATGGAATGCCGGAGGGCCGAATCAAGCGCGGAAGCTTCCATAGGATGCATTAAAATATCTCCACATTGGTCCGCAATTTGCTCACCTTGAGGCCGCCCGCCTCCCAATCATAGTGCAGCGTCTTTTTTATGAAATCATTCAGCAGATGGATCTTGTCCCGTTCCAGCCGGTGATACATTTTTTCGGATTTCTTGCTGGAAAGCCGTAGCGTGGGGCGGAACGGGACCGGGAACGCGTAATACGGATAAAGCGTACTGCCTTTCTTGGCCGGCTCGACCAAAAGCGCAGTGATGGGTCGCTTTATCTTTTCCAGGACATAATCGAGTCGGTGCGCGCCGTCGCACACGATATAGAACGTAAACTCCCCGTCATGGCCGAGCCCGTAATTGATGATCGGCACGTTCGAATTGAAGATGTCGAGGTGGTCCATCTTGCTTACCTCATCTATATAGAATGAGCGCAGATTTCGGCTCGAAAGCGGGTGCAGTTTTCCTATGGCGTCCTTCACGTAGACGCCTTTAAAACGCTTCAAGAGATGCGCAAGGTCGAGGTAGCCGTTTTTCAGCCGGTACGTGTGTTTTTCTATCACCGGGGGCAGGATATGGAATTCACCCCGTCCTTCCCACGCATATTCTACGGCGTGCTTCAGTTCGCTCATTTTCATGTCATGTCCAAGTAGGAACTCATCGACCTCCTCGAGGATTTTCGTCTGGTTCTCGTAGATGGTCGGCTGGGGAGTAAACAAAGGTTCGCGACGCCGTCCGATCTTCACTTCGGGCGACGTGCCCGGAGACGACTGCGGATACACCGTTGTGAGCGAGAACTTGGCATGCTGGTAGGGGAAGACGTGTGAACCGCGGACATTGTACGCACCGCGGAACGTGATGTGCCGAAGCATATCCTCCATGGACTTCAGTGAGTACACGCGTGTGAGGGTTATAGCGTCCATTGGTCCTTCAGAGTATATAGCAACCGGCAGGAATCCTCACGTCTTGACGAGCTGCGCACATCCGGCGCCCAATCTGAAGCGGTCGAGCAGCCGAGTGATACACTGAACATCACTATGAAAGTTCCCATAAAAAGCATTGATACCGCCCTGCCGCTTCCCGCATACAGAACGCCAGGCGCGGCGGCCATGGACTGCGTCGTGCGGACCACGACCGTCATCGGGCCAGAGGAAATCTCGCTCGTACCGCTCAATGCGGCGCTCAAACCGCCGCGCGGGCACTTCGTACTCCTTGCGGCCCGTAGTTCGCTCCATAAGCGCGGTGTGATGATGATAAACGGCGTCGGCATCGGCGACGAGGATTTTTCGGGTGATAGCGACGAGTATCATGCCGCCCTATACAATTTCACCGACGCGCCGGTGGAAATAAAGCGTGGGGACCGCATTGTGCAGATGCTCATCCTGCCGTTTGACCGCGTCGAATGGGAGGAGGTTGATGCGCTCGATACACCCGACCGAGGGGGGTTCGGTTCAACCGGAGTATGAGCGAGTATCCGTTCATAGAACAGGAGGACCCCGACATTTTTCGCGCGCTTGTAGGAGAGGATAAGCGGCAAGCGGAAGGATTGGAGCTCATTCCGTCCGAGAATTACGTGTCGCGTGCGGTGAAGGAGGCGATGGCGTCGTCTTTGACGAATAAATACTCGGAAGGCTATCCGGGCAAGCGTTACTACGGCGGCCAGGAATTTACGGATGCAGTGGAATCGCTCGCCGTTGAGCGGGCGAAAAAGCTTTTCGGCGCCGCGTTCGCGAACGTGCAGCCGCTGGGGGGAGCGAACGCGAACATCGCCACGTATTTCGCGCTCTTGGAGCCCGGCGATACGGTTCTCGGCATGGACCTCTCTCATGGCGGGCACCTGACGCACGGCCATCCGGTGACGTACCTCACCAAGATATTCAATTTCGTGCGGTACAAGATGAAAAATATCGAAACGGGCGAGCTGGACTACGACGACATGCGGCGTGTCGCCAAAAAGGTGAAGCCGAAGATAGTTCTCGCCGGGTTCTCGGCATATCCGCGCGAGCTGGACTACGCGAAATTCGCCGATATCGCGCGCGAAACGGGCGCCGTTTCTGTCATGGATATCGCGCATATCGCAGGACTTATCGCGGGCAACGCCGCGAAGAACCCGTTTGAGTACGGCTTCGACGTCATGACCACCACGACGCACAAAACGCTTCGCGGGCCGCGTGGTGGTATGGTCCTCACGCGCGAGAGTGCGGACATCGCGAAAAAAATAGACAAGGCGGTGTTCCCTGGTTTCCAGGGCGGCCCGCATATGCACCAGATCGCCGCGAAAGCGGTTTCGTTCGCCGAAGCGCTCCGGCCCTCTTTTAAAAAATATGCGGAACGGATCATTGCGAACACCAAAGCGATGGAGAACGTATTCAGAAAACACGGCGTGCGCATGATAACGGGCGGCTCCGACAACCATCTCATTTTGCTCGATGTGTGGACGTCATTTGGTATCTCGGGAAGGGAAGCGGAACTACTGCTCGACCAGGCGGGCATCACGCTCAATAAAAACGCCATCGCGGATGATACGAGAAAACCGATGGATCCGTCCGGCATCCGTTTCGGCACGCCGGCCATGACGACGCGTGGCATGGGTGAGGTCGAATCGGCACAGGTAGCGCAAATCATGATCGATGTGCTCACGAAGCGCACAAGCGCGCTCGCCGCAAAGGAAGAGATAACACGGCTCGCGCTCGCACACCCCATTCCCGACTCTTTTATACATCCGTAGCTTTGGGTATACTGAATTCCAGGTTGTGCAGAGATAGCTCACAACCGTCCGGCCCTGCCGGTTTCCCAATGAAGTTCTTTTTATCGGGGGAGTGTCAACGAAAACAATCTGAATTCGCAAAGGTGCGCATGCTCCGTGGGCTGCCGTGCCGTGATGAGGACGCCGTACGCGTCAACGGACGACGGCCGTCCACTGGCATCACGTGACTGTTATGAGAGGTATGAGAAGAGCCGTAAATCGCTCCTTCTCGCTTCTCGCGTGATATCCGAGGCTCACTCCGAAAGGTGAGGGCCGGTCCGTAAACCAAAACCGCCCCGCGCATTGTCGCGGGGCTTAGTGTTTGCCGTATACTGGACGACATGGAAGAACGGATACAGAGGGCCGTCGGAAAAGAAGCGGTTATCCGCCGCCCCCCAAATCCCGCGTTCGGCGATTTTTCCGTCTTTGTCGGGCCCGAGTCCGCAGAGAAGACGGTACGGGACATCCGCGACGAGCTCGGCGCCTCGGCGAAGAAAGTAGAGGTAGCGGGCAAGGGCTTCGTCAACATCACGCTTTCGCGCGAGGTCGTCACCATTGCGGTCGTCAAGGCAAGCGCGCAAGGAGACGGGTGGGGGAAGGGAACGGCAAATGCGGGGAAACGCATCATCGTCGAATATTCCAATCCGAATGCGTTCAAGGAAATGCATATAGGACATCTGGTTGGTACGGTGGTCGGCGAAGCCGTGGCGCGGCTCATAGAAAACTCCGGTGCCACCATTGCTCGGGACACGTTCGGCGGCGACATCGGACCGAATGTGGCGAAGGCACTTTGGGCGCTCCGTACAAGGGGTATAACCGAACCGGAAACGGCGGAAGAAATAGGCAGCGCGTATGCTGAAGGCGCCCGCGCATGCGAAAGCGATCCGAAAGCGAAAGAAGAAATAGACGCTCTCAACCAAGCGATGTATGCCGGGACGGATCGGGCGCTTATGGAGCTCTGGCGCAAAGGCCGCGAGCTTTCAATGCAGGAATTTCGGCGCCTCTGGCGCATTCTCGGCACCCGCTTCGATTTCGAATTCTTTGACAGCGATACGACCGAAACAGGCATGCGCGTCGTGAACGACGGGCTTGCGAAAGGAATATTCGAGAAGAGCGACGGCGCGATTATCTACAACGGCGAGAAAAAAGGCGTGCATACGATGGTGTTCATCACCTCTCACGGCACGCCAACCTACGAAGCAAAGGACCTTGGGCTCGCATTCCTTAAGGAGGAACGATGGCCGTCGGATGTGTCCGTTATTGTGACGGGCAACGAACAGCTGGGACGCTTCAAGACGGTGCTTGCTGCGCTTGCGGATATAGCTCCCCTGCTCGCGGCGAAAACTACGCATCTCGCAACCGGCTTTTTGAAACGCGCCTCGGGGAAAATGTCTTCGCGGGAAGGGAACATCATCACAGCCGCCGAGTTCATCCGTGAGGTTATCGCACAAGCAAGCGAGAAAAATGCCGATCCGCTCATTGCCGAACAGGTCGCCGTTGGCGCGATCAAATATATGATCCTGCGGCAAGCGCCAGGCTCGGACATCTTGTTCGATGCGGCGAAATCGTTGTCGCTCGAGGGGGATTCCGGGCCGTATCTGCAATACGCGCTCGTGCGCGCACGTTCGGTTCTTGCACAAGCAAAGGAACAGAACGATGCCTCGGCCGCCGGCGCTCCGGCGACGCCGTACCTGCTGGAACGGCTCCTCCTGCATTTTCCTGGGGTCGCGGCTCGTGCGGCTCGCACGTTCGCGCCAAACCTGCTCACGAGCTATCTCACCGAGCTCGCTGGCGCATGGAACGCTTTTTATGCCACAGAACGCATTATCGGCGGCGACCATGAGGCACATAAACTGCTGGTCGCGCGCGCCTTTGCGCAGACGATGTCGAACGGTCTCACCATCCTCGGTATCCCTGCGCCCGAAAAGATGTGATGTATTATGCCCGATATGTCCGAAAAGTCTGAAGCGGCGAGGCGTGAGGAAGAGATACTCGCTTTTTGGGAGCGCGAGCGCATCTTCGAGAAGTCACTTGCCAAGAAATCCCCCAAGGGCGAATTTGTTTTTTATGACGGACCCCCGTTTGCGACCGGACTTCCGCACTATGGCCACATCGTCGCGAGCGTCATCAAGGACGTCATACCGCGCTACTTCACGATGCGCGGCTACCATGTCCCGCGTGTCTGGGGCTGGGATTGTCACGGCCTACCGCTAGAGAACATCGTAGAAAAAGAGCTCGGCTTTAAGCATAAAAAGGATATTAAGCAGTACGGCGTCGCCAGGTTTAATGAACGCTGCCGTGAACGGGTGCTCACCTATGTGAACGAGTGGAAGAAGATTATCCCGAGGATTGGCCGCTGGGCGGATATGGAGAATGCCTACCTCACGATGAACACACCGTTCATGGAATCGGTGTGGTGGGTATTCAAGCAAATCTATGACAAGGGACTCGTGTACGAGGATTACCACTCGATGCACATTTGTCCGCGCTGTGAGACGACGCTCTCCCAGCAGGAAGTCGCGGAAGGGTACAAGGACGTGAAGGACATCGCGGTCACTGTGAAATTTAAATTGAAGAATCCGGAGAAGATAGGTCTTTCTGGCGATGTATACCTGCTCGCCTGGACGACGACGCCATGGACCCTGCCCGGGAACGTCGCGCTCGCGGTCGGAAAGGATATCGAGTATGTAAAGACTGAAATAAGAGATTTCCCCGGCGTCACTGATGGCACGTACGTTTATTCAAAACAAGATCATAAGAATTTTCAAGAGAATATAGATTCGGTAAAGACGAAAGTTACCGGTACGCTTACGGGTCGAGATTTAGTCGGTCTCAAATACGAACCGCCGTTCGATTACTACGTGAACGACAAAGACCTTAAGAACCGCGAGAATGGGTGGAAGGTCTACGCGGCGGATTTCGTGACGGAAAAGGAGGGCACGGGCATCGCGCACGAAGCGCCCGCCTTCGGCGCCGACGACTGGGAACTTCTGAAGAAAGAGGACCTGCCGTTCGTGCAGCACGTAAACATGGACGGCACCTTCAAGCCGGAAGTGCGTGATTTTGCGGGAATGGAAGTAAAACCTCGTTCCGATGATGATTCGCAGAGGCTTTCCACCGACATCGCGGTGCTGAAATATCTGCAAGAACACGGAACACTATTTGCGAAGGAGAATGTTGTCCATCCCTATCCGCACTGCTGGCGCTGCGAGACGCCACTTCTCAATTATGCGACCTCATCGTGGTTCGTCTCGGTCACCAAACTCAAAGGCAATCTGCTCTCGAATGCCAAACGTATCAACTGGTCGCCCGCGCATATCAAAGAAGGAAGATTCGGCAAATGGCTTCTCGGTGCGCGCGATTGGTCCATTTCTCGCCAGCGCTTCTGGGCGAGCGTCATACCCATCTGGCGCTGTGAGGCCTGCAAAAAGATACGCGTGTTCGGCAATATCGCGGATCTGGAGACCGCCAGCGGAAAAAAGATAACCGATCTGCATAAGCACATCGTGGATGACATAACGATTCCCTGTCTCTGTGGGGGACACATGCGTCGCATTCCGGACGTTCTCGATACCTGGTTCGATTCCGGCTCGATGCCGTACGGAGAAAAGCATTATCCATTTGAGCATAAGGAGCGATTTGACGCGGCATTTCCGGCACAGTTCATCGCCGAGGGCATGGACCAGACGCGCGCCTGGTTCTATTACCTGCACGTGCTCGCTGGCGCCTTATTCAAGAAAAACGCCTTCCAAAACGTCATTGTCAACGGCATCGTGCTCGCGGAAGACGGGAAAAAAATGTCCAAACGACTTCAGAATTACCCCGACCCGATGGAGATCGTGGAGAAATACGGCGCGGACGCGCTCCGCTTTTACCTGCTCTCGTCGCCGGTCATGCAGGCGGAGAATCTCGCCTTTTCCGAAAGCGGGGTTGATGATGTCGCAAAGAAAAATATCGGCCGGCTCACCAACGTTCTCAACTTCTACAAGCTTTATGAGGACGATACGGTCCGTGGAAATAGAAGCACCAATGTACTCGACCGTTGGATACTCGCGCGTCTTAAAGAGCTTGTTAACGAAACAACCAAGGGGTACGAACACTACAAACTTGACAGTGCTGTCCGACCACTCCCGCTATTTATTGACGACCTCTCGGCGTGGTATGTGCGGCGCTCGCGTGACCGATTTAAAGAGAGTGGAGGGGATAAGAAAGACGCACTTGCAACACTCCGGTATGTGCTCTGCACGCTCTCAACCGTTATTGCTCCTGCCATGCCGTTTATTGCGGAGGAACTTTTCCAAGGCGTACGCGAAACCAATGACTCAGGGAGCGTACATCTCGTCGATTGGCCGGAGGTAAAGAAGGGGTGGAATCTTTTCGGGGACCCTGACAAGAAATTGATTTCAGAAATGCAGAACATCCGTACGCTTGCATCAGAGGCGCTCCAGCTACGCCAGAAGGCGGGGGTGAAAGTCCGTCAGCCGCTTTCGACGCTCACCATGCCCGGGGAACTTTCGGAGGAACTTGCCGCCATCCTTGCGGACGAGGTGAATGTAAAAAGAATTGCAGCGGGAGAGGAGCTTTCGCTCGATACGAACCTCACACCCGAGCTTATAAAAGAAGGCGATGAACGTGAGATGGCACGGGCGGTCGCCGAGGCGCGCAAGCAGGAAGGACTGTCTCCGAAAGACAGGGTGCGGATCGAGACTCGGGCAGGGGGCAAGTATTCCGCGACGCTTTCAACCGGCACGGTGGGGTTCGATCTTCTCCGTCATGAGGCATAAATACGAAACTCGTGGCATCGTGCTCTCCCGCTCGCCCCTGGGAGAGGCAAACACGTTCGTCACCTTGCTCACGCCGGATTTGGGACTCGTGCGGGCGCGAGCGCAGGGATTACGCCGTCCCGGCGCAAAACTCGCCGCCGCCCTTGCGACATTCGCCGAAAGCGAGATCGTGCTCCTGCGGGGGAAAGAACACTGGAGAATTGCCGGAGCGGTCCTCGAAGAAAATTGGTTTTCGCGCATTCAGGGCGCCGGTCCGCGAGTGAAAGCGGCCCGCGCATGCGGTCTCCTCCTGCGACTCGTTGCGGGAGAAGTGCAGGAACCGGCGCTGTTTTCCATCATGAAAGGATTTTTTGAAGCGCTCGCCACTCTTCCCGAGGACGTCCATGACGCCCTCGAGGTGCTTGTTGTGCTCTATATTCTTGCCGCACTCGGATTTGATGCAGAAAGGGTCGTGAACGGGGCAGCCGTCTTTACGCCCGAACTTGTCGCCGAGGTCATGAAGCATCGCTCGCGCTACATACGCCGCATCAATCACGGCATCACCGCGTCGGGGCTTTGACCTCGCCCGTGCAAGCGTCTAAGGTATACTACGTCCGATGCCACCGCGTTCTGACGACGATATTGGTTCGCTTGAGAAAGCGCGTGAACGGCTCTACGAGCCCGACGCCGGCTCCCATACGCGCTCCCCGCTTTCGGCTTCCGACCACTCCTCTCTGCCACACGCATGGGAGACGCGTCCGCTTCAAAGCATTCCGTACCGCGAGAAGCGGCACGTGCGCCTCGCCGGTGTTTTTTTCGTGGTCGCATTCACATTCTTTCTCATCTCGCTTCTTGCCGCCGGCTATTTCTTTTACTTCGGCGGTAATTCGGTCTCGGTCGATAAGATCACCGTTTCCATCCAGGGCCCGACAACCATCGCCGGCGGCGATATCGTCCCACTGTCGCTCACCATAACCAACCGGAATCCCGTCCCCATCAAGAATGCGACCGTGGAGATCGACTTTCCGGACGGAACATTGAGCGCTGATGGTTCTTTAAGTCCGTATCCGCGCCACTCCGAGAACCTCGGAGAACTTGGAAGCGGCGCAACGGTAACACGTTCGATAAAGGCCATCGTCTTCGGGGGAGCGGGGCAGGCGCTCGCGCTGCCCGTATCTTTTTCGTACGGCACAGGCAATTCTTCCACCGTCTTCCTGAAAAAATCTTCATATGCGCTCGCGGTCTCCTCGTCACCGCTGTCGGTGTCGGTTGATACGACAAGCGAGACCGTGTCTGGGAAACCGCTCACGCTCACATTGGTCGCTCGTTCAAACGCGAATGTGCCGCTCGACAACGTCATTCTTGCCGGCGTTTTTCCTTTCGGTTTCTCGGTAACCAGCTCTTCGGAACCCATGAACGGCCCGAATTTTGTTCTTGGCACGTTGCAACCGGGCGCCAGCAAAACAGTGACGCTTACAGGTACGCTTACGGGGCAGAACAGCGAGCAGCGCGTGTTCCATTTCACCATCGGCACGGCAAAATCGGAGAGCGACCAAACACCCGCCGTTGCGTACATGACACAGGATGTATCCGTGACGATCACCGCCCCGTTCATCACGACAACTCTCGCGTTGAACGGAGATGCGAGGCCGAATCCCGTCGTAAGCCCCGGGAGTATCCAGAGCGTCACGGTTTCCTATACCAACACGCTCTCTACGAGCGTTACGAATGCGGCGGTCGCCATCGCGATCAAGGGTTCCGCCGTTGATTACGGCAGCATCCGGACTACGAACGGCTTCTATCGCTCGAGCGATCACACGGTCGTCTTCAACAGCGACACCGATTCCTCTCTCGCGGCGCTCGCCCCCGGCGCTTCCGGCATAGGCGCGTTTACTTTCTCGACCGTTCCAGCGAACGCTCTTATCGCGGCGCCGAGCGCGACCTTTACGATTTCCGTGTCCGGCACGCGCGTGGGGCAGACGAACGTGCCTGAGGAGATAAGCGCGGTCGAAACGAAGACGATGAAGGTCGCAACCGCGATAGCACTCTCGGCCTCCGCGCTCCACTCCTCGGGGCCTCTGAGTAACAGCGGCCCCATCCCTCCACGCGCTGACCAAGCGACGACCTATACGGTTCAATGGAATGTGTCGAGCAGAGGGAACGCCGTGGCGGGCGGTCTGGTGAGCGCGACGCTGCCGAGTTACGTTTCCTATACCGGAAGGACCTCCGGCGTGGGCACGTTCTCTTATGATGACGCTTCGCGCACCGTTTCCTGGAGCATTGGCGATCTCGCGCAGGGTGCAACGGGGCAGGGCGCCTTCCAGGTCTCGCTCACTCCTTCTGACTCGCAGAAGGGGAGCGCGCCGCAGTTGACCGGCGTCGCGTCATTTAAGGGTTATGACCGCTTTGCCGGCGTGCAGATCTCGGCGACCGCCGACCCGGTGACGACCGACACCCCGCAGGATTCGGGGTATAGCCCAACGAATGCGGCCGTGCAATAATTTCTCTTTTATGGCCGAGCAAACCCTGATGGAAAAGATCGTCTCACTCGCGAACCCCAGTACCACAACCTCGTTCCACTCGGTTGGCTACGGGGCAGGACGCCGCTACCACATATGACCACCGACCTTATGGAGAAAATAGTGTCCCTCTGCAAACGGCGTGGCTTTGTCTTTCCGGGCTCCGAGATCTACGGCGGATTAGCCGGAACGTACGATTACGGCCCTCTCGGGGTCGTGTTGAAAGAGAACGTGGAGCGTCTTTGGTTGCGCATGTTCCGCGACGAACGCGATGATATGTACGGCGTAGATGCTGCCATCCTGATGAATCCGAAAGTATGGGAGGCATCGGGGCACGTTGCTGGATTCTCCGATCCGCTTGTGGAGTGCGAGGACTGCAAGAAGCGCTTTCGCGCCGATCATCTGGGTGCTCCCGCGGATTCTTCTTGGGCATGTCCTGAATGCGGTCACGGACCCATGCCATTAAAGGTGCGGCCGTTCAATATGATGTTCAAGACGCACGCGGGCGCAACAGAAAACGAGACGGCAATCGTATACTTGCGCCCCGAGACAGCTGGCGGCATATTCACCAATTTTAAGAACGTCGTCGATTCCCTGCATCCGAAACTGCCGTTCGGCATCGCGCAGATAGGAAAGGCGTTCCGCAATGAGATAGCGCCTCGCGATTTCATTTTCCGCCTGCGCGAGCTTGAGCAAATGGAAGTGGAGTATTTCGTCGGGCCCTCCGAGTGGGAGCTGGCGTTTGAGGAATGGCGGAAAATAATGCATCTCTTTGCGGAAGCGGTCGGCCTGCCGAGTGGTTCCATCCACGAGCTCGAGGTCCCGGATGCCGAACGCGCACATTACAGCAAGCGCACTATCGACTTTGAATTCGAGTATCCGTTCGGGAGGAAAGAGCTCTGGGGCCTCGCATATCGCACTGATTTCGACCTTTCCGCTCACTCCGGTGCGTCTAATACCGAACTCGCATATCTCGATGAGGAGACAAAAGAAAAATATATTCCGCATGTCATAGAGCCCTCTCTCGGTGTCGATCGAACTATTCTTGCTATCCTCGCAAGCGCCTATCACGAGGACGATATGGGCGGCGAAACGCGCACCTATCTCGCACTTGCGCCGCGCATCGCACCCGTGAAGGCAATGGTCTCCCCGCTGTTGAAGAACAAGCCGGAACTCGTCGCGAAGGCGCGCGAGGTGCGTGCAGAACTTCGAAAGGTGCATCCTGCTATCGCGTGGGACGACAACGGAAATATCGGCAAACGCTATCGCCGCCAGGATGAGATAGGCACACCGTTCTGCGTCACGATTGATTTCGATACGTTGGGAGAGAAACCGGAACTGAAGGACACGGTCACGCTCCGCCATCGCGACACCGGCGAACAAGAACGTCTCACCGTCCCCGAAGTCGCCGACCGTATCCGCTCTGCAATTCAGTAGATATTGACAAGCTTATTGTCCTGTATAGTTACCGGAGGAGCCGTTGTACCTTGCAAATAAGGTCTATTTGTATCTTTGCCGACCCGTAAGGGGGAGCCACAAGGGGACTGAAATGGAAAGAAATATGCCCGATACATGGCACCTTTGGGTCGATTACGAACAATCGCTCCAAATGATGCTCATGGCCGGTCACTACGACCTGAAATTCGGTGACTTCCCTCCGCGACTGTTTCCTTTGGAGGGCAAAGGACGCGTTGAATTTGAAGCCCGTTATTTTTCCTTTGAAGGCCGTATGTCTACACAGAGCGTTGTGGAATGGATCGCGCACGGGAACGGGATCGGCTTCTGGTCGCCGGCCAGGGTCGAGCACCTGTTCTCGCACGGAGCCGCTTTCCCGAATGAGCAAAGGAAATTTTCCATCGTGGGGCTTGGGTCCATAGTAAACACAAACAGCAAAAACTATGCGCCGGTCCTCCATGGGAGCTCTTTCGAACGAGTGGTCGCTCTCGGCTGGTGCGACAATGACTGGCCTGCCGACATTCGCTTCTTGGCCGTTCGCAGGATCTAGACCCCGTATCCACAACTATAAAACCGGCAACTTTGATGATGCGTCGCTTCCGAGCAAGCGCCGCTTTTGTTTTATGCTAGGATGCCCCTATGGGTAAGGAAACTCGGATTTCCATCACAACCGGCACACTCGTCACCGCGCTGCTCATCATCGCCGGGGTCTACCTCTTCTGGCTCCTGCGGGACCTGGCGCTCCTTATCTTGACCGCCATCGTTATAGCTTCGGCGATAGAGCCCGGAGTCGCGTTCTTCATCCGCTACCGCATGCCGCGCTTCATTGCCGCGCTGTTTGTCTATGTCCTCGTGTTTGGCACGGTCTTTTCCGTATTCTATTTCTTCTTTCCGCCGATCGTTGCTGACGCGGCGAACTTCCTCTCCGCGGCGCCGCGGTATCTCGACACATTGAATGCAACAGCTCCTTTTTCAAACATCACGAATACCTCCGGTCTCATCGGCGGCGCCCAAGGGGCGCACTCGTCATTCGTGGAGACCCTTCTTTCACTTCAGTCCGTTTTTTCGGCGACCTCCGGAGGCGTGCTGCAGCTCTTCATTACGTTCTTCGGCGGCATTTTCTCACTCGCGCTCGTCATTGTGCTTTCCTTCTATTTCGCGCTGCAGGACACGGGCGTGGATGATTTCCTGCGCATGGTGATGCCGGTAGCCTATGAGGAATATTCCGTGGACCTCTGGAAACGCGCGCAGAAAAAAATAGGCCTCTGGATGCAGGGACAGATACTGCTTTCGGTCATCGTCGGCATACTCGTCTATCTCGGTCTCCTTATCATCGGCATACCGTATGCGCTTCTTCTCTCCGTCTTCACTGCGCTCGCAGAGATCATTCCTATTTTCGGCTCACTTCTCGCCGGAACGGTTGCGGTCATCGTCGCCTTCTCGAATGGAGGCGTCGCGCTTGGCGCCATCGTGTTCGGACTGTATGTGGTGGTGAATCAGTTTGAGTCGAACCTCATCTATCCGCTCATCGTGAAGAAAATAGTCGGCATTCCGCCCCTTCTCGTCATCGTGGCGCTCATCGCGGGATACACGCTTGCCGGATTTCTTGGCGTGCTCCTCTCGGTACCGGTCGCTGCAGTGGTGCTTGAATTCATAACGGATTTTGACAAGCGCAAACGCCGAGAGGCGCGCACCTAGTCCGCATATGAGTGCGCGCTATCTCACTACCACACTGCCGTATGTGAACGCGGACCCGCACATAGGGTTTGCGCTTGAGGTCGTGCAGGCGGACGTGCTTGCGCGGATATGGCGGGCACGCGGAGAAGACGTCTTTTTCTCAATGGGCACGGACGAGCATGGACAGAAGATATATGAAGCGGCGCAAAAAGCGGGAGAAGGGCCGCAGGTCTATTCGGACCGCTACGCCGAGGAATTCAAGAAACTGAAAGACGCGCTCGATTTGAGCAATGACGCATTCATTCGCACCACGAGCCCCGGCCACAGAGAGGCGGCGCAGGAAATGTGGAAGCGCTGTTTCGAAAACCAGGACATCGAGAAGAGGACGTTCACCGGAATGTATTGCGTCGGGTGCGAGTCGTTCAAGACCGAGAAGGAAACAGCGGACGGCCACTGCGTCATCCACACGAATCTGCCGCTTCAGGAGATATCCGAAGAGAACTATTTTTTTAAGTTCAAAAAATACGAGAAACGACTCCTCGACTACCTGTCCCGCCCCGATGTCGTCATACCCGAGTGGCGGCGCGAAGAGGCGATAGCGTTCGTGCAAGGAGGACTCGAGGATTTCAGCGTCTCGCGCGAGAAGGCGCGGCTGCCCTGGGGCATACCGGTGCCGGGCGACGACACACAAGTGATGTACGTGTGGTTCGATGCGCTCACGGGCTACATTTCCACGCTCGGCTGGCCCTCCGACGCGGAAAGGAAGTTCCAAAAGTTCTGGGCAGACGGCGTGACGCTCCAGGTGGCGGGGAAGGACCAAGTGCGCTTCCAGTCGCTCATGTGGCAGGCCATGCTCATGTCAGCCGGCATCAAAACGACTGACCGGGTGTTCTACCACGGCTTCATCAACTCCGGCCGTCAGAAGATGAGCAAGAGCCTGGGGAACGTCATCAGCCCCTACGACCTCGTCGCGAAATACGGAACGGACGCGACGCGGTACATACTTCTGCGACACGTAAGTCCCGTTGAGGACTCGGACCTCACGCTTGAGGCCATCCACGACCACTACACCGCCCACCTCACCAACGGCCTCGGTAATCTCGTCGCGCGCGTTATGCAAATGGCCACTACACATCTTCAAGGTCCCGTAGAAATGACCAAAGAAACTCAGTCCGATGTTTCAGTTACCGCGTACATTGAGAGGTTTGAGTTTAATCGCGCAATGGACAGCATTTGGGAGCGCGTCGGACATGATGATGCATTGATAGCAATTAAGAGGCCTTTTGCGGGAATTAAGTCCGGCGAGGAAAGTGTTCGTAATGAAGCATTACTGCTTATTAAAAAATTGGTACGGGAGTTGAATGCAATTGCCATTGACCTTGAACCGTTCATGCCGTCAACAAGTGCACAGATTAAAGAAGCGGTCTTGACCCACAAAAAACCCGAAAATCTCTTCCCGCGCCTTTGACAAATTGTCTGTTATAGTTCATAATACCTCCGGAGCTTGCACACCCGTGCAAGCCGCGTTCTTCGGGGGAGCTAGTATGAGTAGCGGTATCGCGCTGGTCATTGCGGGAATCGCGGCAGTTTGTGTTCTTGTGGCCGCGATGGTGATCGTCATAGACAGCGTTGGCGTTGCCATCGCGTTGTCACTGTATGCGGCCGTGCTTTCTGTCATGTGCGGTGTCGGTTTCGGCCCGCCGCTCATTCCGGTGGCGCTCATCGGCCTGTCGCTCGCGGCTCTCGCCGCCATGCTTGTCTGGCGCGGCAGACGGTCCGGGGACCCGATCGCCGGAGCTCTCCGGCTCCTCAACTCTCTCGATAGGGATGGGGGAGCAAGACGGGATGTGAATTAACCTCACGGGCGGCTCGAGAAATCGGGTCGCCCGAACTATTTATATGCTACGCTCCGTCCATGCAGGTCAAATATATTGATGCGCACTGCCATATCCAATTCGAGCAGTATGCAAAAGACGATGCCGAGCTTATCGAGCGGATGCGAACGGAGGGAGTTGTCGGCATCGTCGTCGGCGTTGATTTTGAATCCTCGAAGAAGGCGGTCGCGCTCGCCGAAGCGCACGAACATCTCTTTGCCTCTATCGGGCTCCACCCGAACCGAGCGGACAAGGAGCGGTACGATGTGTCACACTACCGCGCGCTGGCCGCGAACACGAAAGTCGTCGCGATAGGGGAGTGCGGGCTCGACTACTACCGAGCGCAGCGAACAAATACGGAAGGGTCTGCTTATGTTACGTCCGCCGAAGCGACCGATGAGGTGAAACGCGTGCAAAGAGAAGTGCTGCGCGCGCAGATCGAGCTTGCGGCAGAAGTTGATAAACCGCTCATCATCCATTCACGTCCCAGCGCGGGTACGCAGGATGCATACAATGATCTCATTATGATACTGAAAAGCGCGAAAACGAAGTATCCTCTTTTGCGCGGCGACATCCATTTCTTCGTCGGCGGCATACCCGAAGCGCAAGAGCTCATTGCCCTGGGCTTCACGCTCTCTTTTACGGCGGTCATCACTTTCGCTCGCGACTACGACACGGTCATTCGTGCGGTTCCGCTCGCAAGCATACTTTCGGAGACCGACGCTCCATATGTCGCGCCCACGAGCCGCCGCGGAAAGCGCAATGACCCGCTTGCGGCCATAGATGTCGTAAATCAGATCGCCGAAATTCGCGGCGAAGACCCCGGGGCCATTCGTGAGGCGCTCCTTGCTAACGCCCAGAAACTTTTTGGACTACCTGCCTCGTAGGAAACGTGGTTTCCTGCGGGGTTTGCCCTGTTAATGCACTCGTGATACGATTCCGCCATCATGGCGAAGCAGGATATTGACACAGGCGCCGACGCAGCGCTTCAGGAGGACGGTTCCGGACCGCGCGTCTATGAACTTGGCTTCCACCTCGACCCCGAACTTCCCACCGAGGAGGTGAAAAAGGCGTACCAAAGCGTGCGCGAGCTCATCGGAGACAAGGGAACGATCGTTGCCGAAGGCGAACCGCAGAAAATACAGCTCGCCTACACTATTTCTCGCTCGGAAACCTCGGGCCGGCGTGACTTCGATTCAGCGTATTTTTCGTGGATCGTGTACGAGACATCCGCGGAAAAGCACGCAGAGGTAGTCGCCAGCGCGCATGCCGACGCGCACATTATTCGCTTCATCGACCTTCTTACGACCAAGGATGCCGCCCGTCATGCCGTCGAGATGCGCGAACTTTCCTTGAAAGTCCCGGAGCGCGCAGAGGACCCGGAAGCGGTTGCTGGCGCCGAACTTGACGCGGCGCTTGAGAACGTCGTTGTATAATCACGCTATGTACCTCAACAAAGTATTCCTATACGGCAATCTCACCCGCGACCCGGAGCTGAAGGCGCTCCCTTCGGGGGGGCAGGTGGTGAATTTCGGCCTCGCAACGAACCGCACCTATAAGGATAAGAGCGGCGCGAAGCAGGAGGCGACCGAATTCCACAATATCGTTTCGTTCGGTCGCACCGCGGAAGTGATAGCGCAATATATGAAGAAAGGACGCCCCATGTTCGTCGAGGGACGTATCCAGACGAGAAGCTGGGACGATAAAGAGAGCGGCAAGAAGAATTACCGCACAGAGATTGTCGTGGACAACTTCCAATTCGGCGCCGACGGCGGTCCCTCGCGTGGCTCGGGAGCTACGACCAAGAATGAGGAGCAGCCCGCACCGAAAGGTGACGAGGTCATTAAATATCCGGATGAAGAGATAAATCCGGAAGACATTCCGTTTTAATATTTCCCATTATGGCGTACCAAGCTGAACGCGAAGAAATAGAGCTCAAGAAATTCATCGACTATAAGGATGTCGCATACTTGAAGATGTTCACCAATCCGCACGCGAAGATGCTCTCCAAGAAGCGCACGGGCGTTCCAGCGAACAAGCAACGCGACATCATGCAGGCAATCAAGCGCGCCCGCTACATGGCGCTCCTCCCCTACGTTTCTCCCTAAGAGGAAGCAATCGGGCAAAATCGCTCGAAAAAGGTTTTGAGCCGTACGTTCCCGCTTAACCGGAGCGCCGGAAGAATGAAAAAAGCCGTCCGAGGGCGACTTTTTTCGTCACGCTTTCTCGACGCGTTCGGTATAAAGGCCGGTATCGGTGTTGATACGGATAATGTCGCCCGGGTTGATGAAGAGAGGAACGTCAACGGTCGCACCAGTCGCAAGCTCCACGAGTTTCGTGCCGCCCGAGACCGTATTGCCTTTGACCGCCGGCGGGGCATCTTTTACGGGAAGGTCTACTTTCACCGGTATCTTTATCGTCATGGGCGTCTCCTCGTAGGTGAGAACGTCAACGACCGAATTAGGCATGAGCCACTGCACCTTGTCGTGCACCGCTTCCTCGGGGAACGCGAAGCGGTTTTTGAGGTTTCCTTCCTCGGCGAACCAGCTCTGGCCCTTGTTGGTATAGAGATAGAGCGCCTGCATCGTTTCCACATCGGCCTCGGTCACCGTCTCATTCTGGTGGAACGATATCTCGATGACCTTGCCGGAAACAAGGTGGCGTAGCTTCGTCTGGTTCACGGGCTTTCTCATCTGCATGCGGAAGATGTGCGAGGAAAGCACCTCGTAGGGCTCATTGTTGTAGTCAATGATAGTTTTTTGGAGGATTTCGTTGTATGAGAGTACGGCCATGGCTTTGAAACTAATGAAGGGTAAAAGTCGTTATAAAAAGTACCCCGTGAGATAACGCCACGGGGAGCGCGCTAACAACTAACGAGATGCTTCATCTAGAGTTTCGTAAAACTCGCAACTTACTATCTCACGGGGTATGCTAGCAGATGCAATGGGTTTTTCAACTGCCGAACTAAGCCAGCTGACGGACGCCGAGGTGCTCGCGCGCTCGCAGAAGGAGCCCGATCTTTTCGCGATCCTCGTCCGCCGGTACGAAGCCGCTCTTCTGCGGAGGGCGCGCGCGATATTGAAAAGCCCCGAAGACGCGGAGGAGGCCGTGCAGGACGCGTTCACGAAGATGTACCTGTATGCGGATAGATATCACGCCCAGGAAGGGGCAACCTTCTCATCTTGGGCGTACACCATCCTCAACCGCGTTGCGTACACCAAGTATGTCGCGCGACGTAAGGAGAGCGGGCGGCGGGCGGAACTCGAACCGGAGCACTACGAGTCATTGCCGGACGCGAGTGCGGAATTCCTCGAAGACCTTTCGGTACGCAACGAGGTCATCACTGCGCTCGCGAAGCTGCCGGAATCCGCCGCCCGCATCCTCCGGCTCCAGTTCGTCGAGGGAAAGAGCCAGGAAGAGATCGCGGAAAAGGAAGATCTCTCCATCCCCGCCGTGAAAACGCGCGTCCACCGCGCCAAGAAGCTCTTCAAACGAGCGTATGATGAACAGCACTATGAATAATGACCGGTCAAACATCGAGCGCATCGTGATGCAGCGCGTGCATCTTATTCGCGCGCTCCGGTTCGCCATTTCAAGCGGCGTTTTTTCTACCCTCGTGTTCATCCTCGCGCTCTGGGGTATCGGAAGAGAAGTGTGGGTCGCGCAGGTCCTGCAGAACGCCCCGGCACACCCCATCGACATCCTTCGGTTCTACATCGCGGCATTCCTGCACACGCGCCTCCCCGTGCAGGCCCTCGTGGTGCTCGCGCTTGCCGCACTTGCCTACGTTGCGCGCGAGATAGTCCGCGCAATTGCCTTCGTCTCCGCCGCAGAGCGCGTTTAGCTCTCGGCGAGTTTCGCCCGTATCTCCGCGAGAAGCTCCTTCGAGACGTCCTTGCTGTCATGCAGGAAGGTGCGTGCGGCATCGTATCCGCGGCCGAGCGAGGTCTTGCCGAAGGCATACGATGCGCCCGATTTTGTAATGAGCGCGTACTTCTCACCAAGCGCGATAAGTTCTCCTTCGCGGCTGATGCCTTCGTTATAGAGGAGGTCGAATTCAGTGGTCTTGAAGGGCGCGGCGACCTTATTCTTCACTACTTTCACCCGCACACGGCCGCCCACCACCTCCTCTCCCTTTTTGATGCTCGCGATACGCCGAATATCCAGGCGGACCGAAGTATAGAATTTAAGCGCCTTGCCTCCCGGCGTCGTCTCCGGGTTCCCGAACATGACGCCGATCTGCATGCGGATCTGGTTAATGAAAATGACGATGGTCTTGGAGCGCGCCACGATCGCGGTAAGTTTGCGGAGCGCCTGGCTCATGAGCCGCGCCTGCTTGCCAACGTGCTGCTGGCCCATTTCTCCTTCGATCTCGTCTTTCGGCGTGAGCGCCGCGACCGAGTCGACGACGATGATATCCACATTGCCGCTCCGCACCAGACTCTCGACGATATCAAGCGCCTGCTCGCCGGTGTCCGGCTGCGAGATAAGGAGTTCCTGGAGCTTCACGCCGATGCGTCGTGCGTATTCGGGATCGAGAGCGTGCTCGGCGTCGACGAACGATGCTATGCCGCCCTGCTTCTGCGCTTCAGCGACGACGTGAAGCGCAAGCGTCGTCTTTCCGGAAGATTCGGGGCCGAATATTTCAATAATACGCCCGCGAGGGAGGCCGCCCACCCCGAGCGCCGCATCGAGCCCGATAGAGCCCGTCGAGATGACCGGAATTTTCTGTGGCGCACCCGCCCCGAAAGTGGTGATGGCCTCGTCGCCGAATTTCGTGCGGATCTCGTGAAGTGCTTGGTCGATGGATTTCTGTTTTTCGCTTTTATCCGCCATCGCGGCCGTGACCGTCTTCAACGTTTTTTCTTTTTTTGGTTTTCCAAATGCCATGGTTGTGTGGATTAAGGTACGAAAACGGTACGCGTTGCAGTTACCGTCCTGCCGAAGCGGTCGGTGGCCGCAAAGGTAAGTATAGAGCCTCCGCGGGGAAACGTCAGTGTTGATGAGAAGGTCCCGCTCTGGTCATGCAAGAGAGAGGCACCATTGAGCGTGAGGAGGGCAGAGCGGGCGGCTCGTCCGCTCACTTCCACAATACCGTCCGGGAACGAGGCGTTATCGGCCGGAGAAGCGATGGACAGCGCAGGGCCCCACAGAAGAGGCCATGCCTCTATGCTCCCGTAACCGGCAAGTAGGACGAGGATCGCGCCGATAAGATACCGTACCATTCCGACTTATGCGGCCTTGTCGTCCTCGCCCGCACCGCCCGCAGAGCCGGTGAGTGCAGGCGCGGTCCGATTCAGCACCTCGCGCGGTTTGCTGCCGTCGGCGGGACCGATAACACCCTGCGCTTCAAGAACATCCATGAGCCGCGCCGCCCGCGAGTAACCGATTTTCAGTTTTCGCTGCAAATAGGAAGTAGACGCGCGACCGGCCTGCTCAACCGCAGCGCGCGCGTCTTCATACAATGCATCATCGACCTCATCATCAAGGTCGCCATTCACAAGCCCGATAACATCATTCGCCTCCGTGTTCGTTCCATTCCCACCGAAGTCGATGTTCGAGAGATCTCCCGCATTGTGGCTCTTGATATAGTGCACCACTTTTTTCACTTCATTCTCGCTGATGAACGCGGTCTGCAGGCGCACCGGCTTTTGCATGTCGCTTGAGAGGTAGAGCATATCGCCTGCGCCAAGCAGTGTCTCCGCGCCCGAGCCGTCGAGAATGGTACGGGAATCTATCTGCGAAGCGACCTGGAGCGCCATGCGGGTCGGCACATTCGCCTTGATGAGGCCGGTAATGACGTTGACCGACGGGCGCTGGGTGGAGAGCACAAGGTGAATGCCGACCGCACGCGACATCTGCGCGAGGCGGACGATGGAGGCCTCGAGCTCGCGCGGATACGCGTGCATGATGTCCGCGAGCTCGTCGATGACGATGATGATATAGGGAAGCGCCTCGGGCATATCGGACGAACGTTTCGCTCTCGCCGGCTCGTAGACCGACGCATGGTAGGACCCGATGTCGCGTACACGCTCCGCCTCAAGAATGTTATAGCGCCGCTCCATTTCCTTCGCCGCCCATTTGAGCGAAAAGATGGTCTTCTTCGCATCGGTGATAACGGGGGTGAGCAGGTGGGGAATGCCGTTGTATGCGGTGAGTTCGACACGCTTCGGGTCGATCATAATAAAGCGCAATTGGTTCGGGCCGTTCCGATAGAGAAGGGAAGTGATGAGTGCGTGGATAGCGACCGATTTCCCCGAACCGGTGGCACCGGCGACGAGCGCATGAGGCATCTTTGCGATGTTCACATAGTGCGGCGTTCCCGCGATATCCCGGCCGAGCGCGGCAAGGAGCGGTTTGTCACTCCCGCTCCATTCAGGCGCACCGAGCAGGCCGCCGAGGCCGACCATTGCTTTGACGGTATTAGGCACCTCGATGCCAACGAGGGATTTCCCTGGGATCGGGGCCTCGATGCGCACCGGATGCGCGGCAAGCGCCAGTTCGAGATTGTTCGCAAGCGAAACTATCTTTGAGAGCCGGACGCCCTCGGCGGGTTTCACCGCATAGCGAGTGACCGTCGGACCGACCGATACCTCATCCATTTCAAGGTCGATGCCGAAATTCTGGAACGTGCGCTTGATGATATTCGCATTTGCCTTAATATCGCCCACGCCCGGCCGTCCGCGGTCCGCGCCGAGAATGGAGAGCGGCGGCGCCTCATATTCGGCGTCAAAGTTCGCAATACCGGAGGCCTGTGCGCCGGGGAGCTCCGTTTTGTCCGTTGCGCGATTAAAGACGGTTACCACCGGGTCTTCGTCGGACATGCCGACATCTTCGGATTCTCTGTCTTCCGGTTCAGGCACTCCCACAACGTCGGTGAACTCGAGGTCGGATCCGTCGCCATATGAACCGCGCGAACGCAGACGCTGCCAGAGGAATACTGCGTTCTCCCGGAGAAGCGTCCATAGCATCCCGATATCGCTCATGATAGCGATGCCGACCGCGATGAGTGCGCCAAGGAGCACGAACGCGCCCCAGAAGCCGAAAAATCCGGCAAGGGCCTCTCCGAAGAACGTCCCTGCCTGCCCGCCGAAGCGGGTGCCGGGGAAAAGGCCGGCAAATGCAAGTACTGAAGCAAGAATAAGAAGGAGACCGGACGCCGTGAGCGGTTCAAGGACCGACCGGCGCAACCCCGCATACACGCCGACGGCGATGAGGGCAAACGGCAGAAGGAATGCCCCAATGCCGACTATGCCGTAGCTTATGGTGAAGACCGCGGCCCCGACGGGACCTGCCGCGCCGAACATGGAGAGAAGAAACAAGATGCCCGCGGCCACAAGCACGATAGCGGAGGCATAGCGAATAAGAGCATCATATTCCTCCACCTGCTCGGCGCGCGAACGTCCCCGCCTGCCGCCATTCCCGTTCCTGCGACTCATGATGTGTGTATTGTAGCATCGCCCCGCACCACTTGTGCTAATTCCTGCAGTAAAACATACGCAGTGCTTGCAGCGAAAGTGCTACGGGGTATACTGTCCGATACGATATGGGACACGACCGATTAGGTATAGGACAGAGCACCGAAATCCAGCAGATGAGGACAAAAGTCAAAGACCTCGGTCTAGAGGATTTTGTCCTAGAAAATAGCATATTTAACAATGTGTTTGAAAAGGACATCAGAAGGGTATTCATATACAAGAAAGCCGAACGACTAGCAAAGGCCATCCATCTCATAGCCCCGGCCTTTGCCGAGTCGTTGTCCTTGAGAAACCGGGTCGATTCGATCGCGGTCGGCCTCGTGGATGCGGCCCTGCTCTCTCCCGGAGCCGCTCGCACCGCACTCTCTCGCGAGCTCCTGGCGCTCTCAAGCGTGCTCTCCATTGCTAGCACGGGAGGGCTCCTCTCCTCAATGAATGCAGGACTTATGGCCCGCGAAGCCCATGTGCTCCTGCAAGAAGTCGCTTCGTATGAGGAACCGCGGCTCACACTCGCCGATACCCCGACCCTTTCTACGCTCGCAAAACTGCAGCACACAACTGCCTCGCGAAGCACGACCCTTCATCGCCATCGTCCCACAGGAAAGGTCTCGGCGAAAGCTGTGTCGGGCATTCACATTAAAGACAGAGGCGAGGCAATTTTGTCCATTATAAAGGACAAACAGAAAGTGAGTATAAAGGACATCTCTACCCTTATTCGGGGCGTCTCTGAAAAGACCATCCAGCGTGAGTTGTTGGCACTTATTTCCCTTGGGAAGGTCACGAAGCAGGGGGAACGCCGCTGGAGCACGTATTCTCCGATCTGACCGGCAGGCGGCTCAGCCACGTCAATTTTTGACTCTTTTAGGCGGTTTTGGTAGTATTCGCCCGTGGTAGCAGCCAGGAAGATAGCGCAGTGATAAGGCGGTCCGCCGCAGAGCGGACGGCCTTTTTATCGTTATTTCTCCTCGGTAGTTATCCACATGGGTAATTAGGAATGCCTGTCCTCGGCTATATACTAGGGGACAGTCCTTATGGGACTTCTTTTGTTCCCCCGCTGCGGTGAGCGAGAGCGAATCCATAAGGGCGTACTTTGATAACCGAATAGTCCGCTTCATGGGCGGACATCAACCCTTACCAACTAACCCATGGCGCACTGGTCGATACCGTTCGCTGTGGGGTAGTGTGAAATTGAAAGTGCTTCGTGCGTGTGCGCAACATTAATTATCATGTGCTCCTAAAAATCATTAACAATTGTTTATGACAACGATAACTACAAAAGCAATGGCGAAAGTTGCTGTGGTTGCAACCGGACTCGCAATGGCGACGTCGATGCTCTCACTCGCTCCTATCGCGCATGCGGCTACCTCCTGTTCCTTCACGACTGACCTCACGGTCGGTGCGACGGGTGCAGCGGTAACGTGCCTCCAGCAGTCGCTCATCGCGAACGGATACTCGATCCCTGCTGGCGCGACCGGATACTTCGGTATGCAGACAAAGGCGGCAGTGGCGGCGTGGCAGGCGGCTTCCGGTGTTTCACCGGCAGTTGGCTACTTCGGTCCGATCTCGCGTGCGGCCTTTACTCTCGGCAACACAGCTGGCGGCGCGACCGGCGGCACCTCAACGGTCCCCGGTTGTCTCCCCGGCTACGCCTTCAGCCCGGCCACCGGCCAGTCCTGCGCAGCAGGATCGGTCAGCGGTCTTACCGGCTTGGGTCGCCTGACCAACATCAGCTCGCTCGGCGATGTCTCTTCTGACCTCGACGAGGGAGATGCTACGACAGCGGTCATGGGCGTTTCAGCTGATGCTACGGGCGGCGACGTCGCTATCCAGCGCGTTGACGCCGAGTTCACCATCGCTAGCAGCGGCGGCAGCTCGAACCTCAACAAGTATGTAAGCGACGTAAGCCTCTGGCTCGGCAGCACGAAGCTCGCTTCGATGGACCCGGCCCTTGGCGACAAGGATGGTCGCGCATGGACGTACCGCTTCTCTGGTCTCAGCAATGCGATCATCAAGAGCGGCGCGACCGGCAACATCTATGTCAAAGTGACCCCGGTTGAAAGCATCGGAGCGGACGAAGATGGAGACACGATTACGGTTGACCTCGATGCCAATAGCGTTCGCGCAGTTGGCGGAGACGGCATCTCCGACACATATGTGGCGGATGACACCATCTCGGGCCAGACCTTCACGGTCTCCTCGTCTGACGCGGGCACGCTTACGATCACAGCCGCAAACGACAACCCGACGGCAAGCCAGGTGACGACCGCAAGTACGTCTACGAACGGCGTCAAGCTTCTCTCCTTCAATATGAAGGCGAAGAATACGAACGCAGTAGTCACGGACGTTGTGGCAAGTTTCGGCACCTCGGATGACAACCTGAACGACGTTATCAGCACGGTCTACCTCAACAAGGGCTCCACGGTCCTCAAGTCGAAGACCCTCTCGACCGGCACCTACGGCACGATAACCTTCAGTGATGTCAACCAGACCATCTCGAAGGATTCGACGGAGAACTACACCATCACGGCCGACCTCAAAGGCCAGACGGCTGCTCTCTACGTGGACGGCACGACCATCGTCGCTTCGACAACGACGACCGGTTGGGATGTTTCTGACGTGAACGGCGCGACGGTGACTCCGTCTGCGGCCGCAGTCGGCAACACGATGACGCTGACAGGCCAGGGCATCTCGGTCGCGCTTAACGGCACGCCGAGCTCGACGCTCATCACGGCGGCCGACCCGGCGACGACCAACTCGGAAGACGTTCGCCAGTTCACCATTCCGTTCAAGGTAACGGCGGGTGACGACGACATCTACGTCTCGGGTGCCACTGGGACCGGCGAAATCGCGTACGCGACGACGACGACCTCTACCGGATCGTCGACCGACCAGGGTACCGCGAACCTCTCGGTGGGCGACACGGTCTCTGGCGACCTCGTCGGTAGCTACTACAAGGTTCTCGCGGGCACGACACGTAACTTCACGTTGAACGTAACCTACACGGCGACGGACGACGGCTACACGGGTCTCCAGCTCTCGAGCATCAACTACGGCACCGGCACTGGTATGGGCCAGACCTACAGCTCGAACCTCAACACGTTCAAGACACCGGACGTGTACATGAGCTACACCAACTAACGGTCGTAGCGAGTTGTAATCGCGGTCCTTCAGGACCCCGGCTCGGAGAATCGGTCCGAGTAAAAGCGAAAGCCACCCCTTTAGGGGTGGTTTTTGCTTTTCTCGCGCTTAGCCCTTCTTTCATATCTTGGATAGTGTAGTCGTATCGGCGGAATATGTGCTACCTTGTGTGTATATGCGCAAGGATAAGCATCCTATACTCCCATTCTTCGTCGAGTTCGTGAAGTTCTCCACTGGTTTCGCCGTCATCGTCGCGATAGCGCTGTTCACGCTCCAGGTCGCCGCCGCCACGGTGCAATGATTGCGTTTTCCGCCGTACCTTGGTACAGTTGATTTTGTACGAACCGAAGACCGTAAGTGGCCCACGCTGGTCGATGGGCATGAACCTTACGCAGGGCGACCCCGTGAGATAGGCGAAGCCGCCATCTCACGGGGGAACTCTCCTTTATTTCGTTCGTACGAGAAATCGTATGGCAATATCAAAAGACAAGAAACGCGCCATCGTCGCGAAGCTGACCGACGCTTTCAAAGAAGCGTCTTCGATCGTGTTCGTCGGCTTCAGCAAACTCACGGTGAAGGACGTGTCAAAAGTGCGCAAAGAGCTTTCGCACGCGGGCGTGCGTTATTTCGTGGCAAAGAAAACGCTCATCCGCAAAGCGCTCGCCGAGCGCGGCTACGCGGGAGAAACGCCGGAACTGCCGGGAGAGGTCGCGATCGCGTGGACCACGGAGGACGTGACCGCGCATGCGCGCGGCGTGCACGAGCACGGCAAGAAACTCAAAGGAGCGCTCGCCATCCTGGGCGGCGTGTTTGAGGGAGCATTCGCGGATGCCAAGAAAATGATAGGCATCGCGACCATCCCGCCCTTGCCCGTCCTGCGCGGCATGTTCGTGAATGTCATTAACAGTCCTATCCAGGGGCTTGTTATGGCGCTGGACCAGATTAGCAAGAAGAAAGTTTAACTTAAATTCATATGACAGATGAAATGAATACAGCTGAGGTCGCATCGGCCGCAGGTGCTGAGGCTCCGGCCGAACGTATCGAGGTGCCGAGCAAGTTCAAGAAACTCGTGGAGGAAGTCGAGGCCATGACGGTCATCGAGCTTTCCGAGCTCGTGAAAGTGCTCGAGAAAAAGTTCGGCGTTTCGGCCGCGGCGGTCGCAGTCGCCGGCCCTGCCGCAGGCGCCGCTCCGGAAGCGGAAACCAAGTCAACGAATGACGTGGAGCTTACCGAAGCGGGAGCGAACAAAATAGCCGTCATCAAGGCGGTGAAGGAGGCGCTCGGTCTCGGCCTCAAGGAGGCGAAAGACCTCGTTGACGGCGTTCCTTCGATGCTCAAGCAGGGCATGAAGAAGGAAGATGCCGCAGAGCTCGCGAAGAAACTGGAGGCCGCCGGTGCGAAAGTCACACTGAAGTAATCTTCAAGTAAACCCCGCACCACTTTGGAGACAAGGTGGTGCGGGTTTTGCGTTTTCTGACGCGAGCGCTTACACTGGCGACAACCATGAAGCCCTTGGCAAAACTTTTCGGCTCCTCCGCCCGTCTCAAAGCCCTCCGCCTCTTCGTGTTCAACCGGGAAGCCGTGTTTACCCCCGCCGAAGTTATGCTCCGGACCAAGCTTGGAACAAAAGCCGCACGCCGTGAGCTCGCAGCACTCATTGCTTCTGGACTAGTGCGTAAAAAAGGGTCTGGCGCGTCGCTGAAGTACCAAACGAATCCGCGTTTCGAACATCTCGATGCGCTCGATTCTTTCATTCGCGGGACGACCAATGTGTACCCGCGAAGCATGATCATGGGCCTCCGTCGCGCCGGGACGCTGCGGCTCGTTGTGCTCTCGGGGCTTTTTACGGGCATTCTCGAATCACAGATAGATCTGCTTGTCGTCGGAGACCATCTTGACGAGCGCATATTGGCGGCGGCCGTACGGTCGCTTGAAGCCGAGTTTGGAAGGGAAGTCCGCTACGCGTCATTCGCAACAGAGGATTTCCGCTACCGTTACGGGGTCTACGACCGCTTGTTACGGGATGTTTTTGACTATCCACACCGGCTTCTTATCGATAAAATAGGGCTGTAGAACTTGGTACACTTCTACTAGATGCTCGGCTCACTCAGCGCGAGCAGATTAGCCACATAACACAAGCGTTATCACATTATTATGGTATTCACCACATGGGCGGATGTGCTCAGCCAGTCCTTTCAGAGCCTCTTCTACGGACTGGTCGCGTTCATCCCGAATTTAGTCATTGCGATAATCATATTCATCGTTGGCTGGCTCGTCGGCGTCGGCCTCGGACGCGTCGTCAAGCAGGTTGTTGACGCGCTTCGCGTTGATCACGCGCTCCGGTCAACCGGCATTGAGCGCCTCTTGTCTCGCGCCGGCTTCGGACTCTCCTCTGGGAAATTCCTCGGCTTCCTCGTCGAGTGGTTCTTCATCATCGTCTTTCTGGTGGCGGCGCTCGATGTCCTCCGCTTGACGACCGTGAACATCTTCATCAGCGAAGTTGTCCTCGGCTATCTCCCGCAGGTAATCGTCGCAGTTCTTATCCTGCTGGTCGCGGCGGTTGTTTCGGAAGCAGTAGAACGCGTCGTGACCGGTTCGGCAAAGGCCGCGTCGCTCCATGCGGCCGGCTTCCTCGGCAAAGTGGCGCGCTACGCGATCTGGATATTCGCATTCCTTGCGGCGCTTGCGCAGCTGAATGTGGCGACCGCTTTCGTGCAGACCCTCTTTACAGGCGTCGTCATTGCGGCTTCTCTCGCCATCGGCCTTGCCTTCGGTCTCGGCGGCCAGGCATCGGCGGCTCGCTATCTCGACCGTCTCCAGTCAGAGATCAGAGAATAAGTTTCTCTCCTCGCACAACGCCCCGCACAAGCGGGGCGTTGTGTTTTTACATCTTGCCTTGACGGGGCCGAGACAGAAGGACATTATGAAAGACTGTTTAAGTGCCGTCCCGCACTTAAACCAATCCACGCGAGGACATTATGCAACAACAGAAACGCAAAGAGAAGATCAGGCATGCCCTCGTCTTGGGCGGCAGCGGCGACCTTGGAGTAGCTGTAGTACGCGAGTTTGTCGCGAACGGCGTCAAGGCCGTGAGCTTTACCTACGGCAGCAATCTCCGGACGGCAGCGCGTCTTGCAAAAGAATTGAAGAAAAAAGGAGTGAAAACCTATTTCGCCTCTCCCGACCTGCTTGACGACAAAGCTTTTCGCGCGTTCCTCGACAAGGCAGTGCGAGCAGTCGGGGAAGAGATCACCACGATGGTGAACACCGTCGCCATCTCGCCGGACCGCCCGCTCAAAGAGCAGACGGTGGAGCTATGGAGACGGGTGCTCGATGTGAATTTGATCAGTTCGTTCATCGTGACGAGAGCGGTCGCTGACCGGATGAAAAGAAAGGGAATCCCGGGTTCAATCGTGCTGGTTGCCTCTGACAACGGCATCAATGCGCACTCGCCGTTCTCGGCTCCCTATGACAGTTCGAAGGCGGCGCAGATCCACAAGACCAAAAACATCGCCGAGCCCTATGCACCCGGCGTACGCATCAACAGCGTCTCGCCGGGCTGGTTCAATTCGAAGTTGAACCGCACGGTGCCGAAGCGCGAGGTGCAAAAAGAGACCAAAAAGATTTGGCTCAAGAGATTTCTCGAGCCCCAGGAAGTGGCCTGGGCCATCTATTTCCTGGCAAGCCCGAAGGCCATCGCTCTGTACGGGCAGAACATTGTGCCTAATGGCGGATACCGCTAGAAATACGCCGGTTCCTGTTCCTTTCCAGTCCCGCTTCGGCGGGACTATCCTTTACTTGACGCCCCCTACGGGCTCGTCTATACTCGCTGTACGTGTCTACAAAAACAACAAACCTTAACCATTTGGGGATAGGCCGCTGAGGCCGCGCGTTTGTAACGCGAACCGCCCCATTGGGGCGGTTCGCGTTTTTGAGGGACACAGATCTTTGACATCGAACCCCATTAGATACTCAACGGACTACACGTCGTGGTGAGTAATGCGTTTTGCGGCACGTGATAATTCACGCATCGCAAACCGTACATCTGGAAAGTTATCTAACGGGGCGAATATGCAAAAGGTAAATCGAATTCCGCGGCAGTGGTGCTGCGGGATGAGAGAGTGCGAGTGAATGATGGCCTAGGACGGCTAAGAAGGACGCGACTAACCTGCGAAAAGCTTCGGGGAGGCGGTTTGTAGCCTTTGATCCGGAGATATCCGAATGGGGAAACCCTACAGTGTTGAACTGTAATCCGCGGGGTAACGCCCGTGTGAAGCGAACCCGGGGAAGTGAAACATCTCAGTACCCGGAGGAAAAGAGAACAAGAGGAGTTGCGTTCCGCTGGCGCGTATGTTCGTGCCAGAGGAACGCAACTCTCGTGATACCCCAAGTAGCGGCGAGCGAAAAGGGAAAAGCCCAAACCACGTGGGATAACAGTGTTCGAATCAGTACCGACTCGAATGGCAAAAAAGCTTTTGGAGTTCGTGCGAGATTTTGACAGTGTTATCCCACGTGGGGTTGTAAGATGTGAGCATCGTACTTGTACGAGAAGAGTTATCAATCGTCTGTGTAGCGGAAACTGCTGGGAAGCAGTGCCACAGAGGGTAATGGCCCCGTACGCGAAATGCATGACGACTCTTGCTCATATTCTTGAGTAACTCGAGACATGAATAGCTCGAGTGAATCTGCCGGAACTAACCGGTAAGGCTAAATACGTCCTATGACCGATAGTGAACTAGTACCGTGAGGGAAAGGTGACGTCCTATGACCGATAGTGAACTAGTACCGTGAGGGAAAGGTGAAAAGAACCCCGAGAGGGGAGTGAAATAGACCTGAAACCGTGTACTTACAAGGGGTAGGAACGGATGGCGCAAGCCATTCCGCGACTGCATGCCTATTGAAGAATGAGCCGGCGAGTGTGTGTATCTTGCGTAGCTAAGCCCTTCCGGGGCGGAGCTTAAGGGAAACCGAGCGTGAATAGCGCATGAGTAGGATACATACGACCCGAAGCCAGATGAGCTTGCCATGAGCAGGGTGAAATTTGTCGAAAGACAGATGGAGGCCCGAACCCGTATGTCGTACAACGCATTGGGATGACTTGTGGTAAGGAGTGAAAAGCTAATCGAATCTGGGAATAGCTGGTTCTCTCCGAAACAGCTTTTGGGCTGGCGTTGCCATATGTGCGTGTGGAGGTAGAGCACTGGAAGGGACCAACAGGGAGAAATCTCGTGGTTCCTATCAAACTCCGAATACCATACGCCCGGGCAGCAGTTAGTAGGTGGGGGCGAAGCTCCATCGAACGAAAGGGGAAGAGCCCTGATCGCCAATTAAGGCCCCAAAATCGACATTCAGTACATCACAAGGAAGTGAGGACTCATTGACAGTGAGGATGTTGGCTTAGAAGCAGCCACCATTTAAAGAAAGCGTAACAGCTCACTCATCGAGAG
>LCRY01000003.1:604-91433 GCA_001004905.1 Parcubacteria group bacterium GW2011_GWA1_56_13 | reverse complement strand
CGCGGAGCGCCGCATAGGGGGAATGCGCATTTCCGCGCGCTTCGCGCGCGTGAGGGAGGTTCAGAAATACAAAATCCGAAAATTTTTGGAGGGAGGATTCTTTGGAGGGGAATGCAATACACCCGTAGTGTGCTTGACCCTCCCTCTCGTTCGCGCACCAGCCCCTTCGCTGGCGGGTCTGAAACCAGCGAAGCTCCCTATTAATTCCTATACCCTATGGCTTCAAGAAATTCTCTCGGTTTATATATTTGTTCAACTTTAAGTGCCTTGCAGACATCGGGAATTTTATACAAATCCCCATTACCCTTCCGTGGAGCTTCTCGTGAGAACACCACGAGCTTGTTTGATTCGGCATAGGCAATAAGATACGTGTCACCGGTAGACTTGCCGGTGACATCATCAATCATTTTGTAAGTGTTGTTGATTTCAGCCCCACGATTGCGATGGTCGTCAGTAATGCTTCGCATCAGCCCTTTTTGTTTTTGTTTCTCACACCACTTTTTCAATCCATCATTGCCGAATTTTATTTCATCAACCATAACATCCAACAAGACCCATTCTCCTCTGCTGAGCGACTCTTCAAACTTTGCCCAAAAGAATTTATTCAGATCTATAGGCAACCACAGTGAAAACTGAATCAGCGCATTGGTGTCCAAGATATATACCCTCTTATCTTCTGAGGGATTCATACCATTTCAGGAGAAAACCTAAGTAGGTTAGCCGCCTCTACATAGCCGATCCTATTGTCTAAGTAGGAGTTCTGGACGATGCGGTTATATAGCGAGCCGTTCGAATCTCGCATGTTATTTGTATAATTGCCCCCATTCTTTGATTTATCTTTTTCTGCTTTGATTCGCAGATTTTCTTCCATTTCTCTTTGGATTTCCCGCTCCAAACTAGATTGGAGATCACTACGAATTTTACCCAGTTCTTTAAGGCGGTAAAAAACCGAAAGCGGACTAACTTTATAGAGATCTGAAATTGCATCAATATCAGACTTTCCATAGGAATCCTTAACGAAATCTCGTTCCGGCAAAAGGAGTTCAGCGGCAACCTTATTACAAAAGACTTCCTCCGGATTTATATCTCTATCTGTATTTCTGAAATCGAACGAGTTAGAAACAGCATCACTTCTTCTAAAAAAATGCGCCAACTCGTGGACAAAAGAAAATATTTGCGCTGACAATGCGTCTTTGCGATTTAGTACAATAAACGGACAGTAATCATTTGAGATAAACAATCCGCGCATATCATCAACCTTGATGTGATGGTAAGAGATCGTCTTCCCGACAAATATTCCTCCCTCTTCGGCTTTCTCGATTAGGTAATCGAGAGCGTCTTTACGCGCGGATATATCTTTCATCTCCTCAACACTTATACCCAGCCTCTCAGAGATGAATTCTGCGAGTTGTTTGGGCGATGATAGGTGTCTACCAGTACCTTGCAATTTATTTTTCGGAGCCCCGTCTTCTCTTAGTTGTCTTTCAATCCATTTCTGTCTCGTCACTACAAGATTGATCAACTTCTTTACCTTCTCGTCGCTCTTCTGATCGGCTCCGATTCGATAATCGGGTATGGCCTTATTTTTCTGAAGGTTCTCTTTTGTGAAGAATAGGAGTTCCGGCACGTTATACAACGCAGCAAGTTTCGTCACTTGAGACCATGTCGGCAACGATGTCCCCTCCTCCCATTCGGAGACGACATCTTTACCCGATGCCGTTATTTTTTTGGACACCGCCTGTGGACTAATGCCCATGTTCTCGCGGGCAATTCTCAAGTTTCCCTTGTTTATGAACTGAACAAGGCTCATATCTACATTATACAGAAATAGACCGAAGTAAGTGCATGATATACTAACAACGCAACCAACTCAGTAAGTCGCCTTTTTTAATGGCCGTCTCGGACAATTCAAGGCGACTTGAGTTGGTTGCACCGGGACGGCCATTCAAGATTTATGAACAAATATTTTCTATACGCCCGCAAAAGCACCAATGTTGAGGACAAGCAAGTGCTGTCCATTGAAGGCCGGCACGCCGAGCTTCGTGCCCTTGCAGAGCGCGAACAACTCAACGTCGTTGAGGTATTCGTAGAAAAACGCTCGGCGAAGATGCCGGGCCGTCCGATATTCGGCGATATGATGGCGCGGATACAGAAGGGTGAGGCGCAAGGGATTATTTGCTGGAAGATTGATCGGCTCGCGCGTAATCCCGTGGACGGCGGACAGATTCAATGGTTTCTGCAACAGGGCGTCATTCGCCATATCCAAACACATGACCGAGGACACTTCCCCAACGACAATGTGCTGATGATGTCGGTGGAGCTCGGTATGGCAAACGAATATATCCGCCAGTTGAGCGCGAACACATCGCGCGGGCTCCGGCAAAAGGCGCGCCAGGGTATGTATCCCGGCCTCGCTCCATTTGGATATCTAAATGACCCGAGTACGAAGACCATCAAGAAGCATCAAAAGAACTCGAAGTTAGTCCGAGAAATTTTTGAGCGGTACGCGACCGGCAAGGATACTCTAGACAGTCTCGCCACGATGCTTGAAGAAGCGGGTGTGCTTTCTAAAGGCAACCGTCGCATTCATATCTCGCAAATTTCGTTCTATCTCCAAAACCCGTTCTACTACGGCCACTTCCGCTACGCGGGCGAAGTGTACGAGGGGAAACACGAACTTATCGTTTCAAAGGAATTTTTTGATAAGGCGAATATCGTTCTGCACAGTCGCGGTCGCGTGCCGGACATCAAGGATGATCCGAGCCCGTATTGCGGCTTACTCCGTTGCTCCTGCGGTATGAGCATCACGGCCGAGAAGAAAGAGAAACACCAAAAGAACGGCAATATTCACCTCTATACCTATTACCGCTGTACGCGGAAATCTAAAGCGGTTAAATGTACCGAAGCGCCGATACGAAGCGAATTATTGGATTCGCAACTTTCGGCGCTTCTCGGCGAGTACGCTATGCCTAAAGAATGGGTATCGCCACTGTCTGCACTGATAGATAGAGATGCTACTGACGCCTCTAAAACGGCGGCAGAGGCCGTTCAAGATCTGCGGGAGAAGGCTGCGGCAATCTCCCGCACGCACGCTCGGCTAACGGACTTGTATGTCGCCGAGGATTTGGAGCGCGAAGAGTACTTGTCCCGCCGTCGTTCGCTAATGAGCGAGCGTAAGACGATTGAGGAACAAATCGTCCGTCTCGAACGAGCCCCTGCCGCGTGGGTTGAACCTGTCAGGAATTGGATTTCGGACGCTTCGCGTCTTGAATCCTCCCTCCAAAAATTTTCGGATTTTGTATTTCTGAACCTCCCTCACGCGCGCGAAGCGCGCGGAAATGCGCATTCCCCCTATGCGGCGCTCCGCGCCGCGAAATTTTCTGACGGCGAAACTGACCTGACTTTGAAACTGGAGCCGAGAGTCGGGATTGAACCGACGACCTCGTCCTTACCATGGACGTGCTCTACCAACTGAGCTATCTCGGCTAACGTGATTGTCCGCGATCGTTCGCTCGAACATTCAACTGCTGAATGTGCTCGGACCTATCGCACTCGCGCATAGTAGCGGATAACTCCGCTACTTTCAATAAAAATATGTATACTTATCGCCATATGGAAGGCCTCGCGCATTATGAGAAGGAGGAGCGCCCGTGGGGCAATTTTGAACGCTTCACGCTGAATGAGAAAACGACTGTAAAAATAGTCACGGTCCGTGCCGGGGAATCCTTCAGTTTACAGACCCACGACCACCGCGACGAATTCTGGCGCGTTTTGCAGGGTTCGGGCGTCATTCGCATCGGAGAAAAGGACACCCACGCGAAGGCAGGCGATGCCTTCTTTACCCCGCGGCGCTGTGCGCATCGCATTACCGGCGGCCCTGACGGGCTTGCGTGCCTTGAAATAGCATTCGGCAACTTCGATGAGAACGACGTCAAACGCCTCGAGGACCGGTACGGCCGTTCTTGATTGCACACTCTCTTGTTGACGAGATCGGGACTGCTTGTACGCAGGACAAGCAACCTCTCAAGGGGAACGGGAGTTACCGGTAGTATGTTGGAGCGGCTAACTGTACGCATATTCTTCATCTGTCTCGCAGGGTGCGCAAGCTTGGTCCTCTCCTTTATCTGGGGTCCTCACCCCCCTTCAGAAATATATTTCAAAATAGCAGCCACGTTCTTTGTCGTAGGTCTTGGCTCGTTTTTGATCTGGTTTTCGATCCTGCTCTACGGTCTGCGTGGCCTCCTAAGGGATCGGGGTTGATCCGACTTTCTTGTTTTGCGCAATCTTGTGGACGCTGTTGGAACTAAGATACGGGAGAGTCAGAAAGATGTGATTCTTATTCCTTCTTTAACAGATGAGGATAATACTTTTCTGTGAGAGATCTTAAATACTCGGCATGTGGTTGAAGGCCTACTTTCGCCCGCCTTTCGTCGATATGTTCTGGATCTTCTATTGGTCGGGGTCCATATTGGACAATGTTGCCTTCCCCATCTCTCGTCTCATGAAATTGCGTTCCGTATACCTGACCCTGACCTGTATTGACTCGTATTCGATCTTCGAGATAAGCAATATCGACAGGGCTTACTTCACTCTCTGATTCCTGCTTCATCAGAGCGAGGCACTCTTGTTGAAACTTTGGATCATGATCTGCATGCTGAACCAAGAGCCAAGCGGCGTGAGATGCCTCCTTGCCAACTTTAGATACAGTCGGCCATCCAATCTCTGCGACAATCTGCTTCATTGCCTCGGTATTTTTGCTATCGACTTCCTCATCCCAAACAGAATCATCCTGAAGACTTTTCCCCCGCATGTCTTGATCTACGGCAAACATTCGCCCTATCTCTTCAGCTCTTTGAGGAAATCTTGGCTCCGGCACCCTGTCAGTATTATTTTTTGGTCCCTCGGGTCCTCCTTTCATACGTCAACTATAACAAAAATGACTGCCCTATGGACAGCCATTTTTGAACCAATCTACGGTTATTTGCGCGAGGGACGGGCTTGGTCAGGAGTCGAAACCCGCTCATAACACAAAATAGGCCGTTCCCCGGATTTCGCTGATTGCGCGGTCGATGGGATTTGAACCCACGATCTTCTCCGTGACAGGGAGACGTGTTAACCAGGCTACACCACGACCGCAAGATTTAACTGCCGAATCGCTTCCTCGATCTTTCTCCGCTTACGAGGCAGCCATAATTCAGGCGCTTTTCCAGTATGATACATGACGCGGTAGAGCGCAACGCTGTCTTTATGGCTGAAACAAAGCTCAAAGCCACGTGTTTTGCGCTTTAATGAACCGCCGTGGATGCCTCGAATCTTGAGTTCGGTCCAAAGTGAATTGAGAAATAATTGGCATCCGCTAGTGAAAAGTGTCATTAGTATCCAGCGAGGATTTTTGCGGTCCGCATATTTCAGGCGATTGAAATACACACACCCATCTCCGTCGAAATATCCGCGTACAAAATCTCCAAAATATTTTGCGGGTATAACAGGCAACGCAAGTCTTTTACTTTTGTTTTGCATAAAACCGAGACACGACAAGTCCTTAAACCATTCTTTGCTGCCAATTTGTAAGCGATACACTGCTTTTTGTTTACTAATCCGCTTCCGCTCTGCTATACGATTCGTCGAACCGATTGCTTCCCGTATCTGTTCTAAGACACTTTTATCGGTAACCGTGAATTCAATGTAATGGCTACCCCGACGATTCTTTAGCATGGAGTCGTCAGCCGCAAAAAATCCTAACACGTACGCCATTTGCGGCGACCATTTCTTAAAAAAATCCTGATCTAGTTCACGGCGTATGGGCATCTACACAGTTTATGACAGGATATTACTATAACCATTGTTCATCCACACAAACGTTCAAGTTTGTAAGTTTCCCATTGAATTCAAGTGCTGGCGGAAGGACTTGCACCTTCGACCTTGGCTTTATGAATGCCATGCTCTAACTACCTGAGCTACGCCAGCGAGCGAGGAAATATGCGGATGCGTCTTCGCACACGCATGTTCTCCGAGCGAGCTGAACGAAAGCGTGCAATCAACGCTTACGCCAGCGAGCGAGGAAAAATGACTGCACGTCCTCGTGTAAGCATTTTCTCCGAACGCCGCTGACGTATGCCTACACACCGCCAGCGATACAAAGACAGTAACAAAACCATCCCTTCGAGACAATGCTAGACAAGGCCCGGGAAGAAGTCGGTTTTTATGGAGAAACGCGATATGCCGAGACCACGGAGAATACGCTTGATGCCATCAACCATCCCGGGCGGGCCTGAAATATAAAAAATCCGCTCATGGTAATCGGCAACTTCCCTTTTGATGAACGCCGCATCTATGGTCCCTGTACGCACGCCAGAAGAAGCCGGCACCTCTTCTGAAACCGCGTAGACCGCGCGCCAGCCGAGCCCTGCAGCGCGCGCGAAAACGTCCTGATAGGCGACCTCCGCCGAGGTCCGGCTGGCGTACAGCAATACTGCATCCCGCCGTTCGCTCGCGGCGATGCAGTGCCTCGCCATACTGGCGAAAGGCGTAACGCCGATACCGCCTGCGATGAGGGCGAGTTTCCGCTGCGTGTCCTTGGGCATCGTAAAATCGCCTGCAGGCGAAGAAGTTGAAACCACCGCTCCTGCGAGGAGTTTCGCCAGTGCTCGTTTGAACGCACTCGGCCTTTCATAAAAACGCACGCCGAGCGCAAGCGTCTCGTCCTCGGGTGCCGACGCGATGGTGAAGAAGCGGCGGTTCCCGCGCGCGTCGGATTGCAGCGTGCGGATCGTCCATTCAAGGTATTGTCCCGCCCGGAAACGCAAAGGCCGGTCGCTTCGGAAAAGATACTCGTGTATGCCGCTCGCAAGCGGACGACGTCCGATGAAGGAAAGCATGTACCGACCTTTCGGACTCACGATATACGAAAACAAGTTGCCCGTGACAAGCGCCAGTTCGGGAGAAAAATAGAACGAACCGATGTGCGCGACCGGGACGAAAAACGCGCCGACCAGCGCGCCGTACCCTATGCGAAGCGCGCGCGTCGGCGGCATGGTCAGCGGTTCCGTAAGCATAACGAACCCGAAATAAAAAAATGCCGACTCGAGGAATAACGCCCGGACTTCAGCAAGAAGATCGGATGACAGAAGCGCGGTAACTGCGAGAGCAGCGGTGGCGAAAGCAAGCACGAGGTCGTACGTCCGCAATTTGCGCACAATGAGGAGGCCGCCCACGATAATGAATGGAAGGAGGACGGGGTGCTCTGCGGCCCACCAGCTCGCCGGTAGGCCGAAAACAAATCCCGATATCACCACCGCAGCTGCCGCAGGGTTGAACAGGTGCTTCTTCCCTATCGCGAGAACATATTTGGACGCCATCGCCAACACCGCGATGACGGCAAGCACGGAGGAACCGGTTATATCGGAGAAAGTCGTCGGCGTCACGATGAGCGCCAGAATGAGCGCCGTGATATAGACGGATTCCGCATTGGTCACCGCCCTGCATATCCGCGCGAAACACATATTCGCGAGCCATGACGCTGCCAGGAATACTCCCGCCGACCACAGAAGCTCTGCTGGCGCGTACGGCAAGGCGCCGACGGTGCTGAAAATCACTGCCGAAGCGAATAATGCGAGCACATAATACAGCACCAGCCGATACATCGTGGTGCGGTCGATACATGACTCGAGGGTATGTATTCCCCAGGCGCCGCTTTCGCTTTTTTCCATCTGCCCTACTATAACAGCATGCCCAACTACACATTAGAGCAGTCGCGGTTCTCTCATTTTTTCCTCGCCAGCGCGAAAAGCGCTCCGTTCTGGTTCCTCGTGCGCCTCTATGTCGGCTACGAGTGGCTCATCGCCGGATGGGAAAAAGTGACCAATCCGGCATGGTTCGGCAGCGGCGCCGGGGCCGCGATGAACGGCTTTATCCAGGGGGCGCTCCGCAAGACGGCGGAATTCTGTCAGCCGGGGGCGGCATGCCACCCTGATGTCCAAATGTGGTACGCCGCGTTTTTGAAGGGTGCCGTACTTCCCCACCTCGTTTCTTGGTCGAACGCCATCGCCGTCGGCGAAGTGCTTGTCGGCCTCGGGCTTCTTGCCGGGCTCTTTGTCGGCACCGCCGCCTTCTTCGGCTTCTTCATGAATCTCAACTTCCTGCTCGCCGGCACGGTAAGCGTCAATCCTACGCTCATGGTACTCGCGCTCGCCCTCATGAGTGCCCGGCGCGTCGCCGGTCATTGGGGTCTCGACCGCTACGTGAGACCGTATCTGAAACGGAAGTTTTATTCGCAACGATTCTGACGCCGGTCCCGGTTGCCGCATGAAAATCCGTTATTTCTCGGGAGAACTGTGGGAGGAGTCGTATGTGCGCGCGAAGCTTCCGAATGAAGACATCTTCTTTCATGCGGGTCCCCTTGCTACATTCAAGGACCTGTCGGACGCAGATACGGAGGTTTTGTGCACGTTCATCGAGTCGCGCATCGGTGCGGACGAGCTCAAGCGGTTCCCGGGACTGAAACTCATCGCGACCCGCTCAACGGGGTTTGACCATATTGATCTTAAGGCGGCCGCTGCACGAGGCGTTGTGGTGGCGAATGTCCCGTATTACGGCGAGCACACCGTTGCTGAATTCGCCTTCGCGCTCCTCCTCGCGCTTTCCCGGCGGGTCATCGACGCCGACGAGCGCGTGCGCGAGACCGGCACTTTTTCGCATGACAATCTGCGCGGCTTTGATCTCGCGGGAAAAACGATCGGTATCGTCGGCTGCGGCCACATCGGTATCCACGCCATCCGCATGGCGAACGGCTTCGGAATGAATGTCCTCGGATTCGACGTGCGCCGCGATGACGAGCTCGCCCGGACACACGCCTTTTCCTATGCGGAGCTCCCCGAGCTCTTGGCGGCATCCGATATCGTTTCCCTGCATGTCCCCTACAACAAACACACGCACCACCTCATCAATCGGGAAAATGTCGATTTCCTGAAGAAAGGAGCGTATCTCATCAATACATCGCGCGGCGCAGTGGTGGAAACGCAGGCCTTGATTGACGCGCTTCAGAATGGCACGCTCGCCGGCGCAGGATTGGACGTGCTTGAGGAAGAAGGAACGCTTTCCGATGAAACGGCGCTTCTCACGGCTCCCCACCCGAACAAGGAGGGACTGAAACTGGCGCTTGAGAATCACTATCTTATCCGGCATCCGCGCGTCATCGTGACGCCGCACACGGCATTCAACACAACAGAAGCCGTCGAGCGCATCCTCGACGCCACCGTGGACAATATACGGAAATTCGAGGCGGGCTCCCCGACGAATATCGTCTCGTAGCCGCCCGGAACCTGTCCTACTTCTTTGTTATCTGCTGCCAGAGCCAGATGCCGACCAAAACGAGGTCGACGAGGATGACGAGCCATGTGATGAGTCCGAACGAGCCGAACCCTGCCATCATTGAGCCATACCCATATGTTGTCCCGTATCCCATCATGTTAGTTTTTGGTTACCGATAATGCGACTACTGTACGATGATTATACACCCGCTAATTTAACTTCTTCCACGCGATGTGTTCGTAAATGCTTGACCAGAAAAAGCCGAAGCTGACCGCGAATAGAAGCTCTTCAAGAGGTATTCCCGCGATCAGGACGCCTGAAAGGGCTTCCATGTTCCAGACCCGTTCGACATACCCGGGTGAAAGAATGATGAGCACCTGAAAATAAACGAAATAGAGCCCTAAAAACAAAAGAGCGCTTGTTGCCATTTTCTTTTTTAAGTCCGGTCGGCAGCGCAATGCGGCAACACCCCCCACCGTCATAGCGATTATCGCCGAATAGATCGGATTCAGCGCGGTCGCAAAAAACAGAACGATGAAAATGACCGGAGATGATACGATAGCCCACCAATGGTAGCGGTGACGGGACCGGTGACGCTCGTTCGCCGATACGGGAGCGCAACGATTCCTAAAAAACATGCCATAGAGGACGACCGCAATCCCCCCTATGCCGAAGGAAAAAAGAAAACTTTCAATATCGAACCCGGTTCGCAGGGCAAGATCGAACAATGACGGCGGCGCCCAATACAGCGGGACGAAAAACGGTTCCGTGACGCCGAGAAGCGCCGTCCATATGCTGACAATAAGCATTTCTCTCTTTCTCTCCTGCGTGTCGAGCAGAGCGTAAATAACGAGCCAAATTGCGATAAGCGCCAAGCTCCACACGAGCCAAATGTATTGCATAGTCGTTTTCGGCATTCGTTCAGGCACCACACACCGGACCCGCACAGACCGAAGGGAATGTTATCTATTGCCACTCCGGCGACGTTAAGCGTGCATTCGATTGAACAAATAAGCGAACAATCCAACCGCAAGAAATGCGATGACGTTCCATATCACGAGACCGGAAACGAATGTCGTGAGTGTCATGACATTCTCGCCCAAGCTGGTCGTGGTATGAAGCCCATACAGCATGAATGCCGGCCGGATGTTCGGGAACAGTGCCACTCCCGCGAAACAGATGATGTCCACGATACTTACCCACACTGCCGTTACTTTCAGAAGGTGTTGTGTGTTGATCATAGCGTTGGTTATTAACTCCTTTAGTATATACCGTACCCGGCCCATTACGGACGAACCTGGTTATGCCGAACATCCCCCGCCGCCCTGCGGCGATCCTGTTACTTGCGAGGAGATATTCGCGAAACCGGAAGCGCTTGAATACTTCGCGCCGAGCACGTCCTTCGGCGAGACGTCTTTCCAGGCGACATTCCGCTGTTGCATATACCTTGCGATGGTGAGGTACGTATCTGGGAACCAGTAGGAATTCACCGCGAGTGCCATCTTGTACATGTCCTCTTCGCTCACGCCCTGCGACGCCATGAGCTCGAGAAGACCGAGCATGGCCATGCCGTGGTTGCAGTCCGGGAAGTGCGTCGAATTGCCGCAACAGGGCCGGAAGATGTTGCGCGACACGCGGTCAACGAGCGCCTGCTGTTCTGCGGTAAGCAGCACGAGCGCGTGCATGTTGTAGTGGCTCATCGCACTGCCGTTCGCGAGCGTCCAACCGCCCGTTGACGCGAAATTGCCAGCGCCTTCATAGACCGGATTCAGCATTTCCGAAGCGTCTTCCAGGATCGGATTTTTATTCGCAAGTCCGAGCGCCCAGAAAAGGTTGAGGAGATATCCCGCGTTCCAGCTCGTGATGACGATGGCATCGTTTGCGTTTTTCTCCAGTAATTTCCGGTACTCGGACGAGAATCCTCCGCGCTCCTTATACAGCGCTTCCAATTTCGCCACATCGATCGCGCCAACTTCCGCCAATCGCGCCCCGAGATCGCCCCAAGTGATTGGCAATACTACTCCCGCAGGCGGCAAAACCGACTCTTCCAGTTCGGTCGCTTGCGCCGGCGCCGTACTGCCCGGCGGCGGCGCGTACTGTATCGCCATCGCGACGAGCGCGCCGGCGGCAATGATGCTAAGCGGCGTGGAATAGTGCCGAATGGTGTCCGCTAGCGTGTGTGATGAGGTTTCCATAGCGAGTTGGCTAGCAGCAATCCTTCATTTGTTTCTCGATATCGACGGCCGCGCCCGCACGGTTCGAGGACATGAGCAATACGAACGATATCACGATGAGGAACGCGGCCGCGCCGACGAACACGCCCCAAAGCCGCTCGAGGACGGCGTATGCAGCGAGGAATCCCGCCACAATGAAGAACGTCTTCCATGTAAGGAGCGTGCCCGCCGGACCGGTGAATCTCTTCTCCATAAGGGAGGTGACGCCGACCACCGATCCGCCCATAAGGAGTGCGGGAATAAGTTGCGGGATCGGGTAGTCCAAGAGGTATGCGACGAGGAGCCCCACCCAGGTGAGAAATACACCCGCGCAGATCGGGCACACGGTAAGCGGGAGGAACCGGCTCGCAAGCCACACAAGCGCGGTAACACCAAGAATCGAGATGAGAGTGGCGAGAATGATCATGGGCTTAGATGACGAGGATAAGCACGCCGATAAGTATCATCGCGATGCCTGCGATGAGACGCACCCGCCCGATGTGCGCAAGCTTCCATTCCTGCATCTTTTCCACCATCAGTTTGTCCGCCGCGACCCACAGGACGAGCGCGAGCGGAACGATGAGGACGAGATTGTAGAGGAAAAGATACCAGAATCCCGCGAGGTATGTGACCTGGTCGTGCAGGAGGCCGATGACCATGAGGTACGGGCCGCCCATGCAGGGGAACTGGCAGATGCCGACCAGAGCACCGAGTCCGAACGCGGCGACAGCGGACGTTTTCTCGAGTAGCGCCGCCATCGGGCGATGGGCCACGGAGGGCAGAACGAGTTTAATGGGCATATTCGGGAAGAACCGGTTCAGCAGATTGATGACGCCGAATATGATGAGAAGCGCCGCGCCGAGCTTCCCCATAAAATGCGGCGTATTGAAGAGGTGCAGCACCTTCAGGATGCCGAGCCCGATGAGGAGGTACGCTGCGAAGATGCCTGCGATATACAGGCCCCCCAGCTGCAGTATCTTTTTTCGCGTCATCTGCAAACCGAAGAGGAACGCGATGGTGATGAGCAGGATGGAGAACGAGCACGGGTGCACGCTGTCGAGAAGCGATGACACGAGTACCAGGGGCAGGAGCCATGCTCCGCCCTGGCTCATATTCCACATGAGTGATGCTGTCACGGGACTGAATTTCAGTGCGATAACCGCAAGAATGAACGCCCCGACGATGCCGGCGATAATGAGAAGACGCTTCATGGTTCAATGGGATGCGCCACGACTACGGAGTTACAAGCGCCTTCACCTCAAGTTCTAGAGTGCCTCCCGTAGCGTCGGTGATCGTGACGAACCGGTCGATCCGGCCGACGCCCGCAGGCCCGTGCGCGTTCGGGTCATAGACGACGCGAACCGTCCGAGTTTCTCCCGATTTCATGACCTCATTTACCGGAGGCGTATAGCCCATGCCCGGCATACCGAACGGTCCTTTCGTTTTCTCATCCGGTCCGACGACGTACGCGGTGGTGCACATGCATGACGTGACCACCGTGGAAAGCACGATATCTTTGCTGGTTGTGTTTTCCACCGTGAAGTCCTTCGTGACATTGCCGTCTTTCATTGAGATAGTGCCGAAGTCGTAGAGGGTTTCCGCCGCGGTGAGCTCGCTTGCCGATGCGGGCGTTTGGGTGACTCCCTGAACTGACGCTGTGGTCCCTTTGCTGCCGCCGTATCCCCATAGGAAAAGCCCGAGGAGGATGACGAGCACAATGGAGATGATGCTGATTGATTTCATGGTGATGAGATTAGGGGTTTTATAGAACGCACATCAAACGACTCGCGAACGGGCGCGAGCGGGAGCACTCAAAAAGCGGATCGCCTCCTAAGTGCTCTTAGAGCGGAGCGGGACTGTTCTCAAGAAGAGAGAGCCAGCGCGTCAGTTTCCACGTGCGGGCTGAGACCGGGGGATCGTGAGTGCAGTATGCGCCGCGCGCGGAAACAGGGAGTATGCGCGGCTGGATGCGGTATGCCAAAAGGCCGAAGGCGATGAGGAGCAGTCCGATGATGAGCGCGGCGAACGCGGAACCCACCGGCACGTTCAAGAACGACTGGTATGCGGAGAGATGGTGTAGCGCGCCCGGCAGGGCGCTCGGGGGGCACAGCGACGTTCCCACCGCGGAAAACGGGCAGTCCCCTTGCATCTGTCCGTTGGAGCCGTACGACATGCCGGTGAAACCGAAGAATGCCAGCGTCAAAAATGACAGGAGAACGAATGGCGCTATAATTTTTGCCGGAAGAGGAACCATGGCCTTCATCATAGCACACTTGTCCTTAGGCGAAGTGAGTTTCCTACGACTGAAATGCTGGAGAACGCCATCGCAACACCCGCGAAGATGGGATTCAGCAGGATGCCGAAGAACGGATACAAGGCCCCGGCGGCCACCGGAATGAACGCGATGTTATAGAAGAACGCCCAGAACAAGTTCTGCTTGATGATGACCATCGTGCGCTTTGAAAGCGTGATGATCTCCGGGATGAGCCGCAGGTCACCGCGCATGAGCGTCACGTTCGCCGATTCCATCGCGATGTCCGTGCCTTCCCCCATCGCGATGCCGATATGCGCCTGAGTGAGCGCGGGCGCGTCATTGATGCCGTCGCCGACCATCGCTACGATCTTCCCTTGGTTCTGTAGTTCGCGCACTTTCTGGGACTTCTGTTCCGGCAAAACCTCGCTCATGACATTATCTATACCGGCCTGCTCCGCGATTGCCCGCGCAGTGCGTTCATTATCGCCGGTAAGCATCCAAACCTCGATACCCTGCCCCTTAAGGGCGCGTACGACCTGGAAGGACTCTTCTTTCAGCACGTCGGCGATGGCAAGCGCGCCCATGACCTTTTTGCCTGCGACAAGAATCATAACGGTCTTCCCTTGGTGTTCCAGCTTCTGGATATCGCTTTCATACGATGCAAGCGCAATGCCGAGATGCGCCAAAAGCGCCCGGTTCCCGAGGTACGCCTCGATGTGCGAGGAGGCGGGGCCGACCCGCAAGGTACCCCGCAGTCCTTTGCCCGGAATGGCCTCAAAATTCTCAAGCGCATACGGCTGCATCTTCTCTCTCTTCGCTTCCGCCGCTATCGCGGCATCGAGCGGGTGCGACGATCTCTGGTCCACGCTCGCCGCGTACTGCAAGACTGCCTGTGCGAGCGGGTGTTCGGAGCGCTGTTCCAGGGAAACGGCGAAGGTGAGCACCTCCGTTTGGCTTCCGTTGCCGAACGCCACAATGTCGGTCAATTGCGGTTTCCCTTGCGTGAGCGTGCCCGTTTTATCCAGGATGACCGCGTTTATCTTGTTGGCGATCTCAAGGGAAGCGGCGTCCTTCACCAGCATGCCCCTGCCGGCGGCGTTTCCTGACGCGACCATGATGGCCATCGGGGTCGCGAGACCGAGCGCGCACGGGCACGCAATAATGAGCACGGCGACGAAATTAACCAGCGCGAAGGTAACACTCGGAACCGGGCTGAAGAAATACCATGCCGCGAAGGTAAGAACCGCAACGACAAAGACCGCGGGAACGAAATAGGAGGAAACGAAGTCCGCAAGCCGCTGTATAGGCGCTTTGGAACCCTGTGCATCCTCCACCATTTTTATGATGCGCGAGAGCACCGTATCCGCGCCGACCTTCGTCGCCCTGAACGTGAACGTTCCGTATTTGTTTATCGTACTCCCGATGACCGAGCTGCCGATTTTTTTATGGACCGGCATTGATTCCCCAGTGATCATTGATTCGTCTATTTCGGATTCCCCTTCCGTTATCGCGCCGTCAACCGGGATCCGCTCTCCGGGCCGCACGACCACCAAATCCCCGACGCGCACGTCCGCAATGGATACCTCGACTTCTTTCCCCTCCCGCACTATCTTCGCGGTTTTTGGCTGAAGCCCGATGAGCTTCTGTATCGCTTCCGAGGCCCGCCCCTTCATGAGGGCTTCAAAGTATTTCCCCAGCAGGATGAGCACGATGATGATGGCGGATGTATCGAAATAGATCGCCGGCGTGAGCCCTCCCTGCGCAAAATACGACGGGATGGCCGTGACGGCGGCGCTGTAGAAGTATGCCGCGAGCGTGCCGATGGCGATGAGCGTGTTCATATCGGCGGTGCGGTACTTCACGAGGAGCCGCAGGCCGCTGTAGAACTGGGAACCGACCCAGAATTGCACCGGGGTGGTAAGTACAAGAAGCACCCATCGGTCGGCAAGAATGCCGGGCACGAACGAGAACCATTCTGGAAAACTGCCGAGGAATATGAGCACGGCAAGTATGCCGCCGACAACGAGCTTCGTGGTGAGGACCCGCAATTGCTTTTTCCGTTCGGCCTTCTCGTGGTCGAGCAGGTCTTCCACTTTGCCTTCCTCGGCTATCGGTTTATACCCGGCGTCGAGAATGACGTCGAATATGCGCTGTACCCGCACCAGCGACGGATCGAAAGCGACTTTCGCCCGCTGATTCGCGAAGTCTAAGTCCGTCTGCTTGACGCCGGGCAGTTTCTTCAATGCACCGTCAACGACCATCGCGCAATGGGGAGAGTCCATGCCCAGCACTTTCATTGAAACGGTCTCCAACGTGCCCGCGCTTGCCGTGCGGGGCGCATAGTCGGGCACGACGAGGCGATAACCGACGGAACCAACGGCTTTCGCCAGGTCCGCTTCGGAAACAACATGCGGGTCAAACTCTATCTTTACGGTTCCGGCGGCAGCATTTGCCGCGGCGGAACGCACACCGGAGGTTTTCCCGAGCACGCGCTCTATGACTGCGACACAGCTGGCGCAATGCATTCCCTCTACCTTGTAGGTTTTCGTCTGCATCTTTATTTTCTCTTCAGTGTATACGCTTTCAGCACTTCTTCTACGGCTTTCCCCGTCTGCCCGGAAGTCATTTGTTCATGCACGCACCCCCGGAGATGATTTTCAAGAAGAAGATCCTCTACTTTCGAGAGCCCCTGCTTCACTGCCGAGGTCTGCGCGATGACGTCAATGCAGTAGACGCCCTTGTCTATCATCGCGGCAAGCCCGCGCACCTGCCCTTCGATTATCCGAAGTCGGCGCACGAGTTTCTTCTTGCTCAGGTCTTTGCTGTTCTCCATGGACGTATGGTATACCCCCTGGGGGTATTACGCAAGCACTGTGCTCACCGTCTGGAGTTATAGTTACTTCCATGGATGAACTCATTGCCGAGCTTGAAAAAAGCGGCGTTCTGCGCTCTCCGCCGATCACACAAGCGCTCGCCACGGTTGACCGCGCCGATTTCGTTCCGGAAAATGTCCGCGCCTATGCATATAAAGATACTGCCTTGCCGATCGGTTTCGGGCAAACTATTTCCCAACCGTATACGGTCGTGTACATGCTCGAACGATTGCAGGCACAAAGCGGAAACCGCGTGCTTGAGGTCGGCTATGGCTCGTGCTGGGCGACCGCGCTTCTGGCCAAGCTCGTCGGGCCTCGGGGGCGTATCTACGCATTCGAGATCGTGCCGGAGTTATGCGCGTTCGGGAAACAAAACATCGCGAAATATCCCGCGCTCATGCACCGCGCCGAAATGCTGTGCGAGAGCGCAGAGAGCGGTTATAGCGACAGGGCGCCATTTGACCGCATCATCGCGGCCGCATCGCTTGTGGAAGTGCCTGGAGAGTGGCGTGCGCAACTGGCGAGCGGGGGCCGGATGGTCTATCCAAAGGATGGCGCCCTTTTTCTCGAGATAAAAAACGCTGACGGCTCTTTCAGCGTCCAGAAATTCCCGGGATTTGCGTTCGTGCCGTTCCGCCGAAAAATCAAACGCTAACGGTTACGCAAGCAGCACGCCGCCATCCACGACGACCTGGCTGCCGGTCATGTAGCTTGAGAGGTCGGAGGCGAGGAAAAGCGCGACTTTGCCGATGTCGTCGGGTTCTCCCATCCGTTTCATCGGGATTTTTTCCATGAATGGCTTCATGGCCTCCTCAGCTTCCTTGGTCATCGAACCCGCGCCGGTGCCGGGAGTGTGGATACCGCCGGGCGCAATGGCGTTCACCCATATCTTATGGGGCGCGAGCTCGAGCGCCGCATTTTTGGTGAAGCCCCAGACGCCGTGTTTCGAAGCATCGTAGGTGGCAAGGCCGACCATTGAAGGGTGGATGGCGTCGATGGAAGTAATATTGATGATCTTGCCGCCCTTGCCCTGCTTGAGCATGTGTGCGGCGGCGGCTTTGGTACACAGATAAACGCCCTTGAGGTTTATGGAAATGATCTTGTCGAACTCCTCGGGGGATAATCGCATCACCGGCACGTTCGGGTAAATACCCGCATTGTTTACGAGAATGTCGATGGAACCGTACGCTCCGACAGCGGAGGCGGCCATGTGCTCTACCTGAGGAGCGTCCGCCACATTGACCGCGACGGCCATTGCCTTCCATCCTTTTTCCGAAAGCTTTGCGGCCGCGGCATCCGCCGCCGCACCCGCTTCCGCGAGCCGGTAGGAAATGCCGTATCCGATGCCCATCGCGCCGCCCGTAATGATAGCTGTCTTCCCGGTAAGGTCCATAATCTGCTTCAGCGGTGTAGTTTCCATACGTTTCATCATAGCATCGTCTCCATCGCCGCAACCGCCGCCTCAGCACATCGGGGCCAGAACGCACACATTCCGCCCGACTATCCCTTCATGACCGCGAGCGGCCGCAGCCGCGCGACGCGGCTCGCAATGCCGGCGTCGTGGATAACGCTCACGACCGCATCAATGTCTTTGTACGCAAACGGTGCCTCCTCGGTGAATCCGCGGCGCGAGCCGGCGGCGATCGCAATGCCCTGCGCTTCGAGTTCGGCGCGAAGTTGTTTGGCTCCTATCCGCGCCCGAGCCTTCGTGCGTGACATCGCTCTGCCAGCCCCATGACAGCTTGACCCGAAGCTCGTCGCAAGCGATTTCTTCTCTCCGACAAGAACGTAAGAGGCAGTGCCCATAGAGCCGGGGATCAAGACCGGCTGACCGGGAAACGCGCGCGTTGCGCCCTTGCGATGCACGAGCAGACCCTCGACCTTCCCGTCAATTTCGTATGACTCAATCTTCGCGATGTTGTGCGCGACGTCATATAGGACGGAGAGTTTCTCACCCGCTCCGAACACCGCCTGCCATGCACGTCGCACACGAGCGGTGATGAGTTGCCGATTCGCCCACGCGAAGTTTCCGGCGGCGTTCATCGCGGAGAAATACGCCTGCCCTTCCGGCGACTTAAAGGGCGCGCAGGCGAGTTCACGGTCGGGGAGCGTAATGTGATACTTCGGCATCGCGCGGACCATGGCGCGGATGTGATCGGTGGCGACCTGGTGTCCGAGCCCTCTCGAGCCTGTATGAATGAGCACCGTGACCTGCCCGAGCGCGATACCCATGCGGTGTGCCATTTTTGCATCAAAAACTTCGTCAACAAAACCAACCTCGACAAAGTGATTCCCCGCCCCGATGGTGCCGAGCTGGTCGCGTCCGCGTGATTTCGCGTGAACGGATATGGCGGCAGGATCGGCGCCGGGTAAAACGCCGCCTGACTCGATGTGCGCGAGATCGTCATCCTCCGCATACCCAAGTTCGGCCATGCGCTTCGCACCGCGTGCAAGCACGAGGTCGAGTTCCTCATCCTTAAGCGAAAGCGTTCCGCCGCGGCCTGTGCCGGACGGCACTTCTGCGAATATCGTACGCGCGAGATTATGCGTATGCGCCGCAACAACCTCCTTCCGCAGGCCGGACAGGAGAAGCCGCACGCCGCAGTTTATGTCATAGCCGATGCCACCGGGCGAGATAATGCCGTCCTCAAGACCAAAAGCGGCAACGCCGCCGACCGGGAACCCGTACCCTTCGTGCACATCCGGCATGGCGAGCGCGTACTCTCTGATGCCGGGGAGCGCCGCGACGTTCATGAGCTGCTCAAGAGAGCGGTCGCTGGCGATGTCGCGGGGCAGCCGCTCCGTCGCGAAAATGCGCGCTGGCACGCGCATATCGCCTCGAAAATCCTGCGGTATCTCCCACAGGTAGTCCTCGATCTTCTGAAGGCGTGCGATGTCCACGGAGATTTAGTGGGGCAGGCCATCGAAGGAAAGATGGAAGTCGTAGAGAACCTTGTAGCCGCTCCCGCCCTCGTGCGGCGATTCGAACATCTGCACCCGCTCAACCGATAGGGAAATATCGAGCGGGATATCGAGTGGGATGCGGAGCGGCGCAGTCTCGTCCTGGAGCTCGAAACGCGCGACGGTCACGTGCGGGGTGAAAGGTACATGCTCGCGCACGCCGAACGCTTTGAGAAGCTTCTTCTTGAAGGCGACGACGGGTTCGGTGTCGGAGCACGTCGCCCACACAAGGCGTGGGCGCCACCGGTCCGGGCCGTATGAAAGCGTCCGCAGCGTGAGCGTGAACATCGGCACGTTAGCGAGCAATTTGCGCAGATTCTGCGAAGCGCGAATGACCATCGTCTCCTGCCAGGGCGGCGCCAGAGTCAGATGGAGGTCTTCCTTCGGGATGAGCTTCACCGGCAGACCTCCAAGCCGCGCTTGGAGCTTGACGAGCGCGCGAGCGACCTCGTCCGGCATTTTGATGCCGACGAAGACGCGGCGCGGCGGTTTTTTTGTTTCCTTCATGGCGATTTATACGTCAAAGATGATGGTCGTCTGCCAGAAGCCGGAAGGGGCGCGCGCGAGCGCGGCTTCATGATACGTCACCGCCTTGATATCTTCGCCAAATCCTTCGACACTCTTCCCCGCGAGCCGCGCGACAAGCCCGCGCTCGCCGAGGTGTTCGAATACGACCGCGGAGTATGCCTCGCGCCGCGTGAGCATGAGTACGAGCGCCTCGTTGAGAAAATCGATAAGGAGCGCGGTCGCATCCGGAGCCGAGAGCGCGATGTCGCGCGTAACGCGCGCGCCTGGCGAGCGCGGCTTCGCGAGCGCGGTCATGCCGGCGAGCGCGTCCTTAAAAACAGCGCGAAGCGTCCTGCCCGAAACCTGCATCCGGACATCGGCGACATGCGCTTTGAACGTGTACGGCATATGTGCACTCCTGTGATTCAGAACCGCACCTCGAGCGCCCCTTCCCGCTCGATCCATTCCGTCGCCGTCCCCAATTCGCGGCAGAGCGTCTCCATGCGCGCCGCGACTGGCCTGGCGCGCGATGCTTCCGCGAGCCGCGTCGCGAGCTCTTCTATGACGACCGGGTAGAGGCGGACGCGCGCCACGAGCCCGTCGCCCATTTCCGCGCTGAAGACGAACGACTCGTCATTGCGTTCGGCCTCGTCCACGGCATAGTCGTCGATGAAATCACCGGCGCCGAAAATGATGAGGCGGCCCGCATATAGCTCGACGCCCCGGAACACATGGCTCGAGTGCCCGAACACGATATCGGCCCCGGCGTCGACGAGCGCGTGCGCGAATTCGCGATGCCTGGCCTCGGGGCGGCATCCCCGGTTCGCTCCCCAGTGGAGCGAGACGATGAGCGCGTCGACCTCGCGCTTGCCCGCCCGCACGCGGGCAAGGAGTCGTTGCGCGCGCGGTTCATCGAGCGAGATGGGGACGAACCAGGTCCCGGGCTTGTCCGCGCGCGCCTCCCATCCGGGCTCGCTGTCGGTCGCCGAGAGCATGCCGGTCGACGCTCCGTCGAGACGGACTTGCGCGAGCGCCTGCGCTTCCGCAGAGTCCCCGCCCGCGCCGGCATGCGCGATGCCGGCAAAATCGAGGATTCCGAGCGTGTCGGCGAGCGCTTCGGTGCCATAGTCAAGCGAATGATTATTGGCGAGCGAAACAAGATTGATCCCCGCCGTCTTGAGAACCTCGACATTCTTGGCATCGGAGCGGAACGTGAATTCTTTCCGGGCGGGAGCGCCGCCGTCCGACAGCACGCATTCGAGATTGCAGATGCGGACGTCGGCTTCCCGAATGAGCGCAAGCGTATTGCCCCACGGGCGCTCCGGCGGCGCGGCGGAGAGCCGTTCGTTCACGCCTCTTCCGAGCATCACGTCTCCAATAAGAAGCAACCGCATGATCCGTTGCATTATTTCCGGTGCAAGTGCCGGTATCCTTCTTTTGCCCCGGCGCGGATTTTGCCGGGCGGACGTGTCGGTTTTTCCGTGCGGTCTTTGAGCCGGAGCGGCACGTCAACCTCTTCCGGTATGGCAAGCCCTTCCTCCAAGGACACGCGATTTGCCGCGACGAGTGTGAGCCGTTCTGTTGCCATGCGCCTTTTCATACGTGCGTGGAAAGCTTGCGCAGTTCTCGCTTCGCCCGCCCGAGAATGCGCTTCTGTCTCGCGGTGAGATTCGCGCCCGCGCGATTGACGTAGAAGGTAAGCATGGACATCGCGATTTGCCGCGACGACCCTTTCCGAGCGCGGCTCATTTCGGCCGAACGCTTGAGCGAACGCGCGATCTTCTTCGGATCGTCCCAGGTGAATATGCCCGGCATGAGCGAGAGCGCGGCGCTCTCGCGCGTTACTTTCGCCGACCAGCGTTTCACAGGTTTACGAGTCATACTGCCGCTTTCATAATCCTGATAACTTCCTCGTCGGTCACTTGAGGAAAGGATTTGTAATAAGCCCCGATGGCGCCAAGGAAGGGTTCGGTGTCGTCAAGGACCACGACATCATCCGCCTCTCCCCGCAGATACTCGGCGACTTCGCGCGGAGCGATGGGGGCGGCTGCGACGACCTCGCTCGGCAGCTCGCGGCGGAGCGAGCGAATAGCCGCGCGCATGGTGAGGCCGGTCGCGATACCGTCGTCGACGATTATCGCGAGCTTGCCGGTAGCGGAGAGGCGCGCGCCGCCGTAGGCGGCGCGCCGGCGCTTCGCCTCGTTTTGTCCGCGCTTCGCCGCCGCTTTGAGCCATTTCGGGTCAAGCTTGCTCGACTCCTCCTCGTTGCAGACGAGCTCTCCTTCCTCGGTTACGGCGCAGACGGCGTACTCGGGATTTTCGGGGTGGCCGATCTTGCGCGGAATGACGAGTGCAAGCGGGAGTTCCAGCTGTTTTGCCACTTCGGCCCCGAGCACCGCGCCTCCGCGCGGCAAAGCGTAAATCACCGCGTCTTCGCTGTCGTATCGCGCGAGCGCTTTGGCAAGCCGCACGCCCGCGTCACGGCGATCTTCAAAATGCAGAGGCGATCTGTTGTCGGTTTTCATGAGCGACTATTGCTCGGAATCCCTGTTTCTTTTTCTTACGGACCGGGTTCATCATCGCATTCTTCACTTTCCCCTCAAGCCGCGGCGGGCGCGTGAGACGGTCCTGCTCGCGCAGGATGCGTTTCCAATCAAGAAAATCTCGCTTCCCCATGATCGTATCTACTTCGCGGCGACCCTTACCCGCACGGTTTCCCTCTGCTTCCCCTCCAGGATCGGCATGGTGATGGTGAGGATGCCGTCGGCATACTCCGCTTCGGCTCCTGACGCGTTGACCGGCTTCGGCAAACTCACGGAGCGCGAAAACGACCCCCGACGGATTTCCTTGCTGTAGTAGTCCTTTTTTTCTGTTTCCTCCTCCTCTTCGCGGCTCCCGGAGACGCTGAGCGAATCTTCATCGATGGCGATGTCGAGTTCTTCGCTCTTCACGCCCGGCAAATTCATCTTTGCGACCACAGTGCCGTCCTCTTCGTAGAGGTCAATGGCGAGGTCCCATCCCAGTTTCGGGAACATTGAGATGTACGGACGCCCCTCAAAAAGGCGGTCCAATTCGCTGAGCGGCTCCCACTTGATGATGGGCATAGTAGTTTCGTGTTAGGGCTGGTAATGCCGGAAACTAGGCATGCTTGTGCTCAAATTCCGATGCAGACGATGTCCTGCTTGCGCCCCACAAACCGAGAACCAGAATTGCTGCGCCGAGAATGCCAAGCGTCCAACTAAGGGTTGCGCCCGTGAGCCCGAGAAAAGCGACCGCAAAGACGCAGAGCCCGAGCAATGCATTTACGTAATCTTGCCACATAATTGTTATACATTAACGCTGTTAATAATAAAAGCGGAGATAAGGTCCCGCTACCTTTTCGCAGAAGGCCCCGCACATGGCGGGACCTTCTTGCTTGCCCCGTTCGTTCTTCGAAGAAGACGGATCCTTTATGTTGTAAGGTGGTCCTGTAGAGCGGATTCCCATCCACATCTGTAAGCGGACCTGGTATACGGCAAGGACGTTTCTGGTGAGAACGAACTATCATCATTCTCGCCTGATGCTGCCCACTGTCACTACAAAAAGGGGTGCATTGCACTTCGCCGAAAAGCGCCTAGGCAGATGCTGGGCGCTTTGCGGCGCCGACGACAGCAAAAATCTTGTCGCCGGCCGCTTCGATTCACGCGGCCGCGCTCCGAGCCCATAATTCCTCGAAAAATACCGAGAGTGTTTCGTGCACGTCGGCGTCCTCGATCAGGACCGCCGTCGGCAGTTTTCTGTTAAGCGACACGACGGCGGCCTTCGCGCCGTACAAGAGCACCGTTGTCCGGATGGGCGCGTCGTCCGGCACGTACCGCGTCTCGCGCAGTTCGCTCGCATCGCGCGACCGGAGTTCCGCCGCCACCGCGGTGTTCGGTATAAGAAGCCGGATGTGCAGATAATGCTTGACCCGCTTCTCTATGAAATCCTCCATGAAGCCGCGGCCGAGGAGGCGTATCCAATCGTCCCAGGGAATGATGGCGAGGATATGCGTCTTCGTCTCAAGCATGTCGTCATACAGGAGCCGTATCTCGTCAACTCCTTCGAATATCTTGATGCGCGGCTTTTGCTCCCGCTCATGCTGGAGCGCCTCGAGCTGCGGCATCACGGAGCGCACCGAATCCTCGCGTTCGCGAAGCCGCGCGATGAGGCGTGTCGGGTTCTCGGCAACCCAGTATTTATAGCGCTTGCGGACATAAAAATTCATCAAACCGTCCTTGTGGAGCTTGTTGATGATGACCTGAACGCTGCTTGGCGGCCGCCGGACCTTCTGGGCGATATCGGAAACATGGCTTTCGCCAAGTCCCAGGGCAGCAAGATAGACCTTCGCTTCGTCGCGGGTGTAGCCAAGCTGCTCGATCACCTTCTGGACCTGCATACGCATAAGTATAGACCCTTTCGTTTCGCTACAACGTGTTGGGGGCGCCCGAAATGAATTGGACTTTCTACGGCCTAGATGCTCAAGTTCGATTCCCGCCCCCATTTTTTACCTTGCGCGCCGTAGTTCGATTCCGGCCCTCGTCATGAAGCCAATACAATTTCGCCTACAGCCGCTCGAAAAGCGTTGATCGCTGCAGAATCTTTTGTTCGTTTCGGATAAACACGATTGGAAAGAATCACATATGCAACCTCCTCCTGGCGATCAGCAACACAGAGCGTCCCCGTAAAGCCAGTTTTGCCGAACGTATGTTCGCCGCAGTACTTTCCCATGTAGCGCGGTTGGTTTAATTCCCAGCCGAGTCCGGTAAAGTTATTAAGTTCTGGGATCTGATTCGTCTCCATCTGCTGGAGAATTTCTTCTGAAAAGAATGTCTTCCCATTGAAGATCCCTCCATTGAGGAGCATTTCAAGAAAAGTAAGAATGTCGCCGGCGGTAGAGAAGAGGCCTGCGTGACCAACGATCCTGCCATCGCGTTTGGCTATGTAAGCACTCTCATCATGCACCACGCCGCGCACTTCTCCGCGCCAGCTATCTATTTCTGTAGGCGGTATGTCCTCGGTCGGGAACTTTTCGGGATAAAACGTGCTCCGAGTCATTCCTAGTGGGACAAAGAAATGCTCATCGGCAAGCACATCCAGAGTCTTCCCATAAATTCGCTCCACTACCAGCCCGAGGAGGGCGGCAGGAATGTTCGTGTAATTAAATACTGTTCCAGGACGCTTTTCAAAATCATGCGTAAGCAGAATATTCAGCAGTTGCGTCGCAGTCTTATCTTTATTGATGTCGAATTTTCCGCCATCGAGAGCAGTCGCCAATTTGTAGCCATCAAGTGTGTAGGTGAGAAGGTGCTTGATAAGCACATTTTCACGATCAGAGTTATTGAATTCCGGAACGTGGTCGATAAGCTTATCCGTCAGCTTAAGCTCCCCCTGATCAATCAACATCAAGGCGAGACTGGCCGTGGGAATGGATTTTGTGATTGAGGCAATATCGTACATTGTGTTCTCCTCGACGCTCCAAGAATCATGCTCGTAAGTGAATCTCCCGAAGGGGAGCACGAGGCGCTCGCCAGATTTCCTCACGACGCCAACCACGCATCCCGGAAACACTTTGTTTTTAATCGCTGCGGTTGCTTGTCGACCTATTTGTCCCTCCATATTTTTAGCCAAGCTCCTCTTTCAGCCGTAGCCGTACTGCCTCCCATACGCCAGGAGGGGTAGCAAACTCGTGATTTGTTCGATAGTTATGACCCCAACGCTCGTCTGTAAAAGTTACTCCTTCAAATGTTCGCTGCGATGAATAACGCGGAATGAAATGGCCATGGAGATGTCGCGTTTCGTTACCTAAGAAAGCGTAGTTGAACCAGTCGGCTTGAAACACTCGTTTCGTCGCTTCTCGCAGTTCGCCAATGATAGTTATGAGTTCCTTCTGTTCATCTTTAGTTGCATCGGCCAAGTCGAGAGCATCTTCCCGCTTACACCACACTATGCATCTGCCGAGATAGCCCTGGTTCTCGTGAACGTTCACCAGCCAGTGTTTATATTCTTTGACCAGGAACTTGGAATAGTCCGTCATGATAAATGTGCCTTTAATTTCTCGGCGGCGAGTCTGCGCATGCTTATTGAATTCTTCTCGGCCTCATCTGCATCAAATAGTTCAGCGTAGGTTTTATCTTTTCCTTCAGGCCGAAAGATCGGGTCCCAGCCAAAGACAGTATCACCCCGAGGAGCGACTATCGTACCCCTGACTGACCCCTCAAAGAATTGGATTGCTCCGTCGCCAGAGGTATAGCCAATAATAGTCTTCGCTTCAGCACCATAGTTACCAAAAGCTTCCGCAATCTTAAAAAGACCGTCATTCCCAATCGTTTTTAAAAACCACTTAACAAGTGGTCCTGGGAGACCGTTAAGGGCGTCGAGGGAAAGCGAAGTGTCTTCGACAATAAGTGCGCCCGTATGGTGCTGAGTAGCTGCTTTGAGTTTCGCTTTGATAACTTCGTGCGCATCGATCTCCTGAATCTCCGGCAGTTCAATATCAAGTTGCTCGACACTCCCAAGCATCGTCCGCATTTCTGCGAGCTTGTTTTTGTTACCTGTGATGAAGTGGAGGGTCATGTATTTGTCCGCAGTATAGCGCGAGTCGAGCATTCCCGCCCCCCAGAGGGGGACGGAACTATTGAACCGGATTTCTGTGATTGCGACACGAAGGTGCGGCGAATACGAGAGTCGGAATCGAACTGGAAATATGTTGCGTTTGCTGCATAACAGAAAAAGCGCCTCTAGCATGTAGGCGCTTTTTCTGGTGACCGAGGGGGCCGGTACTGTACTGGGTTTGACCCCTGTCGGTACTGGTTCCTGGCGTCACAACCGTGTTGCGGGGGCCGGACCGTCGATTACGACTTATCTCCCTCGACTCTCGGCTCGCCGTCGCTCGCCGAGGTCTGGGCACAGCCTCACCGTTTCAGTCTGCCGACTGAAACATGTTCCGGCATTCGATTCCGGACGCGAAGCGCGCAGGCGCTTCGCTCCCCCGCAACAAGAAAAGGAAAAGGCGCCTCACGGCGCCATTTCCAATCGTGTTGCGGGGGCCGGAATCGAACCGGCGTCTGGAGGTTATGAGCCTCCCGAGGTACCTCTCCTCTACCCCGCTGTGTACTAGTTTACTCTTTTCGCAGTTGGTTTGCACACTTGCCCTCCCGCCCGTAGGACACGGCTCTCCTCTACCCCGCTACGTATATCTTACTCTCCTAATGTGCAATTGGCTAGATTGCCTTCAGTTCGCGGAACACGGCCGCGTAGCGCGCAATAGTGCGGTGGGTGAGCGAGTCGGAAAGCTTGAAGGCCGAACCCTCGTGCGCGATCTGGTTGCGCACCTTGTGCGCCTCCCAGGCATCCTGAAGCGTGCCCATGTCGGAGGGCTCGACGGCCTTCAGCTTCTCCCCTACGCCGGCACCCACATATCCCTGCCGCGCCAGGATGTCGTCGAGCATGATGTCGGCCTCGATGATCGCCTCGCGCCACTCGCTTGCGCTCTGGCTGTTGGCGAGCGACTCGATGTGCTTCCATCGCGGGTTTTCTCCCCCGCTCTCCGGCGGAGAAACGAGCGTGCCATAGTATGCGTCCTCTCGCTTGCGTAATTCGAACAGCCGCACGGTCGTGTAGACGATGAAAACGAGCGCAATGACCGAGAGCAGGTAGCCGACAGCGATGATCCAAAGCCAAATGTGCGAGGCGAGTACGCGCAACTCCTCATAATTTGCCCCGTGCGTTCCGTATATCCATTCGTACAGGAGGCGGAAGAAATATTCGATATTTGCCTGCTGGGGAGCCATCGCTCCTAGTATAAACGAAAAATACTATGCGCCTTGCGCCTTCCCCACTGCTTCACCGATGCCGAATAGCAGATTCTCGGCCTGGTGCGGCGCCGTGAAATGTACGCCGACGGGAAGCTGTCCGCCTCCACCGATTGGGAGAGAAATGGCCGGCATGCCGGTCAGGTTTGCGGTCACGGTAAAAAGATCTTCCAGGTACATGGAGAGCGGGTCTTTCTTTTCGCCGAACGCGAACGCGGCGGAAAGCGCCGTCGGGGTCATGATGACATCGACTTTTTCAAACGCCTTCTCATATTCCGTGCGCAAAAGCGAGCGTGCGGCCTGCGCCTTGTGATAATAGGCGTCTATATAGCCGGAGGAAAGAACGAAGGTGCCGAGCAGGATGCGCCGGCGCACCTCTTCGCCGAAACCCTCCGTCCGCGAAAGGACGTAGTCGTCAAGCAAGGTCTTTCCGCGCGCGGCACAGCCGTAGCGGATGCCATCGAGGCGCGCAAGGTTGGTCGAGGCCTCCGCCGGCATAATGATGTAATAGATGGCAAGCGCGTATTGGTTCGTCGGGAGCGCGACGTCTACCAGCGTGTGGCCGTCGTCCGTCAATTTCTTGGCGAGCATGCCAAGTGGCTGGTCCGAATGCAGGAGCGTTCTGTTCACAAAATCGGGTATGCCGATGCGGAATGTGTTCGGGACCGTTCTTTGCGGATACAACCCGTCAGGAATAGTCGTGGAATCAAGCGGGTCCTTGCCGCGGATAGCGTCATGCAGAATGCGAGCGTCTTCGACCGATTTTGCAAGCGGGCCTATCTGGTCAAGAGAGGACCCGAGTGCGATGAGCCCCGAGCGCGAGACCGCGCCGTAGGTAGGCTTCAGGCCGGCGACGCCGCAGTACGCCGCCGGCTGGCGAATAGAGCCGCCCGTATCGCTGCCGAGGGCGGCGACGCAGAGGTCTGCAGCCACAGCGGCGGCGGAGCCGCCGGAAGAACCGCCGGGAACCCGGGAAAGGCCGCGCGGATTTTTCGTCGGGCCGAAGGCCGAATGTTCGGTCGAAGAACCCATCGCGAATTCGTCCATATTGGTCCGCCCCAAAAACAACGCTCCCGCCTCTTTCAATTTTCGCACGACCGTCGCATCGTAGGTCGCGCGGTAGTTCGCAAGCATCCGCGATGCCGCGCTAGCTACCTTCCCTTCTATCAAAATATTGTCTTTTACGGCAAGCGGGATGCCGCAGAGAAGCGGCGCTGAATCGCCTTCCGCTTCAATGCGCGCCTGTGCGGCGGCTATCGCCCGCTCATCGGCGTCGAAGACCTCAAGGAACGCATGCAACTCCCCATCTCTTGCTCGTATCGCCTCAATGCACGCGTCCCAGAGCTCTCGGACCGAAAAGGAGCGCGCGCGCAGCGCGCGGGCTGCTTCAACGATGGTCATCTCATTCGGTTTTTTCATAGGCAAGTCCGCGATACGGAAATCGGTCGTAGGACTTGGCCTAGCGGCCCGGAGCGCGGCCGATTTCCGTATTGCGGACGCAGCCGAAGTCCATTCCTAGTCATGAGAAAGTATCTGCTTCACCGAAAGGGCGTCGCCTTCCTGCGCGGGAAATTGTTTGACGAGTTTTTCGGTATACGCGCGTGCCGCATGCGGCTCACCGTCTTCCCGCATGGCGTTACGCAATGCGGGTTTCGTTTGCTTTCCTTTCGGCAGCTTGAGCTTCTCCAGCTGGCCGATGTACGCCAGTATGGCGTCAAATTCGCCCGTGAATTTCTCCAGTGACGCGTCCTCGACGCTGATGCGCGCGAGCGCCGCAAGCTTCTTCACATCGTTTTTTGTTGCCATAGGGAAACTATAGCAAAAAACTCGGTCCTCATTTTAGGGAATCGGACGACATGTTCGCGTTCTCGTCACGCTTACGCTGCAAGAAGGTCTCGTCGTCCAAAACGCGTTTATAGACTTTCTCATATCCGGAAACCATTTTTTCCACGCTGAAATATATTTCTGCGCGTTTGCGCACTTTCATTCTGTCGATCTCATCTAAATGTTTAATGGCCTCTACCATTTCTTCCACATCATTAACCACAAAACCGGCAATGCCGTGTTTGACAATCTCCGCAACGGAGCCGTTGGCAAAGCCGATGACTGGCGTACCGCACGACATCGCTTCTATCATCGAATACCCGAATACTTCATCTGCCTGCGTCGGAAAAAGGAGAGCTTTTGCATTCTGAAAAAGAGGAATTTTTCTTTCAAACGACGCTTCGCCTAAAAATCTGATCATACGGCCGTCGATGTGCGGTTCGACATGCTTTTGCCAATACCCTTCTGCGGGATAACTGGCACCGACAATATAGAGCGGCATTCCTGTGACCTTCGCGGCTTCAATAGCGAAATGAATGCCTTTTTCTTCCGTCACTCTGCCGAGATACAGCAGATACTCTTCCGGGTCTGGGTTAAACGCGAACAGCGCCGTATCAACACCGTGGTATATATTTGCATACCAGTTCAGATTCGGCATCTGTTTTCGCTGGGCTAGAGAAAAAGAAATGTAGCGCTCATTCTTGAAGTGCTCCAACAGAGGGCGGGTCCTGTCGGTAATGGGGCTGTGCACCGAGGTAACCGTCGGCACATCGCTGATCTGAGAAACGAACGAAGAGAGGAGATTGAAATGGGAGTGAATGATGTCGGATGAGGTGCGCGCGTATGCATAACAAGAGGATATGGTGAGCAACATGTAGTAACGGGCGATATCCTCGGGGAGATTGAGTTTCGATAAGGATTCGCTCACGCCGTGCAATACCGCCTTTGTTTCTGAATCGCTTGAGGCAAAAAGGTGAACGTCATGTCCGAGATCGACGAGGCCGTTCGCAAGCCATGCAATGTGCGAATAAATCGCTTTATTGAAGAGCGGAGAAACGGAATGATAGCTAGGAGCGAGTTGGGCAACGCGCATGAATATTATGTTGCGATAGAAGTTCCCTTGAGAAGGGTTAAATATGATCTGTATACTATTGCAGGATCATGACATTTTTTTATATATTCTGCAAATCGTTTTGTTTCTGGCCATTCCGTACGGATAAAATGTTTTTCGAGGCGACGAACGACATCGTGCGGCCGACTGAAATCGGCAATCCACTCCTCCATGCCGCAATGCTCGTATTCGCTTACCCAACCGACGTTCGGAGAGATCAGCGTCGGCACACCGAGAGAAGCCGCCTCCATGACGACGGTCGGCGAAACATCAAAGTGTGAAGGGAGGATGATTACGTCAACTGACTGGTAAAAATCCATTAGTGCGGTATGGCTCATAGGCGGCACGATCTCAATGCAATTCCGATAGCGGGACTTGAATTCTGTATGTACCGCCGTGTCGGGTATAGAGGTGACGCTTCTGATGCGCCACGGCACGTTCGTCTCTCGCAGCGTTTCAGCTAATGCCAAAATCGCTTCATGATTTTTAATACGGTCCCACCTTGCGACGACGCCCAGTACTCGCTCTTTTCTCTTTTTTGGCCCTGCCGCGTCCTCAAACGGCCAGCCCGGATGAGGCAGCGGGATGATGTGGGGATTGGAGACCGTGCGGGTTTGCACGATTCGCTCAAACGCTTTTTTGCTGAATTCGTTCAGAAAAATATTTGCTGCAGCATATTCCGCTGCGTCTTTTTCCATAGCAAAGCACAGTTCCCTGCCTGCTCGGGTGAATAAATCAGCATATTCTTCCACTTCTCGACTGAAAATTCCGGCGTGCTGTATAACGACGGGCAGTCCGATTTCACGGGCGGCAGCAAACAAAAGCCACGCGTACGCCGAAAAACCGTTTAAGAATAGGACGTCTCCCCGCAGTTCTTTGAAGAGGTCTTTTACGGAATTAATGTCTTCGGCCAAATATGCTTCTGGCGCCAAGGGTTCGCGCAATTCGCGTAAACCTTCAATGGTAACGGACGGTGCATTAATTGAAAAAAATCGCTTTCCCCCAGCGACGGCACGCTCTTGATATTCGCCGGATTCCGGATTATGTAAGAGTCCTATCCATTCATGCCCTTGTGAAATAGCGACGGTGGAAAAATCAGCGGCGAACCTAGCCGGGCCGCCTTTCACATTAATTCCTGAACCAGGGACACTGGAAAGATAATCGTTTGAAAGTATGCGCATGAACTCTATGATCCTCTCAGTGCCGCTTTAAATTCGCGCTCCGTAAAAACCGGGACCTTAAGTTCCTGCGCTTTCGCGAGCTTGCTGCCGGGATTTTCGCCGGCTACGACGAAAGAGGTCTTTGCCGAGACCGACGAGGCGACCTTCCCGCCGGCTTCCCGCACGCGCGCCTCCGCTTCTTCCCGCGAGAGCGTAGAGAGAGTGCCGGTGACGACGACCGTCTGACCGGTCAGGGGTCCGCGCTTGGGCGCGCCGACCTTGCTGATCTTTAAATGTTTTACGAGCCGCGCAAGAAGCGCACGATTGCTTGGATTTCGGAACCATGCCGCCACCGCTTTTCCAATAATAGGACCTATACCGGCAATATTTGAGAGCCTTTCTTCGCGGGCGGACGCAAGAGCCGAAAGCGTCGGGAAATGCGTCGCAAGCAGGTAGGCCGTCTCGCCCCCCACATGCTCAATCCCAAGTCCGATAAGCAGGCGATTGAGCGGAACTTTCCTTGCGGCTTCAATGCCCCGCATAAGATTGGCGGCCTTCGTTTCTTCAAATTTCGGGAGTTCGAGAAGCTCGTCTTTGGTCAATTCGAAAATGTCGTCAAAATTCGAGACGAGCTTATGCTCCATAAGGAGCTTCACGGTCTCCTTCCCCATGCCGTTTATATCAAGCGCGCTTTTGCCGGCGAAATGTATGAGCCGGCGCGCCTGCTGCTCAAAGGACCCGGCGACCTTACAGCGGTGCGCCGCCTCGCCCGGAACCCTCTCAATGCTTCCGTCCCCGCCGCACAAGGGCGAGTGCGTAGGGAATTTCCACGGCTTCGCTCCTGTGGGGCGAAGCTCGGCAACGACCGAGACGATCTCCGGAATGATATCGCCCGCTTTTTGCAGAATGACCGTGTCGCCGATGCGGATGTCCTTGTCCCGTATGAAATCCTCGTTATGCAATGTCGCACGCGCAACTACCGAGCCGGCGACCGCCGTTGGCGCGAGATGCGCGACCGGCGTCAGTTTCCCCGTACGTCCCACCTGGAGTGTGATGTCCTCGACGACCGTTTTGACCTGTTCGGCCGGAAATTTATATGCGAGCGCAAAGCGCGGCGCCTTACCGGTATACCCGAGCGCCTCTTGCTGTGTACGAGATTCAACCTTAAGCACGATGCCGTCGAGCTGATAATCCACTTTCTCGCGCGAACGTCCCTTCCACTGCTCCCAGTACGCAAAGACCTCCGGAAGTGAATCTGCGTGCTTATGTTCCGGGTTGACCGGCAAGCCGAGCGACGCCAGGTACGCGAGTTCGCCGGTCTGCGTTTCGGGAAGCGGTTCGGACGCGCGCGCGACGTCGTAGAGAAACGCTCCGAGCGGCCGCGCCGCCGCAACACGAGGGTCCAATTGCCGTATGGAGCCGGCGGCGGCATTTCTCGGATTTGCGAATTCCGATTCGCCCTGAGCCCGGCGAAGGGCGTTCAACTTCGCGAAGCCGGAACGCGTAAGGTACACCTCGCCCTCGGCGATAAGGTCAACGGGACGCGCGAGGCGCTCCGGAATTTCGCGTATCGTGCGGATGTTGTGCGTTACATCCTCGCCGACGATGCCGTCGCCGCGCGTCGCCGCGGTTACGAGCTTCCCTTTTTCGTACACGAAAACTATCTTGAGGCCGTCAATCTTGAGCTCGAGGTCGTAGGCCGGCGGGGCCCCGACCATCTTGCGCACGCGCTCGTCGAACGCACGCACTTCCTCTTCGGAAAACGCATCATTGAACGACCACTGCGGCACCGCGTGCCGTACTTTCTTTAAGAACGGCAGGGCCTCGCCCACGACCCGCCGTGTGATCGAATCGGCGCGCGCAAGCTCGGGATGCCGCGCCTCAAGTTCGACGAGTTCACGGTGAAGGGCGTCATACGCGCTGTCCGATATTTCCGGCGCGTCAAGCGTGTAGTAGCGGTGAGCGTGATAGGTAAGGAGTTCCTGAAGCTTCGCGGCGCGCTCCCGTATCTTCTTAGGGACAGCCATACACGCTCAGTAGTCTGCACTGAGGCCGCGCGACACGAAATGCGCTCCATTCGGGGCGGCGACGGTAGCGCACGACACGTCATATCCCTGCGAAAAGAGATAGTTCGTCCCCGTGTTTTTCCGTTTATAGACGGTCACATCCACGCATCGTTTGTTCGTATCGAGGGAGAGGCGATTGAAAATGACCCACTGCGACCCTGTGTGCGAAAGGACGCTTGCCGAGATGGCCGAAGCGCCGTCGCAGACCAGGGACGGGGCGGGTGCGGACATGTCGGACGTATAGGCAAAGAGTCCCTGCTGCTGATCGGCGTAGAGAGCGCATTCGAGGCCAGCATCCGCAGCGTAGAATGCGTACTGCGACTGGATGGCCGTGGACGCGAGGACTTGCTGCTTATACGCAAGCGAACCGAGTGCGAGGCCGAACGCGAGCATGACCGACATGAATATGACGGCGATGAGGAGCGCGAATCCGCGGCGTGTCTGTTTCATTGCCATGGGGAAAGGTGAGCAGTCGTCGTCACCGAATATGCGGTGCCGTGATAGTTCCACGACGTCATCGAAACGATACGCTCGTCGCTGGCCGATACGCGGGAGACCTCAATGGTTCGGGTGAAGACCGTTCGTACACCGCCCGCAAGGTTCTGTTGCGTATACAGACCGTTCGCCAGATACAGTGGCGCATTGCCTGAGTACGGTGCGACCGCGAAACCCGCGCCGTATCCCATCGCGCGCAGCACCGGGTCAAGCGTGCAGCGCGATGGACTGAGGCAGACGGACTCTATGCCCGCGATAAAATTATCCCATGCCGTACTCGAGATGTTCGGACCGCCCGCCCGATATGCGGCGAGATATTCGTTATCGCGCATCGCGCGCACGTATTCGATGCCTTCTTGCGCGAGGTGCGATGCGGTCAGCTGATCGCGGGCGATGCGCGCGGCAACGAACGCGCGGTTCGCCGCAAAGAGAGGTCCTGCAACCGCAAGCGTAATAATAGTCACGGCGACCATCGTTTCTATAAGGGTGAAGCCCGTGGACATTTTCATGGTCATATGTCGGAGCCGCGCATCGTCGCGCCGGTCTCGACGGTAAATTGCTGGGGGGCTTTCCCGGGGACCGTGCCGGACACAACAATGGTGACGCGGGGCTGTTGAGAATCGCTTCCCGCCGTACCCGATGCGTAAAATTTGAGCGATGAAATTTGCACCGACGAATCGGTGAGTGCGACGCCATTTTGGGTTATCACGCCTCCGGAAAGGAGATAGGTCATCGTTGCGCCGCTTGCGTTCAGGACCGAGAAGTTCGTGCCGCCGGTGCAGTCCCCGCCGCCGCAGGAATAATTCGTTCCCGTGCGGATGGCGCGTGTCATGGTCTCAAGCGCGAAGGAGAGATTATTGATGCCGGTCGCGATGCCCTGGGATTGCTGATTGACCCCTATCATTACGAGGTACGCTCCCGAAGCGAGCGTCATGATGAGGGCAAAAAGCCCGACCGCTACGACAAGTTCGATGAGCGTGTACCCAGCACCAAAGCCACGCCTTGACAGCATTTTTGTCGTTCGAACGCCACCAACATTCTTAACGAAGCTTTGGTGCTGGGTGTATCCTCGATGGTAGTTCATGGTGGTTAATGACATGAGGAAGGGTCCGAGGCGGCGTTGGCGGTGATTGCCCCCGATTGCGCGATGGAAATGAAACGGAACGGTCCGTCGGGCGCGCCCGGGGAGGCGACGGTGAGGCATGCTGCGGTAACGGGGAACGGCCGGGAATATGCACCGTCTTTGCTCATGAAAGGATCCGGATTCGGGCGCGCAAACACGATATCAAGCGAAGACAGCCCCCCCCTCATGCACGACCAGGCACCGGAGGAATATGCGCAAAAATCTTTTATGGTTATGCCGTTCCCGAGCATATAGGTCCGTACCAACGCGTCCGATCCGCTTGTATATACGCAATTCCCCGGTTGCGCATCCGGAGCAGTCGCGCCTCCGGCGGGTAATCCGTGGCAGCCTGAAGCCGCTGGACCGGGAGAGATATCGGCGAACAGTACGTAGGAACCCGTATTTCCCCTCTCAAAATGAATGCCGTATCCGGCATTCACCGCGCCGCCCGTTATCGCGCGGCTGCCGATACCGTACGTTTCGGCGGACCGGAGCGAGAGCGCGATGTCATATGCGGTATTCGCGAGTACGAGCGTCTTGTTGAAAGAACTTTGGCTCGTGAGCACGATCGCCGTAATGACCGCCATAATGGAAATCACGACCATGAGCTCCACGAGCGTGAACCCCGTTAGATAGTGTGGACACTGAATATGTATCGCCCTTTCCGGACCGTTATCTAACGGGGTGAACCCTCCGGCTGTTACGGAATCGCGATGAAAGCGAAAAGGTTCCATTGGGTGAAGTAAGCGAGAAGGAAGCCGGCGGCCAAGAAAGGAGCGAACGGCACCTCAACTCCCATTCTAGAGCCACGAGGCCTGGTGAACAACAGACCTATCCCGATACCGGCGCCGATCCAGAATGAAAAAACAAAGCCGGTGAGCGCGGTCGGGCCGGCGAGAAGCGCGAGACCGAAGGCGAGCGGCGCGTCCGCAAAGCCCATGGCGCGTCCGCGTGAAAAGAAATGTATGAGCGCGAGTGCAAGCGCGATCAGCGCGGCAGTGATGCAGGAGGAGGAAAAGGTCGCGAGCGAAGGCGAAAGGGCGTAGCGCATCGCGACACTCGCCGCGATAAAAATTATGAGAAGCGAGGGCGGCAATATTTGATGAGAGAGGTCATACAGCACGAGGCCGAGCAGCGCTGAAAGGGAGATAAGGAAATAGAGAAGCGCGAACGAAAGGCCGAGATCCGCATATGCACCGACGAAAAGAACGCCGAGCAGGGCTTCGGTCAGAGGGGCGCGCAGCGGGAGGCGGGCACCGCAGCAGTGCGCCCTTCCTTGAAGCGCGACGTAGGAAATGACCGGCACGAGCGCGAGGGGCGTAAGTGGCGTGTTGCACGCGTTGCAGCGGGAGCGTCCCGACAGGAATCCTTGTCCCGTATAAAGCCGTTCGACAAGCACGCCGACAAAACTTGCGACGATCGCGCCGAGCGCAAAAAACGAAAAAGCGAGGAGGAATTGCATGCGGTTTTCAGTATAACGCGAAGCGGCCTCGCGAGATGACGGCTACGCCGTTCTCAACGAGGCCGCTTTCGGAGAAGAATCCTGCTAGCAGCTCGTGTTCGTGCCAAGCGCGGTCGTAGTGGTGGTGCCGACGCCCGTACTATCAATGCAGTAGTAGGAGCCTGCGCTCGCGACAAGCGCTGCGGATACTGCGTAGGCGGTACCGCCAGCGCTCACGTTGCAGGTGATACCGAGCGTATTCCCGTTTGCCGCATCGGCCGCACTGACCTGGTTCGCGATAGTGGGATCGCTGAAGAGATTGTCGGTCGCCGCACAGTCGCTCTCAACCGCGATGTTCGTACCGTAGGCATTTCCGTTGTCGCTGAAGTAGAGTTGGGCTTGTGTCCGGACACCGTCCAGGTCGGACTGTATCGCCGCATCCTGACCCTTTGAGCGAGCGGTGTTGAGAGACGCGAGCACGACCGCCGAAAGTATGCCGATGATTGCGATGACGACGAGCAATTCGATAAGGGTGAAGCCCGCACCGAAGCCATGTCTTATGGACGCTTCGGACGCCCGAACCTCGAAGAGGTTATAGGCACCGCGTCCGTGCCACGCGAGTTTGTTATATCTTTTCATAATTCTCCGGTGTGAGACGTAGATTACGGACAAGCCGTCGCCGCTCCAAGCGCCGAAGCGTGGGACTTCGCATTACCCGTGCTATCCACGCACCAGTACATGTTGGTTGCGCCCCCTATCGTTATGCCCGCCTGCAGGCCCGACGAGACCGCATACGCGGTGCCGTTGGCGGCCACGTTGCATACGACGGTGCCGCTGCCGTTCGCGACTTCGGCGGCCGCGATCGCCTTTGCAACGGTCGATTCCGCACAGACCCCCGTGTAGGTGTTGCCGCCAGCGCCGCCGTAGAAGATCTCCGCCTGCGTCTGGATGGTTGAAAGATCCGACTGGATGGCGGCATCGTTGCCCTTTGAGCGAGCGGTGTTGAGAGACGCGAGCACGACCGCCGAAAGTATGCCGATGATTGCGATGACGACGAGCAATTCGATAAGGGTGAAGCCCCGCGACGAGCTCAGGATGAGGGCCTGGGAACGATTTTTGTACATGGTATGTTGTATGCGGCTAATAGCTGGATTATAGCGCCTAGAGCGCTCCCTAAGGAAGCAAGGTGTGGATAGTCCCTTATATGGAGCCCGCAAGATTATAGATAGGCAGGAGGACGGCGGCGAGAAGCGTGCCGACACCGAGACCGAGGAGGACGATCATGATCGGCTCTATGAGCCCGACCAGCGTGTCTACGGCGTTCGTCACCTCGCGGCTGTAGAACTTCGCGAGCGTCGTGAGTATCTTGCCGAGCTCGCCCGATTCCTCGCCCACCTTCGTCATCGCGACCATGATTCCCGGTATCTCCGGGTGTTTCCCAAGAGCGCCCGAGATGGAGGAACCGCCTTTGACATCCTTGCCCGTCTCGGTAAGCACCATCTCGTATGCGGCATTGCCGACGACCGAACCCGTGATATCGATGGCCTCGACGACCGGGATGCCGGACAGGAGCATGGTGGAGAGATTGTCCGCCATGCGAGCGAGATAGAGTTTTTTATAGAGGTCGCCGACATAGGGGATCGAGAGTTTTAAACTGTCCATGATCAGTTTCCCGCGTTCGGTCTTCCCGAGCTGTCGGAGATAAAAGCCGCCGGCCACAAGCGCGATGAGAAGGAAGACGCCGTAATTGACGAGCAGGTTGGAGAAACCGATGACGATTTTGGTGTAGATCGGCACCGCCTGACCGGAGTCAACGAGAATGGCGCTGATCTTCGGGATAACCAGCGTAAGCATGAGCGCCATAACGCCGAAGAATGTGGCGATGACGAACATCGGGTAGATGAGCGCGTTCTCGGCTTTGCTCAAAATGTCATAGGAGCGGTCGAGATAATCGGCGAGATAGACGAATGTCTCCGACAATCTCCCCGACTCTTCCCCGGCCCGCACCATGTTCACATAGAACACGGTAAAAATCGTGGGGTGGCGCGAGAGCGCCTTGCTGATGGGACTTCCTCCCTGGAGGTCATCTCCGACCTGCGAGAGGACGGTGGCGAGCTTTTTGTTATCGACCTCGCTCGCGAGAAGGCGGAAGACACGGAGCGCGGGCACCTGCGCTTCAAAAAGAGTCGCTATCTGTCGCGAAAGAATGACAACGTCCTTGTTGCTCACCCGGTCGAAGAACGACAAGTTGGATTCAAGGAGCGACGTTTTTTCAGCGGATTCAATTTTCGAGATGATCAGACTGCGGCGTTGGAGCGCGGATACGGCGACCTCCTGCGAGGGGGCTTCGATGGTCCCGTCCCTTTCGTGCCCGTCTTGGTCGATCGCGTGGTATTTAAATAACATATTTAGAGATAGCGCTCGAAGGTCTTCGGATCCATCGAATGCTCGTAGGCGTGCTCGACCGTCACTTCCCCTCGGTGTACGAGGTCGGCGAGCGAACGGTCCATGTCGATCATGCCCTCCTCCGACGAGGTTTGGACGATGGCACTGATCTCGTGCGTACGTGCGTCGCGTATCAAGGTGCCGACCGCATTGTTGTTGATCAGAAGCTCATACGCGGGAATGAGTCCGCCCGAGACGCGCGGGATGAGCCGCTGGGAGAAGATGCCGACCAGGGAGCCGGCGAGCTGTACGCGCACCTGACCTTGCTGTTCGGCGGGGAACATGTCAATGATGCGGTCGATGGTCTGCGCGGCGTTATTTGTGTGAAGCGTCGAGAAGACGAGGTGACCGGTCTCGGCGGCGGTTACCGCCGAAGAAATGGTCTCGTAATCACGCATCTCGCCGACCATGATGACATCGACGTCTTCGCGGAACGCGCTTTGGAGCGCAGTATGGAAATCGGGCGTGTCGATGTGGACTTCGCGTTGGTGGATAAGGGATTTCTTCTGCGGAAAGAGATATTCTATCGGATCCTCGATAGTGAGGATGTGCTCTGCCCGCGAGTCGTTGATGCGGTTGATCATGGCGGCGAGCGTCGTGGATTTGCCCTGCCCCACCGGCCCCACGCAGAGGAAGAACCCCTGTTCGCGTTGGGTGAATACCTCAAGCACGGGAGGAAGGTTCAGTTCGGTGAACGTCTGGATCGCATGCGGGATGAGCCGGAGCGAGAGCGAGACCGACCCCTGCGCGCGGTAACCGTTAACGCGGAAGCGCGCATCCGCTTTATGCGCATAGGACAGGTCAATGGTCTGGTTCGCCCGGAACGAATTCCAGCGCTCTTCGGGGACGATGCTTTTCAGCATCGCTTCGGTGTCCTCGTTCGAAAACGCCGGATGTTTCGCGACGGGAATGAGCGTGCCCGCCACGCGCAGGACCGGCGGACCGGCGGCGGAAATATGAACATCGGAAGCGCCTTCTTTGACGACGATATCCAGAAGTTCTCCGAGGCGCTTATCGGCGATCATGATATTCCCCCGGTAGCGGCGGAACGACCTCCCTCGATAGTGCGCAGGGTCTCGGCAAATACTTCGGAAGGGATCGCGGACGCCTTGATGATGTAGCCGTCGGCCTGAAGCTGTTTCGCTTTCTCGATATCGGAGTCCTGGCCCTGATTGGAAAGAATGACTATCTTCGTACCCTTCGCGAGACGCTCCTTCCGTATCGTTTCAAGTGTTTCAAAACCGCTTATCCCCGGCATGATGAGGTCAAGCAGAATGACGTCGGGAACCGGCGCGCTTTCCTTTCGGAGCGCGGCAAGAAGGTCCTCGCCGCCGCTGAATACGGCTACCTCATGACCGGCATCGCGGAATTTGATCGCGTACAGGTCGAGTAAGAATCGGTCATCATCAACGAGATAGACGCGGTAAGCCATCGTAAAAAGTATACCTCGTGAGATACCTTTGCGTTACCGCGTGCGGCGCCCACATGGGGAAAAGACAATAACGGGGATTCGATGAAAAATCGGGATTATGTATCTCACGGGGTCAGGCGACGTCCCCTTCGGGGAAAAGTTCCCCGCCGAGCGTGTTGACCTCCTCGAAGGGTATCTCACCCCGAAGCGCTTTCACGATCGCATCTTCGCGCATGGTGAGCATGCCACCCGCGCGGGCGGCGGCGTAGATGTTCTCCTCGACCGGTTCTTTAAGCACGACTTGTTCGAGGCTTTTGTTCATGCGCAAGATCTCGAAAACGCCCGTACGACCGCGCGTGCCGTTCGGACACTCGGCCGTCGGAGCCGCATGATAGAACTCCTTAAAGACGGGCAGCGTCTTGCGGTATTCGGATGGCAGATCGGCGAATTGCCGCTCCAAAAATACTTTGATGCTGTCCTTGGCCGGGAACGCTTTTCCCGCGCCGGGACAGAGCTTGCGCACGAGGCGCTGTCCGATGACGGAGATGAGGGTCGGCGCGATGAGGAACGGGTCAACCCCCATGTCAATGAGGCGCGGGATCGCTCCCACCGCGGTATTGGTGTGGATGGTAGAAAACACGAGGTGGCCGGTGAGCGCGGCCTGTACCGCGAGCACGGCCGTCTCCTTGTCGCGTATCTCGCCGACCATGATGACGTCCGGGTCCTGCCGCAGGATGGAACGGAGTCCGTTGGCGAATGTGTAGTCGATCTCCGGCCGTACCTGACTCTGCGCGACACCCGGGATCTCGTATTCGACCGGATCTTCGAGCGATACGACGTTTTCGGTTTCGCGATCGGTCTCGGAAAGCATGGCGAAGAGGGTCGTGGACTTGCCCGAACCGGTCGGTCCCGCGATGAGGATGATGCCGTACGGGACTTTCATCATGTCGCGGATCGCCGCGAGCTGTGTGTTCGACAACCCGATCGAGGTAAGCGTCGCCGTCGCATCGGAGCGGTCGAGGATGCGCATCACGACCTTTTCGCCGTATTCGGTCGGGAATGTCGAGACGCGGAAATCGATGCGCCGATTCTCCACCGTCGCCGAAAAGCGCCCGTCCTGCGGCTTGCGCTTCTCATCGAGACGCAGCTTCGCGAGGATCTTGATGCGTGCGACGACCGCCTCGTGCACTTTCGTCGGCAATTCAAGTGATGTGTGCAGGTCGCCGTCCATACGGAAGCGGACGCGCGTTTTCGTCGGCGATGGCTCAATATGAACGTCGGACGAGCGTCCGTCGATGGCGTAGCGCAGTATCGTGGAAACGATCTTCGTCACCGGCGCATCCTCCTTCAGGCTCTCGCGTGAGCCGGCCAGGTTCAGCGCCTCCTCCTCGGAGAGCGGCCCACCCGCATCGGGAGAGGGCGGCGCGCCCTGCGCGACCGGGGGCTTGGCGGTCGTATCGTATTCGGAGAGCGCTCTGCCGATCTCCCCGGAGATGTTCTGGTACGTATCGATAACGCGGTCGAAATCCTGTTCCGTGATGAGGAATATCTTGTACGGAATGCCTATCTTCCCCGAGATGAATTGGAGCGCGTCGAGCGCCTCTATGTTGTCCGGGTCGGTTATGCCGATCTCAAGCGCTCCATCGGCCATGGCGAGCGGCACGAATCCGTAGTGGCGCGCGGAGTCGATCGGGATGTACTGGAAGACGGCTTCATCGGCGGGCGGATCGCCGAGGGTGCGGACGGGAAGCCCGTACGCCTTCCCCGCTTCGGCAAGGGCGTCCGTGAGCGACACATTGTGTTCGGCGAGCACGTCGGCAAGCGGGCGGTTCTTCGCGACTTCCGCCTCGACCGCGGCACGTTCCTTTACTGGGAGAAGGCCTTTATCGACGAGTAGTCCGAGAAGGTTCATTACTCATTTTGCGCTGACGCCGGGAACGGGAGCAAAGGGATCAAGGCGCCCCGCCGTTTCGGGTGTGACGGGAGTCGTGATATCCACGAGCGCCAAGAAACGCGCTTCGGAGAAAATGCCCGTATCGAACGTAAGGGGCTGGAGTTCGCTCGCCAACGCCTGAAATCGCGCCTGGGCCTCGCTCTCGGTGGAGATTGCGACCGTCAGGGGCGGTTCGTTGCCGGACCCGGAAAAGAAGAACCAGTACGCGGCCGCGGCGGCAAGGAGTGTCAGGACGATGAGAGTGATGGTGTTTGATTTCATCGTAATGTCATTAGCGCAGCCAATAGAGGCGTACGGTCATCTGGTAGTTGTAGACGCCCGTGTCGGAGCCTTTGACCGTGATGTCGCGGATATCGAGGAGACGGGCGCTTTTTTCGAGGCCGGCGAGAAATGCCTGTAGCGCCGCGTAGGAGCCGACTGCGGAGAGCGAAAGATCGATCGAGCCGACCGGGTTCGCCTCGTCGGTCGGCAGGGCGGCCGCGCCGGATGTCTCGCTGTTGCCCATCGAACTGCCTTTCGCGACGTCAATGTTCGAGAGAGAAAGTCCCGAGCGCGCCGCAAGCGCATTGATGTTGAGAATGAGCCCGACATTATCCACCGAATCGGGAAGAAAGATCTTCAGGCGCTCGAGATTCGCCGGATCAATGGCGTCCCGCGCGGCGGCGAGCGCATTTTGGTTCGCCTTGTATTCGTCCGCGGCGGCGAGTGCCTGAACGTCGGTCGCGATGGCCTGCTTGGTGAGCGCTATGGAACCGGACCAGGTCGGATGTACGTAGACGAAGAAGATGCCGACGGCGATCATGAGCGCGAGGATGGGGAGGAGGTGACTGTTCATGGCGTGAAGGCGGTGATGTCCGGCTCGAGCATGGCGGAAAGCGTGAAGCTGACGGAACTGTCCTTCGCGTTGACGGTTATGTTGGAAAAGATGGCATCTTTGATGCGGCCATCCTGCGCGAACGCGGCGGAGGTGGCGGCAAGCGCATTGAAGCTTTTCGCAACGCCGGAACCCTCCATGCTTGTGGCACCGCTCGAGTCGATCGAGAGGCGGAGCGAAGTGAAACGGACGGTGGCGGGCAGGAGCTTCTCGAGCGCCGCGAAGAGCGTCGAGAACGCCATGTGCTTCTCAAGCAGGACCTGGCCGGACGTCAAACGGTCGCGCAGCCGCACGAAATCATCAACCGTCTCCAGGTCTATCGATGTCAACGCGGCGCTGACCTTCGCGTCTTTTGCGAGTTTATCCGCGGCAAGGACGCGCCCGTAGAGAAAAACTCCGAGCGCGAGTATGAAAACGAAGCCGAGAACGCCGTAAGCGAAAAAATCGAACGCGCCGGTGAGGTCTGCGCGGAACCTGCGCGGAGCCGCTCCGGTCGGATGGGGAACGAACGACGTCGGTATGGTCGGAGGAAGAGCCATTTCCGTTCAGTATACGACACTTCCGCAAGGAAGGGGTGCGACGCCTGTGTAAAAGTGGAAGGATTACGTTTCTCCGAGCTTGCGGAGCGCGAGACCGACGGCCACCGCGAATTCGGGGCCGATCCCCTCCAGCACCGGCCGCATGAACGCGGGCGCTTCCGTCTTTAGGAACGGGTCCGCGATGCGCACATCGATGGAGAAGGTCTTTTTCGCGTATATGCCGAGCTCCTTGGTGACCCCGCCGCCGCCGGTGAATATGATGGAAGTAACCGATTTCTGATGCGCCGTCTCATACTGTATGAGCACGCGGCGCACCTCCGAGAAAATGCGCGAGAACACAAGCTCCGGCGAGCCGAGCGTGTCGTCCCCGGCGAGACCCTCCTTCTTCTTCAGCGCCTCGGCCTGTGCAATGGAGAAATTGCCGGAAATGGCGATGGCGCGCGTGATGTCCTGGCTTCCGGTCGCTATCGAATGCGAGAGTGCCACGACCCCGTGTTCGATGACGTAGGCCTTCGTGGAAGCCGCCCCGACGTCGATGACCATGACCGGTTTGACCGGCTCGTCTACCACCGCCCGTATGGTGCTGAAGATCTCTATTTCATAGAACGTGGAGTGGAGTTCTGCGCCGTCTATCACTTTCTGCAGAAGGGATATCTCGTCGTTATGGACCGCGACGAGGAGTACCTCGACGGTTTTCCCCGCGGAAGCACTCGCCTTCTCGGTGGGCGAACCCGCGCTTGGAACGATGAACCAATCGAGCTGTACTTCGCTCATGGGCACCGGGATATACTTGCGCGCTTCAAGTTCGATGACGGTTTTTTGTTCTTTCGGGTCGGCGCGGTACGGCAATTCGACGAGGGTGAGGAGCGACCGGGCGAACGGTATGGAGACGGCGCAATTTTTCGTCGTTACTTTCGCCTCGCGCAGAAGGTCTTTCAGCGTTTCGGTGATCTGTTCGGCGGAAAGGTTCGTCGCCTGCCCCACCTCGCTTCCTCCGTACGGACCGAGTGCGAGTTCGCCGTATGTTTCGAGCACCGCCTTCCCTTTTTCCTTGCGCAGCTGCACGACTTTTAGCGACGAGGAGCCAATATCCACGCCCAGCACGCTCTTTTCCTTCTTCCCGAAGAGAGAATCGAGGAGCGACATGAGAGAATGATACCATGCGTTTTCTTGACTTCCTGTTCCCGCCGCGTGTGGACGAGGTCGCGCTCCGGGACTTTTCCGACGATGCTTTTTTCTCGCTTCTTTCGCCGCGCCTCGTGCCGATGACGCGCCCGGGCACGGTTGCGCTTTTCCCGTTCTCCGACGCACGGGTGCGGGCGGTCATTCATGAGGCGAAGTATCACGGCAGTGAGCGCGCATTGCGTCTGCTCTCCAGCGCGCTCGCCGACTACGTGCGGGAAGCCGATGTGCCGTACGGACGCGCGGGGCCCGCGCTCGTGCCGGTTCCGCTTGGTAAAAAGCGGCGTTTCGAGCGCGGCTTCAATCAGGTGGAGGAAATAGTGAACGGCGCGATGGCGGAGCTCGGCGAAAAATGGGGTGGCGCGGTTCTTCCATCGCTTCTTGAGCGCGTTCGCGAGACGGCGTCACAGGTATCGCTGCCACGCGCCGCGCGGGAGGAAAATATGCGCGAGGCGTTCCGCGCGGGCGCCGCCGCGCCCGCGCGCCTTTACATCGTCATCGACGACGTCGTTACCACCGGCGCGACGCTTCAAGCCGCCATTGACGCGCTTCGAGAGGCCGGCGCGAACAATATCCTTCCGCTCGCCCTCGCACACTAGTCCTCTTCCGATGCGGAATCTTCCGTATGGGGAACGCTGCGGGACGTCGTCGCGGCGAACGCGTCTATATTGAGCGTCGCGGCCGCGCGCGTGAGCACTTCGAGACGCGCCGCCGCATCAAGCGACGTCCGAAATGCCTTCGACGCCCCTTTTGCATCGTTCTTCTTCAGGAGCTCGTCCCCGTGCGCCGCAAATTCCTGCGCGTCTTCGAACGCTTTTTGCGCGCGCGCCGACGTGGAGGCGGTAAGCGACCGGTTTATTGAGCCGAGGAAATTCGCCGACGCGTCGAGTGCTTCGTCCGCCGCTTTTTTCAGATGCGTGACGTTCGCATCATCTTCGAGGGCGGCGGTCGTGCTCGCAGAGCGTTCGAGTTGCGCGTGTATGGCGCTCTCAAGAGCGCCGGTCGTGCTCCGCTCATCTGTCGTGTCTATCTCCCTGAAAATGCTCTCGTACGCCGACAGGCGTGCCGCGAAATCCGCCGTGGAAACATCGGTCGTGCTTGCGGTGTACCCGCTTTCCCGAAGCGATGCGTCGGCCGCGCCGGCACTGCGTTCAAATCCCGCAAGGAGGACTTGTTCTATGTTCGGGCTCAAGGCCCCCTGCTTGGCGAGCGTGGCGGCTTCGGAGAGCCGACGTTCGGCGAGTGTCCTTTGCCACGAGGCCTTCGCAGCCGCCGAGAACGTAAGAGATGTCCGCGCCGGTTCGAGTATGGCGACCTTGATCGGATACAAGAGGTCGCCGGGAAGTGTTCCTTCGGCGGCGGCCGCGACGCCTCCGGAGACAAGCATGAGCGCAAGCGCGCCGAGCGCGAACGCCGGAACGCGCCGGCCCAGGTATTCGATACGTTCGGTGATGGCCGCCCAGTAGCCGGGGAGAGCTTGTGCCGCCCTCCGCGGCCTGAACGCCGCATACTCGCGCAGTACGAAACGCATCTTCTCCCGCTCGGAAGCCGAAAGTTCTATCCGCGCTCCGGCGCGCGCTATCAATTCTTCAAATGCGGGGCGGGATTTCATAGGGTATTCAGTTGATTGCAAAGCTTCCTCAGGCGCGCGGTGGCCCGGTGAACGCGCACCGATATGACGTTTTCCGAGGTTCCGAGCGTCCGCGCGATCTCTCCGAGCGAGAAACCGTCGATGTAGCGCAGAGTGAGCACGGTCCGGTGACGTTCGGGCAGGGCGAGTATGAGCGACCGCATCTGCGCGAGAAGCAGTTCCTCGTCGAGCCGGTCTTCCATCTCGCCGCGACCATCGACCGCGATGGACTCCTCCGCGCGCACGGGGTCGTCCGCGAAGAGCGCGTCAAGCGACTGTTCCTTCTTGCGGCGGTATTCGTCAATGATGAGGTTGTTCAGAACGCGGTAGAGAAAACTTTTCCAGTGGCGTATCTCGTCGCCGCCGCGCACATATTCCCACGCCTTGATGAAGGTCTCCTGGGTGAGATCAAGCGCGCGTTCGCGGTTCGAAATGCGGAAATAGGCGTGGCGAAAGAGCGCATCGGCGTGCACGTCGAACGCGCCGATGAATTCGTTCTCATGAGGAACGGGCTCATGCGACACGCGTGCTCGCGCATCCCCCAATGTGCGACGCTCCAATGTGAGAGAGGTGCCCACAGAATAATTATTGGGACGAAGCGTCCACGGACCCTTCTGTCCCGAACTCATTCTCCATCGTCGCGTGAAGCGAATCAAGGAGACGCGCCTGCATAGCCGCCGAGAAGCCCGCCTCTGCGGCCACGCCGGCTGTACCGAATTCCCTGTCGACCGCGGCCTGCGCTTTTACCGCGAGGCCCGCTTCGTCTCCGGCAAGTAGGAATCGATACCACGGATACCGTACCGTCGCGGTACCGGAAGCGTTTACCGTAACCGCGACCGGTATGAGGACGGGAACGAATCCGAACAGTCTGGCCGGCTGGCGGTACTCAAGCGAGACCTCCTGCGCGGAAAATCCGACTGCGGATACTTTCGCGTCGCTGTCGAGAATTGCCGCCGCGCGCGTACGCAGAAGCTTCGCTTCGGCGGACACCGCCGTGCCGAATGCCGCTTCTCGCGCCGCGGTCGATGTGCTGTTGCCGTTCGCGTCGGGCTGCGCCCGCACGTTCTCGCGCGTGAAAACGGTAACTTCCGCATTTGCCGCAGAGGCAGTGGCCGAAACGCCTATGCCGGCATCAGCGGTCAAAGACGGCGCCGTCTCGGCGTACGCCACTGCCGGCGCAAGTAGCAGCGGCGCTCCTAAGAGCGCGACTACCACGCGAACGAATACGTACTTCATGTGTGGCATGTACATCATATAATAGGACATAAAAATTAGGACTGCACAATAATATAGACGAGTGTCCCTCATCGTTTCTTACTGGGGCTGATAGACGCAAGACGCGCCGAAAACCCTCCTTCGAAGGATAGCTTTGCGACCATGATTTCCTCATGAAGAGTGCCGGCGCGACGTGCTTGGGCGCCGGCCGATGCGCGGCCGTAAGCGCCGTGTCTCAACAGCGTCTTTCATACAGGCCTCACCACGGCCTCCTTATCCGTAATTGGCAATTAAGAATCCCATGAACACGAGAACTATGTATTGGTTCGTCGGTGCTGTGTTCGCCCTCCTGTTTGCCGTGGGACTAGTGTCGATGGCGCTTCCGCGCGCACAAGCGGCGACGCTCATGCCGATCACCCGTCAGCTTGATTTCGGTTCGACCGGCACGGACGTTTCGACGCTTCAAACCCTGCTTGCGTCGAGTCCTGCGCTCTACCCCGCGGCGCTCGTGACCGGCTACTATGGCCCCCTGACCCGAATGGCCGTCATTCAGTTCCAGCTCCAAAATAATCTCCCGCCGGTGGGACGCGTGGGACCGCTCACGCGCGCGAAACTGAATGCCATCATCAATAGCGGTGCGGTGACCATCGATGTGGACTCGCCGATGATGAGCAATGTGGCGGTCGCTACGAACCCGACGACTGCGACTATCTCCTGGACGACGAACGAACCGGCGATCGGCAAAGTGCACTGGAGCACCGGGGCGTTGGTTATGTCGGAGGCGACGGCGCCGAAGACCGAGCCGACAACAAGCGGCTTCGTGCTCGCCGAATCCTCGCCGGGCTTGAACCATTCGCTCGTCGTGAGCGGACTCGGCTCGCGCCAGACGTACTACTACAACCTTACGTCCTTGGATACATCGCAGAATGTATCGGTGACCATGCCCGCGACGTTTACGACTCCGTAGTGGTTCATATCCCGGCAGCAAAAAGCGCCTGTCAAAGGCGCTTTTTCTGAACTCGCTCCCTTCGGATGGTAAAAAAGAAAGTCATGCCGGAGGCATGACTTTGGCATAGGTGCGGGGAAAGCTTTGTGGGCACCCCCGCAGGTCCCATCGCTTTACCACACTCTGCGGCGGGGCAATGTCGCCGGGCGAGCGAGCGATGGCATACAGGCGCCCTCTACCGGCCACGGATAAGGAATGTCCGACGACCGGCAGGTGAGAGACGACCTACCCTTAACCTAGCGCTCAGAAATTTTTTTGGCAAGCGTTCCGGGCTCGCCCTTAAACGCGAAATTTGATACTGTGGCGTAATACGGAGGGGTCGCATAGAGCTTCGAACCGGAGGTTCGAAGGGCCGGAGCTCGACGGAGCGAGGCGGGGTCGCGCGCATTTTCAGCAGAAAATGACGCGTGACCTGGTGCGGCGGGTTGACTTTTTAGGAAATAGGTAAATTATTGCGGCAGAAGCGTTCCGACAACCACAGGAGAAGGAGTTCCAGATGGAACCATGGAAGCTGGTGTTGGCCGGTGTCCTGCTTGCTCTGCTCTTCGGGGCAGTGCTGAACGCGGTGCGTGACATCAGGAATCGAATCGATCTCGGCAGAAGCATCGACGACCAGCTCGCCCGGCGACTGGACTACCCGTTTACCGAGATAATCCAGGATTTGCGTGGAGAGTGCAAACGTACAATACGCAAGTCCAACGGACTACCGGCTGGCGTCCAAGGAGCCGCGCTCGACAGCGTCGAAAGGTACTATATATCGTTCATCGAGGAGCTCTACCGGATGAACCGGCAAGCAACGATACGGGCGCTCGAAACGAACCAACTTTCGGTCGCAAATCCCTTCGGACCGTGCAGCGAACTGAAACCGCTCTCCGATTACGGCGTCGTTCCTCCCAAACTCCGAAAGACAAGCTGAATTCCGGCTCCGGCCCGCGCAACGCGCGGGCCGCCGTTTTTCATTCGCCGTCTCCCACAAAATTTGCTAAGGTTCTTCATACGCCTGCCTGCGCAGGCAGGGAGGGGTCGCATAGAGGCCTAGTGCGGCGGGTTGCTAACTCGCTATGCGGATAAAACCGCATCGAGGGTTCGAATCCCTCCCCCTCCGCCAGATTGGCAACTTTGAACCTATGAAAAATATGAACATTTTAGTCATTGGTTCCGGTGGACGAGAACACGCTCTTGCGTGGAAGTTAAAGCAGTCCCCAAGGGTTAAGAAAATATTTACTGCCCCTGGCAATCCAGGAACTGCCGAGTTGGGAGAAAATATATCGGTCGACATTTCAGACCATCAGGCCATTATTGAGTGCGTAAAAAAGAAAGAAATAAACTTGGTAGTTGTCGGTCCTGATGACGCCCTAGCGTTAGGTATTGTGAATTCGCTTCAGGGCGAAAAGATAAAAGTTTTCGGCCCAACCAAAGAAGCTGCTGAAATAGAATGGTCGAAATCTTTTGCTAAAGATTTGCTTGAGCGTCTTAATATCCCGACGGCAAAGTCTAAGACTTTTACTGATATAGAAAAAGCGAAGGAATATATACGAGATCATGAATATCCTCTGGTCATAAAAGCTTGTGGTCTTGCTTTGGGTAAGGGCGTGGTTATTGCACAAACGCAAGAAGAAGCCGAACAGGCTTTGGAAGAAATGATGACTCAAAAGACCTTTGGAGCTGCTGGTGAGACGGTAATTATCGAAGAATTTCTGCAAGGCGAAGAGATCTCAACCCACGCCTTCTGTGATGGAGAGACGGCGGTCATGTTCCCATCCGCGCAAGATCACAAAAGAATTTTTGACAACGACAAAGGGCCGAATACGGGTGGCATGGGGACGATTGCACCTGTGCCAGGAGTTTCTAAGAATGTTTTGGACCAAATAAAGCAAGAGATTGTTATGCCGATTCTCCAAGAGCTCAAAAGAATGGGCCGACCGTTTAAAGGCGTCCTCTTTCCTGGCATCATGCTCACCAAAGAGGGACCAAAGGTATTGGAGTTTAATGTCCGCTTTGGAGATCCGGAAACTCAGTCTTACATGCGGATTCTCAAGACTGATCTCGTCGAGATTTTGCTGGCTTGTGTTGAAGGAAAATTATCTTCGACCCAGATTGAATGGGAATCTAAGTCAGCTTGTTGCGTCGTACTGGCTTCACCAGGTTATCCGGGGAAGTATCCGAAGGGGTTACCAATCACCGGTATCGCCAAAGCGGAAAATATTGACGATGTAGTTGTCTTTCATGCAGGTACAAAATCTGAAGATGGAAAGATTGTAACCAATGGCGGCAGAGTATTTGGAGTTAGCGCTTCTGGGAGCAGTCTCGATGGGGCACGACAGAAAGCCTACAAAGTGGTCGAGCTGGTAAACTTCGAAGGAAAACAGTTTAGGAAGGATATTAATTAATAAATATGACACCCTTAGAAAAACATAAATATGCTTATGCTCTCACAAGTGTAGCTTCTACAGGACTTTCGTTTATAGAAGATTCTTTATCTAGAGTAATGAATAATGTGACTGACATAGCTTATCTAAGGTCATTCTATATTTTGTTATCCCATAACTTTGAACTTATTTTAAAATCCAGGGTAGTAATGCTAAACAGTTTTTCCGATAAAAAAGCCCTCAATGACAGGTTAAGAGAGTTAGGACACGATATAACAACAATAAAGGGAGCACTCGTAACCAACTTGGAAGAGTTGGATGTAAAGGAAATAACCGAAGATGGTAGCCAATATAAAATTATCACTACTGACGACAAAGAAGTTTATATAGAAAATTTCACGAAAATTAGATACGATTTTCTAGATGATGTAATGCGTAATGTGGACAATCAAGAGCACACACGGATAAAAGAATATACCAAGATATTAGTTTCTATTTTGAGAAAAGCGAAACAGAAGAACGAGGAAGCAAAAAGTCAGATGTAATGTTCAAACAGAATAATTAACCACGTTTTTACCCTTGTCTGACTTTGGTTTAGGCACCTCAAACCATTGAGGGTGTTGCTTGAACATAGCTCTCAATTCGCGTATACTTTTATCAAGATTCTCGAATGTGAGCCATGTTTTTAGTTCAAAGTTCCGGGTATCGTCCCCGCAACGAGCGCAGCGAAACTGCGGGGGAGTCCTGCCGGGGGCAGGACGTGGGGGATTCGAAGACCTTGCGAGCATAGTTCGCGATTTCCTGAAGCGAACTATCCGCAAGGTGTACTGAAACTGTAGGTTTCGAAAGCGTAATCGCGTTCCCTCCCCCTCCGCACACAAAAACCGCCGACGCGAAGCGTCGGCGGTTCTTCAACTGCGCGAGGCGCGCACTTACATCATTCCCGACGGGTTGCAGGAACGGCACTCTTTTTTATGGCCAAACATGAGGCCGACGGCCGAGAGGCCGACAAGGATGTAGACGATCCACTCGACCTGCGGCCAGCCGCCGAGGATGAGGTTCACGACGTTCCAGTTGCCGCCCAGGAAGCCCCCGATGCCGACGAGACCCCAGTTGAGGGCGCCGACAATGACGAGGATGAACTCTATTGCATGTAATTTCATGCGGATGAATGAGATGGTTAAAGCGGGGGTGGTGGTCCGCTCCGTATAGTATGACCCGTTTTCGGGCCGCACGCGGGCCCCCTGTGTAAAACACGTGCGTGATACTATTGCGGCAGTGGCGTCGGCAAAACGAAAAAAAGAATATCGCACGTTTTCCCTTACTCCCGGCGTATTCACGGATACCAAGCGCAATCTGACGCCCGCCGAGCAGGCGGGACGTCAGCGCCTGCTCACCGCGCTCGCGAAAAGCTCCCAATCCCTCGCCATCGAAAAGCGCGTCGACACCATTCTCGAAGGTATCGCTAAGAGCGTCGGCCAGGCCACTCACGCGCGGTACGTGAATTTCTGGAATTTTACTCCGGACAAGAAGGGTGTGTATATCCGCGCGGCGTACGGCATGCAGCAGCAGTACATCGACCACTCGAAGAAGGACCCGCTGCCTCTGGGTAGCGCGTGGGTGGGTCGGGCCATGCAAAACGGCAAGATATGGGCGACCTCGAACGTCCAGAAAGACCCGCGCCTTCCGCGCTCATGGCTTCCCGCGGTCAAAAAGCAGGGGTACCACGGGCTCATGTGCATGCCGCTTAAGATAAAAGACCGCATGATAGGCGGCATGTGCATTTACTACGACAGTGTGCACGAATTCGGACCGTTCGAGATGACCGTCGCGGGCATCGTCGCGAATCAGGCCGCGACCGCCGTGGAGAACAGCCGCATCTTCGACGAGCTCGGCGCGGAACGCCTCAAGACACACTCCATCGTGCAAAGTTTGAACGACGGCCTCATCATGTACGACCTCGACGGCACCATCACCTTTTTCAACCCGAGAGCCGAGGAGCTGTTGTGGCTCAAGGCGAAGGACGTCATCGGAAAGCACCCTGCCGCATCGTTTGCGACAGCCGATGTTTACCACAAGAATCTCTATGCCATATACGGCCTTCCCCAATCCGATTACGAGGATAAGGAATACACCACGGAGGGTCCGCACCGGCTCGTTCTTTTGGTGACCCGCATCCCCGTCCGGGACGAAGCCGGGACGAAAATCGGTACGGTGCAAGTGCTCCACGACGTCACTCGCGAGCGGGAGGTCGAGCAGTTGAAATCCCACTTTCTCACCATCGCTTCGCACCAGATGCGCACCCCGCTCGCCGGCATCAAATGGGCGCTCGAAGCGCTCTCGAAGGAACAGGCGCTCACGCCGACCCAAAAGGATATACTGGAGGAAACATCCAGGACGAACGAACGCCTCATACGCCTCACCAATGACTTGCTCGACGCGTCCCGCATCGAGGAGGGCCAGTTCGGCTACGAGTTCGCGCCGATCGACCCGGTCGCACTCGCCAGGGAGACCGTCTCCCTTTTCACACAGGACGCGCAACGCCGCGGCATCGCGCTCCATTTCGCCGAACCGGACCGTGCGCTGCCCCCGATCGGCGCCGACCGCGAGAAGATAGGCGTAGCCGTCGGGAATTTGGTTGATAATGCGGTCCGGTACACGCCGAAAGGGGGAACGGTCACGCTTGCGTTCCGGTCGGAACCGGATGTGCTGTGCCTCGACGTTCGCGACACCGGCATCGGCATCCCCGAAAGCGACCAGCCGTTCATATTCAACAAGTTCTTCCGCGCCAAGAACGCGCTCTTGCGGGAGACGGAGGGTTCGGGCCTCGGTCTCTATATCGCGAAGCACATCGTCGAGCATCACCACGGCACCATCCGCTTCGCGTCAAAAGAAAATAGCGGGACGACCTTTACGGTCTGCCTCCCGCCATTTTCGGAGAAGATACCCGCGAAGTAAGCGCTAGATCTCCTTGTCGAACACGGTCCTCTGCGCGAAGCCGTAGAGTCCTTCCGCCTGCAATATGATCCGGCGCAGGTATGCCGTTACGAGGCCGATCGCCAGGCCGACCAGGATGAGCGCTCCGTACGGAAGCATGGCCTGGAACGCCGTACCGAGCGAATACGCGCCGGCGAATCCGCCAAATACGTACGCGAAGTATCCGGCGTAGGAGAAGAAGTACGCGGGCGCGAGCTCGAAGAGGTTCGTGAGTTCGAGCATCACTATGGTGAACGCGACGAGGAACACCGTGAGCGGCAGGGCCCACGTGGCGCCCGAGACGTTGCCTATCTGCGGAGCGAGCCAGAGCGTCACGTAACCGAACACTATGCCGCCGAGCAAGCCGACGATCTCTTTCGGGATGCGCTTCAGCTTCGTTGCGTCGGGATCGTAAACGAAATACAGCGGCCAGCTGATGAACGGGACCCAAAGCGCGAGGTTGTAATACTGCCCGATAAGCACCCACGCGGCCGCAAATGCGGCGACCATGAGCGAGACGGGGATGAATTTTGTGAGGTTCATATTTTTCTGTTAACGGCTGTTAATGGGGCTTGTCCAGAATGGCACCGACCTTCTTTACTATGTCCTCGACCATGTTGTTCGCCTTGACCAGGTAGCCCTCCGCGCCCAGGCTGATGCCCCGCTGAATATCCTCCCTGCTTCCCAGGTTCGACAGAACGAGTACGGGAATCGCTCTCGTCGATTCGTCGCGCTTCAGCTGGTCCAGGATGTCGAAGCCGCTCACTCCGGGGAGAATGATATCGAGCAGCACGATGTCGGGCTGTTCGGCCTTGATGCGCTCGAACGCCTTTGTCCCATCGTTCATGGAAATGACCTGGAACTGCTTGCTGATAAGCTGTGTGGCAAGAATCCCCGACATGAGCGGATCGTCCTCTACCAGCGCTACCTTTTTCGCCTGTTCCGTCACAGGGGTAATTCTACAGGGGGTCGGGGGGACGGCGAACCCTTATCAACAGCCGCCGCACGAGGCAGACAGGTCCTCAACAAGTCGGACACCGCCGGGCTATACTGGGCGTCATGCTCCCCCTCTCCGCGCTCGCCTCCGCCCTTTCGCCGCTGTTGGCGCTCGTCGCGCTCGCACTCCTGTTCTTTTTCATGCGAACGCGGCGGTTCTATTTCGTCCGCCACGGCGAGACGCTCTTGAATGCGCAGCACATCCGGCAAGGCCCGGAAGGAGGCCTTTCCGAGGACGGCCGGCATCAGGCGGAGAAAGTGGGCGAAGTCCTCAAGCGCCTCCCCATAGAGCGCATCATCTCGAGTACGTATCCCCGCGCACGCGAGACCGCGGATATCCTCAAAAAACACCTGAATGTTCCCATCATCTATTCCCCGCTCTTCGCGGAGCGCAGAAATCCGTCGGAAATCGTCGGCAAGCCGACCCGCGACCCCGACGTCATCCGTATCGTTGACCAGATGGACCTCGCGTACCACGGCGACGACTACCGCTTTTCCGACGAGGAAAATTTCATCGACCTGAAAAAGCGGGCGCGCAAATGCCTCGCCCTGCTCGCTCGCCAGGGCACGCGCGAGACCGTGGTCGTTACCCACCACCATTTTCTCAAAATGCTCATCGCGTACCTGCTCTACCGCGAACGCCTTCACTCCGCCGATTTCGTGAAGCTCTCCTTCTTTAACGTATCCGATAACGCGGGCATCACCACCTGCGAATTCCACCCGTGGAAGATACTGTCGCCCACGCGCGGCTGGGAAGTCGTCTCCTACAACGAACAGCCGTAGGCGGTATGGTGAGCGGCGGCCACTTGACAAGTGATTGATAGTATTCTACACTCAACCCAGGAAATTTGATCCATCCTTACCGGATGGCCATTCACGACAGATAAGGGGAAGGCGCATGACGAAGAAAACGGTCGCCGTCGTTGTAAGCGTGGCAGGGATATGCATAGGAGCCGTGTTGCTTTGGCTCCTTTTCGGGTATCTGGGAACCGCGCGAGTAGATGCGGCCATCCTGGAGATGAGCAGGGCCTGCTACGCCCTGGAGCGCGGCTGCTTCGACAGGGAGATGGCGTTCGCCGCGATGGGATTCACTATCCTCTTCTACATCGTTCCCGGTGTCTTCACTGCCGGCTGTCTCTTGCTGCTGATGGAGGAATTGCGAAAGAAAGGATCTTCTTAAGGAGTCCGCCGCGCGAGACAGCTCGCTCCGGCGGGCTTTCTCTTTTATCTCGCTGCAGAACAAAAGCCCCGCGAGCACGGGCTTTTTATTTTCAGTAGTCCATCCCCATTTCTCCTGCGGGTGCTTCCTTTTTCGACTCCGGGATGTCAGCGACTGCCGCTTCGGTGGTAAGAAGGAGCGCGGCGGCGGAAGCCGCATCGTCCTTGCCGGCATAACTTTCCGCGAAGCATCCGATTCTCCACCGGGGGCCCTCCGGCATGTGCGGCGGGTGCTACCATTGAAGCATCAGGAGACCCCCGCACCCATGGACCCGCTGAATGAACCCCCAAAAGTGCAGTTTGAAGAGGAGCAATGGCAGCAGCCGAGTCGGGTGTCCTACGCGGAGCCGTCGAAAGCGACTCTGTGGATACTGCAGCATTCCGGCGGCCTTCTCAAGAACGAGAAGCAGATAGCGTACGTGCTTATCGCGTTCATCGCAGTGCTGGCCATTGTCATGGGAATGATGCTCTTTGGCAACGGCGGTAATGCCACTTTCAAAGCGCCGCCGGGGCAGAAGATACTCTACCCCCCAAACGCGCCGCCCCGCCTGGAAAAGATCTGACGATATGACCAACGCACACAGGCGCGCCCGGGGATTTACGCTCGTCGAATTGCTGATCGTCATCTCCATCATCGGCATACTTTCGAGCATCGTCGTCGGGACCCTCAACGGAGCGCGGATAAAAGCCCGGGACACGAAGCGCGTGCAGGACATGGTGCAGTTGCGGACGGCCATCGTCATGTACTACGTCGACAATGGGTCCTATCCGTTGCCGCACCCGGGAGCGTGGAGCGGAGTAAGCACTGTCCCCTGCGGTCCGGGCAATGGACAGACGAGCGGTGCGGAGGCCTATATTAGGGGGCTGACGCCGAAATATATATCCGTACTCCCGACCGACCCGGCCGCACCGGGGAGCTGCAACGGCTATCTGTACAATTCCGACGGTACGAATTACAAGCTCCTGGTGCACGGTACTCCCGAAAGCTACCCCGCCGTGGGGCAGCCATTTTATGATCCGGTGCGCCCGACCTGGTCGTGGATGCTTTGTAGCGGCGAGCCCGCGTGCAGTTCCTGGTAGCTCCGAACCGAATTGACATTCCCGCGATAAAGAGGAAGATGGCGATGGGAAAAGACCGCAGCAACGACGGCGATATACCTTCCGAAATCGCACGGGGGGTGTGGGAGACCCTTCGGCACCGGTTCGGCGCATTCCTTTTCCAACAACAACAATTCATCGTGCGGCACACGCTCGGCACGCTTCCCTGACCAGCGCGCCGACGAGAAAGGCCCCGTATCACAGGGCCTTTCTCTTTCTATACGCTATCCGCTATGAGCGGCCGGCCAATTAATAATCCATCCCGCCCATTCCTCCACCATGCGGCATTTCTTTCTTCGGCTCCGGAATGTCAGCGACTGCCGCTTCGGTGGTAAGAAGGAGCGCGGCGGCGGAAATGGCGTTCTCAAGCGCCATGCGCGACATCTTCACGGGGTCAACGATGCCAGCGGCAAGCATATCTTCGACGACCTCGTCGGTAAGCGCGTTGTAGCCGGCATTCGCCTTCCCCGACTGCACCTTGGAGACGATGACCGCCGCATCGTCCTTGCCGGCATTGATGGCTATCTGCGCAAGCGGCGTCTCCAAAGCACGCACGACGATGTCAAAACCGGCGCGCTCGTCCGCGCTCATCTTCGCGTCGTGCGAAGAAAGCTTCTTGGCGACTTTCGCAAGCGCCGTGCCGCCGCCCGCGACGATGCCTTCTTCGATAGAGGCCTTTGTCGCCTTCACGGCGTCGTCTATCTTGTCTTTCAAATATTTCATCTCCGTTTCGGTCGCCGCGCCCACCGAGATGACCGCCACGCCGCCCGAGAGCTTCGCGATGCGCTCTTCAAACTTCTCCTTATCGAACTTGGAATCGGAGCTTTCCATCTGCGCCTTGAGCTGCGCGACGCGCTCCGTGATGTCCGATTTCTTGCCCTTGCCGCCGACGATAGTCGTCGCGTCCTTGGTCGCGACGACGCGCGAGGCCTTGCCGAGCATGGAGAGGGTCGCGTTCTCGAACTTGATGCCGACTTCCTCGGTGATAACCTGCGCGCCGACGACCGTCGCGATATCGGCGAGCATCTCCTTCTTGCGGTCGCCGTAGCCAGGCGCCTTGACCGCGAGTACCGAGAAAGTTCCGCGTAATTTGTTCACGATGAACGTGGAGAGCGCGTCACCCTCGACATCCTCGGCGATAATGACAAGTTCCTTCTTCCCCGACTGCACGACTTTTTCAAGGAGCGGAAGTATTTCCTGCACGTTCCCTATCTTCTTGTCGGTGAGGAGGATAACCGCGTCCTTCATTTCGGCTTCCATGCGCTCCGGGTTCGTGACCATGTACGCGGAGACATAGCCCTTGTCTATCTGCAGTCCCTCCACGATGTCGTAAGAAAGCTCCATGCCCTGCGACTCTTCCACCGTGACCACCCCGCTCGAGCCCACCTTCTCAACCGCCTCGGCGATGATATTGCCAAGCACCTCCGATTCGGCCGAGATGGAAGCGACTTGTTTGACTTCCGCCTTGCCAGCGATGGGCTTCGCCATCTTCTTCAGCTCCGCAAGCGCGCTTTCTTTCGCCCGTTCCATGCCGCTTCGTATCATCATCGCGTTCGCGCCCTTCATCACGCGCGAGAGCCCTTCCTCGACGAGCGCTTCAAAAAGAACGACGGAGGTCGTGGTGCCGTCGCCGGCCGTATCGTTCGTCTTGCTCGCCACTTCCTTCACGATCTCGGCGCCCATGTTCTCGAATCGGTCTTTGAGCGATATCTCCTTCGCGATGGAGACGCCGTCGTTGGTGATGCGCGGACCGCCGTAGCTCTTCTCGAGCACGACGTTGCGTCCCTTCGGACCGAGCGTAACCTTTACCGCGCGCGCGGCCTGCGCAATACCCTTCGCGATGGCCTTGCGTGCGTCTTCGGAAAAAAGAATTTGTTTTGCCATGATGGTGTGTTATTTAACGATACCTAAAATACTGGACTCCGAGAGGATGTAGTACTCCTGCCCTTCGATCTTCACTTCGTCGTAGCCATACTTGCTGAAGAGCACGGTATCGCCGACCTTGACCTGGAGCGGGATGCGCTTGCCGTCTTCGTATTTGCCCGGGCCGACGGCGATGACCTCGCCCTTCGCCGGCTTCTCTTTGTCCACCGTCTCGGGAATGATGATGCCGGAGGCGAGTTTCTTCTCGCCCTCTTTGTCGGCGGGCGCCACGACCACGCGGTCCCCGAGCGGCACAAGCGAAAGCTTTTTAGCCATAGTGTCCTATGTAAATAAGATGAATAATCACGCCCTCTTCACACGTGAAGGGAGTATAGAGAAAGTTCCGTCTCCGTGCAACTATGTTGGACTTGACACACAATAAATAGAATGCTATTCTTAAAAAAGTTCTTCAAAACGAAGTTCCTCACGGCGGGAAACGCCGTGGTAATCAATACGAGGAGATGGGCATGTTGGACGTCACGTTTCTTTTCATTATCGGTGTCATTGTCACGGTGGTAGCCGTTGTTCTCTCCGGGAAAAAAGAGGTGGGTTCCATTCTCCCCTGGATATTGACGGCATTCGCTCTGGTGGTATTCGGCACTGCAATCTTCAGTCCCAACGGGTTCGGCTACGGGCGTATTCCGTATTCAGCCGAGGAGTTCACGGCACGGCTCAAGGAAGGGACGGCGTACCAGGTCATCTCGTCCACCGAGGACGGGGGGGATCAGGTTCTTCTCGTGAAAGGGGTCGTGAAAAAGCAGTTTCTTGCAATCCGCGTCAAGGCGCCGGCCCCGCCGTCAGAGTACTTCGCCCTGGTCGACGGCCAACCGGTCGCTATCGGCAAACCGGTCGCCGTCGCCGCACCGGCCGAAGCGCTGTCTGCAAAAAAGTAGCACAAGGAATCAGTCCGGCGCCGCGGGGAACCTCGCGGCGTTCTGTTTTCTTTACACACTGGCTTGCGCCCCATTCCCCCGCCGTGGTACCATCCCAATCAAGATGGAGGCACTCGTATCGGCACTGCCGTACGCGGAAATCATCCTCTCAATACTCCTCATCGTCGGCATCGTGCTGCAGCAGCGCGGCGCGACCCTCGGCGGAGCCTTCGGAGGCGATAACTTCGCGTCAACGTTTTACAAGCGCAGAGGCGCCGAAAAATTTTTGTTCAACGCGACCATCGTTATCGCGCTGCTCCTCGTACTCGCTGCGATAGCGAACTTCCTTCTTGCGGGGTCATGAACGACGAGACGCGCGAGAAACTCAAGCGCTGGCGGAGCATACCGGCGCTTGAGCGCGCGGGCGCTCATGTGCGCTCTCTGTCCTCGGGAGACCGTGTGCTCTTTTATCTTCTGGCAGGTCTTGTCTGCATCGCTTCGCTTTCCGGCCTCTACGCCCTCGAACAGTCGCTTCTCGTGGAAGTGCCTACCTATGGAGGGACTTTGGTCGAAGGCGAGATAGGAAGCCCGCGGTTCATCAATCCATTGCTTGCCATCAGCGACGCGGACCGCGACCTCTCGTCGCTCACCTACGCGGGCCTCATGGGTATCTCCGGGACGGGAGAGCTCGTCCCCGTGCTCGCGGAAAGCTACGAAGCGTCGCCTGACGGCAAGAGCTATACCTTCGTTCTGCGCGAGAATGCGAAATTCTCGGACGGCACGCCAGTAGATGCCGATGATGTTGTCTTCACGGTGCAGAAAGCGCAGGACCCTGCGCTCAAGAGCCCGAGGTATGCCGACTGGTCCGGCGTGCTGGTCGTCGCGGTGGACCAACGCACCGTGCGCTTCACGCTCACAAAGCCCTATGCGCCGTTCCTCGGGCTCACGACCCTCGGGATCCTCCCCGCCAGGCTCTGGAGAAACCTTTCGGACGAGGAATTCCCCTTCTCTACCCTGCAAGCAAACCCGGTGGGCGCGGGACCCTTTAAGGTTGCGGACGTTTCGCGCGGCATTTCCGGGCTTATCGAGAATGTGACGCTCGCCGCAAATCCCTATTACGTGTTTGGCCGGCCCTATCTCGACCGAATCCGCTTCAACTTCTATTCGCGGGCGGGGGACCTGACGAACGCGCTTATCAAGGGGGACATCGAGAGCGCATATGACGTTGCATACAAAGGGGCGCTGACTGCTCCGTACGCGCGGGTCTTCGGCGTGTTTTGGAACCCGAGCGAGAAGCAGGTGTACGCGCGGAGCGAAGTGCGCAAGGCGCTCTCGCTCGCGCTCGACCGGCGGGCGATCGTTGATTCGATATTCGGCGGGTATGCGACCGCCATCATGGGACCGGTCCCGCCGGGAGGATCGGTGCGACAGGCGCCGGTTCCGGCACTTCAGAACCCGACGATGGCAGCAGCCGGCGTACTTGAAGCGGCAGGATGGACGTACGACGGCTCTGACCGCGTCTGGAAGAATACGGGCATCAAACAGACCCTCGACGGCATCACCCTGCGCACTTCGAACGTACCTGAGCTCAAAAGCGTCGCGAGCGCCGTAAAGGCGGATTGGGAGAAACTCGGTATCCCCGTCACTATCGAGCTCTATGAATCGGGCGACCTTTCGCAAAACATCATCCGACCGCGCAAATACGAAGCGCTGCTCTATGGCATGGTCATCGGCCGCGACCAGGACCTCTATGCATTTTGGGATTCGCATGAGCGCAATGACCCCGGTTTGAATATCGCGCTGTACGCGAACAAAACCGTCGATGCTCTGCTTGCGAACGTCCGCAGTTCGACCGATGACGCGAAGCGGACGAACGATCTTCAAAAGATCGAGGACATCATCGCCGCCGAGTATCCCGCCGCGTTCATTTACGCGCCGGATTTCACGTATGCAGTGCCGAAAGATCTCTCCGGCGTCACTCTTCCGCAGATCATCGTACCCGCCGACCGCTTTGCGACCGCAGCATCCTGGTATCGCTCGACCGATGCTGTGTGGCCGTTCTTCGCTAACCGCAGCCGCTGAACCATTTTTCGTACGGGTTTCATTTATTCGTTTCGCAAGCCCAGTAACCAACCAATCAGTATGAATCCAGCACCAGCACCAGCACCAGCACCAGCACCGACTCCGGGATACACGCGTCCGGCGCCATCGCGTGCACCGCGGCCGGGGGGGCCGCGGCGTTTCGAGCGCGGTCTGCCTGAACGAGGCCGCTCGCAACCAGGCGGCCGCCATTCGAACCGAGGAGGAAGGGGAACATCCCGCCCCGGCGGCGCGTCGCGCCGCATTCAGCGCATCCTGCGCCGTCCCATGAGCCAGTCGAACCGAGTTCCCCGCGCCGCCGATTATTTTCCGGAACCGGCAGGACCAACGACGGTCCGCATCATCCCGCTCGGAGGCGTCGAAGAGGTCGGCCGTAACATGACCGCAGTCGAAGTGGGCGCGACCGGCGACATTCTCGTCTTTGACGCCGGCTTCCAATTCGTTTCCGAGGATACCTCCCCGGGGGTCGATTACATCCTCCCCAACACGAAATATCTGGAGAAGAACGCCGACCGCGTGAAAGGCGTCATCATCACTCACGGACATCTCGACCACATCGGCGGCATTCCCTTCACACTGCCGCGATTCGGAACGCCTCCGCTCTATACGCAGAATCTCACTGGTATCATGATCCAGCGACGGCAAGAAGAATATCCGGACGTGCCTAAATCCGAGATACACACCGTCGAAGTCGGCCAATCCGTGACCATCGGGAGCACTCGGGTCAAATTCTTCCCGGTCACGCACTCTATCCCCGACTCGATGGGTGTTTCGGTCGAGACTCCGCAGGGCAATGTCGTCATCACCGGCGACCTGAAGCTCGACCATGATGATGGCGTACCCGCCGAGCATGAAGTAAAGACGTGGGGCACCATCGGCAAAGATAAAAACATTTTCTTCATCGCCGACTCGACGAACGCGGAAAAGGACGGTTTCTCCATTCCCGAGAAGCGCGTCATCCAGACGCTCGAGGAGATCATTAAGACGGTCTCCGGTCGCCTCATCATTGGGACATTCGCGTCACAGTTCGAACGCATGATCCACATCATGGAAGCGGCGGAAAAACTCGGGAAAAAAATCGTCACCGAAGGTCGTTCCATCCGGAACAACCTCGAGATCGCGGAAAAAACCGGCCTTCTCAAGATAAAGAAGGAGACGATCATCCCCGCGCAGGACATCGGCAATTATCCGCCGGACAAGATCGTCATTCTCTCCACCGGCGCGCAGGGCGAAGAATTCGCGGCGCTGATGCGCATCGCCACCGAACAGCATAAGAACATTACCCTGAACGAGCGTGACACCATCGTGCTGTCCTCTTCCGTCATCCCCGGTAATGAGATAGCCGTGCAGAAACTGAAGGACAATCTTTACCGTCACGGTGTGACGCTCATCCACTACCGCTCAAGCGACGTCCATTCGACCGGCCATGGCAACACAGGCGAGCTGGTCTGGATCAACAAGCAAGTCGGGGCTACGTTCTTCATGCCCGCGTACGGCTACCACTCAATGCTGCGCTGCCATGCGAAGGCCGTCGAACAGTCGGGCTTTCCGAAGGAGAACATCATCGTGCCGGACAACGGCACGGTCATCGACATTGAGAACGGCGAGCGGATGAACGTGCACAAGCAAAAAGTGCCTTCCGCGCCGATGGTCGTTGACGGCTTTACGATCGGCGACATACAGGAAGTCGTCATTCGCGACCGCCAGTCGCTCGCCAAGGACGGTATGTTCGTCATTATCGCGAGCGTCGCCCTCAAGACCGGGAAACTGCGCAAGTCGCCCGACATCATCAGTCGCGGTTTCATCTATCTGCGCGAGTCGCAGAATCTTCTCAATGAGGCGCGCGTCCTCATCAAGAAGACCATCGAGGATTCCACGCGCAATATGAACCCGATCGACCTCGATTATGTGAAGAACAACCTGACCGATGTCATCGCGGGGTTCCTCTTCGCCCGCACCAATAAAGCGCCGATGGTCATCCCGGTTCTTATCGGGATGTAGACGTTTTGCGGAACGCGGCTCGCCTGAGGCGAGCCGCGTTCTTTGTGTGCTATGCTCGAAACACTATGCGTCCGCGAGTCGTTCTGTCGCTCGGAAATTTCTTCTTTGCGCTTTTTTCGACAGCTCTTACCTACATCATTGTGCCTTATCTTTTCTCCTTCATGTCGGAGGTGTCCGCCGGATTGGTCATCGCCGCCGGCGCACTTGTTTCATGCATCGTCTTTCCCTTCCTCCCCCGCATCGTTGCCCGCTACGGTGCGCAGCAACTCGCCATCATCATCGCAATACTCGAAATGTTATCTCTGCTCGCGCTCGCCGCCGTGCCAAATGCGCTCTCGGTATCCGTGTTCGCTTCAATGGCTATCGCTCTTGGACCGTTCCTCGCATACCAGCTCGACCTGCTCTTGGAGGCGACGGTGGCCGAAGAAGGAGTCACGGGGCGCGTACGGACCATTTTCCTGACCGCGTGGAACGTGGCGGCGCTCGCCGCCCCGCTTCTCATGGGAGCGCTCCTTGCGTCGCGTGACGCTTATCACCTCGTCTTCATCGCCTCCGCGGCCGCCACAGTGCCGTTCATCATTCTGTTTGCCGCGCGGAAATTGCCCCCCGGAACTCCGCCGCTCCTCTCGCACGTCAAAGATACGGCGCAATGTATGGTGCGCGACCGCGACCTTGCGGCCGTCACCTTCGGTCATTTTCTGCTCTATCTTTTTTTCTCATGGGCACCCTTCTATACTCCACTGTATCTGCACGAGATCATCGGCATTCCCTGGAGCGACCTCGGCTGGATATTCGCCGTCATGCTGGTCCCGTACGTGCTTATCGAGTACCCGGCGGGCATATTGGCCGACAAGGTAATCGGCGACAAAGAGATGATGTTCATCGGCTACATTCTCGCCGGAGCTTCATTCGCGGCGATAAGCCTTTTTACACAGAACACGCCGCTCATCCTCATCCTCGCGGTGCTAGTCACCTCGCGCGCGGGAGCGGCGCTCGTCGAAAGCATGACGGAAGGGCACTTCTTCCGGCGCGTGAGCGAAAAAGACGTCAACTCGATAAGCGTCTTCCGGGGCATTTGGCCCGTGGCGAACCTGGTCGCACCGGTCGCCGCAAGTATCATCCTCCTCTTCGGAAATTATCCCCTCTTTTTCGCGCTCACCGGCGGATTCATTGCCAGTGCCGGCGTGACATCGACGCTGCTTATAAAGGATTTTCGATGATCCTCGTTCGATACTCCGACCTTGTCCTCCTCGTTCCGGTCGCCGAGTGCCAGTTAGTATTTCCTTTTACGCGTTTATCTGTCGCGAATTATCTGACGGAGCTAATCCGCAAGCGAGAATGTTCCTCTCTTCGCGCGCACTAGCCCTTCCGATTGAAGCGCCTTAAGCGCCCGGGTAGCTTGCGCGCGGCGTGAGACGCCGAGGAGGCCGGAGAGACGAGCGCGCGGCAACGCTCCTTTGGAAAGCTCGCGCAAAATGGCACCGCGCGCTTCACGCAAGGAGCCGGCGAACCTAGATTGCTTTGCATAGGCGTTGCTTCGCGCATTGTGCGAGTTGCCGGAACGCTTCAGACGGGCGCCGTAGTCCATGAGCGCGCTGTACCATTCCCTCGCCCTTCCCTCGGGCAACACGCGCTTCAAGATCTTCTCGACTTCCGCATCGGAGATTTTTTCCTGTGTTGCGAAGAAATGATGGATGACGGCCGTACGGATGTTGGTTTCTATAAAAACGACGTCTGTGTCGTACGCGAAGGCGGCGATGGCGCGCGCTGTATACGGACCGACGCCCGGCAATTTCTCAAATTCCGAAACGTCCGCGATTTTCCGCATTGCGAGTATTTTCGCGGCGCTCCGGAGCAATTTCGCCCTGCGATTGTAGCCGAGGCCCTGCCAGCACTTCAGAACGTCGGAAAGAGGCGCTTGAGCGAGCGACCGTACGGTCGGGAAACGCCGCGTAAATTCGGCATAGAAAGGGATTACCCTTTCTACCTGCGTCTGCTGGAGCATGACCTCCGATACGAGGATTTTGTACGGATCGCGCGTCTTTCTCCATGGAAGATCGTGCCGCCCGTGTGCCCGATAGTATCGCCACACCACCGCTCTAAATTCCGCTGTTGTCATCGGTCGCTGTATTGGCGCCCTACTTCCCCCTTCGGCCAGCGGTGTCCGGCAGGCGGCCAGAGCTTGGTCAGCGAGTGATTGCCGCAATCATGCTGACGCGCCGGACACACGTACCGCCCATAGAGCACGAGACCGTTGTTCACGTATTTCCAGTCCTTCTTCGGTATGAGCGCTTCGAGGTCCTTGGAGATCTTCGTGGGATCGTCGTTGTCGGTCAAGTCGAAACGCTTCGCGAAACGCTTCACGTGCGTATCGGTCGCGATGCCTTCCCATACGTTATGCAGCTCGCCCAAAATGACATGCGCGGTCTTGTAGCCAACACCCGGCAGGAGAACGAGCTCCGCTTCGGTTTTCGGGATTTTCCCGCCGTACGTTTCCTGGATCATTTTCGCCGCGCCGATGATGGCCTTCGCTTTATTGCGAAAAAAGGTCACCGAGGAGATCTCTGCAGTGAACGTCGCGAGGTCGGCCCTCGCAAAGTCGGCGGGCGTTTTGTATTTCTTGAACAACGTCGCCGTCAGTTTGTTCACCGCCTTGTCCGTACACTGCGCCGAAAGAATGACAGAAGCCACGAATTGCATCGGTTCTTCCGCAAGAAGCTCGCTTTTGGGCAGCGGGTAGGTCTTCTTCAGGTACGCGACGACTTTTTTCGCGCGTTCGGCACGGACGGCGCGGCTCATAGGAGTTCTGAAGCGGTTCCGTCGTGCGGAAATGCGAATTGGAAGAACATAAGCAGCAGTGCGCCTGCGGAAAACGCCATGAAAAGCAGAACGATGAAGACGCCGACGTACGGGACGAGCGCGATGACCGAGAGAGCCAGCATGCCGAGCACGCCGTCATGCCAGAGCACCGAATCGCGGCCCATGAAGCGGCGTGCGAAGAAGCTGCCGAGCAGAATGCCCGCGTATATGAGCGACAGGAACACGATGAGCGCGTAGGCGATGAAAAAGAGGAGTGCGAGGCCCATGCCGACAAAAGTCAGGGCAAGCAGGAGGAAGAAGACCGGCGTCACGACGAACGCCGCGATGCCGAGCAGAACGGTGAGCAGAATACTGCGCGGGGGAGCGGAAAACGCGCGCTGCGCCATCGCATCGGCGAACTTCGGGAACAGTCCCGCGAACAGTCCGGCGAGAATGAGAGCTCCCAATATGCGAATGAGCAGGAAGAATCCAATGCTTATGAGCGAAAGGATGCGAGACGTGCCCGCATCGGGAAGATACGACGCATTCGTATACTTCACGCCGCCGAGGATGCGGGCAGAAGCGGGTATGAGCGCCTCCATGGGCGCTTCATAGGTAAGCGCGCCCCGAATGGTGGTGCTCGCCGTAAGCGCCACCCGCCCCCATGCCATGATGGTCACATCGTCAGCGAAATCGCCGGCTAAGGAAATATTGTTACCGTAAATGACGACCGGGCCGGAGGCACCCTGCGCTATGGTCGTGTTCGCGGCGACAATGAGCGTGTTCCCGGACACGCGGCCCAAACTATTCGCCGAAAGACCGAAGGCAACGAGATCGCCCGCGACCGGCGTCTCGATATTGACGCTCCCGCCCGCGATCCGCAGATCTCCTCCGACCGGCGCACGCACGCTCACCGAGCCGGCGAGCAGAAGGCCGTCGCCTTCCACTGGCGCAGCCGTTACCACAGAGCCCCCCGCTGCCGAAAGATCGCCGCCCACTGGCGCGGTAATGACGATTGAAGCCCCTCCGGCGTACATGTTTCCCGCCGAAGAATCCGAGACAAGAACAGAGCGCGACGCTGAGAACGTGGCGGGAGCGCGCGCTGCATGAGAATTCATCGGCAGGAGAATCAGTATGAGCGGAATGAGGAGTGCGCGCTGCATGAGAACTAGGGAGCGGGAGGCATCAGCAGGCGCGGAGGCGCAGGCGGCGGAGTGATCATCGGGGGATCCCCGTTCTTCTTCCTCCATACCGGCTCAATAAAGCCAGCGGCGATAAAAATAAGAACCGTGATGACGGCGGAAGCGAGACAGTAAATACAGAACGCGTTGATAACGAACGCCTGAAGGAGTGTGGAGAAGATGGAAACGACGATGCCGATAAGCGCCAGCGCTTGGAGCACCCGGCGCAGGAGCCGGCTGAATAGGAACAATTCGAGGGCGGCGAGCGCAAACAGGATGCTGTAGAAGAGAACACCGTATTCGGCGACCGGAATGCCGAAGAGGTAGGAATATTGACTCGAGGCGACCGTATTGCAGCCCGAAAGACCCTCGATATTGCAGAGCATCGGCGACCCGCTCACCTCGTGCTGAGCAAGGTACGCCGAATCGGCAAGCCCGGCGAAGGCCAGAATAAGAATGCAAACGACCGCGATCCGCTTCATGCACGTTCAGGATACGCGCGTCGGCTCCGAAGCGCAAATCTAGAATTTCATCCCGCTAGCGGACGTGTGCGGATCGTCCTTGTCATGGAAGGAACCGAAAAAGACGATCGCACCCGCGACCAAATGGAACCAGTCTGAAAATCGGTTCGTCATGAAGGCACCGAACAATGCCCCACCCGTTTCGGGGACGCTGATGACGCCGGCAAGACCGAACAGGAACAGCAGTATGCCGACGCCTTTGAGCCACAGCGCGGAACTTTCCTTCGCCCAAAAGGCGACCGTAAGAAGGAGCACGCCGAGAAGAATGTGAACGACGTTGTGCGCGGCGTCGGCCGCAAAGAGCGCATGCGCGCCGATGAGCGGATTCGAAATGAACCCGAGCAATCCGAGAAGAACGAGTATAACACCGAATATGAGCGTGGGCAGGCGCGCCATACGCCGCACGATATCATAGAATACAGGAGAAATCTGCTACACTGCACCACGTATGCTTCCTTCCATCTCGGGCGTCATCGGCGGCACGGTCGACAGCACCGTACTTTTGTCGCTTACGATCGTGCTCTGCGCCTTTTTCCTCGAAGACCTGACCACGGTCGTTGTCGGGGTGCTTGCGGCCGACGGCATTATTTCTGCGCCGCTTGCGTTCTTGTCCATTTATGTCGGTATCCTTATCGGCGATACGGTGCTGTATTCTCTCGGCTGGCTCGCACGCACGCATCCGCGTCTCGCGCATTATATCGATCACGACCTCACCGCCCCGATGCGTTCATGGCTTCAAAATCGCTACGCGCTCACGGTTCTCTCTGGACATTTCGTACCCGGACTGCGCTTCACGACATACGTTGCGAGCGGCTTCTTCCGTTTCCCCCTCCGGACCTACATACCGATGGCAATTGCCGGCGGCCTCGTCCTCTTAACGGTCCTTTTTACCGCCTCGTACTGGTTCGGAAGCATTACATCGGGATGGGTGGGCCACCTGCGCTGGGGCGTTGCCGGTGTTTTCGTGCTCATCCTCTTCTTCGTCGGCCGGCATAACCTTCTTGTCTATCGCGCAAAGAGGGCCATGCTTGCGGGAGCCGATAATAGCGTATGAGCCGGAAGCTTCTCCGTGTGGGAGCGGCCCTCGTGCTTGCACTTGCGGCGGGCGGTATGGGATATGTTGCAGGCGGTAGCGGAACTCGCGGGGTGAGTATCCCGGCGCAGACCATTGCGGCGCCGGAAGCGGGCTCGCTACGCGTACTTTACAGCCTGGATCAAAAGCGAAATGACGAGGAGCTCATCGCTCTTATCGAGAGCGCGAAGGAGCGTATCTATTTCGCGATCTACACGTTCACCCTCTCCAACATCGCCGACGCTCTTGTGGAAGCGAAGATGCGCGGCGTCGACGTAAAGGGCATCGTGGACTCCGAGCAGAGCGTAAGTAGCTACGGCGCTCCCATCACGGCGCAATTGCTTGCCGCTGGCATCCCCCTTTTCACCGAACGGCACGCGAGTGGAAACGGCATTATGCACATTAAGCTCCTGGTAACCGAACGCTCCTACGCATTTGGCAGTTACAACTGGACGAGGTCGGCAACCCTCGAAAATGATGAGATCCTCGAGATTGGCACCGATCCATCACTCCGACAGACGTATGAAACCGTATTGACGACATTACTGGATGCATACGCGGGCAACCGAGCAGGAACGGGAACGGACGCTCCCGGGAGAGCCGGGACGATCGACTATACCGATGCTCCCGCGCATATCGGCGAGTACGCCTCCGTAAGGGGCACGCTTGTCAACGCCCACACCGCGAACAGCGGAACCGTCTTTTTGGACTTCTGCAAGAGTTATAAGACCTGTCCGTTCTCCGGCGTTATTTTCGCGGACGACGCGAAGAAATTCGGCGACCTCGCCCGCTACGCGGGAAGGACGGTGACGCTCTCCGGAAAGATATCCAGCTACCAAGGCAGGGCCGAGATCATCCTCTCCGACCCGAGCCAGCTGATCAGCCAATAACCAGCAGAATAAGATACAATGGGGGTGTCATCTAACAATAAGAACTATGGCCTTCGAAAATACCCCCGAGAGAAAAGAGGCAAGTCGCAATAAAGCTTTTGAGGTAGCAGGGCAGTTGAATGATATTTTCGGTACGAGAATTGAAAATGGACTTCAAGTTGACCATCAGCTTGAAGTGCTAGCACAAGCAATTCGATTTATGGGCCAAAATACCAGGGAACGATTGAAGAGGGCTTTGGACATGGCTGAACAAGACAGGACCTTGCTTTGAATTCCGGAGGCGAAGCAGCATGGTAATTTCGGCGCCGTAGAGGCCTGCGCCGAAATTTGCGAGCCGAGAGTGAAGGCGGTGCGCCGCTGGGCGCACCGACCTGTGCTCCGAAATCGCATTGCCGCGTTGCGTTCGCTCCCCTTTTTGTGCTATATTCTAGCCACTTCCAGTGGCTACCGACCGACTCCGCATAAATAACGAGATACGCGCGCATGAGCTGCGCGTTATCGGCGCACAGGGCGAGAATCTCGGTATCCTCCCGCTCGAGAGAGCACTCCAGGCGGCGCTCCAGGCCGGGCTCGACCTCATTGAAATATCGCCTTCAGCGGTCCCGCCCGTTGCGAAAATCATGGATTATGGTAAATTTGAATATGAGCGAAGCAAGAAAGAAAAAGTCGCCAGGTCGAAGGTGAAGATATCCGAGACCAAGGAGGTCCAGATTAAAGTGGGGACCGGCGACCACGACATGCTTCTGAAAGCGAAGAAGGCGGCCGAATGGCTTGCCGAAGGCCACCGGGTGCGCGCGGAACTCTTCCTCAAAGGCCGCTACAAAGGGATGAGCGAGGAGTTCCTGAAGGAGCGCCTGGAACGGTTCCTTCTGCGCATCCCGTATGCATATAAAGTCGCCGAGCCCATCACGCGAAGCCCGAAGGGTTTCGCCGGGGTGATAGAACGCGACATGCAGGCTCAAGCCAAACGGGAAAAATCCATCGATAAAACCAGGATAGGAAACAAAACAAATCCATGAAAACAAACAAGTCGTACATGAAGCGAATACGCGTCACGCGCACGGGGAAGCTCGTCACGCGCCGTCCGGGGCAGAACCATTTCAACGCGAAGCAAAGCGGCTCGGAGCGTTCGCAAAAACGCCGCTCGACCCTGCTCCATTTGAGCGCGCGGGTGCGCCGCCGTTTCCTTCCGGGCTCTTAACAGTACACACGATAATTATTTTCGTATGACCAGGATAAAAGGAGGCATGATGGCGCAGAAGCGGCGCAAGAATCTTCTCGAGAGGGCCAAGGGCTACCGCGGCGTCCGCTCCAAGAAAGAGCGCTATGCGCATGAAGCGGTCATGCGCGCGGGCCGCTACGCCTTCGCCCACCGACGCGACAAAAAGACCGATTTCCGCCAGCTGTGGATCGTCCGGCTGAATGCCGCCGTCCGCGACAACGGCCACGCATCCTACAGCGCGTTCATCAGCACACTGAAGAAAGGCGGCGTGCAACTCGACCGCAAAGTTCTCGCGCAATTCGCTTCCGACTATCCCGCCATTTTTGCCCGCATCGCGAAGCAAGTAGCATAAAGAGAGAAACGGGTCTACAGCGGGTTGTGTAAGAGTTTCAGCTTCTCGAGACCACGGTGTACCTGTACGGCGGTCGTGTTTCTCGATTGTCCCGTATACTGCGAGATTTCTTCGTAGGAAAGGTTGCGCGCATATTTCATACGCAATACTTTTTGATATTTCCGGGGCAAGCGGTCAATAAGCGTGAACAAGCTCCTGCCATCGAGCAGATCGAGCATCCGCTCCGAGTCATCCACGCTCGGTTCGCGTCCTTGATCAACGAGCGCATCAAGCGAGACGGTCTTATGCTTCCGGTACACGTCCACGACGGCGTTCTTAAGGACGTGATGAAGGAATGCCCGTGCCTTTTCTATCTTTCCGCCGCGGACGAGATACACCCACATCTTCACGAACACGTCCTGCACCAAGTCCTCGCTCAGTTCGCGATTATTGACCATAGACCGTGCGTGACGAATGAGCTCCTGCAGATGCTCGCGGTACATTTCGGTAAAAAGCGCTTGCCTTTTTTCGTCCGGCGTGGTGTGCATGTCCGCAAATCATAATGAACGGCATATTAATATGCCGTGAACGCGTGATTCATGATTTTTTCATAAAGATTGCATATAGTTCGGGAGATGGGCATACTGTCCGTGTCTTTTCCCCTTGAAATGGCAAAACCCCTCCAGCGCGATACCGATACGAAGCAAACGAATCTCTTTGTGTTTATCTTTTTTGCGTACTTGGTCACGGGATACGTCGGCCTGCATATCCATGCGGTTAACACGTTTGCGGCACTCGTCTGGCCCCCTTCGGGAATTGCATTTGCCGCGTTCATACTGTACGGCTACCGCGTATGGCCCGGGGTTTTCTTCGCAGCGTTTTTGTTGAATTCCTCCGTCGGTGCGGCACCGCTGGTGGCGCTCGCCATCGCGCTCGGGAACACGCTCGGACCCTTGGCCGGTTCTTTCCTGATACGGTGGTACACCAACTATACTCCGTCGGTTATACGGCTCCGCGACAACGTTGGCATAGTGGCGAACGCCTTCCTCATTTCAGGCGTTACCGCGACGGTCGGGACCGGAGCATTGTGGCTCGGAGGCTCCGTGTCTTCTGTGGCGTTTTCCGCGACGTGGGGTACCTGGTGGATCGGGGACACGCTCGGCATCCTGGTGTGTACGCCGTTCATTCTGAAGTGGTTCAATCAACCTCTCTACAAGAGGACGCGGCTGCAGTACGTTGAATTGGCAGCTTCATCCGCTGCCGTCGCGGTCTTTTCGTACATGATTTTCTGGTCCTCGTACACTTCGTTTGCGTACGGCCTTTTTATACCGCTCACGTGGGTTGCCCTCCGCACCGGACCGCGCGGCATGACGCTCTCCCTCCTGATCGCGTCTGTGATCGCGATTCCAGGTACCATCCTCGGTCATGGTCCGTTCGTCGACCTCGGGCTTTGGCATCTGCAGGTATTCCTGGCGACCATGAGCGTCGTGTTCCTCGTATTCACGGCGGTCGTCGAGGAGCGCAAAGAAGCGCTGAAAACGCTGGCGCAACATGTGGACGAGCTTGAAACCGCGCTGTACAAAATCAGCTCCGAAGACGAAGCGAAAAAGGAATTCCTTGCCGTTCTCGCTCATGAATTGCGCAATCCGCTCGCCACGGTTCTCAATTCGATCGAGCTTATTCGCATGCAGGGCATTTCCACGCCGAACGCCTCAAAACTTCTTGAAACGATCAATGAGCGGGCGCGCGCGATGGTGCGCCTCTTGGACGACCTTCTCGATATTTCCCGCATTTCGCAGAAAAAACTTTCCTTGCATAAGGAGGCAATCAACCTGGACGAGTTTATTAACAGGCTTGAGCAGTCCATCCTTCCGTTCGCGCAAAAACACGGCCACGCCCTCACCATTACGAGATCGGACGAAGAACTCCTTGTTGAGGCGGACCCAGTGCGGCTCGAGCAGATATTCGTGAACCTCGTGACGAACGCGGTAAAATTTACGAAAAAGCCAAGTGGCCTTATCGACCTCGCCGTACGGCGTGAGAAGGACACCGCAGTCATTTCCGTGCGCGATAACGGTATGGGGATACCCAAGAACATGCTGCGCCGTATTTTCGAGCCATTTTTCCAGATCAACCGAGGCCAATTGAGCAGCGAAGGGGTCGGTATCGGCCTGCCGCTCACGCGGCAGTTGGTCGAAATGCATGGCGGCACGATCGAGGCGAAGAGTGCGGGCCTCAATACAGGGTCCGAATTCATCGTGCGGTTGCCCCTATCCAAGGCCGCACGACCGAAGCCGCCCTCTCCCGACGATATCCCCCTCTCGCCTCAAACGGTCCACAGGTCCCGACGGGTGAAGCGGGCGTTCAAGATCTTGGTCGTCGACGACAATGCGGAGGCAACCGACGCGCTCGCCAAACTCCTCGAGCTTCGCGGACACGCGACGACCATAGCGTATACCGGAGCCGAAGCTGTCCAGAAAGCGCTTGAGTTCGAGCCGGAGATCGTTCTTCTTGACATCGGGCTGCCGGACATAGATGGGTATGAAGTGGCCCGCCAGCTGCACGCACAGAAAAAACCCTACTTCCTCATCGCACTCACCGGCTACGGACAGGATGAGGACAAGGAGCGGGCCAGGCAGGCAGGAATCGATTATCACCTCACGAAACCGGCGGGACTCAAGGAGATAGCAGCCGCTCTGAAGAGGGTCCCGCATCCATTCGGCGTCCGTGGCGTATGATATGATCTGTCAAGCGCGGAGCCGGTAGCCGATGCCGCGGATGGTTTCTATGACGCTCGGTTCCGAACCGAAGTCGAGTTTTTTGCGTAGATTTTTTATATGCACATCCACCACGTTACTGAACGATTCGTAATTGAAGTCCCACAGGTGAGCCACGAGGTCCTCGCGGTTTATGACTTGGTTCGGGTGGCGCAGAAAGTATTCGAGTAAGCCGAATTCCTTCAGCGTAAGCGTGAGGGGAACCCCGTCGCGGCTCACGGTGCGTTCCGCCGGATTAAGTTCGATGTCGAGCGCGCGAAGTACCGTCGGCACCGCTTCTGTCGGCCGCCGGAGGATCGCTTGGATGCGCGCCGCGAGCTCCTCAAATGAAAATGGCTTCACGAGATAATCGTCGGCACCGGCGAGCAAGAGATTCACTTTCTGCTCCTCCTCGTTCCGCGCGGTCAGGACGAGGATGGGCAACGTGATGCCCTCGGCGCGCATTTGGCGGCAGATGTCGAGACCGCTCATTCCCGGAAGCATGAGGTCAAGGATGACGAGGTCGTAGTCATTCCGGTGAAGTGAGATGCGCGTATATCCCTTTACGCCATCATTGATGATGTCAACGGCGTACCCCTTATGCTTCAGTCCTTCGGCTAAAACTTCCGCAAGACGTTCTTCGTCCTCGACAAGCAGTATTCTCATGGTTATGTTACGTAATCTTTCGGGTTAAGTATACCTTTCGGAGCATAAAATATGCAGTATGAACCCTTCATGAAGATGAAAATTCATCATTGCTTCATCCTCGACCGCTTATGCTACAAAGGCAGTCCCGCGGGGGAGAGTCATACCAGTTAACAGAGGACCTATGCCGAGGATTATTGCTTAGCTGGCCGGGGAGATCGCACCGAGCGTGCGGTCTCCCCGGCCGCTTTTTATACCCTATGTACGGACGTTCGGGAAATTTCCCATATTTGTCCCGCTTCGGGGACGACGGCGCGAGCGCCGAGGTAGCCATGGATGCGCTGGGCTAGATACCGTTCGGCAGAGGGTTCGCCAAGGGCGGTGAAAACGGCTTTCGGCCGCGGAAGGGCCGACTGCGCGAAGGCGAGAAGCCCGTCGCGATCGGCGTGCGCCGACCATCCTTCGAGTTTCTCGATGTTCGCCCTGATGGGCACCGGGGAGCCGGCGAGCCGCACGACCGACGCTCCCTCCAGCATGCGCCGCCCGGGACTCCCGGGTGCCTGGTAGCCGGCGATGCAAAGGGTTGTCTTTGGATCGGGTAAATAGCGCGCTTCCCACCCGCCTATTCTGCCGCCATGGCTCATTCCCGCGCCCGCAATGATCATTTTTGGATTCGGCACGGCGGCTATCCGTTGCGACTCTTCGCGCGAGAGCGTCTTGGTGAGGAATGGAAAATCGAATATGTTTCCTTCGCGTCTCATCTCCGCTTTTGCCGCGGCTTTGAAGTACGACGGGCCCCATTTCTCATACAATTTCGTCATGCGTATCGCAAGCGGCGAATCAAGGAACACGGGAATGCGGGGTAGATCGCCCGTGTCAAAGAAATTCGAGAGCTCGTAGAGCATGAGCTGGGTACGCTCCATCGAAAAGGCGGGGATGAGTATCGTGCCGCCTCTGCGTATCGCGCGTTTCAGTGTGTCCTTCAGGAGCGGCACCCGTGTCGCGTGCGGTGAGTGCGGCCGGTCACCGTAAACGCTTTCCATGATGAGCGCATCGGCATCCTGCACGGGCTCCCAATCCGGCAGGAGAGGCGAAGGGGAGTTACCGATGTCGCCCGTAAGCGCGATCGCGGTCCCGTCCTCGCCGCGGATCCGCACGCTTGCCGAGCCGAGAATATGGCCGGTGTTCCGCAGATACGCAGAAAGACCGGGTACCGCTTCTTTTTCAGTGTGGTATTCGAGCGTCTCGACAAGCGAGAAGGCGGCGTCCACGTCTTTCTCTTCATATAGCGGCGGCAAATCGCGGCGCGAGGCATCTTCCCTCAGGATTTCCACCGAATCGCGCAAGATGAGTTCGGAGAGGTCTTTCGTCGGCGGCGTCATGTAGATCTTCCCGCGGAAACCGTCTCGCACGAGTTTCGGGATACGTCCGACATGATCGAGATGCGCATGCGTCACCACCAACGCCCCGATCGTTCGCACATCGTACGGGAACGGTCCATAAATGTGCTCCGCGACAATGTCGGTACCCTGCTCAATGCCACAATCAACGAGGATCTTCCCGTGTGCTCCCTCAATTAAAAAGTTGGAGCCGGTCACCTTCCCCGCCCCTCCAAAAAAGCTCAACCGCAATGACATGCATGAAATGTAGCATAATGATCCCCCGACTCCGCTTTGAGCGCGAAAAAGCCGCCTCTTGCGGGGCGGCTTTTTCGCGGAGCCATTCTCTTAAGCAACTTTATCTTGCCAGGTGGGAAAAGCAACGACGGCTATCGGATCTCCTTGCGGAATTCGCCAAGCACGCCTTAATGCGGAGCTCCCATATATGAGGCAAGTTGCGTTTTTAAGAACAGCTCCAATCTCAAGTATACACCCCGTGTCAAATCTCTCTGTGAAGAAGATGAAAAAACGATGTATTTCGGCGCTTTCCGGGCCTAGTCGCCGTGCCGCTTATAGCTATACATTTCTTTCTGTCCGAACCAGTGTTCGATCTCGTGCGCCGCTTCTTCCGCCGTTTCCGACGCATGAAGGATATTCGCGACCGCCCGTTTTTCCATATTGGCAAGCACTGGCGAGTCGTTCGTGAAATCGCCGCGGATAGTGCCCATATCGGCGAGGTACGGCATCGTGGGCCCGCATATCTTGCGCACCATATCGACTGCATGGGCTCCCTCGACTACCATTTTCACCAAGGGCGCGGCGAGCATGTACTCAAGCAGCCACTTGCGTATTTCGGGACCGATCTTCGCCGAATCTTTCGTTCCTAATTCTTTTACCGGGTCCACGTTGTATTTTTCGTACGTCGCGAGCGTCTTATTTCCGAGACGCGTTATCCACTCAAGGTCTTTCGGGTAGTGCGCATCCATCTCTTCGTACGTCGGCTGGAACATCTCAAGCGCGACTATTTTCAGGTCGCGCTGTTCGAAACGCTTAATGACCTCGCCGATGAGCCCCTTTTTCACACCGTCGGGCTTTATCATTACGAACGTCCGTTCACTTTTTGGATGCATGGTAGCCATGAGTTAAAAAATAAAATATCGCCTACGGCGGTTTATCTCGTTATGATACGCGCTCCGTCCTTTTCGAGCAAGATAGTGTGTTCGAAATGAGCGCTTCGCGAACCATCCTTCGTACGGTAGGTGTAGCCATCGGGAGCGAGTACGACCGACGCTTTCCCCGCATTCGCGATGGGTTCGAGCGCAAGCACCATGCCTTCCTCAAGCAGCGGCCCATCGCCTGCGCGACCGAAATTGGGAACGAACGGCTCCTCGTGCACAATATCGCCTACGCCGTGCCCGCCAAGCTCTTTCACGACCCTGAAACCGGCACGCTCGATCTCTCTCTGGATCGCGCTCGAGATGTCGCCCATGTGTTTCCCGGGAATCGCTTCCGCAATACCAGCGGCAAGCGCGCGTTCGGTCGCCACAACAAGCTTCGCCGCTTCGGTGCTCACCTTTCCGATCGGTACGGTGATGGCCGCATCCACGACGATGCCGTTATGCGTAAGCCCGAGATCAAGACCGACAATATCACCCTCCCTCAATATCTTTTTCGATTCATTCGGGATGCCATGCACCACTTCGTCATTGATGGAAACGCACAGCGTCGCCGGATACGGACGCGAGGCGCCTTCGGGTGTATAGCCGAGGAACGACGGTTCATCGCCGCCCTCGCGGATCATTTGCTCCGCGAGGTCATCGAGTTCTTCGGCCGTGACTCCGGGCGCTATTTTCGCACGAAGCGCAACGAGCGCGGCCGCGAGACGCTTCCCGCCTTCGATCAGGTTCTCTCGTTCGATGTCGTTTTTTATCTTCATCAGATCTTGAGGATGTTCTTGATATCGGCCGCGATCGCCTCGGGCGCCTGTTCGCCATTGACCTCGATAAGCACGCCGGCCGTGCGGTAAAATTCGACCACTTTCGCGGTATGCGCGTAATATTCTTCCAGTCGCTTGTCCACTGCGTGATCGTCAAGTCGGTTTTCCTTTCCTCTCCGCAGCTCGACGCGCTTGCGGACCTCGGCGTCCGACACCTGAAGGTGGAACATGTGGTACGGCCTTTTGAGCCACGCAAGCGAATCCATGACGATCTGCGCCTCAAGCAGAGTGCGATTCGCTCCGTCGAATATGACGTTCCCATTCTCGGGAACCGAAAAAAGAGATTCAAGAAAGATGTACGCCGCGAGCCAGTAGGGCGTGAGAATTCCCGCATCCATACTCTCCCTGAGTTTCTTCCCCACTGCGCCGCCCTCGGCAGTCATCGTCCGCATCGCTCCGCTCGTGCTGATAATGGGCCATCCCGTTACACTTGAGAGCAGTGTGGCTTGCGTCCCTTTGCCGCTCACCGGCTTCCCTACGAAAAAAATCGTTTGTGTTTCCATCCGCTCACTCTAGCATTTTTAGTATTCGCGCAGCGAAACCTGGGCGTCTATCTTGCGGGCGAGATCGAGCGCGACCTGCACGGCGATAAGAAGGGCGGTGCCACCAAGAACGAGCGTGGTAACGCCGGTCAGTCCCTGAATAATGCTCGGTGCGACCGCGATAAGGCCGAGAAATGTAGCCCCCGGAAGGGTGACGCGGTTGACCACCCTGCCGATAAAACTTTCCGTCTCGCGACCGGGACGTACTCCCGGAACGAACGCGCCTGTCTTCTGCAGATTTTCCGCGACGCGATGCGGCTCAAATGTCACTGCGGTATAGAAATAGGTGAAAAATACGACGAACAGGAAATAGACCGCGCCGTACTTCCAGGGATTCGCGAGGAACGCGGTGTACCAGAGAGCCGCCGAAGACGCGAAGGAAAGCTGCGTCGCCCCGAGCATGGAGAGCGCCATCTGCGGCAACAGAAGTAGGGAGAGCGCGAAGATTATCGGGATGACGCCTGCCTGCAACAGACGGATCGGAAGATAGGTGGCGGCGTTTTGTGCGAGCGCCGCGCCGCGCACCGCGCGTGCGTAGGCGATCGGTATGGAGCGTTCGGCGTCGGAGACGACGACGACCGCATATGTCATCGCGAGCGCGAGGACGAGAAAGCCGAGATATGCCGGAATGTCCGCTGCGCTCGCGGCGAACAAGGTCTGCGAGATGCTCGCCGGGAGTTGTGCAAGAATGCCGGCAAGAATGAGGAGTGAGACGCCGTTGCCGATGCCGAACTCAGTCACCAGTTCGCCGAGCCACATGAGGAGCATCGAGCCCGCAGCTATAAGCGCGATATTCGCGACGAGCGCAACCGAACCAAGGTGAGCAAGGACCCCCTGGCTCTGAAGTAGGAACAGGAATCCGACGCCCTGCAGGACAGCCAGCGGTATGGTGAGGAGGCGGCTCCAGCCGATGAATTTTGCCCGCCCTGCCTCGCCCTCTTCGAAGTATGCCTGCTTTACTTGCGGGAAAATGATGGTGCCGAGCTGCATGATGATGGACGCGGTGATATAGGGTCCGACCCCGAGCATCACGATAGAGAGCCCCGAAAGCCCGCCGCCCGAGAATATATTCAAAAGCCCGAAGAACTGATTGTTCGCAAAAAATTCCGCGAGTGCGTTCTTGTCGACACCGGGGATCGGCACCGACGCGAGGAATCGAAACAGTGCGAGAGCGGCGGCGAGAAAGAATATGCGGAAACGGATCTCGGGGTCGCCGAATGCAAGCTTCAGTTTGCGTACGAGCGTGTCAAGCATGGACGGTTCGGCCCTGCTCGCCGCGGACGGTGCCGCCGGCCGCGAGGACCGCAGCGCGCGCGGGAGCCGAAAGCGCGCACCCTTTCACGACAAGTGCCCTTGAAAGTGATCCTGTGCCGAGGATCTTTACTGCCGGCACTCTTCCTCTTGCCCTGCGCACGAGGTTCCGAGCGAGGAGCGAGGCCGGCGAAACGGTCTCACCGGCCGTATACGCCGATTCAAGCGCGGCAATATTCACTCCCGCAACCGCTACCCTGTTCGTTCGTACGGAGCGCGCACGGTTCCTGCCATAACCGCGACGTTTCGGTATCTTCTTGATGAGGTCGCGGACTTCCGGGCGGATCTTATGACCGGCGCGCGCCGTCTGCCCCTTGCCGCCTCGGCCGGAGGTCTTGCCGCGCTTGCCGCCTCGGCCGACCGGGGGATTCTTTCTGTTCTTCGTTCGAGGAAAGAGGGTGTGGAGTTGCATACGTAAAAGATTATTTCGCGCGGAGTTTCTTGAGCGCCTCGACGGTGGCGCGCGCGATGGTGAGTTTGTTCTTGGAGCGCGTAAGGATCTTCGTTACGACGTCAGTCACGCCGGCGAGGTCGAGAACTGTCCGCACCGCCGAACCAGCGACGAGTCCACGACCTCTCGAAGGGATGATCTCGACCGTGGAAGACGCGTACTTCGCGGAAACCTGGTGCGGGATGGAACCGGAGGCGGTGCGGACGACCGTAATGAGATTCCGCTTCGCATCGCGCGTCGCCTTGTCTATGGCGAGTGCGGTGTCAACGCCTTTCCCGAGGCCGACCCCGACGCGGCCTTTCTTGTCGCCGATGATGACGACCAAACTGAAATTAAAACGCCGGCCGCCCGCCATCACGCGTGCAACGCGACGAGCGTCGATCGTCACCTGCTCGAATTCGCCGCGCTCCCGTGGGGGACGGCCGCGTCCGCCGCCGCGCGGAGAGCGGCCGCGAAGCGTCCCGCGTCCGCCGCGCGCATGCGGCCGGGCGGCAGACGCTGTCTCGGCCGGCGCTACCGCCGCCGCAGCCTCCGCCACGGTCTCCGCTTCCTGTATGATCTCTTTTTCTATCGGAGGTGTAGCCATATTAAAAAGTGAGACCGCCTTCCCTCGCCGCCTCTGCAAGCGCTTTTACTTGCCCGCCGTAGCGGTAGCCGCCGCGGTCGAAGACAACCGCGGTGATGCCGGCCGCTTTTGCACGCTTGGCGATAGCCGCTCCGACGGACGCCGCCTGTACCGACTGCGGCCCTTTGAATTCGCGGCCATGCGCGTTCACGAGCGTTGTTCCCTTCGCGTCATCAATGAGCTGCGCAGAAACGAAGCGGTTGCTGCGGAAGACCGCAAGCCGCGGACGCGCTTCCGTTCCTTTGATCCGCGCCCGCACGCGCGCATGGCGGCGCATGCGGAGTTCGCGATTCGTGGTAGGTGCGTGGCTCATGATATTAGACGGCCTTCTTGCCCTGCTTGCGGCGGACGACCTCGTCGTCGTACCGGATGCCTTTCCCCAGGTAGGGCTCCGGTGGCTTCACGCGCCGGATATTCGCGGCGAACTGCCCCACTGACTCTTTGTTGGGGCTCTTGAGCGTGATGACGTTCTTCTCGACGGTCGCGGTGACGTCCTCTGGTATCGCAAGCGCGACCGGGTGCGAAAAACCGAGCATGAAAACGAGATCCTTCCCTTTCAGTTCGACACGGTACCCGACGCCTTCAAGAACGAGCTTTTTGGCATACGGTGTCTCCACGCCCGCCACCATATTCTTCAGGTGCGAAGCGAACGTGCCGGTGAGCGCCTTCGCGAGGCGCGAGCGGTCTTTCGGCGTGATGAGCACGCCTTTTTCATCAATGGCGACCGCGATGGACGGGTGTACGCGCTTCGTGAGCGTTCCCTTAGCGCCCGCGACCGTCAACACGCCTGCCTCCACCGAGACGGTGGTCTTTCCTACGGAAATCGGCTTTTTTGCAAGGTGGCTCATGATTGAAATGCGGATTACCAAATCTCAAACAGTTCTTCGCCGCCCACCCGCGACGTGCGCGCCTCCGCGTCCGTGATGATGCCCGACGGGCTCGAGACGATGCGCGCGCCGGTACCGCCTTTTACGCGATGCAGGGCGGTGTACGGAGCGTAGAGACGGCGGCCGGGCTTGCTGATGCGCTTTACGCCGCGCAATTTCGCATGTCCGCGTTCGTCATAGGCAAGCGTTACGGCGATGGTTTTCTTCGCACTTTCCTCCTGCTCCTTCGTCTCCACGGCAGTGATAAAGCCGAGTTCTTTCAGTTTCTTCGCGATGGCGAGCACGTGCGCGCCATACGGCGCGACAACCTCCGCCTTCCCGATGCGGGCGGCATTCTGCAGACGGATGATGAAATCGCCGACGCGGTCAGTAATCATACAAATTACCAAGACGCTTTCTTAACTCCCGGGATCTTGCCTTCGCGCGCGAGTTCGCGGAACTGGATGCGCGAAAGGCCGAAGGCGCGCATGTAGCCGCGGCTACGTCCGCTGATGGCGCAACGGTTCTTGAGCCGCACCGGTGAGGAATTTCTCGGAAGCTTTTGGAGTCCTTCGTAGTCGCCGGCCAATTTCAAAGCCGCACGCTTTGCCGCGTACTTCTTCACGAGTGTGACTTTTTTGGCGTATCGCGCCAACTGGGACTTTTTTGCCATAAAAAATAAAGCTCCGAAGAGCGTATCTAGAGATTATCAGCGTTTTGTGCCCGAGTCAACGATAAGCGGGAGACCGAGATGGCGGAAGAACGCTTCCGCTTCCGCCTTGTTTTTCGCCGTAGTAACGATGGTCACGGCAAAGCCGAAAACGTCTTTGAGATCTTCGTCCGAGGTCTCGGGGAAAATGGTGTGCTCCTTGATGCCGATGGTGATATTGCCCATTTCGTCGATGGCAGTCGCCTTCAACCCCCGGAAATCCCGGGTGCGCGGAAGGGCGATATGGATGAGCTTGTCGAGAAAATCGTACATCCGCGCGCCGCGAAGCGTCACCTGGAGTCCGACCGTGTCGCCTTCGCGCACTTTGAAGGAGGCGATGGAGATGCGCGACGGCCGCGCCGACGTCTTTTGCCCCGTTATCCGCGCGAGGCGGTCCTCGATGACCTCGAGCTGTTTCTTGTCGCGCTTCTTCCCGACTCCGGAAGAGACGATGACTTTTGTGATGCGCGGGCCCTGCATCGGGCTCGTGTAGTGGAACGCCTCTTTGAGTTCCTCGTACGCAAGCTGCTGACGTTGTTTGGTGATGGACATATTTATTTCTCTATGCGCTGCACGTTCGAAACGTGGATGGGCCGCGAACGCTCCACGATGCGCCCGACCTTCCCGGCCGCGCCTTTCAAGTGGCGCTTATAGAGCCCGGCGCCCTCGACGATGACCTTGTTCTCTCGCGGGAGCGCGCGCAGAACAACGCCGGACTTGCCTTTGTCCTTTCCCGAGATGATTTTTACCGTGTCTCCTTTTCGTACGTGCATACCAAAATAATTAGACGACCTCAGGTGCCAACGACACGATGGAATGCCAGCCGAGCTCTGAAAGCTCGCGCGGCACGGGGCCGAAAATGCGGTTCCCTTTCGGTGCCATCTCCTTGCCCTGCTTCTCGATGAGCACGACCGCGTTCTCGTCAAAGCGGATGTAGGAGCCGTCCTTCCTTGCGAACGGCTTCGTCTGCCGCACGATGACGGCCCGGTACACCTCCTTTTTCTTGACGGCCTTACGCGGCTCTGCCGTCTGTATGGAAATGACGATAGTATCGCCGATACCTGCGTAGCGGCGGCGGGAACCGCCGAGTATTTTGAACACGCGGCCGATCTTTCCGCCGGAATTATCTGCAATGGTGACGATGGAGCGGTCTTGCAACATATCAGTTTTCACCTCCGTTGCCGGAGACGGTCTTTGCCGGGTCAATAGCGAAATGCTTCAGCTTGGAGATCGGTCGCGTCGCCACGATGGTGACCGTGTCGCCCACCTTGACCGTATTGCCGGGGTCATGTGCGAGGTACTTTTTCGAGCGTACGAAATACTTCTTGTACTTCGCGTTCTTGACGTAGCGGTCCACGCGCACCGTGGCGGTATCTTTCATCGCTGTCTTCACGACGACGCCGACGAACGATTGGGGTCGTAGATCCTGAGCGGAGCGAACGGAGCGGGAGGGAGTGTGTTCCATACATTATGCGGTCGTAGGGCGGGAGCCCGGAGATGTCGAAGATACTGAAGCATCTGAATGTGCTGAGGCAGCAGCCGAAGTACGTTTCTGTCGCTCCGTCAGGGCGCGCGCGACCGTTTTGCGCAGTTTTCTAAGCGCATTCGGGTCTTTGGCGCGCGCGCCGGCGGCCGCGAAGCGCTCGGCCCGCAGTGACGCGCGCGTCGTCGCGACGAGCTCCGCAAGCTCGTGATCGGTCTTGGTCGTCATTGTGTTCTTTTTTGTCATACAAATGGAATAGACGCAACCTTAGCGACGCGTGACGACGGCCGTCCTGACCGGCAATTTCATCCCCGCCTCGCGCAGATGCGCACGCGCAACGTCCTCGGGAACACCGTCTATCTCAAAGAGAACGCGGCCAGGCCGAACCTCGAACACATAGTGTTTCGGGTCGCCTTTCCCGCTTCCCATGCCCACTTCGGCCGGCTTGGCCGTCACCGGGCGGTCCGGGAAAATGCGTATCCAAAGCTTACCCGCTTTCGTGGTCGCCCGAGTGATCACTTTGCGCGCGGACTCTATCTGATTGCTCGTGATGCGCGCGCTCGTGAGCGCCTTGAGGCCGTAGGAGCCGAACGCGACGGTGGTGCCGCGCGTGTCCGGGCGGCGGAGGCGCTTCTGGCTCATGCGCTCGGTCTGCCACTTGCGATGTTTTACTTTCTTCGGGAAAAGCATAAGTACAAAATTATCCTGCAACCTTCGCTTTCTTTTCCTCGTACTTGTCGCCGCGGTAGATCCACACTTTGATGCCGATGACACCGTACGGGAGGTACGCCTGCTCGTGCGCAAAATCTATATCCGCGCGGAACGTCTGAAGTGGGATACGGCCCTTCTTAAGCTCTTCTTTGCGGCTCATCTCCGCGCCGCCCAATCTGCCGGAAAGCGCGATGCGCACGCCCTCGACTTCGCGCGCGGCGATGACCTTTTCCACGGTCTGCTTGAGCACGCGGCGGAACGGCATGCGCTTCTCAAGGCCTTCGGCGATCATGTACGCGACGACGGCCGCGTCGGTCTCCGGCTGGCGGACTTCGACGATATCGAACTTGAGCGTGCGCCGGTCGGTCGGAGCGATGCGGTGCACCATGTCGGAGAGTTCTTTGCGCAGCTTGGCCGCGTTCTCGCCGGAACGGCCGATGACGAGTCCCGGACGCCCGGTGGAGAGGATGACGCGCAGCTCGCTCGCGGAGCGCTCTATCTCGATGCCGCTCGTATAGGTGCCGCGCAGGCGCTTGGTGAGGAAACGACGGATGAGTTCATCCACTTTGATGTTCTCGCGGTAGCTCTTGCCGTCCGCGGCAAACCAGCGGCTCTTCCAGTCCCGGATGATGCCGAGGCGATGCGCATAGGGATGTACGGTGTGTGTCATATCGTAGAGCGGGAGCTCGGAGATGTCGAAGATACTGAAGCATCTGAATGTACCGATGCAGGAGCGAGCTTCACGATGATGCGGCTCTTGCGTCGGCGGATGAGCGAAGCGCGGCCGAAGGCGCGCGGCATGTACTTCTTCAGCATTCCGGCGCCCTCGACCGTGATGGACTGCACGGTCATATCATCGGGATTTTCTCCTTTCCCTTTCGCGCTCGCGGCGGCGCTTTTGATGAGCTTGGCGATTGGCTCGGCGGCGCGCTTCGGAAGGAACTGAAGCGCAGCGAGCGCCGCTGGCACTTTCTTGCCCTTCACGAGCTCCGTTACGAGACGCACTTTGCGCGGCGTCTGATTATGGCTTTGCAGGACTGCGTGGCTCATACGTTATTTGGCTGCGGGCGCCGCTTTGGCCGCTGGCGCGGCGGCTGCGCCGGGCGCTTTTGCGGCCTGGGCCGACGCGATCTCGGCCTCCTGCTTCTTCATTTCCATTTCCTTCTGCATCTTGCCGCCGTGGCGGATGAATTTCTTCGTCGGCGAGAATTCCCCGAGGCGATGGCCCACCATTTCCTCGGAAACGAGCACGTCGATGTGCGACTTGCCGTTATGTACGCCGAAGGTGAACCCGACCATTTCCGGACTTATCTGGCTTCTGCGCGCCCACGTGTTTATCACCCCGGCCGATGCCGGTTTCTTGTGAAGTACCTTCTTCAGGAGCTTAGCGTCCACGAAGGGCCCTTTCTTAAGTGACCTGCTCATGCAATTAAAAATCCCTGCCTACCGGCAGGCAGGCGCTCGTCGGAGCGACCAAACCTCGCGGAGGAGCTATGGGATGCCCCCACGATACAGGAAGGCTATAAAATCGTCAAATAAAGGGAATCCGCCGATGGGGCGGATTCTGTGCGACCTTCTCTGACCTATGGAGCGGGTTGGTGTTCAGACCGAAAGATTCTCGGAACCGGATAAGTTTCGTCATCGGCTCGGCCCATAAGCTCGAGCGCCCTGGCGAAAACGAGTCCGAGATGCTGGCAGGCGGAAGCAGGGTCTCCCGGATGCTCTTGCATGAGGGATTCGATCCTCATGAGTTGCAGACGTAGGAATCCGGCCACGTTCTCCGTTGTCGAATGGACGGCTGCGGCTACAAGAACGCGGGTGAGGTGTGCCAGCCCCTCAATGCCGGGAGCGGCTTCCGCCAATCCCCGGCGCGGCGCTTCTTCGACAATACCCCTAATCGCCTCTTCGAGGAGAACTATGGGATGAAGACGCAACTCTTTCCCGGTTTTTATAGGTGTGACGACGATCAGAAGCGCCTTCTCCGTGCTGTTCATAGTGACTCCTTCAGGGTGGCGTTACGGGGTCTTCCGCAGGCATAGTACAGGAAGCGAGGATCTTATCAATATCTAGCAAACCACCCATAAAAAGCCACCTTTGGGTGGCTTTTCGTTTGTCGCAATTATCGGCTTAATCCTTGCGGCTCTTTCCCACCTTACGTCTAGAAATAATAAAGACGTTCGAGTACTTCTTCGGCGCGCTTGTCCCTCACACAAAATGGAATAGTCCTGCATGCGTACGCGAGCGGCCAGGCAAAAACGAGGGTAAGACTTGGCCTAGCGGCCCGGAGCGCACTCGTTTTTGATTGGGCGCGAGCAAGAAGCGGCAGGACGAAGGAATGCCATTTTGTGTGTTTGGACTCGGCTGCCGCAAGGATTATTTATCGCGCTTACCAATTTTTCTACGCGCAATGATAAAAGGGTTTGAATACTTTTTTGGCCGCCTCGTTTTCTGACCCTTGCCGGTCGGCTTGCCCCATGCGCTCTTGGCCCGGCGCAATCCCCTGCCTTGGCGGCCTTCGCCGCCGCCGTGCGGATGGTCAACCGGGTTCATAGCGGTTCCACGGACCGTCGGACGGATACCCATCCAGCGGGAACGGCCGGCCTTCCCGATGACGACGAGATTATATTCCTCGTTGCCGACGGCGCCGATAGACGCCCAACAGAGGTCGGACACCTTACGGATTTCGGTAGAAGGAAGCTTTACTTGCGCATAGCCGGCGTCGTGCGCGACCACTTCGGCAAAATTGCCCGCCGAGCGCACGAGCGAAGCGCCCGCGCCGGGGGAAAGTTCGATGTTGTATACGAACGTGCCCACGGGAATCTTCCCGAGCGGAAGCCGGTTGCCCGCGACAAGCGGCACATTCTCCCCGACGAGGAACGTCGAGCCCGCCTTCATTTCTTTCGGCAAGATGACGTAGCGGCGCTCGCCGTCGCGATAGAGTGCGAGCCCGATGAACGCGGAGCGGAAGGGGTCGTATTCGACGGTTTCTATCTTCGCGGGAATATTTTTCTTGTTATACGAAAAATCAATAGCACGCAGGCGGCGTTTATGTCCGCCGCCCTGGTGGCGGGTCGTGATGCGTCCGAACGCGTTCCGGCCTCCCTGGCTTCCCTTCTTTTTGAGAAGCGGCTTGTGGGGCGCGTCGCCGGAAAGGAGTTCCCGGTACGGTAGCGTGGTCATCGAGCGGCGGCTTTTCGTTGTTGGCTTGTAGGTTTTCATATAGTTTTTACGCGAACTGGATGGTGTCGCCCTTATTGAGGTACACGTAGGCCTTGCGGCGCGCCGTGCGCGTACCGACTCCGCGCTTGGTGCGGAGTGCCTTCTTCTTCGCCGGAAGATTCACGATGCGCACCATCCGCGGCGCCACCTTGTAGAGCTCCTTGATGGCGCCGGCGATAGAGGCCTTCGTTGCGCTTTGCGGAACGGCGAACGTGTACACGCCTTTCTCGGTTTCGATGAGCGCCTTTTCCGAAAACCACGGCGCCCGAAGTATTTCGTTCGCAAAGCCGCCGTGGGATGCCTGCGTGCGTGCGTAACTGCGGCTCGCGGCTGCGCCCTTTTCTTCCTTCTTCTTTTTGGTGCCGAAAATAGCCATAGGATTTATGCGGATTTTGCGCGAGCGAGAAGCAGGCCGAACGCCGCCTCCGGATTCTCGATGATGAGGTATTTGTGCGTGAGCACGTCGACCGGATTTAGGCCGCGGACTTCTTCGGTTGCGATGCCCTGCAGGTTGCGGAAGCTCTTGACCGCGTTCTGATCATAGGACGTAAGCGCGACAAGCACGGAGCGTCCCTTACCCGAAAGCGTTGCCGCATCCGCCGCTTTTGAAAGCGCAATGAGAACACCGAGCGCTTCCTTCGTTTTCGGCGCGCCCGATGCGAATTTGTCGAGGAGAATTATTTCGCCGTCCTTCGCCTTCTTGGAAAGCACCGAGAACAGCGCGCCGGTGCGCATTTTGCGGTTTATCTTCTCGCTATAATTGCGTTCGCTTCGCGGGCCGAACGTCGTGCCGCCGTGGCGCCACAGAGGCGAGCGGGAAGAACCGTGACGCGCCTGACCGGTGCCCTTCTGCTTCCAGGGCTTCTTGCCGCCTCCCGCGACTTCGGAGCGGTCTTTCGTATGCGCGCGATTCTGCCGAAGATTCGCCTGCATCGCGGTGGTGACCTGGTGCACGAGGTCACTCCGCCACGGCGTGCCGAAAACACTCTCCGGAAGCGTTATCGTCCCAACCTTCTTACCGTCCATGGAGAAAACAGCCGTTTCTATCGGCGTATACTCGGCCTTCTTCTTTGAAATTTTTTTCTTTGGTTCCATGGTTTTGTATTGAAACTACAACCTACTCCCTACCACCTACAACCTAC
>LCRY01000003.1:0-578 GCA_001004905.1 Parcubacteria group bacterium GW2011_GWA1_56_13 | reverse complement strand
CCACCTACAACCTCCAGTAGCGTGCCGCGGCGGCCCGGCACGGCGCCACTCACGATGAGCTTGCCCTCCTTCGCATCCACCGCGAGCACTTTGAGGTTCTTCACCGTCACGCGCTCATTCCCCATGCGGCCGGCCATCTTCATGCCTTTGGCGACTCTGCCGCCCGCTCTGCCGCCCGAGCCGCCGATCGAGCCCGGAGAGCGTTCGGTGTGCTTCTGGCCGTGAGAGCGCGGACCGCCGTGGAAGCCGTGGCGCTTCACCACGCCGGCGAAGCCCTTGCCCTTGGTGAGTCCCGATACATGCACGACATCTCCGACGGCAAAAGTATCTGCGGCGATGTTGCCACCAACTTCCAACCCCAAACTTCCAACATCCTCAACTCTGAATTCGCGAATGTCCGTGTAACCCTTCCCCTTCGTATGCCCCAAAACCGCTTTTGAAATATTTTTTCCCCGACGCGTGCCCGCACCGACCTGAACAGCCGAGTACTTATCTTTCCCATCCGCCGTCTTCACCTGTGTGACAGTGACCGGGTCGGCCGCGAGGATAGTCCCCGCGCGGGCGCGTCCATCCTCCCC
>LCRY01000002.1:343053-455725 GCA_001004905.1 Parcubacteria group bacterium GW2011_GWA1_56_13 | reverse complement strand
GCCCTGCCGCTCCATGCATTCCGAACACCCCCCGCGAATCCTAACCGGACAGAAGAGAGAAATGCGCGGACAGGGCTCGGATGCGAGAGCGCGGAACATCCGAGGACCTTGCGCGTTCCGTCTGCGGAATGCGAAAGGTGTACAGCTCCTGTAAGGAGCGGGGTCGCCGTCCGCGGCGGCGAGCCCGCGAATCTGCGAGCGGGCGGTGAGCGCCGAGTCCGCGAGGCGCGAGATATCATTGGTTCTGGTTTTGGACGAAATAGGTTCTAGCGTGCTTTAATACAGACTCCAAAAAAGAAGACCTTTCCGCGCGGGCCCACCACAAGGTGGACGCGGAAAGGTCTGCGTTGTCGGTAGTCAGCCGGTCTCCGCTACGTCGAGCGGCTGGGTCTTGCTGGGGTCGAACTCGCCGGTAAAGTTGAGGCTCGTACCCCCAGACATGCGGCTCTGCGCCCTCCGGAGCAACACCTCCGCGGTTTCGGGCGTGAGACCGAGCACCTTTGCCACACGACCCTTGACTATCTCGAGCGACCTGGAACCCTTTTGGCTTTCCATGAACATTACCTCTCAAGTCAGCAGTTGATGGGAGAATCTATGAAAATTGTAATCTATATACTTGATTTTGTCAATAACGAGACGTAGTGCCGCCTTTCGGAAAAAAACAAAACGGGCCGTTCGAGCCCGTTTTACGTGCAGGTGTGGGGAAATTTCAAGTGCTACGCTGCGATTCGCTGTTCTGGCGGGGTTTCTTGTTCTCCTGAAGCGCTTTCCTCTCCCGCTACAGTTTGCGTTGCCAACTTCTTCAGACCAGCATGCAGGCCGTTCAGGTCTATGTTGGTAAAGGGGACGATCTGTACTCCTCTTACGATGTCCTCTGCGGCCGCATCTCCCTCGACTTTTCCCCAAAGCGAAAGCCCCAGTTCCCGGTAGAACCTGAGACGCCTGTTGAAATCGGGCTCGCCCTGCCAGTACCCCTTATGGAGCACTTCCGGGATTTTCTGCCCGTCCTCTTTCTTTTTCGAGATAAAGTCGGCGAGCCAGCGCGCTTCCGCGATAAACATCGCGAGGAGCACGCGGCCCATTCCACGGGCTTCACAATCGGGGTCCAGCCTTACCATCGCCATGGGAACCTCCATTCCTTTCAGTTGATACTAGAGAAGAAAGAACATCCGTTGAGAATATCCCCCCACGGTGAGACGTCCCACCCCTTCCCTGATTACAACCGGAACCAGGCGCTTTTTTGGATGGGTTTTGTGTGCTAGAAATGAAGAACGCCGCCTTAGCTCAGCTGGTAGAGAGCCGACGGCTCATTCGTGACAGCTCAGCTGGTAGAGAGCCGACGGCTCATTCGTGACAAAAAGTCCTTGTTCTGCAAAATATATCCAGTACCATGTGCCGCCTTAGCTCAGCTGGTAGAGCAACCCCTTCGTAAGGGGTAGGTCCCCAGTTCAATCCTGGGAGGCGGCTCCAGAGAATCGTCGGTTGCGGAATAATCCCAAGTATGTAAAATATCCGCATGGAAGGCATGCCACAAAAACGCAGGAGTGCGGCGGCAGAGGGCAAAGCCGCTGATTTTGATTTTGCACGGGAGACACCGGTGCTCGATAACCAAGAGAAAATAGCGGCAATAGACGTGAAAATTAAAGCGCTTATGGATCGGATGCGGGAGGGAAGCAAATTCAGAGAGAGGATGACGAATCCCAATATTATTGCCGTCGCCGAGAAAGCGGAGAACGATATTAATGCAGAGATTGCCCAACTAGAACAAGAAAAGGCCGCGCTCGCGGAAGCACGAGCGTGAATTGATCGTTCTTCATAATGGCCGACGACAAGGCAACACGGCTTGCACACCTTGAAGCGCGGATGGCATCGCCCGATTTTTGGGCGGATAAAGATAAGGCACAGGCCCTCGTGCAGGAATATCAAGTTCTCAAAGCGTCCGGCACCGGCGACCCGCACGACGCCGGGGACGCCACGCTTGCCATTCTTGCGGGTGCGGGTGGCGACGATGCCGAGGACTTTGCGCGTATGCTCCGACGCATGTACGAAGGATATGCCGCAAAGAAAGGTTGGCGCGTGCGCGAGCTCCACGCGAACGAGAACGACCACGGCGGGTACCGTAACCTCATGCTTGAGATATCCGGCTCGGGCGCGTATGGGCGCCTTAAGCACGAAGCCGGCGTGCACCGGCTCGTCCGTCAATCGCCGTTCAACGCGAACGCGAAGCGCCAGACTTCTTTCGCGCTCGTCGAGATTCTTCCGACATTGGTCGCGAGCGACAAGATCGAGCTGCGGGACGAGGACCTCGAAGTGCAATTCGCCCGCGCCGGGGGTGCGGGCGGGCAGAACGTGAACAAGCGCGAGACGGCGGTGCGCATCCTCCATGTGCCGACGAATCTGTCGGTGCACGTTTCAAGCGAACGGAGCCAGCTCGCCAACCGCGAGAAGGCCCTCACACTCCTCAAGGCGAAACTGTTCGCCAAACAGGAGGCCGAGCGCGAAGCAGAAGCGAAGGGCCGCTCCATAGCGGCCACGACCGCGAACGAGTGGGGGAGCCAGATACGCTCCTACGTTCTCCATCCGTACAAAATGGTCAAGGACCACCGCACCGACCACGAATCTTCCAGTCCCGACAAAGTCCTCGCCGGCGACCTTGATGATTTCATCAATGCCGCGATAGAAATCAAGTAGAATTTTCCGTGAAGGAATGATATAGAGTGCGCAGAAAGGGAGGTGTGATGCATATCGAAAGGTGGGCAATTCTTCGGGTGGAGACAGTTAGGTGGCAGCCGCATTTCCAGCACGGGAAGCTTTTCCTGCCGGCCATTCCCCCGTATTTTCTGGGGCGTGGCTCAGGGGTTAGGGTTTTCCGTAGAGGAGGCCTCCTTGATGAGGGGCGGGTCGAAGACATGGGCGGGGATGCGAGCCGCTGGCGTTTTTCGGGGCTGGATAGAATCGTCCCCCGAAGGAAAAACGGCGCGGCCCATTGCCAAGAAGTACGGACGTTGTGGATCTCTTGCGGGCCGCCTGGTTCAAACCCGGCGATGCCGTTTACGTGCAGGTTCATTCATGGACGCTTCGCGGTAGGATGAAAATCCAGTTGCGGCGCATAACCGCATAAGCAGGACGGAACAGGCGACCACGGTCGCCTTTTTCATTATCCCCATCCCGCTTTTATGCGCAGGCGTTGCCGCCTTTACGGCCTTCAGACGAATGGGTACAATGGGAAACGACGCATGATTTATTTCGACAAGGTGACGAAACGATACGGGGACATGGCTGCGCTCGAAGGGGTCACGCTCTCGGTAGCCCCGAAAGAATTCGTCTCTATCGTCGGCCATTCGGGTGCGGGAAAGACCACGCTTCTGAAGCTTCTCCTGGCGGAGGAGCGCCCCTCCGACGGGACCGTTTTTTTTGAATCAATCGACGTGAATGACTTGCCGAGCTCCGCGCTGCATCATTACCGCCGCCGTATTGGCATGGTATTCCAGGATTTTCGCCTCATTCCGAACAAGACCGCGTACGAGAATATCGCGTTCGCGATGGAGGCGGTCGGTCGCTCGGACAGCGAGATTAGAAGCGACGTGCCTTACATTCTCGAACTGGTGAATCTCGCCGATAAAGCGCTCCATTTCCCCGATCAGCTTTCCGGCGGGGAGAAACAGCGTATTGCCATCGGCCGGGCGATCATCAATCAGCCAGACCTCATCGTCGCGGACGAGCCGACCGGCAACCTCGACCCGATCAACACCTACGAAGTGGTGGAGATCCTAAAGAAGATAAACGAACTCGGCACCACGATCATCATCACGACGCACAACAAGGGCGTCGTCGACTCCATTGGCAAGCGCGTCATTACCATTGACCGCGGGAAAGTGGTCCGGGACGACGCGGAAGGGAAATACATACTATAATGAGGCCTATGACCTGGATGCCCGTGAGGCGAGTGCTCGTGACCGGATGGAAGAATTTCGCTCGCGGCGGCGCGGTTTCGGCGGCCACCGTGCTCATTATGACGGTAACGCTCGCGATCATCGGCACGCTCATCTTCATTTCGGCTCTCCTCTCGTTCACGCTGGATACCATAAAGGAAAAAGTGGACGTGTCGGTTTATTTCGTCACTACGGCAAGCGAAGCGAGCATCTTCGAAGTCAAGGATCAGCTTGAGAACCTTCCACAGGTGGCGAGCGTTACCTATACTTCTGCCGCCGATGCGCTCGCAGCTTTCCGCGCGCGGCACGCGAACGATCAACTGACACTCCAGGCGCTCGATGAGCTCGGCGGCAATCCGCTCGATGCTTCACTCTCGGTCCGCGCCAAGGACCCAACGCAGTATGAAAGCATTGTGAACTATCTCGAGGCTTTGCCGGCCCTGTCCGCCGCCGGCGCGCCGATCGTCGACCGCATCAACTATGCGCAGAACAAAGAAGTCATCGATCGCCTCTCGCTTGCGATACAGGCGACGCGCACCATCGGCTTTGCGGTCATTATCATCTTCGCGATCGCGTCCATCCTCATTGCATTCGCAACCGTCCGCCTCGCTATTTATACCGCCAAGGATGAGATAGCCGTGATGCGTCTCGTCGGCGCCAGCAATTCGTACATCCAAGGTCCCTTCATCGTGACCGGCGTCATCAGCGGAGTGACCGCCGCGATACTCGTCTTGCTTCTCCTTATACCGGCGACATGGTACGCGGGGGCGAAGACCGCGGGATGGTTCGGCGGTTTTAACTTGGCGGATTACTACGCAAGCCACTTCGTTTTCATTTTTCTCATACTCATGGGATCGGCCATCGTGCTCGGAGCGGTCGCGTCCGTGCTCGCTATCCGCAAATATCTGACGGTCTAGGTCCCGCTATGCCCCGTATGATTACTCAACACATCTATCGCAGGGTAGGAACCGTACACATTATCAGCATCCGCGATTGCGGCAAATAATCGTACGGGGTATGGCAAAAGAAGGTCATAAATACATATTCGTCCTCGGCGGGGTCATGAGCGGCGTCGGGAAGGGCGTCGTCACGAGTTCCGTCGGGCTCCTGCTTCAGCAGAAGGGGTATCCGGTCAATCTGGTGAAAGTCGATCCGTATCTGAATGTCGACGCTGGCACGATGAACCCGACCGAGCATGGCGAGGTGTTCGTGCTGCGCAGCGGTCTCGAGACCGACCAGGATATGGGCAACTACGAGCGTTTTCTCGGTCGTGACCTCACCAATGAGGACTACATGACGAGCGGCATGGTCTATCAGTCGGTCATCGCGCGCGAACGAGCGCTCGGCTATAACGGCAAGTTCGTTGAAGCGATACCGCACGTGCGCGATGAGATCATCAAGCGCATGGAAGCCGCGGCGGAGTACAACGGCAGCCGCATTTCGGTCATCGAGATAGGCGGCACGATCGGCGACTTCCAGAACGCGTTGTTCATCGAGGCCGCGCGCGTGCTCAAGATGCAGCATCCGGACGACGTGCTGTTCGTCATGGTGTCGTACCTTCCCGTGCCGGGGACGATCGGTGAGATGAAAACGAAGCCGACGCAGACGGCAGTGCGAGACCTCAACAGTTACGGGGTTCAGCCGGACTTCCTCATCGCGCGCTCCACACATTCTCTCGACGAGAAGCGCAAAGAGAAGCTCGCTGTGTGGTGCAATATCCGCAAACAGCACGTCATCTCCGCGCCCGACATCACGAGCATCTATGAGGCACCATTGAATTTCGAGAAGGACCGTTTCGGCGATATGTTGCTGGATGCGCTCCATCTCCCCAAGAAACGCAAAGCAAGTTTAGCCGCTTGGAACGCATTCGTGAAAGCGGCGACGAACAGAAAAATTCCCGAGATCAATGTCGCTATCGTGGGGAAGTATTTCGATACGGGCGATTTCGTGCTCGCCGATGCGTATCTCTCGGTCATCGAGGCCATCAAATTCTCCGCGGCGAAGCTCTCGCGCCGGGCGAACATTACGTGGATCAATTCAAAAGAACTGGAGCAGGGCGGCCCAAAATCCATCGCAAAATCCGTCGCCAAACTGAAAAAATACCATGGCATCATCGTCCCTGGCGGTTTCGGCGAAAGCGGCATCGAGGGAAAGCTCAAGGCGATACGATTTGCGCGCGAACACAAAATACCGTATCTCGGCCTCTGCTACGGCATGCAGCTCATGGTCATCGAATACGCACGGAACGTTCTGGCTCTCAAAGGGGCGCATACGGCCGAGGTCGCCAAAAATACGCCCCATCCGATCGTTGACGTGATGCTGGAACAGAAAAAACATCTTGCCGACAACAAATACGGGGGGACGATGCGGCTCGGCGCGTATCCGGCCTATCTCAAGAAGGGTACTATGGCGCGTGCCGCGTACAAGAAGGAGCTGGTTGAGGAGCGCCACCGCCATCGCTATGAGATCAACCCGACTTATGTTAAGCGACTTGAGGCCGCGGGCCTTGTATTCTCGGGCACGAGCCCGGACGGCGTCTTGATGGAAATAGCGGAACTCCCGCGGAGCGCGCATCCTTTCATGCTCGGCACGCAATTTCATCCCGAGTTCCAGGCGCGACCGCTTTCCCCGCATCCTCTCTTTACAGAGTTCCTGCGCGCTGCCATTTCCCGCAAGCGGAAGAAATAAAAAACGGCCCGGAAGGTCTCTCCGGGCCGCTACTTTTCGTGGCGCACGTGGCTCACGCGCGCTCAAGTTCCTCGATGACGTCGATCGTCGTTCTGAGCCCCTCGAAGCCGGGCGGATATTTCCAGGTTCCCTCGTCCGACAACCGCTGGTTGAACAGAGAGGTCCAGAGCACTTCTCGCACCGTATGCGCCTGCGTGTTCTTGAGAGCGAGCTCGTGGAGCATGTGCAGAAAGATGGTCATGAGACCTTCTTTGAGTACGCGACCGTTCGGCTCCTTGGTTGCCATGTCCACGACAAACTCCAGGAGCTGGAATTGCTTCCAGAGCGGACAGTGTTTATACCCCGTGTGTATTTTTTGCAGCACCGTACTCGGAGGACTTTCGAGAAGACCTCGAATATAGGATGCTGGATCGCCGAACATGTCATCCGTCTGCACCGCTGCGTTGGCAAAGTTCATAGGTCTCCCAAACTTCATTGCGGATGGGCGGGTGCCATCCGGTCCGGGTCCGATAGTACCACAGGTCGTTCGACGCGCAAAAATCAAAAAGCGCGGACGCTCCGGCATCGCCGACCTCCATTTCCTCTTTCGAACGAAGGGGTGAACGCATACGACGCCATTCATGCACAGCGGGCTAAAAATGCGGCTTGCTCCTTCGGAGCGAGTGATATACTGGTGTCTGTCCGAACAAATAATTATCAATGATAAAGACATACAGCATGCATACACTTCGAACTATGGGAATCGTAGGCACCGCCACCGCTCTTCTTCTGACGGCAACGGTTGCGTTTGCCAGGGATGATGCTCGCCCGGCGACCTCATCGATGGAGCGCCTGCAGACCGTACGCGCAGAAGTCCGGTCCCGCATAGACACGGAACGTGAAAAGGTCTCACAGCGTCTGACGGATATCCAAGACAAAGCGAAGCGTGAGATGGCACAGCGCCTCGCCGGACAATTCGACAGATTGAACGAGACCTGGACCGATCACTTCATGCAGCAGCTTGATACATACGATGCCCTCATGCGAAAGATCCAGGCACGGGCGGACGCCGCCCAGAGCGCCGGAAATGATGTTGCGCGCACGACCGTGGCGATACAGTCGGCTGCGTCGGCGATCGAAACGGCGCGGACCGCGGTAACCGCGCAGGCGGCGAAAACGTATGAACTCGCCTCTTCGACCATTCCGATGATCGCGACAAGTACGGCGGACGGTCAGCAAAAGATCCTGCAGAGCTTGCGAAAGTCATTCCAGACCCTTCACACGACGCTCTTCAAGGACCTGTTCGCTCTGCGCGATGGACCGATGAAGAATGCACGAAAAGCGGTGCAGGCGGCACTTCAGACGCTCGGGGGAACCACTGGAGCTGACGGAGAGAACGCGACATCGACCGCGAAGAGGCCATCTCGATAATTCCTAATTGAAAATCACCATGGACCAAACAATGGATCAGGGCTCCTCGAACAGCATGTGGTACATCGGCGGCGCGGTTATCGTTGTCGCCATAGCTCTCTGGTATTTCATGGGCCAGCCGGCCACGCGCATGGAAAGCACGAGCGATACCAGCACGGCGGCTCTCACGGACGAATTCAATCAGATACCGGATGATTCAGCCGCACTCGACCAGGACGCAGCCGCTTCCGCCGAGGCGGTGCAGGGTCTCTGAGTAGGACCGTCGAACAAAAAATCGCCCCGTGAGATAGGCTAGCCGCCATCTCACGGGGCGATTTTTGTTTGCAATTTACGGCATCGGAGCCTGTCCGTCGCTTTGCTTGTTGCCGAAGAGGCGCACCAAGATCAAAATAACGGCAATAGCCAAGAGGATGTGGACCCATCCCCCCAAGGTGTAGGACATGACGAGCCCCAGGAGCCACAACACTATCAGGATTACTGCGATTGTGTACAACATACGAAATTGTTATGAGTAACGTATTAAGCATAGCATGCGTGTCCGTTGTCAACGTCCCCGGAAGTGCGTGCCAGGCCCCGTCCTAAGCCGTGCGACGGACGCCGATCGGTACAGAGCATAAAATCTAGAGCTGTTTGTTGTGTTTTTCCTTGATCGTTTTGATTTTTTTGGCAAGCGCGGTTCCTATATCAATATTCATCGCTTTTGCGAGCATGAACGCAACGATAACGACGTCGGCGAATTCGCCCTCCAGATCGCGCGTTTTTCCGTTCAATTTATCCTTTCGCTGGTCGCCGACCGACGCGAGAACCTCATTGCAGAGCTCGCCATATTCCTCGCCGAGCTTGATAGTGCGCGCAAACACTCGCTCGCGTTCACTTTGGCTCTTCAGCGACCGAAATAGGGCATCCTGGCTCTCTATAAAATCCTGCAATTCTTTAAAAGTCATTACTGCCATTGTGTCATGCCCGCAAAAGCCCGTCACGTAACGTACGGGTATTGACTCCAGATGAATTATCGGCCTGATGTCACTGCAATGCTCCGAAATATTTCCAGCAAACCCGCGTTCTTTTCGTGCAAACGATGAAGGAGATGAAGAAAAAATGAAGAAAATATTGACCCGATCATCTCTTCAGCTAAACTACACGCACACAGATGAAAAATATATTAAGTTCCGGTGCACTTCGGAAATGCTCGCGATTCGTATCAGTAACCTTACTTATCGCCGGCTTCCTTATTGCCCCGTATCATATCATATCGGCGCCTTTTCCCGAAATCGGGGCCGTTCTCGGGCGCTCGCAGGCGAGCGCGGCGGTCTCGTTGCCGTTTCTCTACACCTTCAACAGCGCCGGTACCCTGTACGAGGCCAGCTCGATGGACAAGAGTACGAGCCAATACTTGTGGCTCTCTCGCGGAGCAAAGCTCGTCATTGACGGCAGTGTCGGCTCCACCATCCAAGGGGCGTTGCCTCAAGGCGATCCGTGGAGGACCGTGTACGCGGCGCGGTCTTCCGCGTCGACCGACGGCGGTACACATCCGCAAAACTTGTTCCTGATGTTTTCCCGTATATCGGTGCAGAATGTCTCCGCGCAGGTGTATATCAAGCGCGTCGCCGACAATCTCGCGAATACGACAAATCGCCAGCCATATATCGGCGAAATGCTCCTCGCGCGGTACAAAGATGCGAATAACTATTACTACGGCGGTATCCGCGCCGACGGCTATGCCGTTATCAAGAAGAAAACGAACGGCGTTTATCAGACGCTTGCGATGAAGAAACTGTTCCCGGGTACGTACAATTCTTCGACAAGCTATGACCTTATGCCGCGGGGGACCTGGATCGGCCTTCGGTTTACCGTGACCGATACCGCTTCGGGCGCACCGCAACTCACGTTTGCGACTGATATAGGACAGACCGGCTCCTGGCAGACCGCTCTTTCGGTGCTCGATGACCCGGCGAAGTTCGGGAGCTCTGTTGCGGGCGCCGGCCTCGTCGGCATCGAAAGCGACTACGCGGATGCGCAACTCGATAATTTCCGCATCGCGGACGCTACCGCCACCGTTACGTTGCCATCAACGACCACGGCGACAACGACGACCACGCCTCCCGCTCCGTCCGTATCCTATGACTCGGCCGTAGCGACGGACGCTCCGGTGATGTACCTCACCATGGGTTCGCCCTCCTCCGGTACCGAGCGCGACCAGACCGGTCGCGGCAATAACGGCACGTATAAGGGCGGGATACCGCTTTCGGCAAAACTGCCGAATGGCGACACTGCCGCCGCCTTCAACGGCTCCGGCCAATATCTCACTGTTCCTTCTTCGCCCGCGCTCTCTATCCCGACCACGAAGAAGCTTACGTGGGAGGCCTGGATACGCCCTGATACGCTTCAATTCCCGAATTCGAACGGCGGGTATGTCGATTGGATGGGGAAGTGCGCGAACTATTCGCCGACCTGCGAGTGGGAAGCGCGCATATATAACCTCACGAATCCGGAAAATCGTCCGAACCGGTTGTCCGCATACGTCTTCAATCCGTCAGCGGGTCTCGGCAGCGCCGCCGACTGGCAGCCCAAAGCGGGACTCCTTCAGGCGGGACAGTGGCTCCATATCGTCGCGGAATACGACCTCACGACGACGCCGGCGGGCTGCAACAGCGCGTACCCGGGCTCAATACACATCTGGGTGAACGGCGTGAAATGGAGCATGGCGGATCACATGCCAACCGGCTGTATGAGCCAGTTCAGTGTCGTGCCCAGGGCGGGTAGTTCCCCGCTTAACATCGGCACGATGGCGCTCGATACGTGGTTCAAGGGAGCCATCGGAAAAGTTGCCGTATACAATTACCTGCTTTCCCCGACACAGATCACCAACCACTTCAAGACGATGGCGGGCGCGGCGCCGTCAGGGTCGTGCGGAGCGACCTGCACCATCCCGGTTCCCACGCCGTAATTCCAGGTGTAGCTTGAAAAACAAAAGGCCCGCGCGCGGGCCTTTTGTTTTTCACTCACACTCGTCGCGAACGTTCATCCGGCGTACATCGTGCACGAGTAGGGTGGGGGTACGGTGCCCGTGAGCACCGTGGTCGATATTACGAGCTCTTAATTCGATCGGGCCTATGTGGAAACAATGGGTGAATGCTCTTCTTGGCGCAGCTGTCATTGCGATTCCGTTCTTAGGGCTTACGGGCTCTACGCTCGCGTGGACGCTGGGCATCATGGGGGCTGTGGTCCTCGTTCTCAGCTTGTGGACCACACGAGAAATATCGAGGGAGGAATATGAGGAGGTCGTGACCCATCATAAACATAGTCACGCCTAAGTATCTCGTATCCTCGAACGAACGCCGCCTTTGAGGCGGCGTTCGCGTTCCCGTATCAGATGCAATTTCTTTTCGCGCCGCCAGCTTTTGATTTCGGATTCGCGGTGGCGCGCTTCCTTGAGAGTCGGAAAAGTTTCGGAATAAACCAGCGTTACCGGGCGCCTTATCTTTGTGTAATGCGCTCCCCATTTGGAACTATTGTGCTGGATGAGCCGCTTTTCGAGATCGTTCGTGCATCCGACATAGAGGGACGTGTCGGCGCATTGGAGGATATAAACGAAGTACATACATTTGAATAATACATCTCCTGTCATATGCATCCCTCGTCGCTTCGCTCGCTCGGGACCTTCAATTTTCGTCGGTCGAAGACGCTTGGCGTACTCGCCCGCGTCGGAGATCCTGAAATTTGAGTCCTCGAAAATTGAAGGGCTGCCAGACTTGGATTCGAACCAAGATACTCAGATTCAGAGTCTGAGGTCCTACCATTAGACGATCTGGCAATATTATTCTTTACCAAATTCTTTACCAAAGACTTTCTTCCGCCTCGGCTCGCCAGAGCCCGTCTCGGCGAGGCGGGTCTGGCAATAAGGAAACTGTACGTTAAAAATCCATTTTCTTCAACAACGCCAATGCTCACGTAGAAAGGGAAACGATATAAACAGGCGATGCCTTGAAGAAGTGGTGTGGTTCTATAGAATGCGCTCTAGAGATTCTTGTGCCGCGAGCACGCGACAGCTCTTTCATTCATCACCATATCCTTAGGGGAGGAAAGATGAGCGACATAATCGTCGGCAACGTGAAGACGCATCTTGGTAGGCGGTACGGGGGAGGAGCTCAGCGGAGCGATGGTGGCGACAGTGTGGAGGAAAAACCGCGTCCGCAGCGCACCCGCACACCTTCTCGCCGGTATATAAAGGAAATTCAGACGGGGGCTCCGATCGAAGTGGACCGGATCCGCTGGACAGGGAGGCGGAACGGAGCGCTCAGGGCCGTTAACTGCGTTCGTCTGCAGGGCGTCATTGAACGGATACTGTTTAATCACGTCTCGCTCTATGACCCGCTCTACAAGGTCCTGCTCGAGAACCTCAAAGCCCCCGGAAGACTTAATTCGGTCGAGGCGTTCCATGTGGTCGCGACCGGGACGGTCCCTGGGCGAAGAAAGGAACTCGGGATTTTCATCAAAGTGATGGCGTCCGGGCACGATTTCGTCCTGCCGGACTCATTCTTGACGAGTTGCCAGGTGGCGTTCGCGCGAGTGCTCTGACCAGAACCCTCCGAAAGGAGGGTTCTTTGCTTCTCCCATATTGGTAGTATGAATATCCGCGCCTGGAATCCTCCGCACGCCTCGTCGCGACGTGGTACATTTCACTACGGTATGAAAAAGGACGAAGAACTATCATCGGAACTGCGGCGCGTGGCGCGGGAGGGCGGGACCGAAGTGCCGTTTACCGGTGCGCACCTGAACAATCACAAGAAGGGGATATATAAATGTGCCATCTGCGGGATCGAACTTTTCTCGTCCGATACGAAATTCGATTCGGGAACCGGCTGGCCGAGCTTCACCGAGCCGGCGAATCTGGAGCACGTCGAGCTGAAAGAAGACCGCACGCTCGGCCAGGTGCGCACGGAAGTCACGTGCAAGAGCTGCGGGGCGCACCTGGGACACGTCTTTGACGACCTGCCTCGCTTTGTCGGCAAGGCGGGCGGGCCGAAGGAGGCGGGAGGGAAGCGTTATTGCATCAACTCGGTCTGCCTCGAGTTCGAGAAGGGCTAAGCAGGACTTGCAATTTTTTGGAAGGTGTGCTATAGTACAGACAGGTGGTATTTGGGCGGTTTTCTGCCCGAATGCCTTTGTTCTTAACGTCCAACGTGGAGGTGCCTAGTGGCGCTCAAATCAGCGAATCAAGCGATTCGCTGGCTACAGCGAATCGGCATCTTGGTCTGGACTTCGGGAGCAGCAATATTCGTTCGAGAAGTCCTGAAATCTTTCTTCAACTTCAAGACGGAAGAAGGGGCTTTGGCGAACGGAGCACGAGTTGCGAACACGGCAGCCCGGTTCGGCACGTACGTCGCGATTGATTACGGCCTATGGTTCGTTTCCATCGGCATATACACCACGGCGAAAACGATCGGGCTTTCCTTCTTCTGGATATTCGTTGCCATATGGGTCTATGAATTCATTGTGGCCGGGGCCTTCATCGTCTTCTACACACGGACAGGTGAGGATTTGTCGCTCGGCGTGGATTTCCGCAGAGCGATGGACACCATCCAGGAGAAATCGCGATTGGCGGGTTATCTGGCGATGGCGCCCATCATTGTCCGGGCGATTGTCTGGACGGGGCCCGAGAAAATTGTCACCTTCTTCCGCAAGGAAATCGGAACGGTTCCTCGGACCATCGCCGTACTCCTCGTCCTTACTGCCATCCAGGCTTTGATCTGGACCGTTCTGTACGAACTCGGATATGGTCTGGTGATGGAGTAACTTCATATCGGCGGTAGTGCACATCTCGTGCACTACCGCCGGTTTTTTTTGTTGCTATACTAAATGCCTATGGCAGCTCACTTTGGAGAGCACGTTACCGTGGACGGTTACGGCGGAGACCCGGAACGTCTGAATGACGAGGAGGCTGTGTACTCGGCGCTTATAGAGATGTGTGATTCACTCCACATGCGCCCACTCATGAAGCCGCTTATCATATCTGCCCCCGACAATCATATCAAGGACCCGGGCGGATGGAGCGGTTTCGTTATGATTGCCGAAAGCCACATAAGCATTCATACATTTCCGAAACGCCGATTTCTGTCAGCTGACGTATACACGTGCCAAAATGGCATTGATGTGGAGTTCGTTACAAATTATTTCAAGAAAAAATTCAAACTCCAGGACATAGAACAACACTTTATCAAACGGGGTACGCATTACCCGACAAAAAATCTTGTTCCATGAAAACAAAAATCTTGTTCATTCTCCTCGCTGTAGCTATTGCAACATCGCTCTATCTCACCTACGACCGTGCTGTTGTACGGAAGGATTTTGAAGTATACAAGGAGGAGACGTTTGAGGCATCGGCTGATGAGATGCCGACGGACGAGGCGCCAGTCGACGAAGAGACGCTCTAGAAGAAGATTAATTTAGTTAGAAATCAAGAAGCACCGCTGCGATCCACGGGAAAGCCACTGTTACATCGCTTTGGATAATTTGGTAATAGCTTTCTGGTGAGAGTTTATCCCAGGTTATTTTTTCTTTACCTCCGGCACCGGAATAGGAGCCGTATGACATCGGAGAAGAACCGATCTCAATAAAACCTGCCCAATCTCTGACAGTACCGTGGAGTTTAAAATCGTGTTTCAGAGAAGGTACCACACAAATGGGGAAATCCGCGGCAATACCTCCACCCAATTGTAGGAAAGCGATAGGAGTTTTTTTACTTTCTTTCATGTACCAGTCGTACATGAGATGAAAATATTCTACACCGCTCTTCATAACGTTACCGTCTATTACAATATCTTTCTCATTCTTGTGCAGGCCGTTGTATGTATAGCTTGCAAATATATTCCCCATCGTAGAATCCTCAAACCCAGGAATAATAATCGGGATGTCTTTTTCAAATGCTGCGTAGACCCAACTGTCACTGGGGTTGGTATGAGGGTCCGGTTTTACCATCTTTTCCTGAAATAGCCTTCGGAAATATTCATGCGGGAAGTACCGCTCATTTTTTTTGTGTGCATCTTGCCACATCTTGACTAAGTGGGGTTCCATAATGCGTACGCTCTCCTCTTCGGGCAGGAATGTATCAGTAATCCTGCGGAAACCGGCATCTCGCAATTCAGATTCTTGTTCAGGGGTTAGTTCGGTATAGCGCGGGATGTTGGCATAGTGTGAATGAGCAACATAGCGGTAATAGGACTCTTCGTGGTTAGCTGCGGTTGCGGATATCAGATGTACCTTATTTTTCCGGATAAGTTCAGCAAGCAGCACGCCGACCTCAAAAGAGCTCAAGGCACCCGCCAAGGTAACTACCAATTTCCCGCCATTATGTAAATGATTTTTTAACCACAATGCTGCGTGCATAGTGGAGCCCCCGTTGCAATGGAGCAGTACCCTTTCGGCAAATCTGCTAATCGGCACGGAGCTCTTTTTAATATCATCACTTAAGATGCCTGTAGCTGTGGCATTGCTCTGTACGATGAGCTTTTTTAATCCGGGCGAAAGCTTGTCCAGTTTACTTTTTTCCATATATAGAAGATGCGTAGGTTAGACTTTTGTGACAGAAAAGAATCCTAAAATCACGATAATACACAAGCCCTATAATAACACCCCATGCGGGCATATTCTGGTGTTATTATAAAAAAGATATGGAACTACTCTGTCCGTGGGAACCAGCTCAATATTTCATTTTTTCAAGCAACGTTCCGCCACTTCTGTACTATTCTCACCTTACCGCGGTATTGGCGGCGGTTGTTTTCGCCCTTATCCTCATCCCGCGAGCTCGCGAATCGCTTGCCGTTAAGCTATTCCTTGTAACGATCTTTTTTTTCACCACATGGACGCTCATTGATTTGCCCCTCTGGGCACTCAATCGACCGGACATAGATTTGTTCCTTTGGAGCATGCAGGTCTTATCGGAAGTGTTCGTCTACGTGTCGGCCCTCTATTTCGCTTACGTGTTTATCGCGAAAAAAGACCTAGATTTTCTTTCCAAGGTCGGTCTCGTTATTTTGCTTCTCCCGATAACGATACTGCTCCCGACATCCTATTTGTTTACTGGTGTTGACCTTTCTACCTGTGTTATTTCTGAGACACCCGCACTGAATTTCCTGTCCACATATGCTATCGAGATACTGTTGAGTTTTCTCATTCTCTTTACGAGTTTCTGGGGCATTAGCCGCCAACCAGCGCGGAAAAAGGAGATCATACTCTTCACGACCGGCCTCATCATATTCCTCATCGCGTTTTCTTCTGGGAATATTGTTGGGAGCTTGACGGAGGATTGGGATACAGCGCAGGCCGGACTCTTCGGTATGCCGGTGTTTATCGCATTCCTGACGTACACTGTCGTTAGGTTTAAAACGTTCAATGTTAAATTGTTTGCCACCCAGGCACTTGTCGCGAGCATCGCGGTGCTTATTGCCGCACGACTCTTCTATAGCACGACGACGGCCGGTACTATTTTGTCCGTAGTGACCCTGGTTGGCTTCTTGATAAGTGGGGTTTTCCTTGTTCGAAGTGTGAAACGAGAAATCGCGCAGCGCGAACATATTGAGAAACTCGCCGGAGAACTCGCCCAGACCAATGAGCGGCAGGAAACGCTCATCCACTTCATCGGGCATGAGGTGAAAGGATTTTTGACCAAGGACATGAGCGCCTTCGCCGCCATTTCGCAGGGCGACTTCGGCGCGCCGCCGGACGGCATGAAGCCGTTCGTGGACCACGCGCTTGCTGAATCGCGCGTGGGCGTCGATTCGGTGTCGAATATCCTCAAGGCGTCGAACCTGAAGAAGGGGACGGTCACCTACACCAAGGAGCCGGTTGACCTCGCGACGCTGGTCGCGGTCGCTGTGCAGAGGGCGAAGCCCGCGGCCGAAGCGAAGCATCTTTCTCTCAATATCATGACTGACCCCGCCGGCGCGCCCTACATGGTCAGCGCCGATAAAGACAACCTCAGCGAGCACGTATTGCGCAACCTCATCGACAACGCCGTCAATTACACCCCCTCCGGTTCGGTGGATATCTTCCTGAAGAAGGAGAGCGGAAAAGTCATTTTCTCCGTCAAAGACACGGGCGTCGGCATCACCGAGGAAGACAAGAAACGGCTCTTCACCGAAGGCGGCCACGGAAGGGATTCGCAGAGAATAAACGCGCACTCGACCGGCTACGGCCTCTACATCGCCAAACAGATAGTCGAAGCCCACGGCGGCACCATCCGCGCCGAAAGCGAAGGAGAAGGGAAGGGTTCGACCTTTATCGTGGAGCTCCCGACATAATTATTCGTGAATATCGCGTCCTTGAACGCTCGGATAGAAAAGGTTCGCTTGGGGTTTGATCGTGCAGTGGATTTTTTCGTCCTCTTTGTTCTGTTTCTTACGGTCCTTGCAGCGCCTGTCCTTAGCGTCTACCTTTATGCGGGGAAAATACTGCCGAGCGCGTGTGCGATCACACCCTACGCAGGCAGTTCTGGCTTCATCGCGCTCGCTTACTACGCGCACCTGGTGCCCATCGCCGTACTCGTCGTCATTGCGGGTTTTGTGTTCGCCTCTTCGCATGAGAGGAAAGTGAAGAAGATATTCTCGCTCTTCGTGCTCGCGTTCTCACTCTGGCTTTCGGGAAATCTCATAACGCTCGTTTCTGAAAACCCGCTCCTGCTCCACGCTGTACGTCTGGTGCTCGGGTTTCTTGAGATCGCCTTTTTTGTCCTGGCGGCCTACTTTGTGGCGCTCTTTTCGTTTAGCGGCCGCCCGCCATTCTGGATCCGGTTCCTCCTTCTCGCTATCCTTCTTGTGCCGATCGGTCTCGTTTTTCAAGGTGGCTTCACGCTTGAGACGCTTCGTACGCTCTGCAATCCGCTTCAGGAGGGATACCTCGCGGTGTATCGTCTCGGCGCGGAGGCCGTCGTACTGACGCTCATCACCTACAGCTGGATGCTCTTGCCGCAGGCCACGATCCCGAAAAAGCCCTTCCATGCGATGACGGCTTCCTTGTTTCTTTTCTTGTCGATTTTTGCGCTCAGCTCGTTCTTCGCTTCGCTCACCGCGCACTACGAGATCCTCTTGTACGGATTGCTTGCGCTTCCCATCTTTATCATCGTTCTCGTATACGCCATCTCCAATTTGGAGCTCTTCAAGATGGAATCCTTCGGGGTGCAGGTACTCCTCTATCTCATCCTGCTCATCATTTCCTCCCTATTCCTCCTTACAGATTCAGGGACGGGACGTTTTCTCATCGGCATAACGCTCCTTCTCGCCGCGGCTTTTGGCTACCTCTTCCAGCAGGGCGCGCTTCGAGAAGTGTCCCAGCGCCACAGCATCCAAAAGCTCGCCGAAGAGCTCGAGGACAGCAATGCACGGCAAGAAAAACTCATCCATTTCATCGGCCATGAAGTGAAGGGGTTCCTCGCCAAAGACCAAAGTACATTCGCTGCCCTTGCCGAGGGCGATGGGGGGACGCTTCCTGGAGCCGCGACGGCACTCGCCGAGAATGCGCTCCTCGAAACCCGCACTGCCGTACGCGTCGTGACCGACATTCTTGCGGCAGCGAATCTGAAACGGGGAACCTTGGCGCTCCAAGTCGCGGCAGTCGATCTTGAGAAGCTCATTGCCGAAGTCGTGAAAAAAACCCGCCCCGCAGCCGAAGGGAAGGGCCTTACCCTTTCTTTGACCGTAGACAGCCAGGATCGCCCGTACTCAATCACGGCAGATGCGGGGCAGCTTGCCGATCATGTATTCCGGAACCTCGTCGAGAACGCCGTCAATTACACGCCGTCCGGTTCGGTGGATATCTTCCTGAAGAAGGCCCCCTCGACTACGCTCGGGGCGGGGAACAAAGTCATTTTCTCCGTCAAAGACACGGGCGTCGGCATCACCGAGGAGGACAAGAAGCGGCTCTTCACCGAAGGCGGCCACGGCAGGGATTCACAGCGAGTGAATGCGCACTCAACCGGCTACGGCCTCTACATCGCGAAGCAGATCGTCGAAGCGCACGGCGGCACCATCCGGGCCGAATCCGAAGGGCAAGGGACGGGCTCTACGTTCATCGTCGAGTTGCCCGCGTGATTTTGAGACCGTATTTCTTGATAAAGCGAGAGAATAATTCGGACGGAACGATTCCGAAGATTTCCTGGTACTTGGCGGCATTTTCTTCAGGATTGGCGGTGCGGCTGAGCGAAGAATACAGTTTCAAAAACAGCTGCTTCCCGCACGTATCGATAAGATACGTAACAAATAGCGCCGCGAGCGCATAATACTGTCTCGCATACCCATCATCCGTAGCGAGCCACGCCTCATGAGATGTCAGCAGCTCGGCGGACACATTAAAATGCTCGTCGGCTATAGCGCTCCGGACCGTTTCAATAAACGGATGTCCGAACCAGTCGGCGCCGACCATTCTTTCGGCAAGCCCTTCCTGCAAAAATCCTATTGAAAGGCCGAGCGGCAATGAAAGGAGGTGCGCGTCCTCATGCGGGCCTATCACGCGATTTTTCTGGGTATAAAGCGCATGAATGGAAAAATCATTATAGATGGACTGAGCGAACCATCGGCTACCCATCAATTTTTCTTTCATGTCTTCGTCCGGATAGAAATAGTAATGAATTTTCTTTTCCGGCGGTTCAATTTGGAGAAACGCGAGAATGTTTCGGAACGCGCTCTCCTGGGTTTTTTCAATATAATCTATTTCTCTTTCCGCAAGGCTATTCGCAGCATAATGAAAATGATAATGTCCCGAATCCCGAGTTAACCAAGGGAAGCCGTTGAATGCGGTAGTGTACCCAGGGAGATGTTGTTCGTACATACCGGAACTCTACTATAAGAAAAGAACGACTGCATGTGATGCATGCAGCCGTAGATCCAAAGCCTAGTTTAGGAATACATGAGCCGGAGCAACCCCCTGTTCATTCGGTCGAGGAGAATTTTCTGACAGAAGCGATTGCCGCCTCCGTGTTCGCCATGCTTCACGATCGCATCAAAGGTGCATCCGCCGCCGCAGACTGGTAAGTAGGCGCAGCGCTCCTTAATGCACTGCTCGGTGCGCTTCCATTGCTCGAACCGCGCATCTTTCGTGTACGTGAGCGGCTGTACGGCGACATTTGAGATGTTGAACCCCTTGCGTCCGCTCGTGCAGAAGCATTTCTGTAGATTCCCGTCTGGCTGAAGGATCGCCGAATGTTTCGCCGTTGCAACGCATAAAGGTCCTGCGACGAACTCGTCGGGGATTTCGAACCCTTTCTGCTTTGCATACGCCCATATGGCGAGCGCCGTATCCGCGAGTTCTTCCTCGGACATCCGTTCCGGCGTAATGGACAGCGAAGGCGTCGTGAACCCGAGGGAGAGCTTAATGCGCGGATGCGCATTCAGAGCGTCTAGCTCGTCAAGTAAGCGCGGGAGGTGGTCTCTCGTGCCTTCATCGAAGGTCAACCGGATATCAACCACCGGAATGTAATCCGTTGATACTAACATCTGGATATTCCGCATAATGTTCGCGAATGTAGGCCGCCCCTTTTTTCCGGCACGTCGGATGTCGTGAATATCGGCGGGACCGTCGAGCGTAATCTGCACGCGACGCCAATTGTAATGGGACAGCAATTCGGCCGTTTGTTCATCGAGCAGCTCGCCATTCGTAGTGATTTCGACCCAAAAGTCGATACCAATCTCCTGGCACAAGGATTGATACGCTTCGAGGGCTTGACTCACCATCTCTTTGCAAAGTAGCGGTTCACCACCGAAGAATTTCAATTTGAGCGAATCAATTTCTGGGTGCAAGTGAACATATTGCCGAAACCACTCAAGAGAGCGCACGAGAACAAGCGGTTTCATTGATTGACTCCGATCGGAGCCGTTTTCGAAGCAATATGAACAGGCTAGTTGGCATTGGATCGTCGGCTCGAAATGAAGAGTGAAGACATGCGCCTCATTATTCCTCTTCATCAGGAGCAGGTCATGCCATTCTTTCAGATCATCGTCCATAACGAGAAAACCGTTCTGGACAAAATCATTGAAGCATTTCGGAAGGTCTGTTCCGAAAGGATCCATTAGCCATGCATCGAGTTCTTCTTTTGCTTCGCGACTCATGAGGATGACCGACTCGGTGAATGTGTTCTTAGCCAATATTCCTATAGGCAGATTTTCAAAGATCGTAAATGCACTAAGTAACCACATGGAATATCTCCTTATCTGGAGGGTTGCTCAAGAAAAGCGCCCGGAGCAAGCCCCGAGCGCTGGCGGTGGTCCTTACTTTAGTAACCACAGCCGTCCTTGCCGAACTTGGTCGTGCCGATGATCCGGCGCTTCCCAGGCTTCAGCACCCGCGTGGCGGGTTTTTGTTCCGCAGGGGCCTTTTTTTTGGGGACCGTTACGGAAGAGGGGGTCGCGTTCATGGCAATCCTCTCAGGATTAGGAGGAAGTTCCTCCGGTAGCTAGTGAATCAGGAAATCGAGGAAATGTCAAATAACGTTCCAAACAGTTTCTTATGCGGTCGAATCCATCGGCGCGGGATCGTTTGCTATAATCAGCCGTCAGTATGACCGAGCCAGCTCTTGTCGTTAATAACCTCGAGAAAACATATGCGGGCGAGTCCGGAAGGGCCGGCACGCACGCGCTTGCGGGCGTCTCGCTCACGGTAGAGAAAGGCGATTTTTTCGCCCTGCTGGGCCCGAACGGGGCGGGAAAGACGACCCTTATCGGCATCGTGACCGGGCTTGTGAACAAGACGGGGGGAAAAGTATCCGTGCACGGCGTTGATATTGATACCGCGCCGGAGAAGGCGCGCACGTACATCGGCGTCGTGCCGCAGAACATGAATCTCGATTATTTCGGCAAGGTGAGCGACATCGTCGTGAACCAGGCCGGGTACTACGGCATTCCGCGCAGCGTCGCGATACCGCGTGCGGAGCGCATATTCAAGGACCTCGGACTTTACGAGAAAAGGAACGATCAGGCGCGCATGCTTTCGGGCGGCATGATGCGTCGGCTCATGATAGCGCGCGCCCTTATTCACGAGCCGCAATTCCTCATCCTCGACGAACCGACTGCCGGCGTGGACGTCGAACTGCGCCGAAGCATGTGGGAATACCTCACTGGTCTCACCAAAGCGGGCGTAACGATATTGCTCACCACTCATTATCTCGAGGAGGCCGAACGACTTGCCAATAAAGTCGCCATCATTAACAAGGGCGAGATCATCGTGAACGGCACCATGGCGGAGGTGCTCACCATGCACGACTCCTTGACTTCGCCCGGGGCGGGCGAAAGCGGCTATCGTGGCGGCAAGCTTGAAGAGATCTTTCTTCAGCTCACGAAGGAGAAATAGTTCAACTTCCTTCGACGAAGTTCAGGATACATCGCTCACCATACATGACATGACCCCGTACCAGACATGGATTTCCTTCTACACTATCGTCCGCAAGGACGTAGTGCGCATCATGCGGATCTGGGCGCAAACCTTCTTGCCGTCGGTCGTCACGTCCGTACTATACTTCCTCATTTTCGGGACGTTCCTTGGCTCGCGCATCGGGCAGGTGCAGGGCGTTCCATATATTAATTTCGTCGTACCGGGGCTCGTCATGCTCGCCGTCGTGACCAATTCCTACACGAATTCTTCCTTCACCATGTTCATGTCGAAATTCTTCGCGCGCAATATTGACGAGATACTCGTGTCGCCAACGCCCCCGTGGGTCATCGTTGCCGGGTTTGTGGCCGGTGCGATGGTGCGCGGCGTCCTCATCGGCATCATCGTCATCGCGGTCTCGCTCTTCTTCACCGACCTCGCCGTCCATAATCTTGCCGTCATCATCCTCTTTCTCCTCGTGACGAGTCTCATCTTCGCCGTGGCGGGACTCATCAACGGCGTGTTCGCCAAATCAATGGACGGCATCAACATCGTGCCAACCTTCGTGCTTACGCCCTTGGTCTACCTCGGCGGGGTCTTCTATTCGACGCAGTCGCTGCCCGGATTTTGGGGGACCCTCACCAAATTCGACCCCATCTTTTACGTGATAAACGGTTTCCGCTACGGATTCCTTGGCGTTGCGGACGCTTCGCTCTCGCTGTCGTTCGGGATATTGCTGTTCTTCGCGCTCCTCTTTCTCGGCATTGCGTGGTATCTCATCCGCATCGGCCTCGGCCTGCGCCAATAAACGCCGTCTCCGTTCACGCGCTTTTCATCAGCGGCGTTTTGTTGTATATTGAGAGCATCGGCCTCACGGCCATTTTTATTTATGGAAATACGTAATATCGCCATCATTGCCCATGTGGACCACCCCAGTACCACGTCCTCGCTTCGCTCGGACGGCTACGGGGCGCGATTCATCGCATTCGGGAAATAACTTTTCAATATGACCGAGATAAGAAATATAGCGATAATCGCACATGTGGACCACGGGAAAACCGCGCTTACTGACGCCATTCTGAAGCAGACGGGCGCGGCGGCGGAAGGAACCACGATGGACACGAACGCGCTCGAGAGGGAGCGCGGCATTACCATTTACGCGAAGAACGCGGCGGTCGAATATCCTTCGAAGGACTCGGGACGTCCCGTCACGAAGATAAACATCGTGGACACGCCCGGGCACGCGGATTTCGGCAGCGAGGTTGAGCGCGTGCTGCGCTCCATTGATTCGGTCCTGCTCGTCGTTGATGCGCAAGAAGGGCCGATGCCGCAGACCCGTTTCGTACTGAAGAAATCGCTCGAACTCGGGCTCAAGCCCATCGTCATCATCAATAAGGTGGACAAGCCCGCGGCCGATCCGGCCGCTACCCTCGAGCAGGTGCTCGAACTTTTCCTCGAGCTCGGCGCTTCCGACGAGCAATCCGATTTTCCGGTCGTCTACTCGATCGGTCGCGACGGCCGTGCCGCGCTTTCCCCCGACAAGCTCATGACAGGCGGCTCCATGGCCGAAGCCGACATTCTCGACAAGGTTCCCGCCGCAAACGTGAGCGCGTCCGCAGATGCGCCTTTGATGCTGCAGCCCTTCAATCTCGCGTACGACAATTTCATGGGCCGGCTCGCGGTCGGTCGCATCTATGCGGGGACCGTCCGTCCCAATCAGCAGGTTTTTATAAAAAAAGCGGATGGCACGACGCGCACCGGCCGTACGACGAAGATATTTACGTTCAAAGGGCTTGAACGCGTTGAAACGCCGGAAGCATCGGCGGGAGATATCGTGCTCGTCGCGGGCCTCCCCGACATCTATATCGGCGAGACCGTCACGACCGATGAGAATGCGGCACCCCTGCCCGCGATCGCCGTGGACGAGCCGACTATCTCGCTCGATTTCCTCGTTAATAATTCGCCGTTCGCCGGCCGAGAAGGGAAGTGCGTCACGAGCCGCCAGATACGCGAACGGCTCATGAAGGAACTCGAGGTCAATGTCGGGCTCAAGATAGATTTCTCCAACTCGGATTCCTTCCACGTGTCCGGCCGCGGCGAACTCCATATCGCCGTGCTTCTTGAAAACATGCGGCGCGAGGGCTATGAGCTCCAGGTCTCGCAGCCGCATGTCATTTTCCGCGAGGAAAACGGCATGCAAACGGAGCCCTTTGAAGAAGTCATCGTCGATACGCCGTCAGAATTCCAAGGAGCGGTCATCGAGAAGCTGGGTCAGCGCGCTTTCGTGCTACAGAACCTCGTCCAGCACGGGAACATGGTCCGTCTCACACTTCTCGGGCCGACGCGCGGCCTTTTGGGCTATAAGAATATGTTCATTATTGATACCAAAGGCGAGGGAATTCTCTCGTCGCGTTTCGTCGGTTTCCATCCGTTCGCGGGCGAGATCAGGAAGCGCCAGGTCGGCTCAATGATCTCGATGGCCACCGGCAAAGCGCTCGGCTATTCGCTCTGGAACCTGCAGGACCGGGGGCAGCTCTACGTGAAGCCGGCGACCGAGGTGTACGAGGGCATGGTCATCGGCAACACCGCGAAAGGCGAGGAGATGCTGGTAAACCCGACGAGAGGGAAGAACCAGTCGAACGTCCGCGCCTCCGGAACCGACGAAGCCATCGTGCTTGTGCCGACCTTCGACCTTACCATTGAGCGCGGGCTCGAGGTAATGGCAGACGACGAGTATCTGGAGATCACACCTGCGAGTGTCCGCCTGCGCAAACAATTCCTTACCGAGAATGATCGCGCGAGATCGCGCCGATAAGGTAAAAGGAAGCCCCTGGGAGATCCAAGGGCTTCTGTCGCGACGAGATTTCTCGGGCCGTCAGTGCGGCGCGGCTTTGGAGGGACCGCAGATGGCTTTCAGCAGCAAATACATCTGCATGTTCTGCGCCGAGCGATAATTCCGGGCTTCGCCGGATATCATCTCCAAAATCGCCTTGGACAACGCCAGACCTTCTGCCTCCACGGGATCGAAATCTCTGATGAGTTTCGCTTCCTCGCGGAAATGGTGAAGTATCCGCTCTTTTTGCGTCCAAGGTATTTTCGGGCTCCCGGACACTTCGGAAAGAAAAGCGTTGTAGAGGTCGAACCCTTCGTGGTCCATATTCCACAGGGCGATTCGGTTCCTCAGTCGTTCGAGCAGCTTCCGCCATGCCGCTTCGCGTGCCTGATTCCGGCCTGCAACGATTTTCGAGCTCATGAGCTCTCCCGTTTGGTTACTGGTCTGTGTGCATTGTATCACAGATATTATTATTTGCAAGGGCATCGATGCGGTGACCTCGCTAAACATAAAAAGCCCGACGCAAACCACTGCGTCGGGCGCCCCTTTTTTTGTGAGTTTTTTGTGAATTTATGGACGTGGATGAAAGCCGCCAGGAGGTTGGTTGCTTATCCTATTGCTTTCGGCGCATAACTCCAGCAACTCGGACGCAGTGAATATCGGGTGCAAATGGCAGCCAAGCTTCGCAAGCTCTTTACTGCCGCCCATCCCGCGGTCAACCACCACCATGGCATCAGCCACTTCTATCCGTGCGTCCCGCAGTACCCTGACCGTCTCGCACATCAAGCCACCCTCCTCGAGAAGGGCGTCCACGAGCAGGACCTTCGTGATGACGAGTATCGGTGTTCGCCCAAGCGACACGATATGCTTCCTCCCTCCGTCTTCCCATATCTCGGGCACGATATGCAGCGTGCGAGGAGGGAGCATCGCGATCGCCCTTGCGAACGGTTCGCCTGCCGGCGGGATCCCGACAATTGCGTCGACCGGCCCCAACGCTTTCAGAATCTTATGCATACACCGCGCCGCTAGGTCGACGATTTCCGGCGTGAGCGGCCCCGGACACGGATCGTCCGGGGTGCGCAGATTCAACGGAAACTGAAGAGAGGGATCAGCGACATGCGGTGACACGGCGCCGACTTCTATCAACTTATGCGCGAGTTCGCGCCGATCCTCACCGAGGTCACGCCGGACCTCCTTACGTTTGGTTGACACCTTAGTGCACCCTTTGGTTGACATCTCATGAAAGAAAAGAACCTTGTAATCGCATCCGCATACGGCGTATACGGCCAATCACGGGAGTATGGTAACAAGATGGAGTGAAAACGATGTTAAGAACGTGAAATAAAAATGAGGCGCTCCCGAAGGAAGCGCCTCGAAACGGGTACACTACACTGCTTCGCCGATTTGGGCCGCGAACTTTTGCGCCGCCTTAACCGGGTCATCTGCTCCGGTGATAGGCCGCCCGATAACGAGATGGGTCGCGCCCGCTCGTATCGCTTCGGCGGCGGTCGTGGAGCGCGTTTGGTCGTCGATCGGATCGCCTGCATCCCGGATGCCCACAGCAACCTTTGTCCAACCACAGAACCGTTCATGCGTGCGCAGAATAGCGAGCTCCCTGGCCGAGGCGACGATGCCGTCACAACCGATATCCATCGCCTCATGGGAAAACTGCAGAACTTTTTCCTCCGCTGACGCCCCAAAGATCGACTGCACCGTATCTCCGTCGAGCGAAGAAAGTACGGTGTTCGCGAGCACGAGCGACTTTCCTTTTTGCGCCAAGGCCGCTTTCATCGCGTCGGACCCCGCGGATGCGTGCACGTCGAACATCTTCACCTGCAGGTCCCTCAGTGCTCTCGATGCGCCGTACACGGTTCTCGGGATGTCATTGAACTTGCCGTCCCAGAAAATCTTCGAGATGGTCTTGAACAGCTGGTTGAGCGTCCGAAGTTTGCCAAGGGCCTCTCTCTCATCTTTACAGGTGAGTAGCTGCGAAAGTACGAAAGTCAGGAACACGACGTTGAACTTGAAGCCCCAGACGTGCGGACGCAAAAGAACGGCGAGCTCAAGCGCTTTGCCGAAGTCCGGCACATCCAGTGCGACGATGATTTTGTCCGGCGGTTTCATCTTAGTCACCTCCTCGAATAAGGAACACTGCAATTTCGTCCAGGGAACCCGGTTAATTACAGGGTCGTACCATAGCAAAATCATCGAATAAATCAAGAAACGTACTTCGTCCTCTGTCCATTAACAAGCGTGCGGGGACAGGATTGAAAGTGTTATAATGGCGACGATGGCCCGGTTCATCCAGGCCAGGGATGCTCTTTGTGATGAGTAAAGGAGGTTCAGATGCTGTTTACACAGCCCTCTGTGGAAACGCACTTCCACCCGGCCCCTGCCGACGCCCCGGTTGCGTCATCGCTTTTGCCGCTCCAAATGGCGCTGGCGGTCGGTGACACCGTGCGCCAAGGGGTCGAGGCGTGGTCCCGGGCGTTCCTGGCCGGCTTTTACTGGCTCGGCGTGCCGTCTAGGGTGGCCATGGCGGTCATGTCCGTTCCGCTCGTGCAACCGCACGTGCGCGACGAAAAACCGGCGCCATGAATTACCGCCCCCGACCGCCTGCAAGATTCTGCAGGCGGTCACTTCTTTTGCCTCTCCACAAAATGAAAACACCCGGAAGGGGTGTTTTCATTTTGTGGAGCACGTTCGTTCTGCGGACAGAACTCAGTACTCTCACAAAATATAGTCGTCCTTTCAGGACTCGTTATTTTGTGGAGGTGCGGGGAATTGGACCCCGGTCCGAATCCGTCTATGAAAGCGCTTCTACGACGCATAGCCAACGTTCGTGTCTAAGGCAGGATGCGAGGAACGCCGGCGAAACCATTCCTGCCCGATCCCTTGTTTAGATCCTCAGTTCGGGAGAACGAAGGACCGATTCCGCAGATAATTCCGCCCATGCCTCCGGCTGCGAAAACCCGGGAGGATGAACGGGCGTTAGCCGCGAGCCGTCGCGTAGGCGAACGCGATATCGCCGACCTTACCGAAGTAAGGCGACTGCTTCGCGCTTGCAAGAGTGTTCTTGGCAAGTTTGTTTCCCGCCAGTTTACAGTGGTGAGCGGGAGTGCACTGCGTCGCACGCATTTCAAGGTACAGACCGTCAAAGCCGGTCACCCCCAGAGAGAACAGAATACCATTTCTGTGCTTTCTGCGACCGATCAGCGATTTTTCAGGACACGCTCCCGTTCCCGCTCGGCGTCGCGCTTCTTCAGGTCCTCGCGGCGGTCCTCCTTGCCCTTGCCGCGAACGATGGCGATGCGCGCCTTCACGAATGTGCCTGCAGTATACACCTCAAGAGGTATAATTGTCAAGCCCTTTTTTGCTTCGGCGTCGGCGAGCGCGGCTATCTCTCTTTTGGTGAGCAGCAGGCGTCGCGCGCGGTCCGGCTCATAACTCTTGTTAGTATTTGCGGTCTGGTACGGCGGAATGGTCATACCGACGATGAACGCTTCGCCTCCCCGCACCACCACACGCGCACCCTCTAAAGAGCCGAGCTTGCTTCGCAATGCTTTCACTTCGGTGCCGAAAAGTTCGAGTCCCGCAGAAAAGCTCTCAAGCGGGATGTATTTGAGCAACGCTTTCTTGTATGCGACGAGGGTCATACGACAGAGTATACCCCGCAAAATAGCGGGCTACCCGGCCATACGAAGCATGACTTTCACCATAGCGCGAGGTATAGTACCTGCCATGCCTCGCACACCGGCGAAGAAACCAAAAGGGAAGAAGCCCTCAATACCGCCGTTCCGGCGGAACATGCGCTCGTTTTTCGGCGGCCCGTCGTTCTTCGGCAACCTAACGACGACGGTCCTCATATTCCTCGTCCTCATGAGCGCCTATTCGCTCTTTTCCGGTCTTGTAGAGCCGAGTTCAGACATTCCTCTTTCGGTCGTTGCTGCGGACGTCGCGGCGGGGAAGGTGCAGTCGATCACCGTGAGGGGCGATTCGCTTGACCTCGTCTATACCGACGGAGCGGAAAAAACCTCGCGCAAGGACCCTTCCGCGGGACTTCCGGAGACGCTCGCGACTTACGGCGTTACGCCGCAGGAACTCACCAAGGTTTCCATAACGATACAGGGACAATCCGGGTTTGAATTCTGGTTCCTCACGCTCGCGCCGATCGTACTCCCGCTTCTTTTCATCGCGTTTTTATTTTGGTTCCTTTCGCGGCAAGTGCGGGGTGCGGGCATGCAGGCCTTCAGTTTCGGCCAGTCCAAGGCGCGCGTGACCGACCCCGCCGATCTTTCACAACGCGTCACCTTCAAGGATATCGCGGGGGCGCGCGAGGCGAAGGAAGAGCTTCTTGAGATAGTCGACTTTCTCAAGAGTCCGAAGAAATTCCTCGACATCGGCGCGCGCATACCGAAGGGCATTATCCTCATGGGCGCGCCGGGCACGGGCAAGACGTTGCTTGCACGCGCGGTCGCGGGCGAAGCGGGTGTGCCGTTCTTCTCCATTTCGGGCTCCGAATTCGTCGAAATGTTCGTCGGCGTCGGTGCTTCCCGCGTGCGCGACCTGTTCCAGCTCGCGAAAAAAGCGGCACCCGCCATCATCTTCGTTGATGAGATAGACGCGGTCGGGCGCGTGCGCGGCGCGGGAGTGGGCGGCGGCAACGATGAGCGCGAACAGACGCTGAACCAGATACTCGTGGAAATGGACGGATTCGAGCCGACCGAGAAAGTCGTTGTCATGGCGGCGACCAACAGACCCGACGTACTCGACCCCGCGCTTCTGCGCCCGGGCCGTTTCGACCGGCGCGTCACCATAGACCTGCCGGACCGCCGCGACCGCGAGGAGATATTGAAGATACACGCGCGCACGAAGCCCTTGGGCCCGGATGTGGCGCTCGCGGTCATCGCGGAGCGGACGCCGGGCTTCTCGGGCGCCGAACTCTATTCGCTCATGAACGAAGGGGCGATACTCGCCGCACGCGAGAATCGTAAAGAGGTGACGCAGTACGACCTTATACGCTCGATAGAAAAGGTGATGCTCGGCCCGGAGCGCAAATCACACTTGCTCACGAAGAAAGAAAAAGAGCTGACGGCATACCACGAAGCCGGACACGCACTCGTCTCCTCGATACTTCCGAACGCCGACCCGGTACACAAAATTTCCATCATCAGCCGCGGCCGCGCCGCCGGCTATACGCTGAAGCTTCCGTTTGAAGATAAAAAGATGCAGTCGAGAAAACAGTTCCTCGACGATATCGCGGCAACGCTCGGCGGCTACGTTACCGAAGAGTTGCTCTTCGACGACGTGACGACCGGGCCGTCGAACGACCTGATGGTCATTACCGCGCTTGCACGCGACATGGTCGCCCGCTACGGAATGAGCGAGCGGATGGGCCCCATCGCCTTCGGCGAGCGGAACCTCGGGAACGAACCGTACTCCGAGCAGGTCGCGGCACAGATAGACGCCGAAGTCGCCCGCATCATTGACGAGGCGAAATCTCGCGCAAAAAAGGTCATCACCGAGCACCGTACCGCGCTCGACGCCATCGCCAAGGAACTCATCGAAAAGGAGACCGTCGAGCGCCACGAATTCGAGAAAATCCTCATCGCGAACGGCATCACGCCGAAGAAAAAAGAAGAGGAGCCAGGTATCACCATCGCTCCCGTTGGCTCCGGCGACATCGCGTAAACTGGTCCACCCGCTTGGATTCGAACCAAGGACCCTCGAGGTATAAGCTCGATGCTCTAACCAGCTGAGCTACGGGTGGGAGTGAGGAAACATGAGATGAATTTCCTCGTTCGTTCTCATATTCTCCGAACGACCACACAGTATGTAATCATACGGATGGGCGTTCTGATACTGTAGCGCACGACTACTCCAAATGCATCTCACGGTCGGCGCGGGAGGCGCGAAGCGCAGCGGTTCGAATCCCGTGGAGCCGGGGTAAATAAACAACCCCACGCTCGGTGAGGTTGTGGAGGGTCCGCTATCGCTATCACCTGGCAACGATGTTCAGGTTATCGAACGTTCCTCGTTCGAAGGCGACCCGATTCAGTACCCATCGCCCATCGTTGTAGTGCACGAATACTGCGACGGCTCGCCCCGACCACTTGAATGTCTGTCCACCAGGCCCAAGGGCATATGCAGTGACCGGGTCATTTTTCGGGGTGGCAAGGAGCCAGTTCTGGATGACCAAATCTGCCTTCGCAACGTTTTGTTGCGGTACCTCCAGGACGCCTATGACCTGCAAGCCGCCCGCGCTGCCTTCGAGGAACTGCCATACGGCATTGTGGACTTTCTGGCTAGTCAGCTTGTCGCCGGCGAGAACAGGATTCGAAAAGGACAAGCTGATGGCGCAAACGATGGAAAGGATGATACTGGATGCGAACTTAGCGTTCATCGTACACCTCCAGATCGTGTGAAAGAAAAAGAATTGCCGCTCCGTCCTCAGTCATCTCGACCTTGGCGAGCGACTGACGGCATAATAACACACCATTTTTTACGTTGCTAGGGCGACACTACTCCAAATGCATCTCACGGTCGGCGTGCGCCGCGCGCAGGGCGAGCGCGGAATGATTTTTCAACCCGGGGTCTATCTCGACGAGGCGCGCCGCCTCGGCGCGCGCCGCTTCCACGAGCTTGATGTTTTTGAGCGCTTCCATCGCGACGTCGGAAACCCCCCACTGTCTGCCGCCGCCAAGCTCGCCTGCGCCCCGGAGCGCAAGGTCGTATTCGGCGAGCTCGAAGCCATTGTTCGTTTTTGCGAACGCCTTCATGCGTTCCCGCGTCACGTCGCCGAACATCTCGGGGAGGGCGAAGCAGTACGGCTGATGCGTTGAGCGGATAACGCGTCCTCGGAGTTGATGGAGTTGAGCGAGACCGAAGCGTTCGGCGCCTTCGATGAGGATGACGGTGGCATTCGCGACATTGACGCCCACCTCGACCACCGACGTGGCGACGAGGATATCGATGTATCCCTTTTCGAATTTTTTCATCGTTTCCTCCTTGTCGCCGGGTGTCATCTTGCTGTGCAGGATGCCGATAATTGCGTCGGGGAAGACGTCTTTCTGCAAGCGCGCCGCTTCGGCTTTGACCGATTTTGCCTGAAGCGCGAGTTCCTTCGCCGGGTCCGGTTCATCAATGCGCGGGCAGATGACGTATGCCTGGTGCCCGATGGCGAGTTCAGACCGTACCCGCTCGTACGCTCGTTCCCGCTTTTCGGGAGCGAGCACTTCGGTCACTACCGCTTTTCTTCCGGCGGGCATTTCATCCAGAAGCGTGAGATCGAGGTCGCTGTAGAGCGTGAGCGCGAGCGTGCGCGGGATGGGCGTCGCCGTCATGGAGAGCAGGTGTGGCGCGACGGTGCCTTTGGTCGCAAGCTTCTGTCGGTGTATGGTGCCGAAACGATGCTGTTCGTCAATGATGGCGTACGCGAAATATTTGAGCGAGAGCGATTTCTCGATGAGTGCGTGCGTACCGATGATGATGGGTAGCTCGCCGTTCGCCGCCATTTTCTTGAATGCCGCCCGGGACAGTTTCGCGGATTCCTCGTACCGCACGCGCGAGGGGAATTTCCGGCATTCGCTGCCGGTGATGAGCCCGATGGGTACCGGATGGTCGCGGAAGTACGAAACGAACGTGGAAAAATGCTGTTTCGCGAGTATCTCGGTCGGGCAGAGATACGCGACCTGGAGCGTACCGGCGATCCTTCCCGCCGGAGTCGAAGTCGCGACGAGGTACGCGGTCGCTGCAGCGACCGCGGTCTTACCGCTCCCCACATCGCCCTCAAGCAAGCGGAGCATCGGATGCGGTTTTTCAAAATCGTTCGCGATGGCGTCTATCGCGCGCATCTGTGCGGCGGTGGCGGGGAAGGGAAATGAAGCGACGAAATCCCCAAGACGGCGCATCGCGCCGTCGTCGACCAGAACCGGCAGCGCCTTCTCCGATATGTGCGCGCGTCGTCGTTTCTGCATCACTATCTGGAGGGCGAATACTTCCTCGAACGCGAAACGCTTGCGCGCCGCCGTCGCGTCGGAGAACCGACGCGGCGCATGCATGAACACAAGCGCTGCGGGAAGCGACGGGAGGCTATAGCGCGCGAGGAGCTCTTTTGGGATAGGGTCCGCGATGTTCTCGTGCGCGCGCTCCTCGAATACTTTCCTTAAGGCGTGCAAGAACCAGAGCGAGGAAATTCCTCGGCTTTCCGGATAGACCGGATACAGCGCGGCATTCAAGGTGGAACCTTGTACTGAGCCGTACAAGGTTCCACCTTGGTAGAAAAGAGTGTCGTGCGCCGCTTCGGGCGCGACGGGGGATCGTTCGATGGACGGATTGGCGAGATACGTTTTCGCACCCGCGCCGGCCACCCGCCCGCTCACTTTCACCGCCATACCGTCGTGGAGCGTTTTGGCGATATAGGGCTGGGAGAACCACATCATCTTGAGTTTCCCTGACGCGTCCTCGAGCCATGCTTCGGCGATAGGCCGGCGGCTTTTCCAGGTCTTGCGGACGGCGGGCTTGCGCACCGTGCCGTAAAGCGTGACCTCGGCTCCCGCCGTGACCCCGGAAATAGTGGTCGAAGGCCCCGAGCGTTCATACCGCGATGGGAAGTGGTACAGCAGGTCACGAATAGTCCGTATCCCGAGTTTGGCGAGCGCCCGCTTCTGGTCGGGACGGAGCCGCATGAAGTGCGCGTCAACGGTATCTTCTATATTCACCTTGCTAGTATACTGCGCGTTTTCAGGACAGGCACACGATCGCAAAACGACGCGCGGCGCGGCCTTTTGGCCGCGCCGCATACGATGCGCCGGTATTCCCTTTGCTTACGGAGTCACGACAATGGCGCCCGTGTCTCCCGCCGAGACGTGGTTATGGTAGGTCCACGTACCGGCTTTGGTGAATGTGAACGTGAAGCTGTCGCTTGCGGAGCATTGGTCGAACGGAGCCGAACCGCTGTATCCGGCCGCGCAGTGCTCGCCTCTCGTCGTGCCGCTGTATCCTTGGTGCGTCGGATGGGGAGCGGATGCGACCCACATCCCAGCATCGCCTTGGTTTATGAACGTCACGGTCGCGCCGACAGGAACCGTAACGTTTTTTGGCGAGAACCCTTGGGCAGAATAAAGGATGGTCGTGCCCGAGGGAACGGTGCTGGTTGCCGCCGGCGTTTGGGTATTCGCCGCCGGCGTGCCCTCCGGCGCCCCTTTCAGGAGGTACCAGCCGCCCGCGATGATGATGAGAACGATAACGATAATGGCAAGAGTCCTTCCTTCCATATACGTGGTTAAGTTATGATAAAAACCTGGTAAAGAGGCCTGTACTGTACCACATGTGATATGCTGTCCCATATGTCTACAACCACTGGTATCCTCATACTCGTAGGACTCGTTTTGCTCTGGATTATTACAGCATATAACCGGCTTATAACGCTCGTGAACCACGCGAAGGAAGCGTGGGCCGACATCCAAGTACAGCTCAAGCGCCGCTACGACCTTATTCCGAACCTCGTGGAGACGGTAAAGGGATACGCCGCGCACGAATCAAGCGCATTTGAGAATGTTACCCGGGCGCGCGCCGCCGCGATGGGCGCCTCGGGTGCTGCAGGCAAAGCACAGGCGGAAAACATGCTCACCGGAGCGCTCAAATCACTTTTCGCCGTTTCCGAGGCGTATCCCGACCTGAAAGCGAATCAGAACTTCCTCCAATTGCAGAGGGAACTCGGCGACACCGAAGACAAGATCCAGGCGTCCCGCCGCTTCTACAACACGACCGTCATGGCGCTCAACACTGCGGAGCAATCGTTCCCCGGGAACCTGATCGCGAACGCGTTCGGATTCAAGCCGATGGACCTCTTCGAACTTTCTTCCACCGATGCCGCGGCCGCCGAACCAGTGAAAGTGCGATTCTAGTTTCCGAGAGATCGGGCCAAGGCACGTCGTATCGATATATGAATTTATATGAACAGCGCGCGAGTAATGTCCGCCGGACATGGGCGCTCGTGCTCGGTTTCCTCATCGTCGTCATCGCGGTGGGGTATGCTATCTCCTGGTATTACGGCAACCCCGCCATTCTCTACATCGCGGTCATCATCGCCGTCGCGACGAACTTTTACGCGTACTGGGCCTCCGATACGCTGGTGCTTTCGCTCAACCACGCACGATCGGCGTCGCGCGAGGAATTCTTCGACCTTTATACCGTTACCGAGAATCTCTCCATTGCCGCCGGATTGCCGATGCCGAAACTCTACGTGATAGACGACCCGGCGCCGAACGCGTTCGCTACCGGTCGCGACGAGAGGCATGCGGTCGTTTGCGCGACGACCGGCCTGCTCGCGGCGCTCTCGCGGAGCGAATTGGAGGGCGTCATTGGTCACGAACTCTCGCATATCAAGAACCGGGACATGCTTCTCATGACGGTTGCGGTGGTTCTCGCGGGCTTTGTCGCCATCATCGCGGACATTTTCTTGCGCATGTCCTTCTGGGGGCACGGCCGCAGCGGCGGCAATAAACAAGGAAACGCCCTTCTCGTTGTCCTCGCCGTCATCGGCATCATACTTGCCCCCCTCGCCGCGAAGCTCATCCAGCTCGCCGTCTCGCGCCGCCGCGAATATCTCGCAGATGCCTCGGGCGCGCTCCTCACGCGCTATCCAGAAGGACTCGCTTCCGCGCTCGAAAAGATCGGCAGTTATCCCGCAAAGATGCGAAGCGCCAATACGGCGACCGCACATCTTTTCATCAGCAGCCCTTTCGGTGCTAAGGGCGCGGGCGCTGGCGGCTGGATCGAGCGATTGTTTTCCACACATCCGCCGATACAAGACCGCATCAGGGCGCTTCTCAGCTAGAAAGTGCGCTACACTGTACATAGGCCGCTTGCGCGGCAGCACTACGATGAAAAAACTCTTGATGGTTCTTTTTTGTGGTGGGGTCTTCGTTGCACTCCCACTTTCTGCGTCTCATGCCGCGCAAACCCTTCCGCAAATCATCAGCTATCAGGGCCGACTGACAAATGCAAGCGGCGACCTACTCGGCTCATCAACCGGAACGACGTACTATTTCAAATTTTCCGTTTGGACCACATCGAACATAGCCACTGGTTCACGTACGTGGCCGGCCGCCGCGCCGACCGCGGTCTCCGCGACGGTGCGCCAGGGAGTATTTACCGTCAATATCGGCGACACGGATAACGGATATCCCGACGCCCTCTCCCTCGACTTCTCAAACGGCAATTCTCTCTATTTGCAGGTAGAGGTTTCTTCCGATAATGCCAGTTGGGAAACGCTCTCACCCCGCCAACAGATAACATCCTCTCTTTTTTCACTCTTGTCAGGAGCCGTGAGCGGCACTGGCCAATCCTCTTTCGGGACGACGACGCCGATTTCGGGCTCCATGGTTTCCATCGAGGCAACATCGACGGCGGCAACGCCACTTTCACTTCGAGGTATTGCGAGCCAGGTGGCAAATCTCTTCCAGGTCCAAAACTCGGCCGGCACGAATCTGTTCGTTATCGACAATTCCGGCAATACCGGTATCGGAACTTCAACGGCGACTAGAAAATTCAATGTGTTTGATGCAAACAGCTATGCTCAATTCAGAGTGAGCCAGGCAAGTGATGTATACGGTGAACTGTATGCCGTCCCCGGTACCGGCGACCTCGAAATATCTTCAACGGGCGGGAATATACGGCAGAACAACGAGAATCTCTGGGTCTGTTCTGGCGGCGGCTGCGGGGTCACGGAGCCGGGGACAAAAGGCAATGTCGTCGTCGAGAATGGCGTCATCTTCGGCAATTCATTCACGTTCAAGCAAATCGACGCGTCAACGACGGTCATGTACGACACGACGGACAATCCCATCTTTGAGTTCGACGAAGGGGAGTAGCGATGCATTCCGTGACCATCCTCGGGGAATTGAAATTGTTCGCCCAAAGCATTGTCTATTGGGTTTTCGCGTTCGTCGCCTCCTCTCTTTTTTATTTTCTGGTCGGCCCGAGCACCGTGACAGTGTTCGGAAAAAATATCCCGATCCCTGTTTTCACCGGAGATTCCTTTGCGGTACACTTTTTCAAGATGATGCAGAGCGATTTCGTGCCGTCAGAGGTCACGCTCATCGTGATGACTCCCTTGAGCGGCTTCATCACTCAGGTTGAGATAGCGCTCGTACTCGCGTTCATCACGGTTTCCCCGTATTTTCTGTACCGCTTCATGCAGTACCTTTCGCCGGCCTTGTTCGCGCACGAACGAAAAGGAGTGTCCCAGGCGCTCGTCCTCTCCTCCGCCTTATTCATCGCCGGCTGCGTCTTCGCGTATGTCTATCTCATACCCTTAACCTTTGAGCTCATGTATCCGTTCACGACAGCGCTCGGTGTCACGCCGCTCTTTTCGCTCGATGCGTTTATGGCGTGGATCGTCGGCATCATGCTCGCGACCGGCGTCATCTTCCTGCTCCCCATCTTCATGGCGCTCCTGAGTTTTCTCGGCGTTGTGGCACCAGACTTTTGGAGGAGAAAGCGGCGTCACGCGCTCGTATCCTTGCTCGTCTTTTCTGCAGTCATAACTCCGGATCAGACAGGCATCACCATGGTCCTTTTGTTCGTACCGCTCGTGCTCTTATACATCACAGGCACCTTCCTTGCTCGCCGTGCCGCAAGAAGCTGAGGCGCATCAAAAACGATATCCACCGTAGGCCGCGCGCGCACTACAACACCTGCTATACTTTCGATATGGTCGGATTAATAAAAAGTAAACGCTCCCTCTTATGTTTGGACTCGGATTCCCAGAAATTGCGGTCATTGTAATCGTCATCGTGGCCCTGTTTTTCTTTTGGAAAAACAGGAAGAAGCAGGACAATATCAAATAACTTATCTTAGTATGTTTGGACTCGGATTCCCGGAGATAGCGATCATTCTCGTGGTCGTCGTTGTGTTTTTTTTCGGCGGAGAGAAGATATCGGAAATAGCACGCGGCCTCGGTCGATTCACGGGAGAATTCCAGAAGGGGAAGACCGAAATGGAGCGGGAGATACAAAAGGCACAGAAAGAACTGAAAAAATCCGGCCGAAAATAGAAAACGTGTGGATACCAGCAGAAGACAGTTCTTAAAAATAGTGCTCATTGGCAGCGGGACATTCGTGATGGGGAAAATGTTCGGCCCGTTGCTTTCGAAACCGCCGCAGGATGCGGCGCCGGGACGTCGTCTTTCGACGTTCAACGTTTCCGAGACCGAGCAATTTCTTTCTGTCCATGATGCTGGTGGGGAAGAGGTGCTTCAGATAGATTATTTAAGCTGAAACATACAGCGCAGTTCAAATGAAGAAAAGAAAAAAAGAACAGGAGGAATGCGGTACGCATCACTGGATACCGCTTTTGGGGTCCGACAAAAAGAAAACAGTTCCCACGTCGCTGTTTACCTGCCTCGGATGCGGAGACCTTAAGGTGGGCACGCAGACCATCAAGATATCGCGGTATCGCCTCGACATGGGCGAGCTTCCCATCAACAGCGTTGCGGGCATCAAGCTCATGAACCCGCCGTCGGCCGACAATTCCGCCTCCGGCCTCATCATTACGGCGACTGTGGATACGAACGATCAAGGCATCGGCGCGCCGCTCTACATGGCTTCCAATGGCAACTTGAGTACGGCGAGCGCAACTTCGAACGCAACCTCGCCGTGCGTCGCGCTTGCGGTAGACGCCGGGGCCGGCGCGAAGCGCATCCTCCTCCACGGGGTGCTCCGCGCCGATGCCTGGAACTGGACGATCGGACCCGGGGACTCCGGACTCATTTACGTATCAACCGCCACGGGAGCCCTCTCCCAGGTCCAGCCCTCGGGAACGGACGAGGTTATCCAGCCCATCGGCTGGGCGCTCTCGGCCGACGCAATGTACTTCGCTCCCTCCATTCTCTATTTGACGCACGTCTAGACGGCAAGGTAAAATCCTCGTTACGCAAAGCGGGAATCATGTTATCCATTGCCATACCGAGCAGGAACGAACGTTTCTTAAAACAGACGATCGAGGATGTGCTGAAAAACGCCACGGGCGAAATCGAGGTGTTTCCCATACTGGATGGGTACGAACCGCCCACCGAAGAGCTTGTACACGATTCGCGCGTTACGTACCTGCGCATTCCCTTGGGCGGCGGCGAAACGCATAAGAGGCACGGAATAAATACGATGGCCGAACGTGCGAATGGACAATACATCATGGCACTTGATGCGCACTGCATGGTCGCACCGGGCTTTGACATGCAGCTTGCGAAGGACCATCAGCCGAATTGGGTACAGGTGCCGCGCCGACACCGCCTCGATGCCGAGCACTGGTGCCTACAGACGCAGGTGGATGACCGGCCGCCCATCGACTACGAATACACGATGTATCCCGAGAAGTTCGACCCAAAGGGCCTTCACGGGTTCAAATGGGACGCTCGCACTCGCGAGCGTTCCCACATTCCGATCGACGAGACGATGCATATCCAGGGAAGTGCGTGGTTTATGACGAAAGAGTGGTTCAAACACGTCGGTCTTATGCAAATAGAAGGTTACTCGGGGTGGGGACAGGAGGGCGAGGAGATCGTCTACAAGACGAAGCGCGCGGGCGGCAAAACAATGTCGAACAAGAACACCTGGTATGCGCACCTGCATAAGGGGCCAAAATACGGTCGCATGTATTTCATGAGCCGAGAGTCCATGCGGGCCTGCAATAAATTCTCGTATAATTATTGGGTATACGAAGACCGGAAAACGTTCGAGAACATGATAGACCAGTTCTGGCCGCTCCCATCCTGGCCCACGGACTGGAGGAAGCGCATCTGGGGGTGATATGGACACCCTCAACTTCGTCATGCGGCGATACGGGCTCAATCCGAACGCGTCGTCGCCTGTGAGGATTCCGGCGAGCCGCTGGCACGACATGGGCCGCCTCTTAAACGACCTCGGATTCAAAAAGGGGGTGGAGCTCGGTGTATATCGAGGCAGATTTACCGAGCGGCTCGCCTCACGGGCTCCAAACGTGGAGATTATCGGCATTGACGCGTGGACCTCGTACGAAAATTACCGCGATTACGACAAAAACGACCTCGAAAACGATGCCTACCAGCATGCGCAGAAAAAGCTCGCGCGATTCAAGAATGTCACGCTCAAGAAGGCCTGGTCTCTGGATGCGGTAAAAGAATTTCCCGACGAGTCGCTCGACTGGGTATTTATCGACGCGAACCACTCCTACGAGCATGTAGTCGCCGACATCGCGGCGTGGAGCAGGAAGGTGCGCAAGGGAGGGCTTGTTATCGGCCACGATTATTTCGTCAATTCAAAGCTCAACTTCGGTGTCATCGAGGCGGTGAACGGCTGGTGTTCGGCCTACGGCATCACACCGCTCTTTACCTGGAAGGACAAGTGTCCCTCCTGGATGTACGTGAAGACTTGATATGAACAATCTTACCGTCCTCTACTACTCTGCGAATGCAGAAGAACCCGCATTCGAGGCGAAAATCCGCGAGAATCTGCTCAAACACAAGGGCAACCTGCCGCTCGTCTCCGTGACACAGGAGCCGGCCCCCGGCTTTGGAGAGAACATTTGCGTCGGGCGGCATCACCCATGCTACGGGAACGAATTTCGCCAAATCCAAATCGGGCTCGATGCGGTCAAAACCGACTACGTCATCACAGCCGAAGCCGATGTGCTGTACCCGCCCGCCTATTTCGCATTCCGGCCCGACGGCGCGGATTATTATCGATACGGCAACGTATGGCTTGCCTATATCCGACCGAAAACGGCGTCAGAGCCGGATTTGGCTTTCTTCAAGCGATACTCGGACGGCGCGCAAGTGATTCGCAAGGACTTTTGGCGCTTATACATCGGACAGGTCTTCGGGAAGGAAATGCGCTGGTATACCGAGGAGGACAAGCCGAGTAACAGGGCGTATCATCTCGGGACGGACCCAAAATTCGTGTGGACGTCCGATGAGCCCGTTATCACCTTTAAAACGCTGAACAACGTGAGCCGCTACTCTTCCCACTCGCGCCGGCATCCGCCGCGCGAGTCGCTTCCATTTTGGGGCGACTTGACCTTGCTGCGAGCCTCGCTTTCGCTATGAAAAACTTGATGGCATATATACATCCGTCAAAAGAATTTACCAAAGATTATGCGGGCCTGGTTAAAGTGCAAATTGATAATTCTTTACGGATATGGAACAGGGAAGATATCCTCCTGGTAACCAATTTTCCATATTCTTATGAAGGGGTTAATGCAATCGTGGTACCCGATGAATTATTTTGTACACATCGAAAACGGGCTAGCAAGATAAATGTCATTTGTCATCTATTGGATACTGGCGCACTTGATGGTGTGTGTTGGTTCCATGATTTCGATGCCTACCAAGTGAGTGCATTTCCGGCGGACGTATTGGGGGATAAGGATGCCGCTTTTACCGATTACGGATTCAATGAAATGTGGAATACCGGCAGTTTCTTTTTCTCGCCTCGGGCGAAAGACCTGTTCGAACTCATTCGGCGGACCATGAACGACAAACGCGTCAACGAAGAAATAGCCTTGTATCGTTTAACATCGAGGAACGTGGACAATATAAATGACCGGTATATAAAACTGAACAATACGTATAACTTAGGCCGCATGCGGCATAACGAGCTGATGTTTGCCAAAGCGGAAAAGCCCGTCAAGGTATTTCATTTCCATCCCCGCATGAAAGAGCTCTATAAGGACGTGAAGCCGCTCCTCCCCGCGCACCTCATCGAACTGTTTACGAGGCACGGCTATTAAATTATGCGCCATTCGGATAAATCACTCTCCATAAATATCGAACAAGGATGGTCGACCCACATGCCTGTGTTGCTGAAACTGGCCGCCATGACTACGGGACCGATCATGGAAGTGGGATCCGGGATCTACAGCACGCCCCTTCTTCACTGGTTATGCGCCGAGACAAAACGTTCCCTTGTCACATACGAGAGCGACAAGAACTTCATCAAGTTAGCCGAGGAATATAGGTCAGAAAACCACGCAGTTCATCTTATTGATGACTATCTCTCAATACCAAATACAGGGCATTACAGCATCATCCTTATTGACCATGGCGGGCACACGAGAGGCAAAACCGCAGTTCATCTTAAGAATAGCGCCGACTACATTGTCATCCACGATTCAAACGTCGTTCGGAAAAATATGTACCAAATCGCATTTCCCGAATTCAAGTATCGAAAGGATTTCGACCGCTATATACCATGGACGACCGTCCTCAGTAACACGACTCCTCTTGACACCTTATGGTGACGCTTCTCATCATGACCAATGGACGCGGGGAATATCTCGAGCGGACTCTCTCCACGCTCGGGAAACTTCACGCCTCCTTTTCTCGGGTATTGATCCATGATGATTCGGGGGATAATACGTACCGAAAGTGGCTTGAGCGATTCAAGTACGAGATCGCGGCCACCGATCGGGTCGGATTCGCAAAAGCCATGATCTCCGCCTGGCAGAAGCTCAAAGAGGATGCCAATGAGTGGGTTTTCCACCTGGAAGACGATTTTCTTTTTATGGAAGACGTGGCTGTCGCTGACATGATCAAGGTCATGGGGAATAACCCCCATCTCAAAGAAATAGTGCTTCTCCGGCAGCCAATCGGTTCGCGGGAGCGGAAAAAGGGAGGAATAATAGCTTCGCATCCAGAGCGATATGAAGACAAAACCGACGGCGTTCACTATTGGGTGGAACACCGGAATAATTTTTCCTGCAATCCCTGCGTGTATAACAAATCTCTTGTCTACGATTATCCTTGGCCCGATGTCCCGTACTCGGAACGCCAGTATGGACGCATGCTCTTCAAAGATGCGAACGCCAAATGCGCATACTGGGGCAAGCGCACCGATGCGCCGAGGGTTATGCATATCGGCGACGTCAGGGTAGGGTTAAATTATTAGAGCAAGCACAATATGAAGGTTTCGATCGTCATCTCGATATACAACTCGCACGGGGCGTTCGCGCGGCAGCTCGCATACTTCAAGAAAATGAACCCGCCGAACGACGTCGAATTTATTTTTGTCGATGACGGGAGCGACCCGCCGCTTCAGGGCGAGATGAAAAACATGCGCATTCTCCAGACGCACAATAACCTGGCCTGGACGCAGGGGCTCGGCCGGAATCTAGGCGCTTCGCAGGCGCGCGGAGAGTATCTTTTCATGACCGACCTTGACCACATCATCTCGCGCGAAGCGCTTGAGGCCACGCGCGCCTTCACGGGGAACAAAATGATATTCCGCCGACAGATAGCGCTCCTCTTGTCTGACGGGACACTCACCCAGGACAGGAAAGCGCTTACGGAGTTCGGTTACAGCGGGGAGAGGATGGACGCGAGCGTGCACGGCAACACCTTCGTCATGAAAAAAGAGATATTCGATCAGCTGGGGGGCTACGCGCCCGAGACCTGCACGCTCGGCTACCATCCGGCGAGCAAAAAAGGGGACGATTGCTATTTCAACGGCAAGTGGAACCGCGCGTTCGCGGGAACAGCGCCCGTCCTCGGTCCGGATATCTACCTGTTCCCCATCGGGCGGTTCCACGACCGAAAAGAGCTCAATCCAGGCGCTTTATTCCATAATTTAAGCCAAGAAAAACAAGTTTCGTTTATGAAGAAATAGTGAGATACTAGCGCCAAGCATGGCAGACCTCTCGATACTCATTCCCGCTCGCAACGAAGAATTCCTCACACGGACCATCGAGGACATTTTGAGCCACCGGGAAGGGGACACGGAGGTTATCGCGGTCCTCGACGGCTACGCGGCGGACCTGCCGGAAGACCCGCGGCTCAAGATCATCCGCAACCCTGAGGCGAAGGGCCAGCGCGCGGCGACCAACCAGGCGGCGCGGCTTTCGGAGGCGAAGTACGTGATGAAGTGCGATGCGCACTGCGCGTTCGACCAAGGATTCGACATCAAGATGCTCGCGGCGTTCAAAGAAGTCGGCGACGACGTGACGATGGTGCCAGTGATGCGCAATCTCCACGCGTTCAACTGGGTGTGCCCGGACGGGCACGTCCGGTACCAGAGCCCCTCCGGGCCCTGTAAGGAGTGCGGCAAGCCGGCCGAGAAGGACGTGGTCTGGATACCGAAGACGAATCCGCAGAGCGACTCCTACTGCTTCGACCAGGAACCACACTTTCAGTACTTCAGGGATTTCAGGCGCCGCCCTGAATATAAGAAGGCGCTTGCGACCGGCCTCACGGAGTCGATGTCCATTCAAGGTTCCTGCTTCATGCTGACCCGCGACAAATACTGGGAACTCGGCATAAGCGACGAGACGTTCGGCTCGTGGGGCTCACAGGGCATCGAGGTGGCCTGCAAGACGTGGCTCTCGGGGGGCAGGGTACTTGTGAACCACCAGACGTGGTATGCGCATATGTTCAGGACACAGGGCGGCGACTTCGGCTTCCCTTACGAGAACCCGGGGAGCAAGGTGCAGGCCGCGAAGAAGACGGCGCGCGAGCTCTTTTTCGACAATAAGTGGGAGAAGCAGGTGCGCCCACTCTCGTGGCTTCTCGAGAAATTCTGGCCAGTACCGGGATGGAGCGAGGAGGCGTTCGCAAAGCTCAAGGCGTGGCCGCTCCAGAACGAGCGCGCGGCGCGGGCCGAAGATGTCGAGCCGCTCCCGGAGCCGCAGGCGCCGACCGAAGCCGTGCCGGCTCCCTCGGAACCCCGGGACCCGAAGCGCGTGCCAAGCATGGGCATTCTTTACTACACTGACAACGAGCTCGACGAAAAGATTCAGCGCGTTTGCCAGCGCCAGCTCGAAAAAATCGCGCGGCGCAAACGGTTGCCGCTCGTTTCCGTCTCGCTCAAGCCGACCGCGTTCGGCAGGAATGTCGTGCTCCCGCTCAAGCGAAGCTACATCACGCTGTTCAAGCAGATACTCGTCGGCCTCGAGACGCTCGGCACCGACGTCGTCTTCCTCGCCGAACACGACGTGCTCTACCACCCTTCGCACTTCGACTTCGTGCCGCCGCGCGAGGACGTCTTTTACTACGACAGCAACTACTGGTTCCTGCGCGCCTCGGACGGATTCGCCATCCAGTACAACGTGAGCCCCTTGTCGGGCCTCGTCGCCTGTCGGCGAGCACTCCTAAATCATTTCCGGGAGCGGGTGGCGCTTGTCGAGAAGGAGGGCTTCTCTTACCGCATTGGCTTCGAGCCGATGACCCACGGCCGCATCAAATGGGAACACTGGTACGGCTTCGAGACGTATCAGTCCGCCGCGCCCTCGATTGACATCAAGCACGGCAAAAACCTGACCCGCGCGCGCTGGAGCCAGGACCAGTTCCGCCGCAAGCCGGCCTTCTGGAAGGAAGCGACTGTCGACACTATTCCCGGATGGGACAACGTGCGCAAACTACTCGACCTTCAGGGGGCGACGTAAAGGACAGTGGCGCTCCACACCGAGACCGGCTCTTAAAAAGAGATACCGTGCTACCTGTCGCCGCAAGTCGTGGCGCCAAATTTGGGAAAGCAGAAGAGGGGGAGTATGGAGTACTATCTACGTATGAGGGGCCTATGATTTTTGATCGGAAATACTACGAAGACCTCTGGGGAACTATCCATAGGCATGCGTTCTATGAAGCGGTCGCCGACTGGCTGGAGAAAAAATATGGCGTATGCAAAATTTTGGACATCGGCACCGGATGCGGCTATCTGGTCAAACTATTACGCGAGCGCGGCTTTGACGCGTGGGGCATAGAAGTATCCGATTATGCGCTCGAACATACCTGCGCCAAAGGATACGTACTGAAGGCCTCGGTGGAAACGCTGCCGTTCGCAGACGGCAGCTTTGACCTGGTTCATGCCATCAGTGCGTGGGAGTATGTTCTCGATGTGAAAAAAGCGTGGAGCGAGTGCAAGCGCGTGGGGAAGAAGCAACATCACAGCATCAATTACCGCGGTTCGGTGAAGGGGGAGAGGGACTTTTTGAATAATTGGACGGAAGAGGAGTGGAATAAAATCATGCGATAGGTTATGGCTGTCACACAGAACGCCAATGCCCATACAGCCATCACGACGGGATACACGAACCCCCAGCTGGCCTACGATGGCGACAATACTCAGTACGCGACCGCCGCACCCGGCAAAAACGCCGAAATCTCGGCATATTTCGGATTCCCCGCGTTTGACACCGCGCTCATCCCCGACAGCTCAACGATCAATTCGGTTACGGTTTCCCTCCAATACAAGGTCAGTACCAACATGTCGATCGCCACGCAGGCGATACAGGTGTTCATCGGCACCTCGGCAGTTGGTTCGGAACAGAGCGACGCGACGGAGAAGACAGTAGACACGCTCCTGGAACATCAAGTCACCTCGGGCGTAACGCTCGCTGACCTGAGAACCGCCAATAACGTCAGGGCCCGGTTGCGGAGCATCCGGGGGAACGATACCGACGCGGTCACTTTTTCCATCGATTTCGTTACGTGCACGGTTGACTTCACGCCGCCGACGCCGTCTTCCTCGGTAAGCCCTTCCGAATCACCTTCCGAATCACCTTCCGAATCACCGAGCCTCTCGCCGTCTTCCTCTCAATCGCCCTCAGAGTCTCCATCGGAGTCACCGTCTCTCTCTCCCTCGTCATCCGAATCACCCTCGCTCTCTCCGTCTGCATCGCTTAGCCCGTCTACATCCGAATCACCCTCACTCTCTCCCTCAGCATCGCTTAGCCCGTCTACATCCGAATCACCCTCACTCTCTCCCTCAGCATCATTATCCCCATCGACTTCTGAAAGTCCGTCCTTCTCCCCATCAGCTTCGCTTAGCCCCTCGACATCGGAATCCCCATCGCTTTCGCCTTCGGCTTCCGTTTCGCCATCGCAAGCGGCGCAAAGCTCTTCCGTTTCTCCCTCCCTTTCCCCATCCGCTTCGCTCTCTCCCTCAGCATCATTATCCCCATCGACTTCTGAAAGTCCGTCTTTCTCCCCATCAGCTTCATTGTCGCCTTCCTCTTCGATATCTCCATCCCTCTCTCCTTCATCCTCGCTCTCACCAAGCTCATCGGCTTCTCCCTCTCTGTCACCCTCGGCATCGTTGAGCCCATCCGCTTCCGAATCACCTTCGCTCTCTCCGTCTGCATCCCTGAGCCCATCCGCCTCCGAATCGCCGAGTCAATCTCCGTCAGCCTCGCTCTCGCCAAGTTCGTCGGTTTCACCGTCCTTAAGCCCGTCTGCGTCGTTGTCGCCCTCGGCTTCTGAATCACCATCGTTATCTCCGAGCGCCTCGCTCTCGCCAAGCTCATCGGCTTCTCCCTCTCTGTCACCCTCGGCATCGTTGAGCCCATCCGCCTCCGAATCACCCTCGCTCTCTCCCTCTGCATCTCTTTCACCCTCGGCATCCGAATCGCCCTCGCTTTCTCCGTCATCCTCGCTCTCGCCAAGTTCCTCTGTTTCCCCCTCGCTCTCTCCGTCTGCATCCCTGAGCCCATCCGCCTCCGAATCGCCGAGTCAATCTCCGTCAGCCTCGCTCTCACCCTCAACTTCTGAATCGCCATCGCTCAGCCCATCCGCCTCACTCTCTCCATCCGCATCCGAGTCCCCGTCATTCTCACCTTCCGCCTCGCTCTCACCCTCAACTTCTGAATCGCCGTCCCTCTCTCCCAGCGCCTCGCTCTCGCCGAGTTCTTCCGTTTCTCCGTCGCTCTCGCCCTCAGCTTCACTCTCGCCCTCAGCGTCTGAGTCGCCATCGTTCTCTCCCTCGGCTTCACTCTCGCCAAGCTCATCCATCTCCCCGTCGCTCTCACCATCGGCATCGCTCTCTCCCTCCGCTTCTGAATCCCCGAGCCAGTCGCCTTCGGCATCCGAATCGCCCTCAATCTCTCCCTCCGCCTCGCTCTCGCCATCCACGTCTGAAAGTCCTTCACTCTCGCCGTCGGCGTCTCTCTCTCCCTCTGCCTCTGAATCCTCCTCAATCTCTCCCTCCGCCTCAATCTCTCCCTCCGCCTCGGCTTCTCCTTCGCTCTCTCCCTCCGCTTCGTTATCGCCCTCAAGTTCCGAATCTCCGAGCCTTTCCCCCTCAGCTTCGCTCTCGCCTTCAAGTTCTGAATCCCCGAGCCAGTCGCCCTCGGCCTCCCCGAGCCCGTCTGTCTCTCCCTCACTTTCGCCTTCGGCGTCAGAAAGTCCGTCGCTTTCCCCGAGCGCGTCGCTTTCACCGAGCTCGTCAGTTTCGCCGTCGCTTAGCCCATCCGCCTCGCTTTCGCCTTCCGCATCTGAAAGTCCCTCGATATCTCCGAGCGCATCCATCTCTCCCTCGAGTTCCGCTTCGCCCTCTCTTTCGCCTTCCGCCTCGCTCTCTCCCTCATCATCGGTTTCGCCATCACTGTCTCCCTCCGCTTCGCTCTCTCCCTCTGCCTCTGAATCCCCGAGCCAGTCGCCATCGGCCTCCCCGAGCCCGTCTGTCTCTCCCTCCGCTTCCGAATCCCCGAGCCAGTCGCCATCGGCCTCTCTCTCGCCAAGCTCATCCATTTCTCCATCGCCATCCCCGAGTGCGTCAAGCTCGCCCTCCGCGTCGCTCTCCCCAAGCTTGTCCCCTTCCGCCTCATTTTCGCCTTCGAGTTCAGAATCCGCGTCGGTAAGCCCTTCGATACCGACTTCCGACATCAGCACGTTTAACGGCCTCGACGAAACCTCGGTGAAAACACTGAACGGCCTCGCTAGCGACTCGGTGAAGAGGGTCAACGGAATCAATTTGAACGGCTAGTGCACAGAAGCCGTTTGCGGGCGCGCTTCGCGCTATACTGGACTCATGCTGGAGCGTGTTCTTCGGTTCATCAAATACAACAATGCCTTCACGGTAGCGCTCGGAGTCCTCTTTCTCGGCTCCGGCGCCGCGTATGCCGCGAGTCCGCAAGTGCGCGATGCTGTGTACTCAAGCAAGGAGGTGGTGGTATCAGTCGACAATCACGTCATCATCACCGCCAATCTGGATAATTTCGATTTCGGCCTGCGCATCAACGCCGTCACCGACGATGAGAAGAATTACTACGTAGCGTATTCCTACCGCACGCTCGCGGTCGAAGACAGTGTTTGGCGGACGCTGTTCGTCGAAAAAATCCTGACCGTGAGCAAGGCGAGTCTCGAAGGGAAGGATCTCGGCCTCCATGTGACCAAAGAATTGAGTGATAACGTGAAAGACGAATTAACATACCTGAAGCGGGTGCAGAAACTGGAACAAGGAAAAGGGGAGTCGGGAAAGGTCGTCGCCGTGGAATACTCGGGTCTCGTGGGAAGGATGCTGAATGCGAGGAATGGAACTATCGAAGGATACACGCCGGTTGTGCCGGAAACCGCCGCCGTCGCGGCGGCCGCGGGGGACACGTCGAACGTCGGGGCACCGGTCGCTCCTATCATCGATCCGGAACGACCTGCGCAGGTCGCGCAGACCACGCAAACAACGGACACGACAACGCAAAGGCAACCGACACAAGCGTCAACAGCGGCGTCTTCACCGGGACCCTCGCAGGAGGAAATGGCGACTACGACCACCTCATCGGGAACCGGAGGGGAAACGATCGCGACCTCGACGCCTTCTACGAGCACGACAGCATCCTCCACGCCACCCGAAACCGCAACGACCACCGTGTCCTCGGGCGATGGTTCGACGAGTTCATCACCCGACGGCACGCCGCCAATCGTGACCCTAAACGGCGATGCCGCGATGCAACTCAACAAAGGCGATACCTGGACCGACCCCGGCGCGACCGCCGCCGACAACGTGGACGACGACCTCACGGCACATATAACTGTATCGGGCACGGTCGATACTGCTGTCGCAGGGCTCTATACCCTGACTTACTCCGCCACTGATGCGGCGGGAAACACCACGAGTGCCTCGCGCACCGTCACGGTCGTGGACCCGGCCGTGACAACATCTGAAACCACCGACATCTCGTCCATGACAATAGATACGGCGTCCAACACGACACCATAGCTTCATGAGTTTCGGCTCTTTCCCAACCCGGCGCAATCTCTTTCCGTGGCTCGGGGTTCTCGGTATCGCTCTTTTCATCGCCGCAGGAAGCGCGTCCGCGGACGAATTCACCTCCGCCAACTACCGATCACTCAATCCCGTCATGAGCGCCGGCGGTTACGGCGCATCGGCGAGCTTCAAGTTGTACGGCGAGATATCCGGAACGGCGGTAGGCACCAGCTCATCCGCGTCGTTTACCGAAACCGCTGGCTTTTTCGCGTTCCCGTATGCGACCACGCCCGTCGTGAGCGCAACCGTCGGCAACGCGCAAGTCGCTCTTTCCTGGACGGCATCGCAAGGGTTCCTCGGCTGGAACCCGACGAACTACACGGTGGGGGAAGCGGCGGTATCCGGCGGTCCGTATGCGTACACGTCTCCCACAAGCTCTCTCTCAAGTACCATAACGGGCCTTACGAACGGCACCGTGTACTATTTCATCGTACGCGTTCTTGACGGGGTCGGGAACGTCATCGCGACCTCGACGCAGGTGTCGGCGACGCCCGCTTCAAGCGGCGGGGGAGGAGGCGGAGGCGGAAGCATCACGACGGTGGGCGGAGGGTCGGTAGTGCTTTCCGGTCGGGCGTATCCGGGAAGCAGTGTGACGGTGCTTAAGGATGCGCAGGTAGCTGCCATCACTACCGCAGACAGCAAGGCGAATTTCCAGGTCATGATCTCGGGACTTTCGACCGGTGACTACATATTTTCGCTCTATAGCGAAGACACTGCGGGGAACCGGTCGAGCATGGTCTCATTCCCGACCGCGGTGACGTCCGGCAATACGACGACCGTCGGCGGCATATTCATCGCGCCGACCATTGATGTTGACAAAAGCGAGGTGAAGCAGGGAGACAACATCGCCATTTTCGGCCAGTCGTATCCGGGTTCGGCCGTCACCATCGCCGTCCATTCCGACGCCGGCCTCTTCTTTAAAACGCCCACGGACGGCGTCGGCGCCTATCTCTTCAATCTCGACAGTTCCGTCCTCGACCTCGGCAGCCACCTTGCCCAGGCAAAGTCGGTGTTCGTGAACGAAATAAGCAGTTCCGGAGCATCGGTTAGCTTTCTCGTCGGGGACGAAAATATTTCCAAATTGAAACAGCAAAAACTAATCGGCGACCTGAATAACAACGGTCGCGTGAACCTTATCGATTTCTCAATGATGCTCTATTGGTATCGGCGGCCGCTCTCGGGTGCCGGGTTTAAGGCGGATCTGAACGGCGACGGAGCCGTCGACCTGCGCGATGTTTCAATCCTCGTGTCCCACTGGACCGGATAGTGAATATGAAGAAATTGATGTATACCATCGTTCCGTTCGCCCTCCTTGCCCTACCGCTTGCCGCGGTGGCCGCGACACTGTCGCTTTCCGCCGATCCGACGCATCCGGGCGTCGGCAAGCTCGTTGAAATAACCGTGTCGATACGAAGCGACACGCCAGTAAACGCGTTCTCCGGTACGCTTCGATTCCCGTCGGACCTACTTGCCCCTGTCGCCGTCGACGACGGGAACTCGATTATAAGCATGTGGATAACACACCCGACTCTCGACAACGGGACCGTCGCGTTCGCAGGCGCCACTCCCGGCGGATTCTCTGGCGACTCGAAAAAACTCTTCAGCGTGATATTCAATACCGCCGCCATCGGAGACACGCGCCTTGTACTGGCGGACATACGCGTGCTCCAAAACGACGGAGAGGGGACGAACGAGCAGGCGACCGCGCCGCCGCTCCTGCTTACTGTTGCCGCGAATGCAACGAGTACGTACACCGAACCGGTGGACACTTTTCCGCCGGAACCGTTTATCGCGTCGCTCGGAAGCGACCAGGAGACCTTTGGCGGGCTGTCGTACGTCGTCTTCTCCGCCGTCGACAAGGGTTCCGGCATTGACCATTATGAAGTCGCGGAAACCCGCTTGCCCTGGCCGTCCTCATGGGAGCGCGCGGAAAGCCCCTTCCTCATCCGCGACCAGTATCTTACAAGCGGTGTGTCCGTAAAAGCCGTCGACCGGGCGGGGAACGCGCGCATAAGCGTTGTCCACCGCACGAACTTGCTTCGTCCCCGGGAATGGCCTGTTTGGGGTATCCTAGTGGTGTTGGCGGGGTTCTGGTATATCGGTCGGGCCCGTCGAAGGACTTTCTAAGCCCATATATAATATATGCTGGCATCGATACGTTTGCGTATAGGCATCTCTATTGTTGCGCTGCTCATCTCCGGGCCGGCGGCGCACGCCGCGTCGCTCAATATCGTTCCCGCGAGCGTCTCGGTCGCCGCCGGACAGCAGGTCACTGTTTCCGTCACCGTCGCGAGCGTCGATCAGGCACTGAACGCGATCTCGGGCACCGTCTCTTTCCCCACAAACCTTCTTTCCATCGCCTCCGTCTCGAAGGCGAATTCGGTGCTGTCGCTCTGGGTGCAGGAACCGACGTTTTCCAACCTCGCCGGTTCCGTGCAATGGAGTGGCGTTGTCCCGAATCCCGGCTTTGCCGGCACCGGCACCGTTTTCTCCATCCGCTTTTTGGCCAAAAAAGAAGGGACGGCGACCGTTTATTTCACCTCATCGGCGGTCCTGGCGAACGATGGTAACGGTACGAACATACTGACCGGAGCGAACCCCTCCACCGTTACCATCAGCACCTCCGCGGCACCTGTACCCGCTCCGACGGTCGAAAAGTCACCGCTTCTCGCGCGCATTACCTCCTCAACACACCCCGATCAAACGAAGTGGTACAGCCGCTCGAACGTCGTGCTCGACTGGACGAATGCGCAGGGCGTCTCCGCGGTACGTCTTGGCTACGATACGAATGCCGACGGCACGCCGGGCGTCCTCTATGACGAGCCCATTTCACACAAGGAGCTTCAGCTCGGCGACGGCATTTGGTATTTCCATGTGCGCGAGAAGGGGGCGGACGGCTGGGGGCAGGTCGCCACATTCCGCATACAGATCGACACGGAGCCGCCTGACCCGCTCGTCATCACGTTCCCGAACGGGGCGGCGACCGCGACGTCGACCATCGCCGTCGAATTTGCGGCGACCGACGCGCTTTCCGGCATCGACCACTACGTCCTGTCCGTCGACGGCGCCGATACGACCGTAAGCGCATCCGAAGGGGGTGACGTGTACGCGCTACCCGCAGGAGATGCGGGAACGCACACGCTTTCGGTCACGGTGTACGACAAAGCCGGAAATTCGGTCGCCGCAAGTCAGCAATTCACTTCCACTGGACAGCGCGGCGCGGAAACACCGTCATGGGGCGCACTTGCGTGGCTCATCGCGAACTACCTCGCGCTTATCCTGCTCGCGCTCGCCGCACTCGCCATGCTCTCTGCCGTCGCGTGGTATCTCTGGCATCGGTTCCATACATTCCGTCGCCGCGTCGTGAACAAGGAAGACCGCATGCACATCCTCGTCCATCGGCAATTTAACGAATTGCGTAGTTCCATCACGTCCGAGATCAGGGCGCTCGAAGATCTGAAATCCAAACGGAATCTCACGGTCGAGGAAGAGCGGCTCGCGAACCGCTTGCAAAAACTGCTGAGCGAATCCGAGCACGTGCTCAACCGCGAGCTCGATGCCGAACTCGAGCAATAAAAACAGCGGGCGCAGGCCCTTCTTTTCTGATATAACAGAGCGCATCCGGAGAGGTGCCTGAGTGGTCTAAAGGACATGCTTGGAAAGCATGCGTGGGGGAAACCCCACCGCGAGTTCGAATCTCGCCCTCTCCGCCCAAATGAAACGTCTCGGTTTCGGTATTTTCGTAGTAATCGCCGGCGTGGCAACCTTCTCTTTCTATAGGACAGGCCTCGTACGACAGCCCGCAACCGGAGAATTTGGTGGCGTGTCCTTGAGGGTTGAGTATGCGACAACGGAAGCGGAGCAGGAGAGAGGCCTTGCCGGGCGAAATAACATACCAGGTGATTACGGCATGCTCTTCGTTTTTCCAAGCGACGGTTTATACGGCTTTTGGATGAAGGATATGCTCGTGCCCATAGACATCTTCTGGCTCAATGCTCAAGGACAAGTCGTCTCTATCGCCTCCCACGTCGCGACGTCTTCCTACCCAAATGTCTTTTATCCTGCGGTCCCCGCGCGCTATGTCCTTGAAACCGCTTCCGGCTTCGCAGAGGCCTACTCCATCGCGACGGGTACTTTGCTCCTATTGAAAATCCCACCGGGCGTTTCAAAATAACGCTGTCCACAGGGCTTTTTTGCACGGGGAGGGTACACTTAATTGCATTACGAGCCGCGTTATTATTTCTAATTCCATCGTCCCGGTATGTCCAAAGTCGCCAAAGATTCCGTCCGTGTAAAAGTGCCGGTTGTTCCGGTTGCAGAGGTCGCGGTGCCTCCGGTTTCCAAAGAAACACGCCGGTATCGAGAAATAATCCCGCAAATCGAGAAGCGGGACGGGCGATTGGTCCCATTCGATTTCGATAAGATCGCCGCCGCCGTGTGGAAGGCAATGGCTGCGGCAGGAGAGGGCAGTCAGGACGATGCGAATCTCATCGCGCACCAGGTCGTGGGCGAACTCGCGCGATTTTCGAAGCGGTACAGGAGTTTTCTCCCCACAGTTGAAGGCACGCAGGACTCGGTGGAGAAATATCTCATCCTGAATGATTACGTGAAGACGGCGAAGGCGTATATTCTCTACCGCGACAAGCGCGCACAGTTGCGCGCGGCGCATGTGGAAGTGCCGGCGCATGTAAAAAAGCTTTCGGAAGAGAGTAAAAAATATTTTGAAGGCAACGCGCTCGGTGAATTCGTATATTTGCGCACATACGCGAAATGGATACCGGAAGAAGGGCGTCGCGAAACGTGGATAGAGACGGTTGACCGCTACGTCAGCTTCATGCGCGAGAATCTTGGCGACAAGCTCACCGAAAAAGAGTATGCCGAAGTGCGCATGGGTATTTTGAAACAGGAAGTGATGCCATCAATGCGCCTCATGCAGTTCGCCGGGGAAGCGGCTCGTCGCTGTAACACGTGCGCCTACAATTGCACGTTCACGGCGCCCGTGAAGCTCGAGGACTTCGCGGAGATAATGTATCTCTCCATGCAGGGATGCGGCGTCGGGTTCGCTGTAGAGAGCCAAAATATAGAACAGCTCCCGCAGATCATGAAGCAGTCGGGGAAAATGTTGCCGACGTATGTCATTCCGGACTCGAAAGAGGGATGGTGCGACGCGCTCACGCTCGGTCTCAAGACCTGGTATTCCGGAAAAGACATCACCTTCGATTTTTCAGGCATCCGTCCCGCAGGCGCGCGGCTGAAGACGATGGGCGGCAAGGCGTCCGGTCCGGAACCGCTTAAATCTCTCCTCGCGTTTGCCCGCGAGAGGATACTGAAGCGCCAAGGACGGCGTCTGCGCGCCATTGATGCGCACGACATTATCTGTAAGATCGGCGAATGCGTGGTCGCCGGCGGCGTGCGCCGTACCGCGATGATCTCACTCTCCGACCTCGACGATGTCGAGATGCGCGACGCCAAGAAGGGCCAATTTTACATGACCGATCCTCACCGCTCGGTCGCGAATAACTCCGCGGTCTACGAAACCCAGCCGACGAATGCCCAGCTTATGGATGAATGGGTCGCGCTTATGAAGAGTGGCGCGGGAGAGCGCGGCATCTTCAACCGCGGCTCGCTCGCGGTAACGCTTCCGAAGCGCCGTGTGGATTATTTTAGGAAAGTCGGCTTCATCGGCGACGACGGCGTCGTGCACGGCCCAATCGGCACGAATCCCTGCGCCGAGATCATTCTCCAGTCGAAACAGTTCTGCAATCTCTCCGAGGTCATCGCGCGCGCCGGTGACACGGAAGCATCGCTCATCCGAAAAGCCCGCCTCGCCGCGATTCTCGGTACATACCAATCGACGCTGACAAAATTCAGCTACATATCAAAGGAATGGACGGAACATTGCGCCGCGGAACGGCTTCTCGGCGTCTCGATAACGGGGCAGTGGGACTCGCCGGTCGCGCGCCAGGCGGAGGTGATGCGCAAGGTCCGCGACATGGCGGACAAGACGAACGCGACGTACGCGAAGCGCTTCGGCATCGAGCGATCGATGGCGGTAACGGCGGTCAAGCCCTCGGGCACTGTCTCGCAGACCTTCAACTGCGCGTCGGGCATCCATCCGCGCCACGCGCCGTATTACATTCGCCGCGTGCGTATTAGCGCGACCGATTCTCTCTTCAAAATGATGCGCGACCAAGGAGTGCCGCTGTACCCGGAAGTCGGACAGTCCATGGAAGAGGCGAATACCTACGTACTCGAATTCCCGGTCAAAGCTCCCGACCATTCCAAAGAAGCGCGTTTCAAGGACGACCTCACGGCGCTTGATCAGCTCGAGTATTGGAAAAAGGTCAAAATCAATTACACCCAGCATAATCCGTCAGCGACCGTCTCGGTAAGCGAAGATGAATGGATCGGTGTTGTTGACTGGATCCAGAGGAACTGGGACATCATCGGCGGCCTTTCGTTCCTTCCGCGGTCCGAACACGTCTACCGCCTCGCTCCGTACGAGGCCATTACGAAAGAGGACTACGAGGACCGAATGAAGCGCTTCCCGAAAGTCGATTATTCGAAACTCTATGCATATGAGCGTCAGGACGAAACGGAAATGAAGAAGGAACTCGCCTGCGCAGGAGGGACGTGTGAAATAGTGTAGCCGCTTGGCGGCGGGAGTGATTTCGGAGCTCCGAAATCACTCCCGCCGCTCCGCTTAGTCGAGAATAAGCGAAAACCCGCGCAGGAGCGCGGGTTTTCGCATTTGTATAGACCGAACCGATAAGCCGAATTCTGTACCGGTCCTGCCCACCGGAGGTGGTTGCAGGATCGGCGACGACCATTTATCTGGGCCCGCAATCGCTTGCGAGCTCGAGCGGCACTACCCGTGGGATAACCCATGTCGATTTTAATCAGTATCTCGAAATCCGTTAGGTTCTCGAGATGCAACACTAATCTCGGAGGTTTTATCCCACTGGGTCACGGCCTTGCATGCGGGTAAGGATTTGCTCGTTGCACCTCCCAATTACTTGGGAGCTCGCCCCGTGAGATAGCCGCCTTGCGGCGACATCTCATGGGGCGCCTGCTCGCTTTCGCTCGCAAGCGTCTCTGTAGGCACCTCTGTCCTTGTCCCTCGACATGACTCGGGACGAACCCGAGTCTTTTATCGAAGGTTTCCGGACGGCGGGCGTTACCCGCTACCTGTTTGTCAATTCTGCCCGCCGAAGGTGGTTACAGAATCGAGCGCCCCGAGGCTTTTGCGAGGGATAGGCCCCTCACCTCGTTCGGGACGCTCAATTTTGCAACTGCCTGCGGCAGGCAAAATTGGCGCATGTTCGGACTTTCCTCCCCGTGAGATAACTACTCACTATCGTTGATACGTTTCTTGAGATATCTCTTCCCCCAAGCAGTTTTTAAATATCGTTCTCTCGAAAATACCCCCTTGCGGGAAAGAGACGCTTCATAATACACGAGTTTCCACGGACCTCTTCCTTTCGTCGCCAAAGACATTCCAGAACAATGTTCTTCGAAGCGTCTCTTTAGGTCATTGGTAGAACCGATGTAAAACTGCTTGGGTCCCCTAAGCACATATACGTAGTGCACCATAATGAGCAATTATCTCACGGGGCGGTCGCCTGGTTCGGTCCAGATGCATTATACCACATTTTGTCGGTGTGGATGGGTTCCTCGACAAAGGACGATAGCGGGTATACTGGGATCATTACGAATTAAATAGCAATCACTCATCATGCCCCCGCAACAGCCAGTGCGCGCAGCACGCCATTCGCTCGATACCATAAGTGTAGTGGCGCTTCTTGCCACGCTCGTCGTCGCTTTATTCATGTTCATTCCGTCGACAGCGGTTCCGTTCGGGGCGACAAAAACGTTCGTGCTCGCCGCGGGCGCGCTCATCACGCTCGCGCTCTATATCCTCGCGCGCCTTTCGCGCGGCAATGTCATTTTCCCGCCGTCGGTGCTCATCCTCGCACTATGGCTGCCGGTGCTCGCCTATGCGCTCTCGGCGGCATTTTCCGGTGTCGCGTTCGGGAACGCGTTGTGGGGTTCGTCACTTGAACCGGACACGCTCGGCTCCCTGCTCATCATCGCGGTCCTCGGTACGCTTTCCGCGCTCGCGTTGCGGCGCGTCGAACAGTACCGCACCTATCTGCGTGTCGCCGCCTACGTGTTCTGCATCGCCGTTGTCCTGCAGATACTCATCCTTATCGTCGGACAATTCTCGCCGAACACGATCTCGCCGTCGTTCTCGCTCGTCGGTTCGTACGATGATCTCGCATTTCTCGCCGGACTCGGCATCATCGGAACGCTCATCACGTTGCGTTTCGTTGACCTCTCCAGGCGCGCCCTTCGTGCACTTCTGTTCGCCGGGCTCGGGGCGCTCCTGCTTCTGGCAGTTGCGAACTCCCAGCTCGTCTGGATACTTATCGCCCTCGTCTCTCTTGGACTCTTCGTCGAAGCGGTAATGCGCCGCTCGGGAGGATCGTCCACCGACCTCGATGAGGTTGGTGTAAGCGTTGAATCTACGCCGCTTGAGGCGGAGGATGTCGGTAGCCACTCTCTCATCCTGCCACTTTCGGTGCTCGCCATCTCGATCTTTTTCCTCATCGGCGGAACGCTCGGGGGAGCGGTCGCGAATGCGCTCAACGTGAACGTCCTTTCGGTCCGTCCTTCGTGGCAGTCAACGCTTGCGATCACACAGAAGGTCTATACGACCGCTCCGATCTTCGGCACCGGTCCCGGCACTTTCGGCACGGAGTGGCTCAAATACCGCGATGCGTCTCTCAATTCGACCGTATTCTGGAACACGGATTTCTCATCCGGCATCGGCTTCATACCGACTTCCGCGGTAACGACCGGCATTCTCGGGATCCTCGCATGGGTGGGACTTTTGGCGCTCTTCATCGTGTTCGGCTTGCGCACACTCATCCAGCGCGCGCCGCAAGACCCATTCATCCGCTACGTCGCCATACTTTCGTTCATTGCGTCCCTCTATCTCTTCGCGGTCGCGATCTTCGGTCTGCCGAATTCCGTCCTGCTCGCACTCACATTCGTCTTCGCGGGTCTCTTCATCTCGACGACGCGCTTCGCGAGCGGAAGTTCGCAGTGGGGAGTCATCTTCTCGCGAAGTCCGCGTCTCGGATTCGTTATCGTATTCGCGTTGACCATTCTTCTTCTGTCTTCGGTGGGCGCCGCATATACGATCATCGGGCACTACATTGCGACGTCGAAGATCACGAGCGCGGGCAGCGCATTTTCTGCCGGGGATCTTGACGCCGCCGATATGGCTTCCCAGAGTTCGATCTCGTTCGCGCCGAGCGCCGTCGCTTACCAGATCCAAGCGGGTGTCGCGAACGCCCGGCTGAACCAGATACTCGCTTCGTCGACCATGACGGCGTCGGCTGCACAGCAGGCGTTCCAAACGACGCTCTCTTCGGGCATCAATGCCGCTCTGACCGCAACACGCATCAATGCTTCGGATTATCGAAGCTGGGTCACGCTCGGGAATCTCTACGCCCAGGCAGTGCCGCTCAAAGTTGCCGGCGCCTACGACAGCGCCAAGACCGCATACGAAAAGGCGCAGGCGCTGAATCCGACCAATCCGCAAATGCCCTACGTCCTCGCCCAACTCGATATCGCGAACCAGGACATCAAGGGAGCGAAAGAAAATCTCAAAACGGCGATCGCGCTCAAACAGGACTACACGCCCGCCATTTTCCTTCTTTCGCAGCTCGAAGTGCAGGACGGCAATCTGAAGGAAGCGCTTGCTGCCGCGCTTGCCGCCGCCTACTTCACGCCGGATAATCCGAATATCCTCTTCCAGGTCGGCATATTGTATGCGGCCAGCAATGACCTTCCGAACGCCGCCGCCGCGCTTGCCGCTGCGGTTGACGCGAGCCCGCAGTTCGCGAATGCACGCTACTTCCTCTCCGCGGTCTACGCGAAGCAGGGTAACTTCGAGGATGCGCTCGCCCAGATGCAGGCGATAGCCGCGTTCTCGGACGACAATGCAACAGCGGTCGCGTCGCAGCTTGCGGCGCTTGCGGCGGGCAGAAATCCGTTTCCGGCAAATCTTCTCTCGATCTCGTCGACGCCCGTCAAACAATAAATATAGAAGGAACAGAGTAGATAGAGTAATATAGGGCGATGGTTCGGCGTATTTTCGAGCGCATCGGCGGACAGTTGGTCCGCCCCATACGCGGCCTGCATCAGGCCGCGTACTTGCTCGCGGGACTGACCCTCGCTTCGCAGATGCTTGCGCTTCTGCGGGACCGCACGTTCGCGCACGCATTCGGCGCCGGCCCCGTACTCGACCTGTACTATGCCGCATTTCGCGTGCCCGACCTCGTTTTCGCGCTCGTTGCCTCGCTCGTGAGCGCGTACGTCCTCATTCCCCGCATCACGGGAATGGACAGGGAGGCCACGCGCCGGATTTTGTCCGAATCGGCCTCATTTCTTTTCGGTTTCGGCGGGCTCATCTGCGCCATACTTGCCGTCTTCATGCCGCAGTTCCTCGCATTCCTCTACCCGAATCTCATCGCTTCCGCGCATCAGGCGGAATTCATTCTGCTCGCCCGCATTCTGCTCCTTCAGCCGATACTGCTCGGGCTCTCCGGCATACTCGCGAGCGTTACGCAGGTGCATCGCCGTTTCGCCCTCTTCGCGCTCTCGCCGGTGCTCTACAATCTTGGCATCATTTTCGGCGCCGTTTTCTTTTACCCGCGCCTCGGCCTGCTCGGCATCGGCTACGGCGTCATCATCGGCGCGGTCGCGTATCTTGCGGTGAATATCCCGGTAATACTCGAAACGGGCGTCATGCCACGCCTGCGGTTCCCGTCATTTTCGTTCATGTCACCCATCGTGCGGGATTCCATCCCGCGCTCGCTCGCGCTTGGCATGGGCTCGATCACGGCGCTCGTTCTTACGGCGCTTGCGTCCCGGATCGGCACCGGAGCGGTGTCGGTCTTCACTTTCGCCAGCAATTTGGAAGCGGTGCCGCTTGCACTCATCGGTTCCTCCTACGCGGTAGCGGCGTTCCCCGCACTTTCCGAGGCATCGGCGCTGCAGAAACAGAATGAATTCAGCCGGATCCTTTCTTCAAGCGCGCGGCACATCATCCTCTGGTCGTTCGTCGCTCTTGGGCTCATTATCGTCCTGCGCGCGCATGTCGTGCGGGTCATCCTCGGCACCGGGGCGTTCGATTGGAATGCGACGCGCCTTACCGCGGCTCTTCTCGCCGTCCTTGCTGTCGGGCTCGTGGCGCAGGGGCTCATACTCCTCTTTTCGCGCGCGCTCTACGCGGCGCGGCGATCGTGGCAGCCGTTCTTCTATCAGCTCGCCGGCGGCATCCTCACCGTGTTTCTCGCTCTCGCGTTCCTCACGGTGGAGCGTAACGGGCTTCCTTCCTCGCTCGCCGAATTCTTGCGCGTGGGCGATGTTCATGGGACGGGAGTTTTACTTATCGCGCTCTCGGCTACCTGTGGTCAGATATTCCTCGCCGTTCTCTCCCTGGCCGCGCTCCGTGACATCGCTCCTGGTCTTGCACGTGCTCTCGTGCGTCCTTGTGTGGATGGCGGCATTGCTGCGCTCGCCGGCGGCGCGGCCGCGTACGGCACACTGCTCCTTGAGGGCGGCATCGCCCCTTTGACCACGCTCATATCCGTTTTCACCCAAGGATTTATCGCAGGCGTCGTCGGCCTTGTCGCCGCGGGAGTCGCGTTGTTCCTCGTCGAGAACGAGGAATTTCTCATCGTCACAAATGCGCTTGCCAAACTCGTGCGCGCGCCGGAAGCTCCCTCTGCGGTACTCGAACCTTCCGCCGAAGAACCCGTACAGCCATGAGCATGAGTCCGTCGCGCATCCGCAATTTCTCCATCATTGCGCACGTGGATCACGGAAAGAGCACGCTGGCCGACCGTCTGCTTGAGCGCACCGGGACCATCCCGGACCGTCTTATGCGCGACCAGGTGCTTGATCGCATGGACTTGGAGCGCGAGCGCGGCATCACCATCAAGATGCAACCCGTAAGAATGATGTATCATTCTGGAGGTTCCGAGCGAAGCGAGGAACAGCAGTACATCTTGAACCTTATTGATACGCCCGGACACATTGATTTTTCATACGAAGTTTCGCGGGCGCTCCACGCGGTCGAGGGCGTTCTCCTACTCGTTGATTCCACGCAAGGCGTGCAGGCACAGACCCTCACGACGCTCGCGGCGGCCGAGGCACAGGGATGCGTCGTCATTCCCATCGTTTCAAAAATAGATTCTCCGGCTGCGCGCGTGGAAGAAGTAAGGGCGGAGCTTTCGCAGCTCGTAGGCGTGCCGAAAGAGGGCGTGCTTGCGGTATCGGGAAAAACCGGCGAAGGCGTTGACGAGCTCCTCGAGGCGATCGTGCGACTCATCCCTCCGCCCGGGAACGGCGAACCGTCCGCGGGTGCGGAGCCCCGCGGGCTCATCTTCGATTTTTCCTACTCGACACATCGCGGCGTCGCCGTGTACCTGCGCGTTTTCGACGGCGTATTCCGCAAAGGCCAACCGCTTTTCTTCCACGCCGCGGGAAAGGAGTTCATCGCGCTGGAGACGGGTATTTTCACGCCGGAAGAAACGCCCTCCGACTCGCTCTCCGCCGGCGAGATTGGGTACATCGTGACGGGCATCAAGGAACCGGGCATCGTCGCGGTGGGCGACACCATTGGGGCAGTACGGGGCTCGCTCGGAGCGCTCCCGGGCTACGAAAAACCGCGGCCAGTGGTCTGGGCCTCGGTGTATCCGGAAGACCAGAATGATCTCCCGGTCCTGCGCAAATCACTGGAGCGGCTGCGCCTTTCCGATTCCTCGCTGTCGTTCGAGGAAGAGTCCTTGGGCGTGCTCGGAAGAGGGTTCCGGTGCGGCTTTCTCGGACTCCTCCATCTCGAAATAGTCACGGAGCGTTTAAAGCGGGAATTCGATCTCTCGCTCATAGTCACCATCCCGACGATCTCCTACATCGTTACGAAGACCAACGGCGCCCGCGAGACCGTCTACACACCGGCGAAATTTCCCGAACATGGCGACATCGCGGTCGTCGAAGAACCGTGGGCCAAAGTCATCATCATTACACCGCCGGATTCCTTGAGCGCACTCGTGCAGCTCTTGTACGAGCACGAGGCGAATACGCTCGGCACGGAAACGCACGCGGATGGGCGTATAGAAATGGTCGTTGAGATGCCGCTTCGAGAGCTTATGCGCGGGTTCTTCGATACCCTGAAGAATATCTCCTCCGGCTACGCATCTCTCTCCTATGAGATCCTTCCCGAACGCTCGGCGGACGTTGTGCGGCTCGACGTGCTGGTGGCCGAAGAACCGATACCGGCCTTCGCGCGCGTTGTCGCGGCAAGGCGGGTGCAGGAGGAAGCGGAAAAAATGGTGGAGAAACTGCATTCGATACTGCCGAAACAGCTCTTCAACACCAAGATCCAGGCGCGGGCGCGCGGGCGCATTATCGCATCACGGACGCTCTCGGCAATGCGCAAGGATGTGACGGGATATCTGTACGGCGGCGACGTCTCGCGCAAGATGAAACTGCTCCAGAAGCAAAAGCGCGGCAAAAAGAAACTCCTCGAGCGCGGCACGGGCAAGGTGAATATTCCGGAAGAGGTATTCATGAAAATGGTGCAGTCCTCGGCCGAATAGGCGGGTTCGGCCCCGCGTTATACTAGACACATGCGCACGAGACAAATGCGGCAAGGGGTCGTCATCGGCGTTCTGCTGCTCGTCGCTTTCGGGCTCCTGTCGCTCATTTGGGGGTTAATGGGGAAGGCAAGAGTGGCGATCACGGAAGCGCATAATGCCGAGCGGCAATACCGCGCGCTTGAGACGAGAAAGGAGACGCTCGAAGCGAATCTCGCCGCGCTTGGCACGAAGCGGGGCCAGGATGCGGCCATCCGCACGGCTTTCGGGGTTGCGCGTCCAGGCGAAGAGGTTATCGTGGTGGTGCCACCTGAAGCGAAGAATCCGACGACGACGCCTTCATGGTGGGAGTGGATAACGAGTTGGTTTGAATAGCGGGATTAGTTCAGTGGCAGAACCGGGATTCGCCTTTTGTGCAGGATTAGTTTAGTGGCAGAATAAGTGCTTCCCAAGCACTGGACGCGGGTTCGATTCCCGCATCCTGCACAAAGTGCGAATCCCGTTAGAAACTGAAAGCCGAAGACGCCTTGCGTTGAGCGTGATACCCTTAATATCGGCAGGTAACTTCAGGAGGTGAATGATGACCTATCACAAGGCCTACAAAGCTCCACCACCGAAAGAACCGGGGCCGTTGCCGTCGGATGCCGACGTTAGTAAGATCGAACAGTGTCTGCGGGAGGCCGCGGGAGCGTATTATGAAGCATACCCTGCGCAAGAACCGCCTGCGTCACAGACGTGGCTGTCGAGGAAGCGTCCCGGAATAGCAGTGCGCATTAAAAAAATGACAGACACATTATTGCCTGATCTCCGGCGCGGAAAACCGACTCCCTAGGCCCGAAACAGTACCTCGGGCCTTCGTTTGTGTGGGCCGCTCTTGGTGGGGATAATCCGGGATGCTATACTTTCCCGCATAACACAATGAACATGGATAAAACCGTCACTATTTACAGTACCCCGACCTGCCATTTCTGCCAGATGACCAAGGATTTCCTGAAGGAAAAGGGCATCGCCTACACCGAGCACAATGTCGCGCAGGATCTCGAGAAGCGCCAGGAAATGATACAAAAATCCGGCCAGATGGGCGTACCGGTCATCTTCGTCGGCAATGAAATGATCATCGGTTTCGACAAGGAAAGGCTCACGACCTCACTCGGCGTTACCGCATAACCCTAGCCCTCGTAGCTCAACGGATAGAGCACCGCACTCCTAACGCGGCGATTTAGGTTCAATTCCTAGCGAGGGCACTGCTTCATTGACCGGGTAGGTATTTCGTACTAGCATCTCTCGCGGAGAAAGCAGAGAACATTTCGCCGTGGCAGAACGCGGAGGTATACTTATGGCTATGCGCAAACGGGAAGTGCTGACCAAAAAAGAACGTGCCGCCCAAGATACATTCATGGCGGCGCTTCGCATCAAGAAACGCAGAACCAAGCAACCGATTATCGTCGCCCTCATCGGTCTTGTTGGTTCTGGTAAGAGTTCGGTGGCGCAAGAACTCGCCAAACATATTGGCGCGACGGTCATCGAGGGGGATGCTATTCGCATCGAACTTCGCAAGCAGAAAGCGCGCTATGAAGGAACTCGCGGTATTGCCGAAAGCGTGGCGCTCGAAGTCATACAGCGGGGCGGGAACGCAATCCTCGATTTCGACTTCATTGACGCAAAGAAACGGGCAACTGTCCGCCAAAAAGCCCGAAGAGCAGGAGTTCGCACTATCTTCGTCTGCACCTATTGCGATCACGATGTCATGGCGGGCCGCGTCATCTCTGCGGCGTATCATGCAGGCGGATTTTTCGGCGGCGCTTCCTCAAGATGGAAAGGGAATGCACAATCCAAGGGAGCGGTGGTGAAATTGCGCGAGATGTGGCGCCGCACGCCCCACCACTATCGCTGGGTTAACACGGGTGGCGGCCGGTGGGTAATCAAGAATCCTCCCTGCGCCGTCTTCGCCGACATTGATACCACAGACCCTATCTCGTGGAAGAGGAAAGTACGGCAGTGCGCCAAGAAGCTCCTTCAGCAATAGCAACGCTGCACTGGCGGCCCGAATGGGTCGCCTTGTTTTTGATGCTAGAATGTATGGCATATGGACCCGGAATCCAAACACCTGCTTGACGAAGTGCGTGCACTCGCGAAAGACAATCATCATCTCTTGCGCGCCATCCGCCGGCATCAGCTCATCGGGGCCTTCTGGAAATTCGCCGTCTGGTTCATTCTGCTCGCGCTTGCGTTCTTCGGATACCAGCAATATCTGCGGCCGCTCGCCGAGACCTTCTCGTCCGCGACCCAGACGACCCCTTCCGGGCTTTTCGGTCTGCCGACTTCCGCTGACATTCAAAAGCTGATAAACTCCTTCAAAGCGGGGCAGAGATAGCCCGGTAACGCTTGGATAGCTCAGTTGGTAGAGCACTTCCCTGAAGAGGAAGGGGTCGTCGGTTCGAGCCCGACTCCAAGCACCAGTATGTTGCAGAAGGTCTTTCTCTGGATGCAGAAACGTGAACGGCATCTTTCGGCTGTCGCGATGGCCGTCGGCTTCATTTTTGACAGCCTGTACTTTGAGCGCATCGATCTCTGGCAAACGCAGATCGTATTCGCTTTCTATGCGGCCGTCTGCTTCGTCGCGATCCCGCTTCACCATTGGATAGAGATGCGTTTAGGCGGCCAGGAACATCGCCCGCGCTGGCGCCTCATCCTTCCCCTTGCGACGCAGTTCGCGCTCGGCGGGTTCTGGAGCGGATTCGTCATCTTTTACGGGCGTTCGGCAGTTGTCGGCGCGTCCTGGCCGTTCCTTCTCTTTCTTGTCCTCATTTTTCTCGGTAGTGAGTACTTCCATCGCTACCACGCCCGATTGGTCTTCACGAGCATACTATTCTTTTTTGCGCTCTATTCCTACGCGATCCTCGCGGTCCCCATCTACACCGGCAGCATCGGAACGCAGACATTTCTCGCAAGCGGCGTACTGGCGGCCGTGGTATTTGCGGTTTTCACGGTCTTTCTGCGCATGCTTGCACGCGAACGCTTCCTCTCCGACGTTTGGCGCATCCGGGTCGGCGCGTTCGCGGTATTCGCACTGATGAATGCATTCTATTTCACCAATATCCTGCCGCCCCTGCCGCTTTCGGCGACGGCAGCCGGCATCTACCACAGCGTGTGGCGCGTTCCCGGCGCGTATCTCGCACAGCGTGAGGCGGAGCCGTGGCAGGTGCGGTACCTCGGCCTTCCGCCGACCTTGCACGCGGCTCCCGGAGAATCACTCTTCGCCTACAGCTCCGTATTCGCGCCGACCGCGCTCACGACGGATGTCTTGCACCGCTGGCAGTGGTATGACCCGGCGCGGAAAGTGTGGATAACAAGATCAGTGATACAGTATTCCATCGTCGGCGGTCGCGAAAGCGGATATCGTGGTTACTCGGCGGTGCCGGTAGGAAGTGTGGGGAAGTGGCGCGTCAACGTGGAGACGGCAGACGGCCGCCTCATCGCACGCATCCCTTTCGTCGTCGCTCCGGCGATATCTCCTCCTTCTCTGGAAACGACAGTCCTCAAATAATCGCACGTGCCCGCTTATCCCGCTTTTACGCGCAATTTCGTTTGTTTTGTCTTATCAAGACGGGGAAGGATGATGGTCAACAGTCCGTCCTTAGCGCTCGCGGAAGAGGCCTCGACGTCCACTTCCTGGGGGAGCATGATCGTACGTGAAAACGAACCCCAAAAGAGTTCGCGGGTGAAATAATCCGGACCGGCGACCTGTTCGCGTTCCATACGGGAACCTTCGATCTCCACCATGTCCCGGCTTATGGAAATGTTGAGCTCATCGGGGCGGACTCCCGCAACGAAGGCGCGGATGATGATATCGCTCGCGGTCTGATGAACGTCAACGGGAAGCTGGCCCTCGCTTCCCGGCGCATCGGCCTCAAGCGGTGCCGGACGCGTATCGCTCGCCCGCACGCGCGGCTTTTCGCGCGCAGGCGGTGTTGCCGACAATTCCTCATCGAAAGCGTCGAACACTTCGGCGCCGGAGCCGCCGGAAAGGCGTTCAAAGAATGAGGGCTTTTTACTCATGGTAAGGGAGGATTGTTGTTAGGGCTACGATACTGAAAATATTTTAGCACTTCAAACACCGCAAAGAAAATGACGGCGGCTATCCAAACGAAGAAAAACGCGGCGAGTGCGGTTGAGGCACCTTCGTTAATAATAAGCATGTTAAAGGCGGTATGCAATACGATAGCGAGGATAAGTCCCAACGCCGCGGCAAAGGCGCGCCCAGCCGGACGGTCTGCGGTCGAAAACGCGAGCGCGAAGCCGATCGCCGCAGAAGCGACCACGTGGAGCAGCGTCGAGCCGAGGAACCGTATATTATTGGTCAAGAATCCGGTGGCGAAGCCGCCATCTAAAAGAGGATTGATAAGAAAAAGCATGTTTTCAGCCGATGCGAAGCCGAGCGCGGCCGTGATCATATAGATGACGTAATCGGGCGCTTCGTCCACGGCGCTCCGCCAGAGGATAAGGGTCGCCGCGGCGCCGTATTTAAGCGTCTCTTCGATGAGCGCCCAGGCGGTGAAGATCGAAACGTCACCGAGGAGATGGGCTTTTGCGTACTGTTCAAGCGGCAGTGCGAGCGGCACGGCCGCCATCCCGCCGATGAACGTAAGTGCGATGAGCACACGCGGCTCCGGGTGACTGGCGTCTTCTTTGAGGAGAAAATAGAGCCAAATGAGGGGCGGCAAGAGCCCGCCGATGAACGCATAGCCGAGCGTGATGGGAGCCACGGCTTTATTGTAACAGGTATATACTAGGGGCAATGCATGGATTTCATGACATAAGCCGATTACCTAACGAGGAGGGGATACTATTTTGGGGCATTTCTATGAGCCGTATAGGCAATCGCCAAAGCCCAGAAAAATGTTTTGAAGATCTAAAATGGATAGACACCAAGATTAATAGGACTGAAGGTATCGGAATGGTGACCTGGTATTCCGATTATCTATATTTCCATTCCGATGAGCCGGCCAATATGCTCCGTGATCGGTATAAAGAACTGATGGTCGCGCACAAAAATGGATTTATGAATATTGTTTTGAAAGACAATATTTGGATCAAAAAAGCTTTTTCATTCTATACTTTTGGGCAAGTCATTATAGATAATTCCGAGATCTTTCCTTCAACATTCACAAAAGTGCTCGATTTGTATAAAACTGATGCTCAATTTCGTTCATGTGTTGAATTTGATTGTAAAAATGCTCCACATGGGTTGGGAGAAAAAGAAATAATGTTTATTCTCGAGGAAATCACCACCATTTATCTCGCCGCAAAAGGCAAACTCAACTTCAATAATCGGTTTGTTCCTGGTACAGAAAAATGGGTTCTCCATTTTTATCCTGGCAAGCCACTAAAGAGTGAAGTCTGCCTGTTCCAGAAAAACCCTCTCAAACTCTCGAATCCGAAAAATAAATTTGAAAACGGTAGTTATGATCTTGAAAACAAGAAGTATTACGATTATCTGGAAATTGACTTAGAGAGTTTCAATTTTTCAGATTGAATAGGCCACTTGGCGACCATCAGGAATTCGGAATCTTTCGTCGGCATGGACTGATAAATTTCCTCGGTGATGAACGGCATGAATGGGTGCAGGAGCCGCAGGGTGCGATCGAGGAGCGCGAGGAGGAGCCGCGCGCGCGAAGCGCGCGCGGCTTCGTCGCTTCCTGCGAATATGGGTTTCGACTCTTCCAATATCTTGTCCGCGAGCTCGTGCCACGCATAGTGATAGAGCTTTTCGGCGGCGAGATAGATGCGATAGTTCTCCATATCCTCCGTCACTTCACGGGCGAGCGCATCGAGTTTGGAAAAAACCTCTTTATCCTCGGCGGTCAATGGCGTATTCGTGTCAGCATTGGGAGTATTTTCTAAAATGAACCGCGCGATGTTCCAAAGCTTGTTCGCGAAGTGTTTGTAGCCCTTTATCTTGTCTTCGCTCATGCGCAGATCGGTTCCCGGAGTATTGCCGACGACGAGCGCCATCCGTGCCGCATCTGCACCGAACTTCGCCGATATGTCCAAGGGGTCGAGGCTGTTGCCGAGCGATTTCGACATTTTGCGCCCCTGTGCATCGCGAACGAGGCCGTGCAGGTACACGGTTTTGAACGGAACGGTGTTCAGTACGAATTCGGTCATGAGTATCATGCGCGCGACCCAGAAAAAGAGGATGTCGTAACCGGTTTCGAGCAGGTCGGTGGGGTGATATGTCTTAATGTCCGCAGTGTCCTCCGGCCATCCCAAGGTCGAGAATGTCCACAAACCCGAAGAGAACCACGTATCAAGCGTATCCTCGTCCTGGGACCACCCGGCCTCCTTCGGCTCGATACCGACCATTATTTCCTCGCCTTGCTTGCCGTGAGCGTCAGGCGAACGGTACCAGACGGGTATCCGGTGCCCATACCAGATCTGCCGGCTGATGCACCAATCGCGCAGGTTCTCTATCCAGTGGAAATAGGTTTTGTCGAAATATTCGGGAACGATCTTGATCGCTCCGGAACGTACGGGTTCCAGCATGAGCTCCTTGAGCGTTTTTCCGCGGCCCGGGATTTTCGTGTCCACGGCGATGAACCATTGTAGTTTCGGCAGGGGCTCGATAATGCCGCCGGTGCGTTCCGCCGTCGCTATGCTTTGCGTGATGGGCTCTTCTTTCTCAAGCAGTTCTTCGTCCGTAAGCCACGCAACGACCATCTCGCGCGCCTCGGAGGTCTTCTTTCCTTCGAGGCGGCCGGGTACCATCATCTTCGCGTACTCGTTTATGACGATAGTTTCGTGCGAAAGGAGGTGCCGGTCAGCGATGTCCCAGTCGGTCTGGCTGTGCGCCGGCGTTACGCCGACGGCGCCCGTACCAAACGCCGGGTCAACCGCGGCATCCGCCACCACCTTTATATGGATGGGCACGTCGCAGAAAAGAGCGTCGTATTCTTTTCCAACGAATCCGGCGTATCGCGCGTCATCCGGGTGGACGGCGACCGCCACGTCGCCCACCTTCGTTTCAGGGCGTGTCGTTGCGATCGGAATGGGGAAGTCCTTGCTGTAGCGGAACGTATAGAGCTTCGCGGGGCGTTCTTCGTACACGATCTCGTCGTCGGAAATAGTGGTCTGGCCTTTTGGGTCCCAGTTGACGATGCGAAGCCCCCGGTAAATGAGGCCGGCATCATACATCTGCTTGAACACGTTGCGCACCGCGCGGCTGCGCACCTCATCAAGCGTGAACGCTTCGCGCGACCAATCGAGCGAAGCACCCATCGTCTTGAGCTGTCCGACGATGGTGTCATGACTCTCGGCCGCGAACGCTTCGATGTGCTTCAACAAGCCCTCGCGTCCGAGGTCGTGGCGGTTCTTTCCGGTGTCCTTCTTAAGCTGTTTCTCAACGACCGATTGCGTCGCGATGGCTGCGTGGTCGGTGCCGGGTACCCAGAGTGTGCGGAAGCCGCGCATGCGCCTGTACCGCACGAACGCGTCCTCGACGGCAAGCATGAGCGCGTGACCCATATGCAATCGCCCGGTGACGTTCGGCGGCGGAAGCACGATGGAGTAGGGAGGGGCATCGGCCGTTGTGACGCCCTGTTTGACGCACTCGTCGGGATTAAAGAGCCCGCTTTTTTCCCACTCCGCATAGACGCGCGACTCCGTCGCCGCGGGGTCGTATGGTTTCAGGAATTTTTCGGGCATTGTCTATGAAATATAGCAAATATCGGACGAATATTCTCACCGGCTCCGTCCTTACGATCGGAACGCGGTCACCTCCGAAAATGTGCAGGTGCACGGGGTGCGGTGGCACACGTGGCAGCCGTCCTTGAACATATCGTGGAGCGCGGGAGCGATGTCGATGGAAGCGGAATTCGCCACGCCGAAAAGGCAGGAAACGTAATCGGCTATCTCCTTTTCTATTTCATCGAATTGCTTTTGCAGATGCTGGCCGAGGAAGTTGTGGATGGCCTCGCTCACCTCGCCCGTCTCCTCGGCGAGGTGCACGCCGGCATCAAGCAGGGTGCGACTTTCGGGCGGATAGACGGAGCGGAACATTTCTTGAAATCCCTTGATGTTGGCGGGACGCTGTGAGTGGTCGTGTTTTATTTCCGCGCGTTTTTCCGGGTGTATCTTTTTGCACTTGCAGGGCGCAAGGCCGCAGTATGAGCAAAGGGCGGGGAAGCGTTCCCATACCTGGTCCTCGACGTTGATATGCAGACGATTCGCGATAGCCATGAGCCACGTGCAGGATATGAGAAGGTTGGTGCGCAGTTTCTCATCGTCGCCCTTGCGGATGCCCTTGAGGACGCGCATGGTGAAGCGCTGCAGCTGGGTCAGAAGGTCGAAGATGGAGTAGTGCCGGTCGTCCGCCAGACCGTACATAGCTGCGACACCGGACTGGAACTGTTGGAGGGACTGGTCGGGCCGCACCTGGTTCATGAAGCCAGTATACCCCTGCGGCGAAAGCCCGCAAATTATCCGAGACGGGCGTTTCCGTCGGCTTGAAGCGCATCGGCGGACGCGAAATCGTTCTGACGCGCCCGGTAGAAGCCGGCGAGGGCTATCATGATGGCGTTGTCGGTCGTGAGCGAGGCCGCAGGGATACGCAGCGCGCGGTCGGGATATTCCCGCCGCATGTTGCGCGCGAACTCGCGGCGGATGTGCGCGTTCGCCGAGACGCCGCCGCCCAGGACCAGCGTACGCGCGCCCGTCCGCCCAAGCGCCAACTCGGTCTTCCTCCACAGCACTTCGGCGACGGCGTTCTCGAATTCGTGCGCGATGTGTTGTTTTTCCTTGGCCGTCAGGTCCGTTTTCGTCTTCAGCAGGTACAGCACCGCCGTCTTCAGTCCCGCGAACGAGAAATCGCAGACATCCGAGTGCATCATCGGCCGCGGCAGGGTGAACGAAGGGGTGTCGCCCGCGGAGCGGGACGCTTCGGCGAGACGCGATATTTCAGGCCCGCCCGGATAGGGGAGCGCGAGCATGCGGGCGACTTTATCGAACGCTTCGCCCACCGCGTCGTCGCGCGTCTGGCCAACGCGTTCATACGAGAGCCACTTCCTCATGACAACGAGCTCGGTGTGCCCGCCGGAAATCAGAAGCGCCAGCACCGGTATCTCAACGTTTTTGATCTCAAGATACGCTCGCGCGTCGCTACCCGCCAAGGGCGGGGCGACGTGATTTCCGTTAGCCAAGGCGGAAATCACGTGGCCCTCCATGTGGTTAACAGCGACGAGGGGCTTTCCCCAGAGGAGCGAGAGAGCACGCGCGAAATTGATGCCGACCCATAGCGCCGGTTCAAGCCCCGGACCAGCCGTTACCGCGATGGCGTCTATGTCGGGTCGTTCGGATTCCGAGACGAAGTCGAGGAACGGCTCGCCGAGCTCGGGTTCTCGCTCAAGGATTTTCTCGACCTGATTCCGGATGGTATCCGGAATCACCTGCGTATCTTCGTGCAAAAGTTCCGCTTCTTCGAGCGCCGCTTCGAGTATCGGAACGAGATTTTTCGCGTGCTCGCGTTTCGCGAGGGACGGAAAAACGCCCCCATACTTCGCGTGTGTCTCGACCTGCGAGAGAAGCGCATTCCCGAGTACGCGGAACTTCGCCGCTTTTTCATCCCCCGTTGCCTCGACAATGGCGATGGCGGTTTCATCACAGCTCGTTTCTATAGCAAGAATACGCATACTTTAGTTTCGCCTGCCCCGTAAGCCAACCGAGCGGAACGAGGTTGTGCTACCGGGGTCGCAGGGCATTTCAGTGGCGAGGATTCTCATGTTCTTTGAGAACGGTCCAAGGGAGTGGGTCGCCCCATTTGATATCAAAACCGGAGGCCTGCGGATGCCCGCCGCCGCCATATTTTTTCGCGATAGCAGACACGTCCACGGACGCATCGCTCCGCAGCGATACGGAAAGCGTATCCGCGCTCATCATGAGAATGATCCCCATCGGGGGCTTTATGCGGGCAAGGAGATTCCCGACGTCCGATGCGAACAGGCCCGCACTGCCGACGAGATAGCATTCATAGCCTTCGAATGAGACCAGTGATGCTCTGCTCGCGATCTGTTCAACGAGGATGGCGAAATGCTCCGCGTAGATCTTTCCGACCCGTACGAATTCGGCATATCCTTCATCGGTTTCGAGCCGTCCTGCAAGCATGTCCCATTCATCGAAACGGAACGGGCGGGCGTACGTGTACGACAAAATGGCCCGCGAATCGGGCAGTTTGAACGTGTAGAGATCGCCGTCCTCGACGTAGGTGAGCAGTTTTGGCACCGGAGTATCGGGATGGAAATAGTTCCATGCAATGGTCGCGCCGGAACGCCTGTTGTCGAACACGAAGGCAGGCATGCTTTGAACCACATCTTTTGCGCTCATATGGTGGTCAAGTACGGCGACCGATTTCGCTTTCGCCACGAAAGAATCCATAATGTCCTTTGGATAGCAAAAATCAACGAAATAGAGCGAACGACCTTCAAGATTTTCGGGAGCCGGCCGCTGGTGCTTTACCGGTATGTATTCGGCCGAGTCGCCGAATTTCTTCCAGGCGGCGTAGGCGCCGCCGAAGCCGTCAGGGCAGCCGCCGTGGTAGAGGATAACGATGCCTTTTCCGCTCATGAGGGTAGTGTACCCGCTTATCGTGTGAAGCGCACATAGATACCGGAAGGGATGACCCGTTCCGACGAGGACTCCTTTATATGGAGCTCGCCCGCTTCACCATTGACGTTCCCAAACATGCCTTCGACCGCCTGCGCGAAGGAGCGGGACGCGTAGCCGGCGGCATAGCCGTTGACGAGAAAAAATGAGCCGGGTTTCTCCGAAAGCAGATCTTTGAGGGACCGGAGCAGGACGGGGAAATCTTCCTCGATCTTCCAGACCTCGCCCTTAGCGCCCCGCCCGAATGCGGGCGGGTCGAGGATGATGCCGTCGTAGGTGGTGCCGCGCCGCGCTTCGCGCTTCGCGAAGGCGAGCGCATCGTCCAGAATCCACCGGATGCTGCCTTCGTCCACATGCGACAGTTTTGCATTTAGGTTTGCCCAGTCGAGCGATTGTTTGGAGGCGTCCACATGCGTCACGAACGCGCCCGCGTGCGCGGCGGCGAGCGAAGCGACGCCGGTATAGCCGAATAGATTCAGCACATTCGGTTTTTCAAGCGTTGCGATCGTATCTGTAAGCCACTGCCAGTTCGGGGACTGTTCGGGAAATACGCCCGTGTGCTTGAATCTGGTGAGCCGTGCGCCGAAGCAGATGCCGTTCCATGAGAGCTCCCACCGCTCGGGTACCGGCTTTTTTATGTCCCACGCGCCTTTCTTGTCGCGAAAGACGAATTCGGCGTCCGCTTCTTTCCATATCTGCGGCCGCCATTTCGCCCAAAGCGCCTGCGTTTCAGGGCGCGCGATGGTGATGCGGCCGAAGCGCTCGAGCTTCATATTGTCTCCCGAGTCCAGAAGCTCATAATCGTCCCAGGGAGGGGAAACGAGGTGCCGGTCGTGGGTCATGGTTCGATAAAACTCACCATGACCCTGAATGAAATTGAACTGGTCATAGGGCTTCGGGGTGCTTTCTCGACCACTCGTAAAAGACGATGGCGGCGGAAACGGCGGCGTTCAGTGATTCGGTGCGTGCGTGCATGGGAACCTTGAGCGTTATGTCGCAGGCGGTGAGCGTTTTTTCCCGTATACCGGCTCCTTCATTGCCGACGACGAATGCCGCGGGCGCGTCGAACGGCTCGGCGCCGAGCGTTGTCTTTCCATCCATCGCGAGGCCGTAGGTCCAGAACCCTTTTTGTTTGAGCACCTGCAGAGCGTGATTCACGTTGCCTATGGAAACGAGCGGGATGCGGAATACCATGCCCGCCGACGCCTTTACGACCGCGCCGGTGACACCCGCCTGATTATGCTCGGGAATGAGAACGCCGGTGAGCCCGAACGCCGCGGCCGAGCGTATGATGGCACCGACATTGTGCGGGTCTTGTACTTCCGCTAAAACCGCAACCGAGGTTTTAGTGGATCTTGACGCAGGAAGAGTCGCCAGAAAGTCATCCAGTGAAACGAGCAGGGAAGAGGGGTTCATTGTGGCGATAATGCCCTGATGCGCCGTGTCGCGTCCCACGAGTTCCGAGCCGCGGCCCGGCGCAAGCGGAGCGGTGGGAATGTTGTGCTTCGTGAGGAGGACGTTCAACTCCGTGTCGCGCAGGCCTGGCGAGAGGAACACCTTGCGAATGACCTGCGGGCTATGCTGGAGCGCTTCCATGAGCGCGTGCTTGCCGTACACATGTATCTTTCCGGGAGAGGATGAGCGGTGCGCAGGCCGCTCTCTTTTTTCGTATGTGCCGTGCCGTTTGGGACGCATTAGATAATGTTATAGCACGAAATCAAGTGATGTACGGGACCTGGTCAGGTGTCGCTAGTGCGCGGTATAGGACTCGAACCTATGACCCCATCCACGTCAAGGAAGTGCTCTACCAACTGAGCTAACCGCGCGTGACCTGGACTATATCACGAGCCAACAGAGCTGCCCATAATCCGAGCCGGCGGAGGGTCGCACTCTAGGATGAGCGGCAGATGGTCGGAAATTTCCATATCCGGCACCTTGAAATCTTTCACCTCGATATCGTTCGAGACGAACACATAGTCCGAAAACAGCAGTTTCGTGGGGAATCTGTCCCATGCCAAATGGTTCCTCGTCGTCGGTATGGCGAATTCGTGGACGAGTTCGCGGTATCCGTGCTCAATGAACATCTGAATGCTCCTCGTCTCAGGCAGTACGTTGAAGTCGCCGCCGAGTATCTTCGGTCCTTGTTTTGTACCGTAGTACGCAAGAATCTTTTTCGACTGCCGGATGCGCTCCGGCGTGTCGAGTTTTCCAGGGCGCGATATGCCGCCGTAATTGAGGACATAGAGGAGGTTTCCCCGGTATTCGATCTCCGTGCATATACCCATCCCCGACATTCTCTCCCCATCGTGGAATGCGAGTTCGGAGTGCCGCACGGGAACTGTCTTGCGAACGTACGTCGCCATATCGAACCTTTCTATCGCAGACCTGTACCTGCAGTTCAAAAAAGCCGCGCAACTCCTTTTTCATTTTTCCGCCCCACGCATTGAGAAAGATTATTTTCACGAATTGAAGTATACCTTGTGTGACCCTACCGGGAGTCGAACCCGGGTTTAGAGCTTGAAAAGCTCTCGTCCTAACCGTTAGACGATAGGGCCATAAAACAAATCTTGATTTATTTGGGCGACCATTCCGCTTTGTGGAATGGTTTAGCCGTGATTAAAACCTTACCATTTTTCTGCTGAAATGCTAGAATCGCGGCACACACGGAGAGGTGGCAGAGTGGTCGAATGCACTGGTTTCGAAAACCAGCAGGGGCGAAAGTTCCTCGTGGGTTCGAATCCCACCCTCTCCGCAAAATAACGAGTCGGAAGCGAAAGCTTCCAGCGATTATATTTTGCGCGAGAGGGTGGGATTCGAAAGCCGGAGTCCTGAGGTTGTTGAAGGACGAGGCGGGGCCGCGCAAAAATCCAGCAGGATTTTATGTGTGACCGAAAGTGTACTCACGGTCCCACCCTCTCCGCCTTCGCCTCGCAGTAGCTCGGCTTCGGCGTGATGAAATCCGCCAAGACGAGCGAAGGCGGGAAGAAAATTATGTATTACATTTACAGCTTACGATGTAATGACGGGCATTATGTTGGTTGTACGGACAATGTCGCAGACCGTTTAGAGAGGCATCAAAAAGGCAATGTGCCAGCAACCGCTAACCGTTTACCGGTGACTCTAGAATTTTACTTTGCTGTCGAAGACAAATACAAAGCATTCGCATTTGAGAGATATCTCAAGTCAGGATCTGGTCGCGCATTTATTATTAAGAACCATTTTGCTAAAATGTAAGAACCCGATTTGGTAAAATCGTACGATGAAAAAGACGCACATTACGTTTGCCTTGCTGGTGCTCCTCGCCGTGTTCGCGTTGTATGCGTACCGGGCCGAAATCCGTTCTTACCTCTTCCAACCGACGGGGAGCGTGCTTGAGAGTGGAAAAACGGAGGGCGCGGCGCAGGACGAGGAAGTAATAGCCGACAAACTCAACATACCGTGGGAGATCGCCTTCTTGCCGGGAGGTGACCTGTTAGTGACGGAGCGACCCGGAAGGATGCTTCGCATCGGGACGGGACGGAGTGCCATCGAGGTCTCTGGTGTCGCGCATCGCGGGGAAGGTGGTCTGCTTGGCCTCGCGCTTCATCCCGACTTTGTGAGGAACGGCTGGATCTATCTCTACATGACGACCGCGAGCGGCGACGGTCTCATGAATCGTGTTGAGCGTTACGTACTGCGCGGGACGATACTCTCCGAACGGACCGTCATTATCGAACATATTCCCGGCGCCGCCAATCACGACGGCGGGCGCATCGCGTTCGGCCCGGACGGCATGCTCTACATTACGACTGGCGACGCGGGCGATGAGAACAGGTCGCAAGACACAAAGACACTCGCGGGGAAAATCTTGCGCGTGAACGGTGACGGCACCATTCCTTCCGACAACCCTTTCGGCAATGCGGTCTATTCATACGGACATCGCAATGTGCAAGGCATCGCCTGGGATGATACGGGACAGTTGTGGGCGACGGAGCACGGGCGCTCGGGGGTACGATCGGGCTACGACGAACTCAATAAAATAGTGAAAGGGGCGAACTACGGCTGGCCCGTCATAGAGGGCGATGAATCGCGCGAAGGTATGGTGAGCCCGCAGGTGAATTCGGGTCCGTCCGAGACATGGGCACCATCGGGCATGGCGTACCTGCGAGGACATGTGCTGTTCGCCGGGCTGCGCGGCGCATCGCTCTACGTTGCCGACATTTCAAGCGGCAGAGCAGCCGACGTGAAGGCCTATGTGCGGGGAACATACGGTCGGCTGCGCACCGTAGCCCTCGGCCCGGACGGCATGCTCTACGTGCTCACCAACAATCGCGACGGTCGCGGGAATCCGATAGCTTCCGATGACCGCATTATTAAGGTCGACCCGGCGTCGCTCGGTTTGTAGGGTACGCGGCTTGGCACCGCACCATTGAGAGCCCAACCTCTCCTGCCGAGCCGTCCTCGCGTTGGGGTTCCGTTGGGCGAATCCACAATACAAGGTTCCACCTTGTATTGTGGGCACCTTGTATTGTGGGGTTCCACCTTGTATTGTGGAGCGGGCGTGATTTTTTGCACAGGAATGCCGGGTTTTGGAGTTAATCAAAATGACATTATCCCTCATATACCCTGTGCCCCGGGAACGCATACTGTGTATGCGTTCCGTTCCTTCTTCAACAACATGACCAAAGGAGTATAGTGATGCCCAAAAAAGCCGATGCGTTTCTAGCGATCGCGGTGGCGCTGTTCTCGCAGGTGAATGAAGCCAAGGATGCGCGAACGGTCACTGCGTGGCTGCATCAGCGGGACTGGGCTGCCGCGGTGGAATCGGTACAGCAACATGCGAAGCTCATCGCCGAAGTCGCGCCGGCGTGGTACATGATCTCGCCGGAGGGAAGGGTCATCGCCATACCGAAGGCGTTCGTCAATGACGCGCAGCTCGTTGATATCGCGCGAGCCAATGGCATCATCCTACGGCCGCTTGTCGGGACCGCCGACACCAAGGTTGAATCCGTTCTCCCGATACTGCGCGACCGGGCGCGCCGCGCCGCACACGCAAAGGAATTGGCGGACCTCGTTGTCTGGGGGCATTACGACGGCATTGACCTCGATTACGAAGGCATCCGCATGCCGGAGCTCGAGCAGTTAGCGTCGCTTGTCGAAGAACTCGCGGCGGCATTGCACCGGGAAGGGAAGACGCTTGCCGTTTCGCTTGAAGTGCAGGGAAGCGACGGAGTTATTCCGTCATGGATGCGCATCGGCAAGGTCGCGGATTCCGTGCGCCTCATGACGTACGGTTCGAAGCCGGCGAGGCCCGGACCGATCATGGAGCTCGACAAAATGCGCCTGCATCTGGAGCGCGCCCTCAAGGCGATACCGGTGCAGAAGCTTTCGCACGGCATCGCCATCTACGGCCTGGACTGGAGCCCGAACGTGGGCAGCGGCACATGGATGCAGTACCAAGTGCGCGCCGACGAGCAGCGCATCACGCCCTTGGTGGATGCGGCGAGCAAGATGTCCCGTTATACCGACCTGCGAGGCATCGTGCAGTACGAGAACGCGCAGAGCGTCGGGGAAAAAGTGCGGATAGCTCGCGCGCTGGGCATCCAGAAATTCGCTTTTTGGCGGCTCGGCGGGGAAGATTCAGGCATTTGGAACCTATTCCGTTCTCCGTAGGTCAGTGCGCCATCGCCCGGCTTTGTGCCGGGCGATTTTTGCGGCGGCTCATGGCGCCAATTTCTGCACCCCCTGATCAATAGTGATGACCGGCACTCCTTTTTGCGCCAGGTAATCCACGATTTGGCCGAACGTGGCCGGGGTGGTCGAGTACGCTTCTCCGCTCCCATCAACCTGATGGACCGCGATGATGAGCCAGGATTTTTGCGAGACCGCCTGATCGACCCATCCCCGCACCTGGCTCGCGGTCGTCGTATTGAGTATGACCTGGCGAGGCAGCTGGTAATGATCCGAAGCGGCGGTGGCGTATCCGTTAATGGTGCTTCGGGCGCTTGAGAATCCGGCGTCCTTCACTATCTGGATGGTGGTCGAATCGTATTCGCCGTAGGGATATGCGAAAGCATTGATCGGGCCCACATTCATGGCTAACAGGTCTTGCCGCGAGCCGCTGATTTCCTGCTGTTGTTCGGCGGCAGTGAGCTGGGTCAAGTGCGGATGGGTCTCTGTATGCGCGCTGATCTCATGGCCCATGCGGAACAGATCCTGGATCTGCGTCTTGCTCATGAACCCGGGGAAACCGGTATCGGCAAACCGGTGGGAAACGATATAGAACGTGCCTTTGAATCCGTGCGCGTTCATCGAGGGGATGGCGTTTTGATACTGCGACAGCCACCCGTCGTCGAAAGAAAGCGTGACAGCACCGTTGGGGAAAGCTCCGATTGCGGTGTTGGTACTCGGAACGATAGATACGTTGTCCAGCGTGAGCGTGCCGACTCCTTTGATAACGCGGAACACTGTGACATCCTGCGTGCCAGCAGGCACGGCGAAATTAACCGATTGCCGCGTGAAGGTAGATGCCGGCGGCGCAGTGGCGAGGTCATCATACGTGAATGTCCCGTCGGTACGGTGATACTGCGCGACCACGATGCTCTGGATATTTGATTGATACGAATCGGCATACGTATAGAATCCGCTTGCGAGCGAAAGGGGGGTGAAATACCACTTAGCGTCACCGGACGCATAATTCGTAATCGAAACCCGTGCGGCCTTGCTCCCGCCGACGCCGGAAACGGGATAGGAGAAGGAGCGGGTATTTGTACCCCAGCCGCCCTTGTTCCAATTCGCAGGCAAGCTACCGGAACCGACGGTCTCGAAGTCGCCGTTTACCACCAGGTTTCCCGAATTTCCGGATGTGACCTGGTTCAGCGAATAATTGTCAACGGTGAGCGAACCGACTTGCTTGATGACATGAAAAACGGTGAGCGATACGGCACCGGCGGGCACGGTAAATTGCGCCGTCGTGTTTTGGTACGAGGCACTCGGTCCGGGGTGCGCGAGTACGATATACCTGAATGTTCCATCATTCATTTTTACCTGTACGTCCACTTCGGAGCTCACGTTCGAGAAGGACCAATCCGAGAATTGGTACGTCTGGCCTGCAGTGACGGGAATATGGTTGAAATACCACTTCGCATCGCCGGACGTGTATGCGGTGATGGACGCCTGTGCGGCCCTGGCACCATCCTGCGCCGGCGTTGTCGGGTAGGTGAGCACGCGCGTATTGGTCCCGTACCCTCCTTTTTTCCATCCGGTCGGCAAGCCGCTTGCGTCCGATGTTTCAAGCGACGGATTCGGAATGAGGTTCGGCCCGAGTGCGGCAGCGCTCTGCGTAGAAAGCGAGCTGGTCGAAAGAGCCGAGAAAGTCGGAGAAGTGGTAAACGTGGATGAGGGAATTGGCGCGGCCCGATAGACGTCGGGCGTCGTGCTGCTCTCGACGTACAGGACATTGCCGCTCGTGTCCACGAGTCCGGAGGGCGTATAGCCCTGCTTGGAGACCGCCCAAATGACAGTGGGGCTAAGAGTGCTTGCTAAAAAAAAGAGCGCCACGGCCGAACCGATCATCTGCAGAGCATGTCTTCGTCGGGTCATACGGTGAGACGGAGAGGGTAGGATAGGGCATGCGGGGTGAAAATCCGATGAGACCAGAGAGCGTTCCGCGCGGACGCGCGTAGTATACTGACCGCAAACCATGCCGATGGATTCGATCACGGAAATCATTCTTCAGTACCGCTACTGGATACTCATCCCGCTGTCTTTTATCGAAGGCCCCGTGGTCGCGTTCGTCGCCGGAACGCTCGCGGCCCTGGGTTACTTCAACATATATTTTCTCGCGCCGCTGTTTTTCGTGCGCGATGTGGGACTCGACTTGATGTATTACGCCATCGGCCACTTCGGCGGCCGCACGGATTTCGCGAAACGCATGCTCGCCAAAATCGGGGTCACGCCGGACCACCTGGAGCACGTGCGCGTATTATGGGAACGGCGTCCCGGCATGACAATGCTCATCGGAAAACTTTCCTACGGCATCGCTTCCGCATTCATCGTGGTCGCCGGCATGGTGAAGATGCCGCTTCGCACATTCTTCGCCTACGGCAGTGTCGTAGCCGTCCTGCAGTACGGCACGCTCCTTTTCCTCGGGTATTTCCTGGGGGCCTCGCTCGGAGGAAGCATCGGAAATATCATCGAGAACGTGCAATACGCGGCCGTGTTCATCGGCATCGTCATCTCCGGATACTACATTTTGAGCTGGCGCATGCGCAGGCGATTCCTTAAAGAGGAAAAAGAAGCCGAAAATATGCCGCCGCCCGGCGGGGGGGCGAAATCGTAATATCAATTCGGCACTTTCCGTTCACGGACATCCTTGTAGTGCGTCGTCGCTGGGCGTCTGAGGAAAATGACCGAAAGGTGGTTCAGCGTATACCGCCAGCCCATCGTGACGATGCCTTCGGCCTTGAGGCGCCTGCCCGAGGAATAGACGGGCAATTGCCACGTCCAGGTGACTTTTCCTACTTTCGCGAGCCGGCACGCCACGTCCGTATCTTCTCCGTAGAACACGATGGACGTGTCGAACCCGCCGGCCCGTTCGAACGCGTCGCGGCGAATGACGAAATTACCGCCCTGGAGCATGGCACCCGTCCGCAGGACATAGTGATTGAACAGGTGGAACAGATAGCCGATGCCGTAGAAAAAGCGCGTGAGCGCGCGGCCGAACGGAGAGAGATCGTAATAAATGAACGGGCCGGAAAGCGCCACGAGGCGAGGGTCGGCCGAGAACCGCGTTGCGACGGTCGTAAGCCATCCCGGCGGGAGCAGCGTATCGGCGTCGATATTCGCGAGGATGTCCCCGTCAGTAGCGCGCATGCCGGCGGCCCGTGCATGCGTGAGCCCTTTTGTCGCTTCAGAAACCACGCGCACTCCGGGAAAGCCCGACGCGACCTCTTTCGTCCGGTCCGTCGAGGCATTGTCGACGACGACGACCTCGGCACTGACCCCGCTTCGTTCTATTTCCGCGAGGACCGAGCGCAGGCATCCCCCAATGGCGGCCTCTTCGTTATAGGCCGGGATGGAGAAACTTACTTTCATGCCGGTAGTATACTCTAACGATGCGCATCGCCTTCTTCAGCGATAACTTTTACCCGGAACTCTCCGGCATCACCGACACCATCATCACGACCGGCCTAGAATTACAAAGACGCGGGTACGAGATATGTTACGTCGGCCCGCACTATTCGCCGAGGGACTACCGCATCGCCAAACGCCAGCATCCAGAGAGAAGGGAAGACGACACTATCGACGGTATGCCGATCGTGCGGCTGCCGTCCCTGCCTCTGCCTTTCTCTCCCACCGGGCAGTCGCGCTTCGTCCTTCCGCTTGGCGGGAGTTTCGCGTTTCTCGCGGCGTTCAAACCCGACCTCATTCACACGCAGAGCCCCTACGGCGTCGGTTGGGAAGCCCTGCACGCCGCGCGACGCCTCTCCGTGCCGCTTATCGGCACGAACCATACCGCGATCGAAGATTTCTTCCCCGTGCCGCCGATCATGCGCGCATACGACGCGTGGTACTACAACCACTGCGGTTTTGTCACCACGCCATACAAGGGGCTCATAACCCGCATGCGGGAGAAGGGGTTCCGTCGACCGGCGCGCGCGGTCGCCAACCCCGCGGAGCTCGGCGCTTTCTTGCCGGCGACCCCGGGAGAGAAAGCCGACCACCGGCGTTCATTCGGTCTCACGGGTCCCGTGGTGCTCTTTGTCGGCCGCCTCGGCACGGAAAAGAGGATAGACGTCGTATTGCGCGCCGTCGCGCTTTTGGTAAAAAAATTCCCGACACTCATGTTCGTCGCGACCGGCCATGGCGCAGCCGAACCGGGACTTAAAGCGCTCACGCGGAAGCTCGGCATCAGCAGGCACGTGCAGTTCACCGGATTTCTTTCCCGCGCGACCCTTCCGCACGTATATAAAACAGCCGACGTGTTCGCGATGATGTCCACCTCTGACAGCCAATCCATCGCGCTCATGCAAGCATACGCAAGCGGCATTCCGGCGGTCTGCGCCCGCTCCCGCGGGCTGCCCGATTACACGCCGAGCGACTGCGGCTTTCTGGTAGAACCCGGCGATTACCGGGCGCTCGCGGAAAAAATTTCATTGCTGCTTATCGACCGGGCGCTCAAGGAGCGCATGAGCGCCGGCGCGCGCAACTTCGTCAAGCAATTCTCTCCCGACACTATCGCCCGAGAATGGGAAAATATTTACGAGAGTGCGATAGACGACTTTAAGACCTAGTGGAAGTCAAAAAACGTTCAATATTTTCCGAAACTTCGGCAATGTTGTTGAGAACAATGATGTGATTTGCTCCCTTTAGTAGTACAAGTTCGGATTGTGGAATTTCGTTTGCTAACCGCACTGAATTTTGCACGGGAACGTATCCATCGCTTATGCCATGCATTATCAATGTAGGTGCCGAAATTCTTTTCCAGTCTTCATCGTAGCTCTTTGCATACATCTGACTGAGACAATATATATACGAATGAACGGTTGTGTTGTAAATGTCCCGTACTATCCTCCGCAGGTCCCAATCGCCGGTATATGAAAATATAGAATAATCTACGCGGCCCCGCCTCATGGTGCGAAACGGCAGAATCCTGCAAATGCTAATTACGGCTCGGACTGCAATCCTTACAAACTTGTGCAATCTGATTTGATATAAAAATGACGTCGGACTTAATAAAACAAGTGCAGATACTTTTCTCTTGTATGTGTTCTCAAACTCAAGCGCTATGAGAGTGCCAAACGAGTGGCTCACGATAATGCATGTATCAATGTGCAAATGTTCAAGCAGTTCATACACGTCATCGGCGCATTCTTTCAGCCCATAATCCTCGTAGTGTTTAGGCCTGCCAGACTTGCCGTGTCCTCGTAGGTCAAATGTGAGCAGATTATATTTCTCAAAAATCCGTTCGTAGGGAAACCACGCGGACGCGCTGCCGGATAGCCCATGAATCCAGACCAGCGTCTGTCTACCAGTCTGAAACTCATTCGTCCGATAGCAGATGCCGCGCTCCGCAAAATAATACTCGCGCATGAGTGCATTCTCACACATCGCCAACGCCATTGACAAACAATATCGTTTTGTTATACTGTTTGTAATTCACTAACCGAAAAAGAGGTGTGAAGTGTTCTCTAAAACGTGGCTTGTTGTCTTCGTCGTACCGGTACTGTTGCAGGGAATGTTCGCCTACAGGGATGACTTTTTCACGCCGACGGACGTCCTCTTCCGCCAGACGTACGGATTGCCGTTCCTCTATCACGGCGGGATGTGGTCGGACGTGTTTCTGTTTGCGCCGCTCATGGCGTACATCATCGACACGCATGGAGGGACATGGGAATGGAAGCTCCTGTTCATCGCCCTCGCCTTCGGTCTCGCTGCCAGTTACGCCATGCACATGTATCTCTATGTGCCGGGCGGGATGAAAATCCCGGAAGCGCATACGCATGATGGGATGCTGACTACCGCGGGCTGGATCCACCTGTTCTACATGACTGCCGGCATAGCGGTACTCGTGCTGTTCTATCTAGCACCGTCCATACATTCCCCCGCGGAAGTCTGGACTGTGTCGGGGCTCCTGTTCCTGCATTTCGTGATTGGCACGCACGTGCCGTTCAAGATATGGGTCGCCATTCGAAACCCGATTTGGTACCCGACGGGGCCGATCGTCGATCTCCCCACGGCGTTCACGCTCGGAGGACTCGCCGCAGCGCTCATCGGTCTCTCGCTCTGGGCGACGCGGTAAGAATCTTCGGGCACATGCCTAACCGGGCAGCGACACGTCGCTGCCCTGATTTTTTATACAGTTAATGCTTTTTGACCCAGAGGTAGATGTCCTCGAGCGCCTTGACGCCGTCGCCTGCGGCGATGTTGTTCTGGTGGTAGAGCTCGTCGGTGGCGTCCCCGGCGGCCCATATTCCGTCAACGCTCGTACGCTGATTGCGCGGGTCCACCTTGATGCGTTTTATCGCATCAAGCTCGAGCAACCCCTCGGCGAAGCTCGTATTCGGGATGACGCCAACTTCGGCGAACACGCCGGAGACGGCGAACTCTTTCACTTCTCCCGAATCCTTATCCAAATACTTAAGGCCGGTCACGAACTGATCGCCCATGATCTCAGTCGGCTCCGCATGGGCAATGACACGCATGTTCGGGTGCGCTCGGGCCTTCTCGACGGTTACCGGGTCGGCCTTGAATTCTTTATGCTTGTGGATGAGCGTGACGGACTTCGCATACGCAAGTAGCTGGAGCGCCGTTTCAAAGCCGGCGTTGCCGCCTCCGACCACCGCGACGTCCTGACCCGCGAAAAGGGGGCCGTCGCAGGAGGCGCAGTAGGTGACGCCTTTGTTCTCGAATTTTTCCGCTCCCGGAATATCGAGTTTTCGCCGCCCGGCGCCCGAGGCGACGAGCACCGCCTTTGCACGGTACCCCGACCCGTTTTTCGTTGTTGCTTTGAAAGCTCCCTCGATCTTTGCAAGTTTAGTTACGCGCTGACCTAGCTCAAGCGTGACGACATCGCCTTTTACCGTATCAAGGTGAGCCGCGAACATTTTCGCGAGTTCAGTCCCATGTACCTTCGGCGACCCGATCCAATTCTCAATCCCCTCAGAGACGACGGACTGCCCACCGATCTCTTCGGCAATAAGCACGGTCTTTAATCGTTTGCGCGCCGCATACACGCCAGCCGCCACTCCGGCGGGCCCCCCGCCGATAATCATCAAATCAAACATCTTTGTATTCTACTACACACTACTCACTACCACCTATTTCTTGTGTCTGCGCAAAAATGCCGGAATGGCGCCCCAGGTCTCGTCGTCTTCCGGAGCGGGAGGGGTCTCTTCGCGCTTGTGGGGGATGGCGGTCACGATAGGGTCTTCCTTTGGCATCGGCGCGGCTTTTTCTTCCTTCGCCTCGGACTTATCGTCCCGCTTCAGCATTTCGTGATAAATACGCCCGCGCTCGTCCTCGCGTTTCTCCGCGGGCATGCTGAAGAGAGAACGTTCCATTGCGGAGTGGGAGGCGTGCACCGCGCTTTCGGGGAATCCGGTGGCGATGACGATAATGCGGACCTGTCCCTTCTTGAGCTTATTGTCCTTCATCACGCCCCAAATGATCTTGGCGTTCTTGTCCACCGACTCGCTGATGATCTTCGAGGCCTCGTGCACCTCCATGATGCCGAGATCGTCCGAGTGCGCGACGACCCAGAGAATTCCCTTGGCGCCGGAGATGGAAATATCGAGTAGCGGAGAATTGACCGCGCGCTTCGCCGCCTCCTTCGCCCGCTCGTCGCCCTCGGCGATGCCGATGCCCATCAGGGTCGGGCCGGCGCCTTCCATGACCGCCTTGATGTCGTTGAAGTCGGTGTTGATGTCGCCCGGGGTGCGGATGATGTCAGACACGCCCTCAACCGCCTCGCGCAGGACCTCATCACAAAGCGCAAAGGCCTGCTTCAGCGAAAGTGCCTGCTCGACGACACCGAGCAGCTTGTCGTTGGGGATGACGATGTACGCGTCAACTTCTTTCTTGAGGTCGGCGAGACCGCGTTCGGCGATCTCCTTGCGCTGCGCGCCTTCGAATCCGAAAGGCTTGGTGACGATGGCGATGACGAGCGCCCCGACCTCTTTCGCGATCTTCGCGACGATTGGCGCCGCGCCCGTGCCCGTGCCGCCGCCCATGCCGCAGGTGATGAACACCATGTCGGATCCCTGCAAACTCTCCTGAATGTGCTGGCGCGTCTCCTCGGCGGCGCGTTTTCCGAGGTCGGGATTCATGCCCGTACCCAGCCCGCGCGTGAGATTCTTGCCGATGTGGATCTTGCGGCGCGAGAGCGAGCGGTGAAGATCCTGCGCATCGGAGTTCACGGCAACGAACTCGACACCCCGAACCTTCGACGTGATCATGTGATTGATCGCATTGTTGCCAGACCCCCCGACACCAACGACGCGAATCCGTGCAAACGTCTCAACCTCTGGCTCAATGCGTTTGGACATATAAGAAAATTATGATGTGTTCGTTATGATAGCAGAAGGGAACAATATGCAAATATTGACAATCCGCGGATACGGCTCGTCATTTATGGAAGGAATTGCTGGAAGAATTTCGCGATAACCGTGCCCATACTCTTCTTCGGCGCGTTCGTGTCGCCCGTGAGCCCCCAGATAGCGAGGCCGTATGCGACCGCCCATGTCGCGTCGCGAATCTTCGCATCGGCGGGAAGACGGAACTCCGCGAGCCGTGCGGGGAGTTTCAGGGACCCCCGAGCGATCTCGCTGATGGACCCCACGCCCGCACCGCCGCCCGAGATGATGATGCCGGCAGGCAGCGGGCCGTGGCGCCCGAGCGATTTCAGGTGCTTATCAATGAGCGCAAACATGTCCATAAGGCGGCTCTGGATGAGCGTTTCCACTTTCTTGCGCGGATACATCGCTCCGGAGAGCCGGCCGATCTTCACGCGCTCGGCTTCCTCGAGCGAGATGCGCAGTCCCAAGGCGATATCGTCCGTGATGTGGCTCGAGCCCATCGGAAATACTTTGACCGAGACCGGAATGCCCTCGTCATAGACGACGATGGAGATGGTTTCCGAACCGATGTTCGCGAGCACGCATCCTTTCATCTTTTGGTCGCCTTCGAGCAATACGTAGGAGCCCGCGAGCGGGGAAGCCATCCGGTCGATCACCTCGATATCCGCATCCTCGACCGCCTGCGAAAGCACGTTCTCATGCTGGGCAAGGCAGGTGACGAACAGGTAATCGACTTCGAGCCGGACGCCCCGCATACCGAGCGGATCGCCGAGCACTTTGGCACCATCGACGCGATACTCGAGCGGAATGCTGTGGAGCACGTGCCGGTTGAGAAATCCCGGCGCTGCTGCTTCGCGCGCCATCTTGCCCGCCTGCTCGATGTCCAGGATAGTTATCTCTTGATCGGCGCGCGAGATGATGGCAGAGCCGGTCGCGCGCGCCTCGTCGAGCGATATGCCGCCCACGGCCAGAAAGCCAGTGCGTATCGGCACCCGGGCGACCGATTCGGCCTCCTCTTTCGCCTTCTGAATGCTCGCTGAAACTTCTTCCTTGTTGACGATGTAGCCGTGCCGCAGGCCCTTGCTCTCGGCGAGGCCGGTACCGAGGATACGGAGCTGCCGCGCGCCTGTGCGCTTATCGGAAAGCTCCTCGACGACGACCATTTTTACCTGGTACGTCCCGATGTCGATGCCGGTGGCGATGCGTCGTCTCATGGGCACCCGCGTGTAGCGCGTCGGTGGGCGCGGACAGGAATTTCGCCAGCAAATCTCGTTCGCATCTCTCCATCCTAGCACCATGCGCCCACCCCTTTATATGCAGTGCGCCGTGGATAAAGAGCAGGAGCAGGAAACTGGAGGCGGGAAGCAGGAAGTCGGGGGCCTGTTTTCCCGCTTCGCTCGGGCATATGATGATTTCCGCGCTATTCTTGTTCGCGACATACGAGAGCACGTTCGGAACATATGTTTTGCCGCGCAGTTTTTTGTTGAGCGCGCGAGCGCGCGTCGCCCCGGCAAAGACAAGAGAAATGTCCCAGTCAGGAAGGATTTCCTTCGCCACTGCCGCAAACGGCAAATCCGCCCACACGTTTGAATGTCGGCGGGTGAAATTTTTTATCGAAATGCCGGACATTCCTAGCGCTTACCGCCCCTACCCCGGGAGTCCCTTTTCGCCGCCGGGTCGATCTTCCCGAGCTTCACGAGCTCATTATATTTTTCGCGGCGGACCTTCGAGATGAGCGCGCGCTTATGTTCGACGTTCTTTGACTTGGAACGCTGCCAATAGCGCCGGTCGCGCATTTCGCGCACGAGACCAAGCCCCTGCGCTCTGCGGGTGAATCGGCGAATGAGCGCGGTCGAACTTTCGTTCTTTCCGCGGCGCACTTCCACTCTCGTGCCTGCTGTCATGTGGGAGGACTCTACCACATCTCCGCGGACTTACGCAAACGATTTGAGGCGCTCGGCGAGACCGTTGAGCGGAAGAATGATCTCTTCCTGGGTCTGGCGATTGCGCAATATCGCCGTGTGTTCGAGCGCCTCTTTGCGCCCCATGATGAGGAGATACGGACTATTACGCCGTTCGGCGAGGTGCAGCTGTTCGGTAAGCGATTCCACACCGATATCCTGCGCGAGCGAGACGTGGGCTCGCCTGAACTCTTCGGCGAGGCGGATGGAAAGCCGTTTCGCTTCATCGCCGATGTGGACGAAGGAAAATCGCAGACGCGGGGATTTCGCCTTGACCACGACCTTCCCTTCGCTCGTCGCCTGGAAGACCGCGCCGATCGCGCTGAAGGGAGCATTGGGGAAAAAATGGCGCGCGAGGTCGTTATAGCGCGAACCCCATGCGACACGGTTGCCGCCGACACGCACCTCGAAACAAGTATCATTCCATACCGAGCCGCGGCTGATGAGCGTGCGTGCGAGCCCATAGGGCGTCTCTGTCATTTCCAGATATTCGAGCAGGTCTTCAAAGCGTTTTCGGCTCGCGTCCGAGAGATGTTCGGTCGGTGCGGGAAGGTCCTCCGCGCATTCGCGGAGGATGGCGAATTCGGCGGCAAGGAAGACGTCGTGCTTGGCACGCTCCGTGCACTCCTCCGGAAGCGTTTCCGAACGCTTCTTGAAAAAAATCGCCAGTTCCCGCGCGTAACGCGCCCGCGTCTCCTTATCGCCCATCGAATTAATATGCAGCGTCGGCTCTTCGTGGAAGAGATCGCGCGCCAGCGCGAGGAGCGCGCGAATGACGACGGCGTCCGCGATGGCGCGATCGGAGCCGAGCGCATGGAATTGGATGACCGCGCGCTTCTGCGCGGGCCGTCCGGGAGCGATATTCGTATGCCAGAGGAACAGCGGCTGCCGCGTAGTGGGCGTGCACCCGGCTTTCTGGCATTGCCGCAAGAAGCTGGCGACCGTGTCGGCGACCGAATCGAGCGCGAGCGCGGTGACCGCGTCCGGATAGCGCTCTTTCGAACGGGCGCTTCCGCGCGCGGAAGACGTTACGTGCGAAAGCGGTGTAAATCCGTAATACTGGCCGATCGCGCGCGCCTTATGCAACAGTTCCTCGGCCGGGATGGTGTCGCGTGTCATAGTTCGATATGACTCACTATGACCCTGAATGGCATTGCGTGGGTCATAGTGCCGCGGGAATTGTCGCGGCCTCGTTGTCGTCGCTCGCGTATGACGCGGTACCGGGGAAGAACGCAGCTTTCGATATGGGCAGAAGCCGCAGGTCAGCGCGGCCGATAATGTCCTTTTTTGGCAGCGGTCCCCAAACCCGGCTGTCGGAAGAGTTTGGACGGTTGTCGCCCATGACGAAATATTCTCCGGGGAGAAGCGAAACGCTTTTAGTATACGTCGCGTCCTCGTTCACGATGTACGGCTCATCGAGCGTCATTTTTTCCCCGGCTGCGTTAGTAATAGTCACAGCGCCGCGATTGATGGAAACCGTTTCACCGGGGAGCCCGATAATGCGCTTGATATAGAAAATGGACGGGTCGCCTGGATAACGGAAGACGATAATATCACCGCGCTCAGGCGCCTTGAAATTGTAGATAAGTTCATCAATGATGAGGTAATCGAGATTTTCGAACGTGGGATGCATGGAATCGCCGTCGACGATGAACGGCGAAACGACAAAGACCCGGATCGGGATGACCACGACGACGATAAGGAGCGCGAGTGTGAAAAGATCTTTGAAAAGATCCTTCCAAGTGTCAGACATGGGGGCATTGTACTTAAAGGTAGAAACTGCGCAAGTTTCATTCGTGGTAGCATTCTCCGCATGGCACTTATTATCGTCGGGCTCGGGAATCCGGGGAAGGAATACGAGAAGACGCGGCACAACGCCGGAAGGAACGCCGTGGAGCTTCTTGCGAAGCAGGAGGGATTCGGAGAATTCGATTTCAATAAAAAAGCGAACGCACTCGTCGTCGCGGGAAGAATAGGGAAAGAGGCAGTGACGCTCGTTTTGCCGGAGACCATGATGAATAACTCGGGGAAGGCGGCAGCCGCGTTCGTGAAGTCGCCGAAAGCCGCGAAGAACCTGCTGGTCGTCCACGATGACCTCGACCTGCCGCTTGGCACTATAAAGATGGTATTCGGGCGCGGCAGTGGCGGACACAAAGGGGTCGAGAGCGTCATGCGCGCAGCAAGGACACAGGACTTCGCCAGAATACGCATCGGCATTTCTGCTCCGGGCAAAAAGAATCAGGCAAAAAAAGTGCAGGGCGAAGAAAAAGTGATTAAACAAGTGATAGGGAAGTGGAAGCCCGGCGAGGAAGCGACCGCGAAAAAGATATTCAAGAAGGCTGCCGAAGCCCTGCGCCTGTTCGCGACCGAAGGTATCAGTTCGGCCACTCAATTCGCGAACACGCGCCAATAGTTCTGATACACTTTGTAGCATGTTCGAACAGATCCCATTGAAAGTTCCGAACGTCTATTTCGATAAAGAATTTCTCGAGGGGAATTTCCTGATTCCTCATGACGGTGGGGTTAGGGCCGAGCTAAAAAAGAGGTTGAAGGACTATCTCGATAGCGACCAAGTACAAGCACCGGAGCACCAGAAAACGAGAGACAAGCTCTCGGCCTGCATTGCGGCCATCGACTCGTACGGCGGCGTAGGAGCAGAATGAAGAATCACGCGGTGCCTCGGCGCCGCGTGATTTCGTTCATACCTGACCTATAGATTACTTTTCTTGCCTGCGAACGTGAGCGTCATGCGCTGTTCCTTCGGTTCAAAGAGGGAAATGACGAAGGGGTACGTCCTCCCGAGCTCCAGGGTCTCGCGAAGTTCCGCCGGTGTTGAGAATTCACTCACATGCACGAGGCCGGCAACGCCTTCCTCGATGGAGACGAGCGCACCATGCTTGTTGTATTTAATGACGACCCCCGGCACCTCCATGCCTTTGCTGTAGCGTTCGGCCGCGGTGTGCCATGGATTCTCCTTGAGCGCTTTGATGGAGAGCGAGATCTTGCCGTCCTTTATCTCGATGACTTTGACTCTCACTTTGTCGCCGACGGAAGAGAACATATGCGGGTCCTCCACGAGGCCCCAGTCGAGCTCGCTGATATGGACGAGCCCCTCAAGCCCCGGCTCCAATTTCACGAAGACGCCGAAATCAACGATGCCCGTCACCTCGCCCTCGACGACGTCGCCGACCTGGTACTTATCTATAAGCGATGCTTTCTCTTCCGCTTCGTTCCCCGTGCGTTCGGAGAATATAAGTTTGCCCTCCTTCGCGTCGGCGGTAATGATGCGCACCGAGAGCGGATGCCCGACAAGACGCATGAGCTCGCCGAGTATCTTCTCCTTGTCGCCTTCCGGCACGCGCGGGTAATGTTCTTTGGAGAGCTGCGAGGCGGGAAGGAATCCGGAAATGCCCTGCCATGAAAGGATAAGTCCGCCCTTGTTCGCTTCCTCGACGGTGAGCGAGTACGGCGTCTGTGCGACGATAGCCCGCTCGGCTTCGCCCCAGATGGCCGCCTGCCGTGCTTCTTTCAAGGAGAGTTCGATATAGCCATCGCGGCCCGCCGGGTCCACGACCTTCGCGCTGATGATGTCACCCTGATTCGCCTTGCGCAGGACGTCCGCGGCGTTGAGGTATTCGCGGCCGTAAATGAGGCCGGTCCCGAACGGCGGCAGGTCGATATACACGCGTCCGCGGCTGATGGCGATGATGGTGCCCTCGACGAGGTCACCCGCCACCGGCGGCGCCGGAATGGCGTCAACCAAGGAGGCCATCGGATGGCCTTCAGCGACGTGGATGGTCGGTATCGGGGCTCCTGTCTGCGCAGGCAGGGCTTTCCCGCTGGTGGCGGGTCCGCCACCGGCGAGCGCATCTTTCACTTCGGACATATATTAAAAGTGGTGCGGATTTTCGCGGGCAGTACTTGAACCGTTTCCTTCGACAAGCTTGGGATACGCGGCGCAAGGGTTAGCTGGCCCCTAGTTCTCCGGCACGCAACGGGCGCACTATAGCATGCGGGTTGTTGAAAAAAAAGGACCCGCCGAAGCAAGGTCCCGAATGTGCATCTTTGGGAGGTATTCACGCGCTCCAAGGAATCAGACCCCCTGTGCCTGCCCTGGCGCGTAGCGGTAGTCCATCGGCTGCTCCTCATCCGTTGAGGGTTACAGGGACGCCAATTCCGACACGGCGTCCACCTCTGAATATACCAGAATTTTGTTTTTCGACAACGGGTCCCCGCCTCCGGTATGTATTGCGGACCTCTCATTATTTTGACCGGAAATCCACTACCGCACGCTCGGTTTTCATGCTAAAATGGAGGGTAAATATGGTTATTACGCACCACGGCGGGCAGTGCTTCAAGGTGACCTTCGGCGATCTGACGCTCGCGTTCGACCCCATCGGTAAGAACGGGACGTTACCGCCCGTGCGTTTCGGCGCGGATATCGCGCTCGTCTCCCGAGACCACCCTGACATGAACGGCATCGAAGAGGTGACGTACGGCGATAAGGTTCCCTTTGCCATCACCGGCCCCGGCGAGTACGAGCGCGCCGGCGTCGTCATCCAGGGATTTCTTTCGCAGAGCGCCTATCCCGCTTCGGCCAAGGCCGCACAGGGCGAGCGTCCGGGGTACATTAATACGATATATAGCGTCCAACTCGAAGACATGACGCTCGTGCACCTCGGCGCACTCGCAACTACCGAACTCTCGCAGGAAGCACGCGAGAGCATTGATGAGATAGATGTCCTTTTCGTGCCGGTGGGCGGCGGCGGCGTACTCACCGGAGCCAAGGCGCATGAACTCGCGGTCTCCCTTGAGCCGAAGATCATCGTCCCCATGCACTGGAGCGGCATCGGGCAGCCGAAGGCGCTGGAAGCGTTCCTTAAGGAGGCGGGCAACGGGAGCGAGAAGGCGGATAAGCTCACGCTGAAGAAAAAGGACCTGCTTGGCCGAACGGGGAGTATACTGGTCTTAGAGAATGTTATGAGCAAAGCGAATTAGATTCTCTTAGACCCCGGCACCACTTTTGCTAAACCGTATGTCACCGACTCGAAACAATCACCAATATTTCAACAAGGTCGTAGCGACCCTGGCCCGAATAGGGCCGGGCTATTCGCCCGCGGGTCGCTGGAACGACCGTTCCGCAAAAGTGGTGCGGGGTGAGCTTTTACTAAGCTCGATTACTCGCTAAGAAAAAGCTCATGAGGACCGTCTTTCAACACATTGAACACATACAGGGCAAGCCGCACCACATCCGCAGACGGGTCGCGTTCGGTGCCGCCGCCGCCGGCACGGCGCTCATAGCGCTCGTGTGGCTCGCGAGCTCGATCGGGACGGGCGCATTCGCGCTCAAAAACACTTCGTTCGCGGGGAACGCGGGTGAGGCGGAGGCGCCTACCGTTTCGGGCAATGCCGGGCCGCAAAATCTTGCCGGGACCGCTGCCGCGGTTCAATCAAATACGTCCGGACCGGCGCGCATAGAGATCGTCGATGCGGACTCCTCGGCGACGGCGGGCAAGAAAGCGGAGCAGACGATACTTCCTTTCTAATCAGACACTTGTATCACCATGGCGCGCGGGAAAACAGATCAGGACAGCAACGCGGCGACACCTGTCGCCGCAAATGTCATCCTCCAACCGATCGTTTCGGAGATGCGCACGTCGTATGTCGATTACGCGATGTCGGTCATCACGGGTCGCGCCCTTCCGGATGTGCGCGACGGACTGAAGCCGGTCCACCGCCGCATCTTGTATGCGATGAAGGAGTTGGGACTTCTTCCCGGCGCGAAGTTCCGCAAGAGCGCTCTTGTGGTGGGCGACGTGCTCGGCAAATATCACCCGCACGGCGACACGGCGGTGTACGACTCCATGACGAAGATGGCGCAAGAGTTCTCCCATCGCTATCCGCTCGTGCTCGGGCAGGGCAATTTCGGCTCCATCGACGGCGACTCGCCGGCGGCGATGCGCTACACCGAGGCCAAGATCTCGCGCATCGCCGAGGCGCTCTTGGCCGATCTCGAAAAGGAGACGGTCGCATGGAACCCGAATTATGATGCGACCCGCGAAGAGCCGCAGGTGCTCCCATCCGCGCTCCCGAACCTCCTTTTGAACGGGACATTCGGCATCGCGGTCGGCATGGCGACCGAAATTCCTTCCCATAACCTGCGCGAAGTGGTCGCCGCGACCGTCCATCTCATCGAGAATCCCGAAGCGACGACCGAGGACCTGCTCCAGCACATCAAAGGCCCCGATTTCCCGCTTGGAGGCGTCGCGTTCAATCAGGCGGACATCCGGCATGCCTACAGTACCGGAAAGGGGCCGGTGGTGGTGCGCGGGGAAGCTGAGGTCGTCGACGATGGCAAGAGAGATGCTCGCATCATTATTACGTCCATCCCGTATCGCGTGAATAAGAGCGAGCTTATTATCCGCATCGCGGAACTGGTCGGCGAAAAGAAGCTCGAAGGCATCCGCGATCTGCGGGACGAATCCGCCGGCGGCGATATCCGCGTCGTGGTCGAGCTCAAAAACACCGCACATCCCCAGGCGGTATTAAATGCGCTCTACAAGCACACGCCGCTCGAAAGCACGTTCCACTACAACATGCTTGCGCTCGTGGATGGCGTGCCGGAGATGCTTTCTCTCCACGGCATACTCGAGCACTTCATTGAGCATCGGCAGGAAGTGGTGAAGCGCCGCACCCAATTCGACCTCAGGAAGGCGCAGGAGCGCGAGCATATTCTCCTCGGCCTCTCCAAAGCGCTCGACCACATCGACGAGGTCATCGCGCTCATCAAGAAGGCGGCGGATATTCCGGCGGCCTCGCTCGCATTGCAGAAAAAATTCGGTTTTTCCAAGCCCCAGGCGGCCGCCATCCTCGAAATGCGCCTTTCCAAGCTCGCCGGCCTTGAGCGCAAGAAGATCGAGGACGAGCTCTCGGAAGTCCAGGCGCTCATCACGGCCCTGAAAGGGATACTCTCGTCGGCAAAGACCATCCTCGCGGTGGTAAAGAAGGAACTCCTTGAGCTTGGCGAGAAGTACGGCGACGACCGTCGGACGAAGATAGTGAAAGGAGGCGTGCAGAATATTTCTGCCGAAGACCTCGTGCCGGACGAGGACTCCATGCTCGTGCTGACGGCGGGCGGCTACGTGAAGCGGACGAACCCGAGCGAGTACCGGCGACAGAAGCGCGGCGGCGTCGGCGTCGTGGATATCGCGACGAAGGAAGAAGACATCGTAACGCACTTCCTCGTCGCTTCGGCACACAGCGATCTTCTTTTCTTCACTAACTTTGGAAAGGTGTATCAGCTCAAGATGTACGACATTCCGGAAGGGAAGCGCGCGACCAAGGGCAAGAGCATTATGAATTTCCTTCCGCTCGCGGGCGAAGAGTCGGTCACGAGCGTGCTCGCCGTGCCGAAGGGCGCGGCGCTCAATGCGTCTTCGGTCGTGTTCGTCACCGAGGCGGGCGCGGTGAAGCGGGTCGCGGCGAAGAACTTCGCCGACGTGCGCCGCTCGGGCATCATCGCCATCAATCTCAAGGGCGGCGACACGCTTGTTTCGGCGAGCCTGGCCGGCAAGAGCGATACCGTTTCCATCGTAACGGCAAAGGGCCAGAGCATTCGTTTTGAAGCAGGCGACGTGCGCGAAATGGGCCGCACCGCCGGCGGCGTGCGCGGCATGAGCGTGAAAAAAGGCGATACGATTGTCTCCGCCGAGATCATTCCGGGCGGAGCGAAAGACGCGTCGCTTCTGGTAATCATGAGCAAGGGCTACGGCAAGCGCACGAAAATCTCCGAATACAAAGTCCAGGGCCGCGGGGGCTCGGGCATCAAGACCGCGGCGGTTACACCGAAGACCGGCGAGATCATCGGCGCTCGCGTCATCATTGGCGATGCCGCAGAGGAGGAGCTTGTCGTCATTTCCAAAAAAGGACAGGTGATACGCACCTCGGTCGCCGAGATTCCCTCGCTCGGCCGCGCTACGCAGGGCGTCCGCGTGATGAAATTGCGCCCGAGCGACTCCATTGCCTCGATGGTCGCGCTGTAATACCTATTTTTAGTACGCACATCCCGCTCTTGTGGGGGAGCGAGGGCGGAGATATTATGTAGTGGGGTGCGTACGAAGTTCTAACGGGAGAACATCATGAACGCGTGGGATGACTTCAGGAAGCAGCTTGCGTCCCGACTGGGCCTCTCGAGGGTGGCTGACGTTCCCTACGATATCTTCATAGGCCCGGAGTGACGGTGGTACGGGTGCCGGGGCCGAACGAGTTCGAGATCGACGGCAAACCGCAGGAATCAACCCATGACATCATCGGACTCGGACAGGACGAGGAAGAAGCGTTCGAGGATATTTTCTCGAAGTATCTGGCGGTGAGAGAAACGGTGATGACGCCGCGCAAACGGCTCGCCGAGCAGACCAAATACATTTTTCACTGAAACCCACGAAGGGGCCGCGCCGGAGGAGCGGCCCTCATCTTTTTCATAGTGTTAATTACGCGGCCCGTAGCGGGTCGCGCATGGTACGGTATACCTATGGGCTCTTCGATTTGCTCGCGATTATGAACGCTCATTTCAGTTCTCCGAGAGAGAACATTCTCCAGCTCGGCTTACGCGAAGGCATGAAGGCCGCCGATTTCGGGGCCGGGAGCGGGCATTACGCGCGCGCGGCGGCCGCGATCGTGGGGTATAGCGGCAAGGTCTACGCGATCGACGTGCAAGAGGACGTCCTCAAGCACATCAAGCTCAATGCGCACGAGCACCATCGGCATATCATTGAAACGGTGTGGGGCGATGTCGAAACGTTGGGCGGTAGTCATCTGCGCGACGCATCGCTCGACGCGGTCATACTCGCCAATACGCTTTTTCAGATAGAGAACCGCGACGGCCTTCTCGCGGAAATAAAGCGCGTTCTAAAAACAGGCGGCAAGCTCATGGTCATTGATTGGGCAGGAAGCTACGGCGGGATGGGTCCCACGCCCGAGCGAGTCGTGTCCGAGCATCAGGCCGAAGCGCTTTTCATCAACGGCGGCTTCCATAAAGTGAAGTCGTTGCGCGCCGGACCGCATCATTATGGCGTTATCTTTACCGCACCATGACCCATTCAATTTTATTCAGGGCCATAGTGAGTCCCGTCGAATTATGAGGCTATCCCTTTTCCAAGGAATTTTGCTCGGCGTTTTCGGACTAGGCGCGCTCATCGGCCTGTTCGTCTTCGCGACATATTCAAGCAACGGCGGCAGGGATGCGGTTGGTTCGGTCGTCGTGTGGGGCACACTCCCCAAGGACGATATGCGTGCGATGTTCATTGCGGTCGCACAAACGAATTCGGTCCTCAAGGATGTTTCGTACGAACAAAAAGAACCGGCGACCCTCCCCTCCGAACTCGCCTCCGCGATAGCGACCGGCGCCGCCCCTGACCTGGTTCTTGCTTCGCAGGAAGTGCTTTTCGCGCTTACGAAGTTCATCACGCCGATAGGGTTCGATACGCTGCCCCCAAGGGCATTCACCTCTACCTTCGTGCAGGGGACGGAGATTTTCACGGGACCGGACGGCTACTACGGCATACCGTTCCTCGTTGACCCCCTCGTGCTCTTTTACAATCGCTCCATCCTCTCGAGCAATGGCATTGCGAAACCGCCCGCGACCTGGGAAGCGATGACCGGCCTTGTGCCAAACGTCGCGATCCTCACTCCGGCAAGGCAGATCACCCGCGGACTGATCGCACTCGGCACCTATGGCAATGTCCATGACGCTCGCGGAATACTCTCGGCGCTCTTCCTCCAGGCGGGCGCGCCGCTTTCTTCTTACTCGGCGAGCGGCGCGCCCATTGCCGATCTCGGCTCGATGGCGTCAGAGGGCGTGCCGCCCGGCCAGGCGGTACTCGGCTTCTACACCCAGTTCGCCGACCCGTCGAAGGTCTCATACACATGGAACGGCTCGCTGTCCGATTCGCGGCAGATGTTCCTGGTCGGCGACCTGGCGCTCTATCTCGGGTATTCGTCCGAAGCGCGCTACCTGCGTTCTGCGAATCCAAATCTCAATTTCGACGTCGCGCCGCTACCGCAGCCCGCGACCGCCGCCACAAAGAAGGCCTACGGCCTCATGTACGCATTTATGATCCCGCGGGGGGCGAAGAATGCCGCGGGCGCCTATCAAGCCGCAGCGATCCTCTCCAACTCGACCGAGCAGGTCGTGGCCGCCGACGCGGCCGGCCTCACTCCCGCGGTTCTCGACGTACTCGCGACGATGCCCGTCGATCCTGCGAAGGCGGTCAGCTATGCCGAAGCCCTGTACACAGAAGGGTGGCTGTCCCCAGCGCCGTTGGACACCGATGCGGTTTTCTCGAGTATGATTGGGAATGTGATAAGCGGTCGTTCCACGCCCGAAGCCGCGCTCGTTTCCGCCGAGCGCTCCTTGGGCGCCCTCCTTTCGCAACAATAAGTATGCGTTTCTCCATCATCGTTTCCTTCGCGCTCGTCGCATCATTCGGCGCGCCGTTTTTTGTACATGCCGATACCGACTGCGTGACGACGGTTAACGGACAGATAGTCACCGGACCGCGGTTGAGCGATGGAACGTGCAGTGCCATAGATCCGCGCACTAATATCCAACAAGGCCTCACGAGCCCCACCACCCAAACCGGTCTCTCACAGCCCGTCACCTACACTTCGCTCCTCAACCCGCTCCAAGGAGGAGGGAATCTAGAGAGCTTCCTCTTGAATATCCTGGCGTTCGTCATACGTATCGGCACCATTGTCGTCATTTTGATGATGGTGTACGTCGGTTACCTTTTTGTAGCGGCTCGGGGGAACGAGTCAAAGATAACCGAGGCGCGAGCCGCCCTCCTATGGACCGTTGTCGGAGCGCTCATTCTCCTTGGTTCGCAGGCGATAGCCATCGGCATCAAAGCGACGGTGCAAGCGCTTTCGGTCGGCCAGTAATATGACCCGACACACTAAAACGGCCTTGCGAGACGACCATGTATTACGTATATCTTCTACACAGTAAGAAAGACAACCGACTCTACACTGGATTCACAACTGACTTACGACGCCGTCTCGCTGGGCATTCTATGGGAACTGCACGGTCAACACGATCCCGCCTGCCATTTCAACTGATATACTACGAAGCGTACATGTCGCAAACCGATGCAAAAGGAAGAGAGTTTCGCCTGAAGGCCTCCCAAGGAGCGCGAGCGGCGCTTAAACGTCGCTTGCAGTACAGCCTGCGAGGCCGTTTAGTGTGACGGGTATGACCTTCGCTCAATTCGTCGGCAGCGGCTCCACCGGCGTCATCGGCGTCATCAATACCGTCATCGTGCCGCTTATCTTCGCGCTCGCGTTCGTTGTCTTCATCTGGGGGGTCATAAACTACTTCTTCCTTCACGGAGGGGATGAGGCGAAGCGCTCGGAAGGACGTCAATTCATCGGCTGGGGCATTCTCGGCATGGTAGTGCTCCTTTCGGTGTGGGGCCTCGTGAATTTGCTGTTATCCACGCTCGGCATCGCGCCCGCTAGGTGATGTGTCATACTGAACCGCATATGAAATCAATGACTCGTTTCGTCACCGTCTTGGCCGCTTCGGCAGTACTCTTGGCGCCGTCGCTCGCCCTTGCCCAAACATCCATCTATTCCGATTCAAGCGGCAATTTCCAGTTCTCCAACAGGAATTTCTCCATAAGTTTTGGAAGCGGAGGTCCTTTTATGTGCGGGGCGAGCAATATCTGCCAGGTCGCATCCACCATCCTCTACATCATTAATAACGTGCTCGTGCCGGTGCTCTTCGCCATCGCCTTCATCGTGTTCCTCTACGGCATCGTGTTGAAGTATATTTTCTCGCAAGGCGACCCGGGGAAGGTGGATGAGGGGCACAAAATCCTGCTGTGGGGTCTCATCGCCTTCGTGGTCATGATATCGCTCTGGGGCCTCGTGAATGTCGTCGCGAACACCTTCGGCCTTGCCGGCTCCTATGCGCCGCCGCCGCCGCAATCGTACAGAATACAATGAGCAAATTCTCTCATCTCGCTACAGTTCTCGTCGTTGTCGCTTCCTCCGGATTTCCGCTCATTGCGTCTGCCCAGACCGGCATCAACCCGACGTATCTCCAGGGGTATTCACAGAGCATCGTCGGCGTCATTAACAGCCTGCTCGTTCCCGTACTCATCGCGGTCGCCTTCATCGTGTTCCTCTACGGCGTATACAAGTATTTCATCCTCGGCGCCGATGATGAGGCCGAGCGCGCGACGGGGCGGCAATTCACGCTGTGGGGCATTATCGGCTTTGTTGTCATCCTGTCCGTGTGGGCGCTCGTATACATAGTGATGACGACCTTCGGCCTGTCCATCATGGCGGCTCCGCCGACTCCGCCGAGATTGTAAGAGACCCATACGCTCGCGCTCCCAAGCCCAGAAGCGTCTCGGCGGACTATCCACACGGCGCGCAGGAGCGCCTTGACCGCGCCAGGAGGAACGTTACAATTACTTTGTTATCCGCTTACCAATATTATGAAAAAAGCATTCGCCCTCCTTGCCGCATTCGCCCTGCCGCTCGTTTCGTTTGCCGCGATCAACAACGTTGCGGACGCCGGCTCTTTCATCATCAACATCATAAACAACGTGCTCGTCCCCGTGCTCTTCGCCATCGCCTTCATCGTGTTCCTCTGGGGCGCGTTTTACACCTTTATTTTCGGAGCAAATTCCGAAGAGGTGAGAGAGAAAGGAAAGAATCTCATGCTTTGGGGTCTCATCGGCTTCTTCGTGATGGTCTCCATCTGGGGTCTCGTGAACATCCTCACCGGCACGGTGAGCTTCGGCAATACATCGGGTCCTACCGGCGGCGTCCCGACGTCAGGCGTTCAGGTCAGGTAAATGGTTGTTCTCGACCAATTCCTCGGAAAGGTCGTCGTCGAGATCGTTAATCCGATTATCCTGCTCCTCGCGGGTGCGGCGTTCGTTCTTTTCATTTGGGGCGTGTTTGAGTTCATCGCGCATGCGGCGGACGAAACGAAGCGCACGGAAGGGAAACGGGCCATTCTGTGGGGACTTATCGGGCTCGTCATCATGTTCGGCGCGTATGGCATCATTAATTTCGCGCTTAAAGCCGTTTTCCCGGATAATCCAAACGTCAAGCCGGTCACAAAGATATCGCAGTAGGGAACGGACAAAAAGAAAAAGGCCGCTCGGAATAACCCGTGCGACCTTTGCGCCCGAAAGAACTTCACCCGGGCTTGAATTCGAACGTAACGGTGATCGTCGCGCCCGATTCGTTGCTTATGTAATAGCCCTTGAGACGCGGGCCATTCACGCAACCCGCCTCCCCAAACGCACACTCGGTCCCGTCCAGACGCACGTTGTGCGTCAGGAACTTGCCGAACCCCGTGAACTCGGGATACTTGCCTTCTAGAGGCGGGATAAGATCCGACTTTCCGCCTGCCGGTATGACCAGCGTTCCTGAAGCTCGCGGACTGCCTGCAAGCGGGATTTCCGGCCGCACGCCACTGTTCTGCGAAGGCGTGGATGGAGCACGTGCTTTGTTATAGAGATACGCGCTGTACCCCATTCCGACAAGGAGCAGGACCACCCCTAAGACAAGAAGATACTTTGCCGATGACCGAACGGGGGTCCCGATATTTTGGTAGAACGTCATCGCCCACCTCCTTCACCAGCTGCCACTTGTCCCTTCGTGAAATCGCCGGCGTTGCCAACGACCCCCACAAGTTTCGCGTCCTTCGTCATCGCGAGCGCACCTAGGAACGCCATGTCAGCGGAGACTCCCTTCGACTTGAATTTGTCCACCAGGTTGTCCGCGAGATGGTTTGCCTGGTTCGTTTCGGCCTGCTTGTCGAGGTCTTCGCTACGAAGCCGTTCATACCGTTTCGTCAATTCCTCATCCGACGGAACGATCTTCACGGTCTGTACCTTGATGATTTTAATACCGAGGCGTTTTACAAGACTCATCCCAGGCTTGTTCTTATCGAGGTCTTCTTCAAGCGCTTTCTGAACCTCTGTCGCAAAGACCTCCTGGCCGGTAAAGACCTGCGTGTCAGAGAGATGTTGCGCCCTTTCGCGAATGCTGCGCCGCATAACTTCCACCAGAGCTTTTTCAACACCGGCCCTTCCTCCATCGACAGCCGTGTAGCTCAGGATGTTTTCGGGCTCAACCTCCCATAGAATTGACATGGAGATTTTCATCCGCACCTGATAAGCTGGCGGCTCGTTTGGATTCGGTTGGACCGGCGGCGTGGGTTGAGTGCCGTCATTGTCTTTTTCCGGTTGCTTCGACACCAGGATTTCCATCGGCTCCTTAAGCTCGGTTGTGGTTGGCTGAACCGGAATCTCGCTGTAACCCATGAATGGCCACGGCAAGATAAGAGAATAGCCTTCCGGTAGAACGAATTCATTTCGCCGAGCGCCGAGAAGCGTTGGTTGGCCAACATATGCTTCTTTTACCTTCGCAAGCGCCAGAAGATAGAAGTAGGCGAAAGCAAGAAAGAATGTCGCCCCAACCGTGATGCTGTTATGGACGAAGTACTTCGCACCCAAGCTCCCGTTCAGGAACTCGAAGGCGAATGAAGCGATGAAGTAGAACAGGAAAAAACCGAGGAGGGCTTGAATCGGCCCCCATACGAAGAGGGTCTTCCACCTGATCAGTTTGTGTTCCTTATCCACGAATTTTTCCACGAATATTCGGAGCATTGGTTTCTCCTGGAATGTACGTATCCAGCTCGGAATCGAGCCAGACTTCTGGCGTATATGGTACACAAAACTACGTACTTGTCAAGTGCGCCCACCAGGACTCGAACCTGGGACCTTCTCCTTAAGAGGGAGCAGCTCTACCAACTGAGCTATGGGCGCGGGGTGAGGAATAGTAAGTAGTTCCTCGTAAAGAAAAATATAACAGAACATAGTATGCTTTGAAAGCGCTGGGGTGGCGAAATTGGTAGACGCACTAGCCTTAGGAGCTAACGCCGCAAGGCATGAGAGTTCGAGTCTCTCCCCCAGCACTACTGACTTTATCGAAGCGTGGCTTTTTTGACCTGGATTTTCTTGCCGAAGAGCTTGCTTCCGAGAATTTTGAAATTATCGGTGCGGTCGGTCGAGTAAAAGTGGATGTTCGACCGCTTGCCGAGCGTCGCCTCTATTTCGCCATGCTTTTTAAAGTAGGCCGCTAATTTTTTCGGAACGACTCTTGCTTCCGAGACGATGTGCACCGTTGGTCCCACGACCTTGCGTATGTTCCGCTCCAGGATGCCGTAATGCGTGCAGCCCAGAATAAGCGTGTCGATTTTTTTGCGCAGCAGCGGGTCAAGATATCTTTTCAGAATGGTTTCCATCTCGGCGGAGCCGTGTTCTCCCGACTCGATAAGGGGCACGAGCAGGGGGCACGCGTTCTGAAACACGCGCACGGTCGGATCGAGCTTCGTGAGTTCCCGGACGAATTTGTTCGAGGCGACGGTTCCGTGCGTCGCGATGACGCCTATACGCCCCTTTGTCGTCCGCTCCACGGCGACCTCTGCGGCGGGAATGAGCACACCGAGCACCTTTTTCGCGGCGCCATATTCGTCCTGTATTCTGCGGAGCGCTTCGCTCGAGGCGGTATTGCACGCGATGACGACGATACCGCACTCATGCCGGAAGAGGAAGTCCACGGCCTGTTTCGTATATGCGTATATCGTCTCCTGCGGTCGGTCGCCGTACGGAGCGCGCGCCGTATCGCCGAGATACGCGTAGTCGTACTGCGGCAGTGCACTCACTATCGAGCGAAGGACGTGCAATCCTCCGAATCCGGAATCGAAAATCCCTATACGCTTGTTTCTCTTTTGCATTATCTGTGCCGGGGGTGGGAGTCGAACCCACATAGGCCGATTAGGGCCTACAACGTTTTAAGCGTCGCGCGTCTACCAATTTCGCCACCTCGGCATCTTTTGATGATACTATCTTCTCTGTTATTGTCGTAGTAAGGCCCGGTGGTGAAGTGGTAACACGACGGTCTGCAAAACCGTTATGCGCGGGTTCAATTCCCGCCCGGGCCTCCTGATTGTTCGCCGTTGTTAAGGAGAAAATCAACGCGCGGGAGGCGCAGGTGCGAGTGCTCCTTTAAATAATCCGAAAATGCCCCGCGCTGGCGTTCGAGATAGGCCAGTGCCGCGCGGGCTTTTTCGACGGGGAAGACGCTGACGAAGATCAGGACGTGTTCACCGTGCGCCCGCGTCTCCGCGCGAATGACGGTGATGAGAGAGTCGCTGCCGGCCTCCCGCGCGATGAAGCGCGCCGCTTTGCGCGCGACTATCTCGGTCGCGCGCCCGCTCTGTCGCCGGCGATCCTGCGGTCCCGGGACCGGGTTCATGATTCGGCAACGACGAACGCGATGAGTTCGTCGCCGTACGCCGCGTTCTCGCGCGCCTCGATCTCGGCGCCGAAATCGCCTTCCACTTTTATTTCTTTTACGTCCGCGCGTGCCTGCTGAAGATTCGCTATTTTGCCGCGCGCAATCTCGATTTCCTTCCGCACGATCTTCACGCGGTCGCCGACGGTGAGGATGCCGGAGACGTAGCGCGCGCCGAGCACCTGCTTCTTCGCGCCGGAGGAAAAGGGTTTCAGCACGAGCGCCCGCCCGAGCTCTTTTTCGATCGCGATGCTCGGCACGCGCGCCGCAAGCAATTCTTTGACCTTCGCCGAAAGTTCGTAAATGATGGAGAAGAGAAAAATACCGACGGAATCACGCTGGGCCAATTCGCTTGCGATGGGGTCCGCCGATACGTTGAATCCGATGATGACTCCGTCGGCGGCGTGCGCGACCTTGACGTCACTCTCCGAGACGCTGCCGACGCCCGAAGAAAGGATGCGGATGGACGCGCGCTCGTCGGTTATCTTTAGAAGTTCGTGAGCGATGGCGTCTACGGAACCAGCGACGTCCGCCTTTATGACAAGAGGAAGCTCGACGACTCCCTCCGCCGCCGCATCGCGTTGGGAAGAGGAGGCGAGCATTTTGGCCTGTTCTTCCGCGAGCGCCCCGGCCTCTTTTTTGCTTTCCGCGACACTGAACAGTGCGCCGGCAGCTGGCAAGGTATTGAATCCCGAGATGCGGACCGGCTGCGACGGTCCCGCATGCTCCACGCGCGCGCCGCGGAAGTCCTCGATAAAGCGTATGGGAGCGTACGCATCTCCCGCGACGGCGAATCCTCCCTTGGCGAGCGTGCCGTCCTTCACGATGAGCGTGGCGGAGGCGCCCCGTTTCGGGTCCTGCGTTGATTCGAGCACGAAACCGGTCGCACTCTTTTCGGGATCGGCGGTAAGTTCCGCAAGGTCCGCCGAAAGGAGGACGAGGTCAAGCAATTCCGATACTCCCTCGCCGGTTTTGGAAGACACCGGTGCGTACGCTATGTCGCCACCCATACCTTCGATGAATATTTGATTCTCAAGGAGCGACTGCTTCGTGCGCTCGATGTCGGCGTTATTCTTGTCTATTTTCGTGATGGCGACGATGAACGGGATCTTCGCCTCCCGTATCGCGGCGAGAGCGTCGAGCGTCTGCGGCATCACTCCTTCGTCTGCGGCGACGACGAGGATGGCGATATCCGCAGCGGCGGCGCCGCGTTCCCGCAGTGCCTTGAATGCTTCATGTCCGGGAGTGTCGAGGAAGGTGACCGGCCGGCCGTTATGGAGGGCGATATACGCGGCGACGTGCTGGGTGATGCCGCCCGCCTCGCCCGCAACGACGTTCGACTTCCGGATGTAATCCAGAAGGGATGACTTGCCGTGGTCTATGTGGCCCATCACCGCAATGACGGGCGGTCGTGCCTCCCGCGCCATAATGACGCTATTTCATCACAAAAATGACCTAACTGCAATCTGTGCCGACCAACATGGAGGCATCTCATGTAGAATACCTGTTATGTTTTGGAAGCAGAGAGCATATTTGGATTTCGCAGCGGGCGTAAGCGGCAACCCTTCCTCCCCTCATGAGGAGGGAAGACGGGCGAAGCAGATGTTGGAAAGCGCGCGCACCGTCATCGCCCGGCTCGCCGAAGTGCAGGCGGATGACGTCATTTTCGCGGGCGGCGCGACCGAGGCGAACGCGCTTGCTCTCTTGGGGCACGCGCGGGCGCTCAAGGCAAGGGGAGCGAAAAGCGTTCATGTGCTCTATTTACCAAGCGCGCATGCATCCATCGTAGAAAATGCGAAACTGCTCGCACAGGAAGGAGTCGCCGTCGAGCCGCTGCCGATCAGAGATTGTCGCGTGGATACCCAAGCGCTTGCGAAGGTAGTGAGAGATGATACGGCGCTTGTTTCCATGGAAGCGGTGTGCGGCGAGACCGGCGTGGTATGGAATACGCGCGAGGTCGCGGCGGCATTGAAAAAAGTTCATGCCATTTTGCATGTGGACGCATCGCAGGCGCCGACAACCCAAAAGATAACCCGTGCGCATTTCGGTGCCGATATGCTCACATTCGACGCTTCAAAAGTCAGCAGCATCCGCGGTATCGGCGCGCTCGTCGCGCACCGGACAATACCCATCGTTCCGCTCTACGAAGGAGGGGGCCAGGAACGCGGATTGCGTTCCGGAAGCGAGGCGTATGAACTCACGCAGCGCTTCGCGGCGGCGCTTCGCGCCGCCGCGCGGGGCCGCGAACAATTCCATGCCGCCGCACAAGCGCAGCGACTAGCGCTGATTTCAGCCATTACGGGAACCATACCGGACGTGCATATAAATGAAGGACGTTCGCAGGCACCGAACATCCTCAACGTCTCGCTGACGGGCCGGGACACCGATTACCTCGTCGCTCTCATGGACGAAGCCGGGTTCGCGGTTTCTACCCGAAGCGCATGCGAAACCGATTCGGAGGAAGGGTCTCGCGCGGTTCTCGCGCTCTTTGGGGACCCTGCCCGCGCCCGCGCGACGCTACGGATCTCCTGGGGGCCGGATACCCGCTCTTCCGAACTCGTCCGTTTCGCCCGCGCACTCGCGCGAGCCGTCGCGTTTATTGACTCCGCACCACTTTCGGGAGACGCGGCTGCATAATGACTGTTGCATACCCGCGAGGTATGGAACCTTTTATTCCTTATTCATTCCCCGAAAGTGGTACGGGGTTGACGCCAACGGCCAAGGGTAGCATTATAGTGGTATGAATATAGAGGAACTCTCGAAAGCCCAGCTCATATTGCTCACGATACTCGTGAACTTCGTGACATCGGTCGCAACCGGCATCCTGACGGTTTCTCTGCTCGACCATACGCCGGCATACGTGACGCAGACCGTGAATCGCGTCGTCGAACGCACGATCGAAACGGTCGCGGCTACGGCGCCCGCGGCGATCGTCCAGGCCCCCGCGCCGTCAAATCAGGATCTCGTGACCGCCGCGCTCGGGGCGGACGCGACACGCGCCGTAAATATTTACGCGCTTGAGACCGGCACTTCGACGCCGATCGCCTCCGTCGGCACCTATCTTCCCAAATCCCGGGTCGTTGCGACCGCGTCTCGGGACATTCTGCCGAAGGAAGCACTCATTGAATTTCCCGGCGGCATATATGTTGCCGCGTCGCTTGCGCAAGCGGGTGAAGGAATCACCGTATATGGTTTTGCGGACAATGCCTCATTACCGAAGGTGACCCCGCCGGTCCTCATCACCGCAAGCAACCTGAAACTCGGACAGACGGTTCTCGCCATAGGGGCGGACGGCTCCGCTTCCACCGGCATCGTCGCGCGCGTGAGCGAGGGCGGCATTCACACCACACTGCCGGACATCGGAGCGGGGAGCGCGGCGGTCGACCTTTCGGGCAACCTCATCGGCATCAGTGCGGGAGGGACGCCCGGGCTCCTTATTCCCGCAAACAAGATAACCGCGCTCCTCACCGTATCTTCAACACCTGCGACCTAGAATAACCCCACAATGCCGCCGTTTAATAACTTCACCACCAAAGCCAAGGAAGCCGTGCGCCGAGCGCACGAGCTTGCGATAGAGCGCGGACAAAATCATGTTTCGCCGCTCCATTTGCTCGCTGCCCTGGTGCTCCAGGAAGAATCGCTGGTATTCTCGATGCTCGACCGGATGGAGGTCGATACCATCATGCTCGCGGACGCAGTCCTTGAAAATCTCGAGGCGCCCGAGAGCGCCACGGTGCTCTCGCCTTCGTATCAGATCTACCTCACTCCCGACCTCGCCCAGGCGCTCGAAGCGTCGGGAAAGATCGCTGCGCGGATGAACGACACGTTCGTCGGCACCGAACACTTGTTCCTCGCGGTCATAGAACATCCGGGTCCCGCAGGAGACATCCTTGCCCGCTTCTCGATAGGCCGCGATGCCGCGCTCGCCATCCTCAAGGAACTGAAAAGCTCGAAAGACGGGCAAACAGTGGAGCCGAAGCGTTTCCGCGCGCTCGCCAAGTATTCGCGCAATCTGACGAAGCTCGCGGCCGAGAACAAGCTTGATCCGGTCATTGGCCGCGACATCGAGATAAACCGGGTGATCCAAATCCTTGCGCGCCGTACGAAGAACAATCCAGTCCTGATCGGCGAAGCGGGCGTGGGGAAGACGGCGATCGCCGAAGGGCTCGCCGCGCGCATGGCGACCGGAGATGTACCCGAATCCTTGAAGGGCAAAGAGCTGCTCTCGCTCGACCTCGGCCTCATGATCGCCGGAACGAAATATCGCGGCGAATTCGAAGAGCGCATGAAAAATGTGATGAAAGAGGTGGAGCGGGCGGAAGGGAAGGTCGTCCTCTTTGTGGACGAGCTTCACACGCTCGTGGGCGCGGGCGGCGCGGAGGGCTCGCTCGACGCATCGAATATGCTCAAGCCCGCTCTTTCGCGCGGCGAGATACGCGTCATCGGTGCGACCACGCTCAAGGAATACCAGAAATACATAGAGAAAGACGCCGCGCTCACGCGCCGATTCCAGTCGGTGTTCGTGCAGGAGCCGTCCATAGAAGACGGTATCGCCATTTTGCGCGGACTCAGGGACAAGTACGAGCTCTTTCACGGCGTACGCATCACCGATGGCGCTATCGTTGCGGCGGTCGAACTCTCCGCTCGCTACATCAGCGACCGCTTCCTTCCGGACAAGGCAATCGACCTCATTGACGAGGCCGCGAGCGGGCTCCGCATCGCGCTTGAGAATAAGCCGCCGCTCTTGGAGGAGACCGACCGCAAGATACGCCGTCTGGAGATCGAACGGCAGGCGCTTCAAAAGGACCTCGACGGCGAGCGTACGAAAGAGATCAAGGAGCGCATCAAGGATATAGACGCCGAGGTCGCTGATCTGAAGGAGAAAACGAGCGAGCTCGGGCTCAAGTGGAAGAACGAAAAGGAGGTGCTCGAAGGCATCCGTGCGAACAAGACCGAGCTCGAGGCGCTCAAGATACAAGCGGATAACGCCGAAGCGGCCGCCGATCTCGGCACGGTCGCGGAGATACGCTACGGCAAGATGCCGCACTTGCGGAAAGAGCTTGAGACGAAACTCAAGCGCCTGAAGACGTTGCAGAAGTCGCGCCGCGTGCTGAACGAGGAGGTGGCCGAGCAGGATATCGCGGCGGTGGTAAGTCGCTGGACCGGCATCCCGGTCGCCCGAATGCTCGAGGAGGAAGCGGCGAAACTCTCCCGCATGGAGGAAACGCTGAAGAAAGGCATCATCGGCCAGGACAATGCGGTGAAAAAGGTAACCGATGCCGTAAAACGCTCCCGCGTGGGCATTAGCGACCCCAACCGTCCGATAGGTTCGTTCCTCTTCCTCGGACCCACGGGCGTCGGGAAAACCGAACTCTCGCGGAAACTCGCGGAGTTCATGTTCAACGATATTGATGCCCTGGTGCGCGTCGACATGAGCGAATTCATGGAGAAGCACTCGGTCGCCAAGCTCATCGGCGCGCCGCCCGGCTACGTCGGCTATGAGGAGGCAGGCACGTTGACCGAGCGCATCCGGCACCGCCCGTATGCGGTGGTGCTCTTCGACGAAATAGAGAAGGCGCACCCGGAGGTGTTCAATATCCTTCTGCAGGTGCTCGACTCGGGACACCTCACCGACGGCAAGGGTCGCAAGGTCAATTTCAAAAATACCATCATCGTACTTACCTCGAATATCGGCGGAGAATTCATAGACCGGCTCGCGCACA
>LCRY01000002.1:107423-343047 GCA_001004905.1 Parcubacteria group bacterium GW2011_GWA1_56_13 | reverse complement strand
GGCTCGCGCACATCGGATTCGGCACGGCAAACGCGACCGACGCGAGCCGCTACGAGGAAACCAAGGAAAAAGTCATGGATGCGCTTAAAGAGCACTTCCGCCCCGAGTTTTTGAACCGTCTCGACGACATCATCATCTTCGACGTGCTCGCCAAGGAGGCGCTCGCCAAGATAGTGGATACGCAGATAGAGGAAGTGATGGGGCGGCTCACGCACAAGCGTATCGCGCTTACCATCGCGCCGGAGGTGCGCACCTGGCTCGCGGAGAAAGGATACAACCCGCAGTATGGCGCCCGCCCGCTGCGTCGCACGATACAGGAAAAGATACTCACGCCGCTCGCCTCCCTCATGGTGTCGCAGGGCGTGATGGAAGGCGGCACCGTCACCGTTTCAATACGAAATGACGAGGTCTATTTCGACGTAAAAAAGCGCGCGTCGCGAGCGGCAAAGAGTAGCACGAAGAAAGAGGCATCCGTTGCGTAATCGGGGCGATTCTGCTAGGTTACTCACATGTCACAAGACCGCATTATCCGGCTGCAGTCCTCGGCCTCCAAGCACGTCATCATTACGCGCAAGAACAAGAAAGGCGTGGAGCGCAAAATAGAGTGCAGGAAATACGACCCCATCGTCCGGAAGCGCGTCCTCTTCAAGGAAATCAAGTGGAAGGGCAGGGGCGGTTAAAATAAGCGAAGAAATAACAAAAACCGCCCCGAGGGGGCGGTTTTTGTTTTGGCGGTCACGGATAAATTCTTTGCCGTTGCAAAGAATTTTCCGCTACCCCGCCTCGCGGTTTTGTCTGCTGAAGAAACATCGCTTCGGCTCCCGCAAAGCGAAAAACCGCTTCCGCGGTTGTTTCGCCTTTGCGGGCCCACCAGGGATCGAACCTGGGCTGTCGGTTTTGGAGACCGATGTACTACCACTATACGATAGGCCCGTCAGAGAACGATAACAGACACAAGGCAGTGGGGAAAGCCGTCCTGAAGGCAGAGTAAGGGCGGTATGATACGGATATGCGGTCGCGCACTCTTCTTTTCGTTTCCGTAGCGGTTCTGGTGTCGTTCCCCATGGCCGCTTCTGCGGCGATACCGTTCTTCGGCCCCATTATTCCGCAATCGACGAATCAGTGCGCCGCGGGATGGGGTCTCATCATGGTCGTCGTTAATAACATCATCAGCTTTGGCATAACCCTCGCCATCGTGTTCGTTGCGCCGCTCATGATCGCATATGCCGGATTTCTCTTCGTGGTGAACCCGGTGAGCGCGGGCGGAAAGGCAAAAGCAAAGAGCATCCTGCTCAACACCGTCGTCGGCATTGTCGTCGCTCTTGCCGGCTGGATGATAGTGGACGCGGTGATGGCGGTCCTTTATAACAGGGCGGCGACAGTACCGGGTACGACGACGGTGTTGGGAACGTGGTCGCAGCTCATTACAACGGGTGGCGCCGATATTTGCATCCCGCTTGCGGGCAGTTTGCGGCCGGCCGTTGCTCCGCCTCCGACTCTGGTGACTGCCTGTCCCACACCATCACTTTCGGCCATTACAGATCCTCTTGCGTCGCAGATGGAAGCCGGAGACGCGGTGGTATGGACTAACACTGACCCCCGGCTACAATCGTGTGCCAATCAATTTATTGGAAGGGTAGGAGGCAGGGTTACTTCCGCCTACAGGCCGCAGGCATATCAGACGCATTTGTGGGAAATACGAGACCGATGGTGCACGCAGGGATTAAAGACAAACGCGAATGCGGTATGCCAGTCCCTCAAGAATTCCGTGTCGACGGAGGTGACCAAGCATTTCGGCTCTACGTGGAGTTGTGGCGCTGTTGGCTCAACTTCCCGCCATACCGCTGGAACAGGAGTCGATATTGGCGGCATCAATCACGCCAGCGTGTCAGTGCAGGAAGCCGCCGCGGCCTCGTGTCTTGACTGGGCGAACTACGCTGATGATCCATACCATTACAACCTAAGGGCCTCCTGCAGTTGTCAGTAGGGAGTTAAGAGGTCTGATGTCCCAATTTGCGAAGCCACGCCTTTTGGCGGCGGGCGTATTGCCAAAGTTTCGCTGAAAGGGCGGGCAAGAGAGAGCGTTCCGTTCGTTCGCCCCGCAGGTATTCGCCGATTATTTTGTATTCAAGACCAAGCTCATTGAGTCGCGCGTCGCCTACGCGTTCGCGTACACGACGTACTTCGTCTACGAGCCCGCGTTCAAACGCATTTGCCAATCGGGCATCTATCTTTTTGCGGAGTTCTTCGCCCGGCGGGTCAATGACTATCCATTTCACCCGAAAGAGTGATCCAGAGTCCATCGAGGAACGAACAGGCACTTTCCCCTTCGCTTCGATTATCTCGAGCGCGCGAATGAGCCGGCGACGGTTCTTGGGGTCGAGTTCGGCGGCGCGTCGCGGGTCGCGCTCCTGTACGAGCGCGAACAATTCCGCGGTAGAAAGTTCCGCGAGCCGTTCCCGGAGTTCGGGGTTCTCGCCGATGCCGAGCGGGAGGCCGCGGAGCAGGGCATCGAAGTAGAAATGCGTGCCGCCGGCGAGGATGGGCAGCTTTTCGCGCGCGGCTATTTCTTGTATGAGCCGCGTCGCATCCGCGACAAAATCCCCGGCGGAATAGGATCCTTCCGGGTCGCGGATATCGATAAGGTAGTGCGGAATCCCCCCCATCTCTTTCGCCAGTATTTTCTCGGTGCCGATGTCGAGCCCGCGGTATACTTGGCGCGAATCCACGGAGATTATCTCTCCGTTCCTTGCGAGCGCCTCGTCAACTGCGCGGGAGGATTTGCCCGAGCCGGTCGGTCCCGCAATGCAGAGTATCCGCGTCCGTCCGCGGGAAGACCCGCTCAGGATTTCGCCGTGCTTAATTTGTGCGACCATTATCCGCGATGGTATCATAGCTCCGCACTAATTAATGACCCGTATGAAAGAAACCAAAAGCAACTACTGCGAGCATTGCGGCGAATTTCATGACGCGCAGCGCGACTACACGTCAATGGTAAAGGTGGGGGAGACGGTCCCCGATTTCGAGTTCGAGGCGTATCACCATGATGCGATCAAGACGATGAGCTTGTCGCAGCTGCGCGGGAAATGGCTCATCGTGGTCTTCTACCCCGCGGATTTCACTTTCGTCTGTCCGACGGAGCTTGAAGAACTTGCAAAGCTCTACCCGAAGTTCCAGGCGCTCAACGCGGAGATCATATCGGTTTCGACCGATACCGTGTATACGCACAAAGCATGGCATGACACGTCAAAGGGCATCAAGGAGATCATGTATCCGATGGCGGCCGATCCTTCCGGCAAACTCGCCTATGCGTTCGGCGTCCTTATCGAAGGGGGCGAAGCCGTGCTGACCCCGGACGAGGGACTCGCCCTGCGCGGCACGTTTATCATCGATCCCGCCGGAGTCCTTCGCTCCGCGGAGATAAATGACAATTCCATCGGCCGCAAAGGCGCAGAAACCCTGCGCAAGCTCCAGGCCGCACAATACGTGGAAACGCACAAAGGCAAAGTATGTCCCGCCTCGTGGGAGCCGGGTTCCGATACGCTCGAACCGGGACTGGGCTTGGTGGGGAAGCTGTAGATAAAAAAGCACCGGCTTTCGCCGATTGGCGGAAGCCGGTCTCGTTACGCGGGAATGTTCCTGCGCCGGGCGCGGTGGTCGCTCTCGTACTGCTTTTCGAGCATGCCGAGTATTTCCTCGATCTTTTTCTGCTCGCTTGCGTGAAGCAGGACGTTTACAAAAGAACGCCGTAGCTCCACGTCGTAGCGGCGGAACAGGTCCAGTGCCCGATCCGTCGACACACCAAGCTTCGACTGGAACAGTTCCTGGAATTGCTGTTCGCTGATATCGGCCATAGGGCCGGCCTCCTTTCAATTTCACTGCCGAACCACACCGGTTCGGTCTCCCGATACTGTAGCCATATGCCACGTGCATGTCAAAATGCCGATATTCACACCTCTCGCACCGCCTTGTTCTCGGTGCCGGGGGAGAGACTCGGTCACGGCTCCCGGCGTGCCCGTCGGGGCCGCGACCCCGCCTCACTCGCCTGCGCTCGCTCCGGCCTTCAATTCTCTCGACCAGAAAATTAAGCAGGCACAAGACCTGCTCACTTTTTCGGTGCCGGGGGAGAGACTCGAACTCTCATGTCTTGCGACGACGGGTCTTGAATCCGTTGCGTCTGCCAATTCCGCCACCCCGGCGATGAATTGCACGATACCATATGTTAAAATATCCGCATGAAGGACGACGCGCGTTATATCCCGACAAAATACGACTCGGTTTTTTGGATCGACGTGGAGCGGATACAGCCGAACCCCCAGCAGCCGCGGAAAAATTTCAACGAAGCGGGCCTGACTTCGCTCGCCGAGAGCATCCGCCAGTACGGCGTGCTCCAGCCGCTTGTCGTCAGCCGCATTGACGTTGAAAAGTCCGATGGTGGCCTGGAGAGCAAGTACGAACTCATCGCGGGCGAACGGCGCCTGCGCGCGAGCAAGCTCGCCGGCCTCAGGCAGATACCGGTGGTCATCCGCCAGGGGGAGAACAACCTCACGAAGCTCGAGCTTGCCATCATAGAAAACCTCCAGCGCGAGGACCTCAACGCGATAGACCGGGCAAAGGCGCTGCAGAAGCTCATTGACGAATTCGGCATCTCCCATGCGGAGACCGCCGCAAAGATCGGCAAGAGCCGCGAATACGTCTCCAACAGCGTGCGCCTCCTTTCACTCCCCGAACACATGCAGCAGTCCATCGTCGGAAAGGAGCTTACCGAGGGTCATGCACGCACCTTGCTCGCGCTCAACGACCGCCCCGAAGAGCGCGAGACGCTGTTCAAAGAGATAATCCTGAAGCGCATTTCCGTCCGCGCCGCCGAGCGCATCGCGCGTTCCATCGCGCAGGAGCGCGTGCGCAAATATCACCGCAAGTCACCGGAGATGGTCCAGCTTGAGAAATCGCTGACGGAGGCGCTCGGCACGCGCGTCATCATCGAGACGAACGCCGAAGGCGGCCGCCTGCTTATCGACTTCTTTTCGCCGGAAGACCTTTCGGTCATCGCGACTGCGCTCGCCACCAGCCAGCTCGAATCCAATCCGTCCGCCGAGCCGGCGTCACAGGACCCCGTCGCCGACGCCGCCATGCCGGTGTTTAAGAACACGACCCAGCTTTCAGACCCGTCTGCACAGGCAGACGACCCCATCGCGCGCGCCGCGCCGGAAGAAGATCCGGATGAGAACGATCTCTACTCGATAAGCAACTTTACTGTTTAACAGCGCGCGCAGACCGGCCTATTTGCTTCCTGCAGAACGTTTGCGTTTTTGGGGCGTTTTCGGTTTGCTGGTGTCGGTCATGCCGAGCGTCGCGCGGATATTGCGGCGCGCCAAGGACGTGCGTGCGATATCGAGCCATTTCGACGAGGGATGCGCCGAATCGCGTCGCAGTATCTCGACGACTTCGCCGTTGCCGAGCTTCGTGTCAAAGGGAACAAGCTTGCCGTTGACTTTCACGCCCTGGATATGGTCGCCCAGGTCGCTGTGTATCGCGTAGGCGAAATCGATGGGTGTTGAATCCGCCGGCAGGTCAATGACGTCTCCCTGCGGGGTAAAGACGAACACGCGGTGCGAGAAGAAGTCCTCTTTGAGTCCCTCCACGAATTCTTCGGAACCCGCCATTTCCGCGTGCGCTTCGGAAAGTTCGGCAAGCCAGGGCGGGACCTCGGTGACGCCTTTCACCTCCCCTTCTTTTTTGGTTATCTTCATCAAGGACGGGATGAGCGAGCGGACCCAGGAGAAGGAAAGCGACGAGAACCGGCTTTTTTGGACTTCCGTGCCGAGTTTTTCGACCCCTTTGCCGAGCTGCTTATACGACATGTGCGATGCAATGCCGAACATCGCGCGGCGGTGCATCTCCTCGTTCCGTATCTGTATCTCGACGATACCCGCTTCCGGCGTCACCACCGTCGTGTGGAGCGATTGGTAGCCGTTGGGCTTCGGGAACGCGATGTAGTCCTTGAATTCGCCCGGCAGCGGCTTGAAGAGCGCATGCACGGTGCCGAGCGTCGTGTAGCAATCCTCGATGGTCGGCACGACGATGCGCAGGGCGGCGATGTCGTGTATCACGCTGATGTCGTCGTGCTTTCGCTTCAGCTTCTGATGCAAGCTCCAGAGGCCTTTCATTCGGATGTCGGTGCGGAAAGTGGTCAGGCCTTTTTTGGCGAGCTCCTGCTTCAGTTCTTTCTGCACCTTGGCAAGCCCGCTTTCCGTTTCCTGGGTCTTCAGTTTGCGGACTTCGGCCGCGTGCCGTGCCGCGTCCGGGTCCACGAACGGGAACGCGAGGTCCTCGAGCGTACTTTTCATTTTTCCCATGCCGAGACGATCCGCGATGGGAGCGTAGATCTCGAGCGTCTCGAGCGCGATGCGGCGGCGCTTGTGTTCGGGCACGTGCTCCAAGGTCTGCATGTTGTGCTTGCGGTCGGCGAGCTTGACGATGAGCACGCGGATATCGCTCGCGGTCGCCACGAGAAGCCGCCGCAAGCTCTCCGCGTGGCGCTCGGCGCCGCGATACTTGTGCGTGCCGAGCTTCGTCACGCCGTCCACGATGAACAGCATCTCTTTTCCGAACTCTTTTTCCATTTCTTCGCGCGAGACGCGGCCGTCCTCGACGGCGTCGTGCAGGAGGCCCGCCGCGATGGTTACCGCATCCATGCCATATTCGGCGAGCGTTTTTGCCGTGGCCGCCGCATGCACGAAGTAGGGCTCGCCCGAATAGCGCGTCTGGCCCTCGTGCGCCTTTTTTGAATATTCATACGCCTTCTCCACGAAGGCGATATCCTCGGATGTCGCACCCGTCATTTCCGCGACAATTTCCTTGACGGTGGTCATAGGACACCACTATACACCTTCACCGGGTACTACCAAATGAAGCGAGAAAAGAACGGAACTCCGCGCTCATTTCAGGTATTCGGCGGCTTCGGTGGGAGTGAGCCCGTTCGGATCGACCGTTTCGGGGAGATAGATACGGCGCAGGCCTTTCTTCAGGAAAAATCCCTGTTTTGACTTGTACAGCACGAGATTTTTCCCCGTGCGCGGATGCGTTCCGATCTCCCGCGCTACACCCACGCCTTTGGGAAGTTTTTTCGGTTCGGCGAGCAGGGCGAGCGCCCCGTCAAGCGTGATGGTATACGGGTCGCCTATCTTCGCTTTGAGCGAACGGAATTCTCCGCCACTACCGACGTACGGACCGAAGCGTCCGGTCGACGCGAACACCGGCATGCCGGTCGAAGGATGCGTTCCCAGTTCGCGCGGCAGGGAAAGATACTTCACCGCGTCGGCGAGCGTTACCTGAGCGAGGTCGGTGCCGGCCGGGATGCTCGCGCGTTTCGCCGCCTTTCGTGGTCTTCCACGTTTGGCGGCGCCCCGCGGAGCTTTAGCGGAGTGGGGTCTTTCCTCTAGCACCCCCTTCGCTGAGGCTTCGGAGGGCCACAGCATTTCCACGTACGGACCGAAGCGTCCGGTTTTTACGAAAATGGGAGCTCCGGTTTCCGGATGCATGCCGATGGGCTCGTCGCTCTTCAATTCGGTCCCTTCTTCGGTCCGCGCACCGAGGCAATCGGGGTACTGTTTGCAGCTCATGAAAACGCCGCCGCGACCGAGCTTGAATTCCATCGGTCCGCCGCACAGTGGGCAAGGGAATTCCGGCCCCGCGTCGCCGAGCGCCGTGGCTTTCGGAAGCTTGTCCTTCGCGTGCACCGCTTTTTCGAACGGGCCGTAAAAGGCGGCCATGGTTTCCGTATACCCGCGTTCTCCGCGCGCTATCTCATCGAGTTCGTCCTCCATTTCCGCCGTGAACGTATCGCTCACGTATTCGGGGAAATGCTCCTCGAGCCAGCCGGAGACGACCATGCCGGTCGCGGTCGGCTTCAGGGAACGTCCGACCTTGTCAACGTAGCCGCGGTCTTGGATGGTTTTCATGATGGAGGCATAGGTCGAAGGACGCCCGATGCCGCGTTTCTCAAGCTCTTTGATAAGCCCCGCTTCGGTATAGCGGTTCGGCGGCGCGGTTTGCTTTTCTTCGGAAGAAAGGGACAAAAGAGAAAGCACGTCGCCGGCGGCGACTTTTGGAAGCTCGACGTCCTCGCCGCGTGCGGCCGTGTCGAGTGCGAGCCAGCCGGGAAAGAGCATGCGTGAACCGTTCGCCGAGAAAAGGGGGATCTCGGCGTTGGCTTCGACCGTGATAGTCGTGCGCATGATCTTCGCGGCCGCCATCTGCGAGGCGAGCGCGCGCGTCCGGATAAGCGCATAGAGGTCCATTTCATCCGCCGTGCCGCCGGCACGTTCCCTCGTCGGATCCGTAGGGCGGACGGCCTCGTGCGCCTCCTGAGCGTTCTTGCTTGTGGTCTTGTATGCGCGCACTTGGAGATATTCTTTACCGAATTCTTTTTCGACGACTCCCGCCATTTTCGCGACCGATTCTTTCGAGAGATTCACCGAGTCGGTGCGCATGTACGTGATATGGCCGGCCTCGTAGAGTTTCTGGGCGGCGCGCATCGTTCGCGATGGGGCGAAGCCGAGGCGCGTCGAAGCGGTTTGCTGGAGGGTGGACGTGGTGAAGGGAGGTCGCGGATTGCGCTCCTCGGCCTTTTCGGTGACATCTCCGACGCTCCACTTCGCGCTTCTGCCCGCCCGCACGATGCGTTCCGCCTCCTCCTTTGATTCTGGTTCCTTCACGCACACCGTGGCGATCTCGCCCGTTTTTGACTTGAAAAGCGCGGAGAGCACGAAATACGTGACCGGTATGAATGCCTTTATTTCGCGCTCACGCTCCGCGAGGATGCGGAGCGCCGGCGACTGCACGCGCCCGGCCGAAAGGCCGTAGCGCACTTTTTTCCAGATAAGACCGGAAAGGTCGTAGCCGACGATACGGTCGAGCACGCGCCGCGCTTCTTGCGCGCGACGCAAATGTTCGTCAATCGTGCGTGGGTGTGCAAGAGCTTCTTCTATCGCGGCCTTCGTTATCTCATGGAAAACGACGCGCTTCGGCTTTGCGAGGCCCGCGACTTCCTTGATGTGCCACGCGATCGCCTCGCCCTCGCGGTCCGGGTCGGTCGCGAGGTATATCTCGTCGGCCTTGCCCGCGGCGCGCTGTATCTTTTCTATCACCTCCCGTTTGCCGGCGGGAATGACGTACCGTGGGACAAACCCGCCTTCGATATCAACGGCGTCCTTGTTTGATTTCGGCAAGTCGCGGATATGGCCGACCGAAGCAAGGACGGTGTAATCCTTGCTCAAGTAATGCTGAATGGTGTGCGCCTTGGTCGGCGACTCCACGATAAGCAGTCGTTTGGTCACAATCCACTCATAGCGCGTATACCTATATATGGTCAAGCCCCGCCCGCGTTACATCGGAGCAAGTTCGACCCGTATCGGATGATGGTCGGAGCCCATGCGGTCCCGCAACACCTCCGCATGTTTGATGGACAGCGACTGGGAAACGAGGATGTGGTCCAGTTGAGAGCGGGAGAAGGGGTGAGTGATCTCTCCGGAAAGAGCGTTGACCAGTTCGTGTTCGACGAAGCGCTGTTCAATGCGGATGCGCTCGCGCCTATGGAACAGCGCATCGCTTATGCGGCCGCCGAGGATCCAGTTGAGCGGGGCGATATGCCGCGCCTCAAGCGTGTTGAAATCGCCGCACACGATCGTCGGCCGGGACGCATCGCGTTTTGCCATCGCCGCTTCGAATTCTTTCAGCCGCCACGCGGGATGGGCCAGGATGAGGTGGAGATTGAAGATGCGCAGAGAGACTGCGTTCGCTGTTATATCGGCGTACAGGCCGCCGCGGTTGCGGACCTTGCTGAACGACGGTATGAGGCGCACGAAAAAGCGCGTATAGAACGGCAGGAGCGGCCAGTACTCGTCATGCGGTATTTCACCCTGCGCAGTGATGGGATGCCGAGACAGTATGACGTTGAAATTGCGGACGATATCCCGCTTGAAAAGCCGCTCGACGTCGGTGCGGTACGCGATGGAATAGGGAAGGGTTTGCAGCCGTTTAAGAAAATATTCCGGCACCTCTTGTAGGCAAAAAATATCGAAATCGCTTTGCGCGATAAATGAGAATACGCGGTCAAGTCGGCGATTTCGGTACAGGATGTTCCAGGAATAAATGGTCATTGTATTAGTGGGGGTAGTCGAACTATATCCTGCGCCATGCGCCGAATTCTTCGCGTATAAGGCCTCGGAGCTCGAGCGCGACAAGCGCGGTGAGAGCGTCGCCTGCGCCGTGGCTGCTTGCGCGAAGTATCTCGTCACGCGTCTGCGGCTCTTCGAGCATATTCCAGATAACGAGCTCCGTGTCCTCAAGGTCGCTCGGCGCCGCGCCCGCAGGCGCTTCGCGCGGCGGTATCTTGAGCGCCTCGAGGATGTGCAGCGAGTCGGACGCGAGCGCGGCGCCGAGGCGGATGAACAGGTGCGGTCCGAAACCGTGTACATCGCCGATGCGGTGAGGTATGCACAACAGTTCTCGATTGTATTCGCTGGCGAGGCGCGCGGTGATAAGCGTGCCGGATTTCGGTCCCGCTTCCACGATGAGGACCGCGTCGCTCATCCCGACCATGATGCGATTGCGGGAGGGAAAATCGTACGCGCGCGGAACGTACCGTGGCTCGTGTTCGCTCACCAACGCGCCGCCTTTTGCGAGAATATTGTTCGCCACGAGCAGGTTGGTGCGCGGGCTGATGACCGAATCGTCGAGCCCCGAACCGGGAATGGCGATGGTATGGAGGCCGACGGAGAGCGCCGCCTTGTGCGCGCAGGTGTCCACGCCGAGCGCCAGCCCGCTCACGATGGAAATGGGGTAGCCCGCAAGCCCGGCGATGAGCTTTTCGCAGGCCTCCTGCCCGTAGCGCGTCATCGCACGGCTACCGACGACCGCAAGGATCTTCGTTCCGGCAGCCGGCAGGGAGCCCCGTATCCAGAGCCGTTTCGGCGGCTGCGGAATCTCCTGCAATTGCTTCGGCCATTCGCTTCGTCTCAATTCCCGTACTTCCATGCGACCAGTATAAATCATCTCCTCCCCGTGGCAGTTACTTGGCGGTGGAACCGCCAAGTAGGAGAGCTCATCGTATATTTATGATGCGTTATTTACCATAGTGCGCGGATACTGAGCAGTTCTTTTAAGGTATCCGCTCCTATTTCAAACAAATGCCGTTGCGGGAGAGACGATGATGCCAGATCCGGATCTGACGCTCAAGTTGGAAGAATTCGAGATCATTACCGCGCTCCTTTCGGAGTGGAGAGCTTCTCGCATACCCGGCCGTATGTCCGGGCGTACGTTCGTAGCGAGCTACGGTCTTGATCCCAAACGTTGCAAGATCATGCTCGATGATGAGAAACTCGTTGTCGAGCAAGAAGGAGGCGTAGGCGGCCACAAGATCACGATTACCTGTGATACGCCGTTTTGGCGCCGCGTGCCCGCCGTACGATGAACCGCCTGTCCACGAAAGCCCCGTGCTTCTCGTGGGCTTTCGTTTTATACTGGTTGGCACATGCTCGACATACATTTTATCCGGGAGAACGCGGACATCGTGAAAGCGGGCGCCGTAAAGAAGCACATTGACGTCGATATTGACCGCCTCCTCGCCGTCGACGACGAGCGCAAACGCATCCGGCTCGAGCTCGATACCAAGCGCGCGGAACAGACGCGGCGCAGTAGCGAGATGCGGAACGCAGAAGGGGAGGAGCGCGAAAAACTGCTCGAGGCGATGCGGCACCTGAAAAACGGCATGAGCGAGCAGGAGGAGAAGCTGAAGGAAGTGATGGCCGAGTGGCAAAAGCTGATGCTCATGGTGCCGAACGTGCCGGATATGTCGGTGCCCGACGGCGAGAGCGATGCCGACAACTTCGAAGTCAGGAAGTGGGGTACGCTCCCGCAATTCTCGTTCGAGCCGAAAAGCCATGTGGAGCTCATGACGGCGCTCGATATCGCCGATTTTGAGAGGGGCGCGAAAGTCGCCGGCTTTCGGGGATACTTTCTTAAAGGCGACGGCGTCCTCTTGGCGAATGCGGTCTGGCAGTTGGCGTTAAAGCATTTCTCCGCGAAGGGACTGGCGCTCATGAGCGTGCCCAGTTTGGTGCGCCGCGAATCATTTATGGGCACCGGTTATCTGCCGCAAGGCGAAGAAGACCTTTACAAAACGCAGGACGGCGAATACCTGGCCGGCACGGGCGAAGTCGCGACGATGGGATATTACATGAACGAGACGCTTGAGGCGAGCGCGCTTCCCGTGAAATTTCTCGCATTTTCCCCTTGCTTTCGCCGAGAGGCGGGTGCGCACGGCAAAGACGTGCGGGGTCTCATCCGCGTGCATGAATTCTTCAAATGGGAGCAGGTCGTTCTCTGCAGAGCGGAACACGACGAATCGGTCCGCACGCACGAATGGTTGAACCGCAATACCGAAGAATTCATCGAGCTCTTGAAAATCCCGTATCACATGGTCGCGAACTGCGGCGGCGATTTGGGACTTGGGCAGGTCAAGAAATACGACATCGAGCTTTGGGTTCCCGGAGAGAAAAAATACCGCGAGATAAGCTCCGCATCGTACTTCCACGACTTCCAGACACGCCGGCTTAACATCCGCTACCGCGACTCCGAAGGAAATATGCGGTTCCCCCATTCCCTGAATTCGACGGCCATTCCTACACCGCGCATTCTGGTCTCCATTATCGAGAATTATCAACAGGAAGACGGCACCATCAGGGTACCGGAAGCTCTCGTGCCGTATGTTGGGAAGAGCATCATCGGCGGAGCGTAGCATCGAACGGCTTGCTAAGCGCCGCCGCTCCCGGCGGCGCCGCGTCCTCTTCGCGTTTTTCGTACTGTGTTTGGTCCTGCTTTTCGCGACGGTATACGGCCTGCGGCAGAGCGCCGTGCGCATTTCGCATGTCGAGATATTCGGCCTGTCTGCCATGCCTGCGCATGCAGGGCAGGCAGGCGCGGATGCCTCGCTTTCGCGCTACGTGACCGACGCGATGCATGGGTGGTATTGGGGCATCATCCCGCGCGATTCGATTTTTTTCTTCCCTGAAGACGGCATCCGTTCCGGCATCCTCGCCGCTCATCGGAATATCGCCGCCGTTTCAATATTCCGGAACGGCTTTACCGGCCTCTCGCTAAAAGTAGACACCCGGACTCCCATCGCACGCTGGTGCGGTTCGGCGACCCCGCCACAGGCGGGGCCGCCCGAAGAGCAGTGCTACGTCTTTGACGCGAGCGGCTTTATCTATGCCGCCGCGTCTTCGACCCAGACGGTGAACGCTTTCGCCGTATACGCGCCCCTCGATCCTGCTCGGGGCGGGCCGCCTGCGGCGAGCGAAACCGAACCGCTCGAGGCAACCATTGCGGACGCTGAAAAACTTCCCGCCGTGTTCGATTTCGCGCGCGAACTCGCGACGCTCGGTTCACCGACAACGCGCATCGCTATCCACGACGGCGAAGTGAATGATTATCTTGCAAGCGGTACCCGCGTGACCTATGTGCTCGGGCATGAGCAGGACGCCTTTACCGCGCTTGTCTCCGCGCGCGAAAATCTGAACCTCTCGGATGGTTCTCTTGAATACGTTGACCTGCGTTTCGACGGCAAAGTGTACGTAAAAAGAAAATAAAAAGGGACAGGAGAGGACCGAGAACCGGTCGTCACTGTCCCTTGGGCCAGGCCGCCATAAACGGCGGCTCCGGTGCTGTTTCGTGCGTTGGTGGCCGCCCCCGCACCCCTCCCGCAGGGAGGCACGGAATCGGGTGGGCACTAGGCGAGGCGGGGATTTTTGATAGTGTTACCGGCATGTCGTTCTGGCAAAAGCTCCCAAGGCCGTTTTTTGTCGCCGCTCCCATGGCGGACGTCACCGATGCCGCTTTTCGCGCGCTCGTGGCTTCGCGCGGCAAGCCGGACGTGTTTTGGACCGAGTTCGTCTCGGCGGACGGCCTGTATCACACGCGTGAGGTGAAAAAAATGAAGGATGACGAAAATCCGCTCATGCGGGAACTCTCGTTCGAGGCCGGCCAGCGGCCCATCATCGCGCAGATATTCTCGTCGAAGCCCGACATGATCTCCTACGCAACGAAGCTCGCCGCGGCGCTCGGCTTCGACGGCGTGGATATCAACATGGGCTGTCCGGACCGCAGTATCGAGAAGCAAGGAGCCGGAGCGGCCATGATACAGAATCCGGAACTCGCCGCGACCATCATCCGCGCGGCGCAAGAGGCGAGCCCGCTGCCGGTGTCGGTGAAGACGCGCATCGGATACAACAAAGAATCGCTCGATGAGTGGCTGACCGTTCTTCTCAAGGCCTCGCCGGCGGCCATCACGCTCCATTTGCGCACGCGCAAAGAGCTGTCGCTCGTATCGGCCGACTGGGAGCAGATGAAAAAGGCGGTGGCGATACGCAACCGGGTGAATCCGGACGTGTTGCTCATCGGCAATGGCGACGTGCGCGACCTGGGCGACGCGCGGCTGAAAGTAGGCGAATCGGGATGCGACGGCGCGATGCTCGGCCGCGCCATGTTCGGCAATCCATGGGTCTTTGTGGGCAAGAACGGCGCGGAGATACCGCTTTCCGAAAAGCTCGCCGCGCTTGTCGAGCTCGCGCACGGCTTCGAGAAACTTTCACCGCCGAAGCATTTCGCCGTCCTGAAAAAGCACACCAAAGCGTTCGTCGCCGATTTTCCCGGCGCCGCCGAATTGCGCGCGAAACTGATGGAAGCCGACGACGCGGACGGGATAGAAAAGATCGTGCTTGACGCCACTGCCTCGTCCCGATAGTGTTGGGTGCGGACGGTACACAACGAGAGGAGGGAATACGATGAACACGGAAACTCTGCTGCATTCGTTAGGCGAGCTCGATAAGCTTGCCAAACGCATCGAGGAAACCAGCGACAGGACTCTGGTCGCCGGTGCGACGCGGGAGTGGGCGGCGACGATGGCTTTTCATGTCGGCGCGATCCGCAGGACGCTTAGCATCGCCAGCCCCTCTACCGAACTGGACATGCCCGTCAAGTCGACGATCTCGAACTAAGCGGTGCTTGCACTGCGGCCGACTGCACGAGCAGTCGGCTGTTTCATTCATATTGCGGAACCCATAAGGGGAGCGTACACTCTCCCCGGGCACGACTGAACATTTTAGGGAGGTTCATCATGGCGACGGCGTTTTTCACACGGACGCGAGGACGCATCCCTCAAGCACTATCGTCGGAGAGGGGGCAGAAAGAAGAGCCGCTGCAGGTCGGCAATGTCGCTCATCTCTTTCGTGTGCAGCAGGCACAGCTTCACGGGCTTGATGGGGAAGTGAGAGAGCTGAAATCAAAACTATCGGCCCTTGAAGCGTTCGATGAACAGAACGGCCATTACTACATCCCGGAAAGCAACAAGGCGGCCCAAGCCTTGCTCCTGGAAGAAATTGCGGAGGCCGAGGAACTGGTCGAGAAGATAAGCGCGATTGTCGAGGGGACGTTGGCCGAGATGCGCCACAGGGCCGCCCGTTAGACATTCCTGCACAAGGCCGACTGGATAAAACCAGCCGGCCGCTTCTTTGTACGCCTATCCTGCTTTGCCGACGCCCTGTATACTTCCGTCATGGCGCATCAGGCACTCTATAGGGTTTACCGCCCGGCGGCGTTTAGCGATGTGCTGGGACAGGAACAGGTCACGAAGCCGCTCGAGGAGGCGGCGAAGTCAAAAAAAATAGGCCACGCGTATCTGTTTGCGGGGAGCCGCGGGCTCGGGAAGACCTCGGTCGCGCGCATTTTCGCGGAGGCCATCGGCTGCAAGGAAAACGACCTCTACGAGATAGACGCGGCGAGCAATAACAGCGTGGAGGATATTCGCGCGCTCACCGAGGGCGTGTACACGTTGCCGTTCCGCTCTCCCTACAAGGTGTATATCCTCGACGAGGCACACATGCTCTCGAAGAGCGCGTGGAATGCGTTTTTGAAGACGCTTGAAGAGCCGCCTGCGCACGCGGTCTTCATCCTCGCGACGACCGAGCTCGAGAAGGTGCCGGACACGGTGCAATCGCGCTGTCAGGTGTTCGAGTTCAAGAAGCCGACGCGCGCCGTGCTCGCCAAAATGACATCGGTGGTCGCGAAGAAGGAAGGATATGCTCTCGCGAGCGACGCCGCCGAGCTCATCGCGATCCTGGGCGACGGCTCCTATCGCGACGCGCTCTCGGTACTGCAGAAAGTGTTTGCCGGCGCGGAAGGGAAGGCGCTCTCGCGCGAGGCGGTGGAAGCCGCTACCGGAGCGCCGAGGAGGGAACACGTACACGCGCTCATAGCCGCGCTCGCCCGCGGCGAGCGCGGCAAGGCGCTTGCGGCTATCGAGCAGGCGGCGAAAGCCGACGTGGATATGAGGATTTTCCTGGAGCTCGTGCTTGAGGCCTTGCGCGCCACGCTCCTCATCCGCTACGCACCCGAGCTGCGCGCCTCGCTCGCCGACGAGCTCGGCGCGGACGAATTTTCCGCGCTTGAGAAATTCGCCACTTCGACTCCGCTCAGTGCAGGCAAAGAGGACCCCTCGACAAAGCTCGGGGCAGGGGGCATTACGCACGCGGCGATGCTCGCGTTCCTTACCGCCGCCGAGCGCATCCGCTACGCGCCCATCCCTGCGCTCCCCTTGGAGCTCGCCGTCCTCGAACTGTTCGCGGACGAGAAGCAAAAATAGTGTAGAGTTTATCCGAGCGGCCTTTGAAATTCGTGCGCACGGCTGGGGGATCGTCTAACGGTAGGACATGGGCCTTTGAAGCCCAGTATCTTGGTTCGATTCCAAGTCCCCCAGCTGTGTGCAGGAGAGCCCTCGTTTAGCGGTTATAGGGCGTTATGGTATACTTAGTGCATGTTAGGGTTCCTCAAATCTACGAAGAATAAACAGACCCCTCAAAAAGAGGTCGTGAAGGTTGCTGAACGGCAGCTCAATCGGCACCGTGACGTGATTGAATCCCTGCGTGATTATGACGCCGGCAAGAAAGACATTCGAACTACTAACGTCAAGCAGCGTTTGCAAGATTTACACTCTGCTTCATAGCCGAGGCCTTGTCTCGTTCCCACTGACGCAAGATGCGGAGGCCAAGGCCGACGCGATCGTCGCGAATATAAATAACTCATATTTCGGAGTAGAAGCGTATCCCTCTCCCGAGGAGAAGGCGGTTGCCTATCTCTATTTCCTCATCAATGATCACCTGTTTACCGATGGAAACAAGAGAACGGCGACGCTGTGCTTTCTTACCCTCTGCGACATTAACGAATTGAAACCCAGGTTCGAGGGATTTACCCTCGATCAGGTTGCCGTCACCCTCGAACAAGCACAAGGCGACCACCAGGAAATCATTAAAGCGACCGTAAAGTTGCTTTTCCCTGAAGGTCTCTAATTTTGGTTCGAATCCAAACCCGGCAGCAAAACTTGACATCATGTTTAAATAATGTATGCTAACAGCAGGGTTTCATTATCAACATTGGGCAACTGCGGAGGTGATATGCCCCAAACTTTCTTCTTGAAGTATGAAAATTACCGGCTCGGCCTTCGCTTTACGATCGACGGATCAATGTTTCAATTCGAGCATTGCGTCGAGCCCAGTGCGACTGACGAGGTGTTCAAGAATTGGAACGGCTTGTCGGCGTTCCAGCAACGTCTCCTCCAGTTGTACGGACGCTCCGATGGTAATGAGTGGCTACTGAGGCTGACCCAACATCTTCTCGAGGTTGCGGAAAGGGAGTATGTGACCAACTCGCGGAGGCGAGCGAAAAAGAAATAAGTCCATACGCGCCGTGTGACAAGGGGCGACCACTCGAAAGATGGCCGCCCTTTATTTTTCGTTCGCGTTTGGTTAACATAGTTCAAACATCGTCCCAGGACGTTCTTCTTAACCCCGTCGGGCGGCGTCAATAGCGGCGACGTCTATTTTTCTCATTGTCATCATCGCGTTAAAGGCACACTCTGCCTCTGCGCCGCCAGCGGCGAGTGCCTCGGTGAGCGTTCGCGGCGTAATCTGCCATGATACTCCCCAGCGGTCCTTGCACCATCCGCACGCGCTCTCTTTTCCGCCGTTTTCCACGATTGCATTCCAATAGCGGTCCGTCTCTTCCTGATTATCCGTCGCGATTTGAAAAGAAAATGCCTCGCTTTGCTTGAACGCAGGACCGCCGTTCAGACCGATACACGGAATTCCGCAGACGGTAAATTCTACCGTAAGCACATCGCCTTTTTTGCCATCAGGAAAATCACTGGGTGCATGGAAAACAGTACCTACTTTGCTGTCGGGAAACGTAGCGGCATAAAAGTCCGCTGCGCCCTGCGCATCCTTATCAAACCAGAGGCAAATGGTATTTTTTGACGTCATGTATGCGTACGATAGAATTTCACGGTACGTGAGCAACATCCTAACTTAGGATTCATTAGACTCGGGTGAAGTTCCAATACCGTCCCAGGCCGAACGTACCAGTTTGGGATAGGTTCTTGCGTTGCAGACGCGTTCAAATACATGATTTTGGTGGTGCGATATAATCACGTATATGAAAGACAGAAAGATTATTTTGATAGGCGGTGCTCCTACGGTCGGCAAGTCAACTATTGCCGAAGCAGTTGCGGCGCATCTGAATGTTCCTTGGATATCAACGGACCAAGTACAGGAAATAATGCGGACCGTTGCTAACCCCTCGGAAATACCGAACCTTTTCAGCGACGAGGGCTATTCAGGAGAAAAGTTCCTCACCGAATTTTCGGCCCAAGAAATAGTGCGCATGGAGATGGAGAAGGGAGAGGCAACGTGGCCTGGGGTAAAGAAGCTTATTGAAGAGGAATACCCGTGGCGCAAGGGTTTTGTCGTGGAGGGCGTCGCCATTTTACCGCACCTAGTCGCAAGGGACTTCAGCAATACTCCTCATGTTAAAGCGGTTTTCCTAGTAGACGAGGATGCGGACAGGATGCGCGAAGTCATCTTTAAGCGTGGTTTATGGGATGGCGCACGGACGTATCCCGACGAAGTAAAGGAAAAAGAGGTTGAGTGGGCAACCCTATTCAGCCATCTGCTAAAGGCAGATGTCGAGAAATACGGTTATCCATGGGTGGAAGTCAGAAAACAGGAGGATGACACACAAGCTGTTCTCCGAAAGCTGGACTTAGGGTAGCTCCGCCGAAGACACCTTCACAAGGCGTACTCGCGGTTCCTGTCGGGCAGTAGGGGAGTCGCAAAAATGAAGATTTTGTGGGATGATTTAATGTATGGCGCGGGCAATTCACGATAGCATCGCCGTCTTTATTGATGCGGCAAATGTGTGGGAAGCTCAGAAAGCGAAAGGCCGGGTCTTTGACTATCAGAAATTGCAAAAATATCTCCAAAATAGATTCAAACCAAAATTAGTTAGGATATTTTTCTATACTGCGTACCCAGCAAAAGGGACACGGACTTATAGTCTCGAAGGCAAACATAAATTCTATACTTATCTTAAAAAAGGACTTGGCTTTATTGTCCGAAAGAAAGAACTGAAGCGCATCGCTATCCATGGCGAGAATGGCGATTCATTTGAAGAAAAAGGGAACATGGATGTCGAGATAACAATCGATGCAATGCATCATCGCGATTCCTACAGCACAGCAGTTTTCTTTACCGGCGATTCGGATTTCCTAGCTCTTGTCAGATACCTTCGCAACGGTGGCAAAAAGACATATGTCTTTTCCTCGAAAAACAATATTTCGCGCGAACTCAAAACCGGTGGGGACGGATATACCGATATCCTCACTATTGAAGATGATATTTGGGGCAGGCAACTCCTGCACCGGCAAAAATAGAAGCAGCCCTCCGTGAGGAGGGCTGCTCTTGGATGTAGTACCCTTTCAGTCCGAGGACCAAAAGATGCCCCCATTATAGCCAAAAGCATTCTTAAATTCAAGTGAACTCTCCTACTTGGGGATACCCGCTGCAGGGCGGGGGAGTCGCAAAAATGAAGATTTTGTGGGATGATTTTGCCATATGCTGGAGACGATATCAGATACAGGAATCGCAGGCAGCAAATCGGGACACCGTACCTGTGACTAGGGCGGATTAGATTGGAAATTATATGATGGACGGCTTTGCCAAAACCCTTAGAGACTTTATCGTTCAAGCTAATTCCACGGAACTTAAAACAGCTATTTACCCTAGAACTCTAGCCGATTTCCGGATGCAGGTGTCATTTGGTATGGGATCTCCCGCAAGAGTTCCTTGGATTGCGTTCACTACTCCGGAAATGAAAGTGAGTAAGGGTTTTTACCCCGTATATCTTTATTACAAAGATCGTCAAACACTAATTCTTGCATATGGAGTGAGCGAGACTGAAGCATACGCAGAAGCTTGGCCAGTGGAAATACAAAATGAAGCTAACACTATTGAAGCTTTCTTTGGAGAGAAGGTTCCTCGATACGGAGATTCTTTTGTTTTCAAGGTATATCAATTACAGTTTGCGAAACACAGTGATAGTTTCGCAATCGTATACGCTAAAAGCGGAGAGTTAGCTGGAGATAAAGAACTTGAATCAGATCTTCAGACGTTGCTCGAATATTATGGCAAAGTAGCTTCTCTTAAGATTCGGGACGAGAAATCCCCGACGAGCCAAGGTCTTTTTTACATGGAAAAGCAACTTGAGGACTTTCTAATTCATAATTGGGATAACACAGAGCTTGGGAAACGCTTCGACTTAATTGTTGAAGATGGAGAACTCATGAGCCAGCAATACAAAACGGATATAGGTCCGATTGATATTCTCGCAAAGGATAAAAAGACTGGTAGCCATGTGGTCATTGAACTAAAGCGGAATCAAACAAGTGATGACACGGTTGGGCAAGCTACGCGATATATGGGTTGGATAAAGGCCAATAAGGGAGACGATAATGTGAAAGCAGTTATAGTCGCCGGATCTTACGACAAACGTCTAGATTACGCACTCCGGATGGTCCCCAATATCGAAGTCTTTCTATATGAGATCAGTTTCAAACTAAAAGATTTCTCTCAGTAATCCTCCTTATATATGACCAAATCCCATCGGGCAGCAACTGAGCGAGAGCGAAGGTGTACTGAGGCCAGTAGGCCGAATGTGCCGTTTGAGATAGTTTCGGACTCCGAAGAATTTTATGAAAAAATTAACTCTAAAAATCTAAAATCCTTAATCAACCTAAAAAAAGAGGTTCAGGAGACATACCTACTAATTCATGCGTTAGAGGCGCAGATTGGAGCAACCGAGCAACTACTTGATTTTACGAAGGCAAAAACTCACCCGGGATACGGACAGTTTAAAAAATACCTGGAAATTAACGACAATCAAATGGTGAAGCTCTACGAACTAGGATTTATAGCGTTATTTGCAAACTTTGAATGTTTTATGTTTGAGATACTAAAAGAATTATTTAAAAAATACCCGTCATCGTTTCAGTCGGAAAGAGTTCTCAAGTTTGAAGATGTTAAGGATTTTAAAAAGGTTTTAGAGGTCAAGAACTACTTTATTGATTCCATAGCCATTGAAAAATCCCAAGATATAGATACTTGGGCCACTTTTCTGACACAACGTTTTGGCATAAAAATATTTAAAACTAAGAAGGATCTCGAAAGGCTGAAACTCCTCAACGCTTTAAGAAATATTACTTTACATTCAGGCGGTAAGACAAACTCTAGATTTAGTAAACAAGTTGGCGGAATATTGAAGTCGAAGGTTCCAATTGGCGAAACTCACAAATTAGATATGAAAAAATTCTTCGTAAGGTTATATGCAGAACTGAATAACTTAGTTCAGAACACTGAAAGAATATAAATTCCGAAGAGGGTCAAAATGGTAAAATCACCCGACCAGGCATATGAGGAACTATCGCGCAAAAGATGTTGACGCTTACATCGCCGGTTCGGGCAAAGAAGCCCGTCCGACGCTCAAAGAGCTCCGGAAAGTCATAACGTCGGCCATTCCGAAAGCGGAAGAGGGAATAAGCTGGGGCATACCGTTCTACAAATATCACGGGCTTCTTGCCGGATTTGCCGCGTTCAAGAATCACGCCGGATTCGGCTTCGCCTCCGCGCTCCCAAACAAAGACCGCAAAGCGCTTGAAAAGAAGGGCTATACGACCGGCAGTAAAACCGTACAGATACGATTCGACCAAAAAGTTCCGGCGACAGTCATACAGCGAATGCTAAAGGCAAAAGCGAAGGCGAATAAAGCGAGTGCCGACTGAGGTATACTGTACGCATGAATCCCGTAGTAGAATTTTGGTTTGATTATGTTCTATACCTACGTTCTACAGAGTAAGAAAAATAATGAGTTGTATGTCGGGTATACTACCGACCTAAAAAGAAGGTTGGCAGAACATAATCAAGGGTTAAATCCGTCGACCAAGCGATATCTACCATGGCAAATTATTTACTACGAGGCTTGTCTCGATGACGTTGATGCCAAAAGGCGAGAGGGGTATTTGAAGACAACCCAAGGTGGTAGACTATTAAAGAGGAGATTAAAAGAGTTCCTATATAAGGAAAGGTCGAAGGATTTAACAAACCAAAATTTCACTACAGGATGAAAAAACTTTATCGTTCGCGGACCAACAGAATCATCGGCGGAGTGGCGGGAGGGCTTGCCGAATATTTCGACATTGACCCCATCATCGTCCGGCTCGTCACGTTCGGCCTCATGTTCTCCGGCGCGTTCCTCATCGCCTACATCGCCGCGTGGATATTCGTCCCGCTCGCGCCCGAAAAGAGCGCACTCTGACACGCCCGGCCCTCCTTTGATTTCTGGCTTTCCTCGTGATATCTCTGTACGCAGAGTAGGTTATACGTACACTCAAACTCTTCTTAGGAGGTCGCGTGAATCCGCTCGATACCTTGAAGTCGGAAACATATGCGAAATTGCGCAAGGAGGGGAACCCATGCGAGTCCTAGTGCAGCAGTGGCAGATCTACGGCAAGGGAGTCGTGGTTTCCCTCAGCAGGGACCATGCACAGCTTGAGACAACGAAAGCGGCAATGGCCGGGAGAAAAGAAGGAGAACCATACGAAAAGACCTTCGAGGCGGAAATTCCCGATGACCATGCTTTCGCTGAAATGCTCGAAGGCGCCACGGTCTTCCTCGAACCGGACGAAATGGGAGTCCTTGCACACCTCGTCGAATAAAAGCAATAGGCATCCTCAAAGCCCGCGTCAAGAGGGACGCGGGCTTTTTTAATCGTCGAGTTCATCCGAATCTCATGCGATACAGGCGAGAATGGACCGGTCGATATTCGCTCATTCCCACGTCACGCGTCGAGGCCAGAGACGCTTCGCGTGTGATATGGGAACGTTTTTGGTAGAATAACCGCATATGACCCCGAACGTAAAAATACTGTTGGCGACGGCGATCGGTATCGCGATGGTGGTCGGCGGATGGTCCGCCTGGAATACATATCGGAAGGGCGGGGAAGCGCCTCCGGCCGCCAGTACCGACGAGCAAGAGGGCGGGCTTATCACGCTTGCGCTCGGCGAGACCGGCTCGGTCGGGGCAGTGACGCTTACGCCGCGCGAAGTAGTCGAGGACAGCCGCTGTCCGACGGACGTGCAGTGCATCCAGGCGGGGCGCGTGCGCCTGCGCGCGACGCTCTCGAGCGGCCTCGGCACCGCCAACCAGGTATTCCTGGTTGGCGAGCCCGTCACGACCGAGGTGGAGGCGGTCACGCTCGTATCGGTCGAACCAGCAAAGGTCTCGACCGTATCGCTCAAGAGTTCCGACTACCGCTTCACCTTCAAAGTCGAACCTCGCGCCTTTACCTACCGGAATGCTTCCGCAAACCTTATCAAGGTGGATACGCCCCAGCCGGGCTCGGTGACCGGCAAGACGTTCCGGATCTCGGGACAGGCCCGCGGCAACTGGTTCTTCGAAGCGTCGTTCCCGATAGAAGTATTCGGCGACGACGGCGAGCGGCTTGCCATCGTCGTTGCCCAGGCGGGAAGCGACTGGATGACCACCGACTTCGTACCGTTCGCCGTCGACGTCTCGGTGCCCGAATCCTACATCGGCCGGGCAACCATCGTCCTGAACAAGGACAACCCCTCGGGCCTTCCCGCCAACGACGCCTCCGTCTCGTTCCCGATAGTCATCGAATACTAGACCTCCCGGTCCATCGGCGAACCCTTTTTTATTTGAGCGCCAACAGGGCGTTGAGATAGTGAATGGCGGTGCCGTCGTATCTTTTGTTCTCGGCGAATGCGTCGTGTATGTTCTGCAGCTGCGCGTTCAGGCGCGAACGCGACGTATTGTAAAAGGTGACGAAGGACGGCGTGACATCGCCCGTTTCCTGTGCGATGACGACCTTGGTCGCAAAACGTTCCGACATTTTCATCTCGCCGCGGGAGATCTCTACAGACCCGTCCGCGCCGTCGCTATGGTTGCGATACGCCATTACGATGAGCTTGCTCCCCGGCCGGCGCTCGAGTATCGCGAACAGGTGGTCGAGCGCATATCCGGCGCGCAAGCCGTACACGAACCGGGGTGTTTCGTCACCGTCATCGTAGAAATAGGGGATGACGACGGAGAACAGCAGATCGGTGCTGTCGAGCCGCGCCACCGTCTCGCCCATGAGGTCGAGATAGTCGCTCAACACCCGTCTCTTATCGCCCTGATATTCGGAGAGGAGATAGGGCTCGATGTCGTACTGGAATCCGCGGAATTTCTCGGTATGGGCGGCATTGAATCCTTTGACGTACTCCAGCAGGGCGAACGGCTTGTACACGTGCCCCTTTTCCGCCCAATTCCTCCACCCTCCCTCCGCGTCAACCGCGATGCCGCTTGCGCGCGCCGTGGCGATGAAGTCCTCGAGCACCTTGTCGAACGCTTTTTGCTTTGCGTATTTCTCCGGCCCGTCCGGCATGACGTAGATGTCCAGATAGGAATCTATCGAGAGATAGATATTCCGGATGCCGTTGTTGCGCGCTTCGGCGATGACGGCGTCCCGGTACTGCGGGGTGATGTCGAGCGTCGGGGTCCATAGCCACGTGCCTTGTTCCGGCTCGGAAGTGTCCGGCGCGAAACTCCTGGACGGCGGGAATCCCGGGAGAACGCTTGCCAGAAAACTTATCCGCCGTGGAATAGCGATATCTTTGAATCGCGGATCGGCAACCACCGCATTCTCGGTGATATGCGCGTCGGAATATTGAGCCGGATACGGCACCGCCTGCGTTGTCGAGCCGAGCGCCTCCTCCGTGTCGCCCGCGGCACCAAGCCACGCGGACACGCCGACGCCCACGAGTAGCAGGCCGCCAAGCGCAATGCTCCAAAAGAACTTCTTCGGCGGCGCAGATCTTCTTTTCCGCATTCGCTCAAGTATACCCCGTGAGGCGCGCCGGCCACCGCGAACGTTGACAGCAAGCGAATTTTTAATATAATCACAGCACTGAAATCGTGCCAGTATTCCTAACCGGAAGGGAGGTCTTATGCGGCAGGAGATGACAGCTGTTCTTTTCTGGATTCACGGCATCGTGGTTTGTTGGATCGTCCTCTTGGCGTTCGTCGGGCTTGCCGTCTGGGCGAACCCGCCCGTCATCACGAAGATGACCGTCATGGCGCTTTCCGACGCCGTCTGGTGGGCTGTCGCCCTCGCGGTTGCGGACCTCCTGCGGTGGAAATTGAAAGACGTGGCCTGGATCACATTTTTCGGCGTAGCGATGGCCTTCGCCATCGGCCTCTACAACCGGGGAATGTACGTCCGCATCGCTTTCCCGGACCTGCTTCCGGTCGCCGTGCTCTACTGGGCGCTCGCGGTGCTATCCGTCATCGCGGCCGTGTGGTTCTTCTGTCTGCAGCTACGGCACCTGGAGAGCATCCTGGAAATGCGGAGGCGCACGAACCAAGGGCCGCAGTAACATCATTTCAAAAGAACGAAATTCGAGTGATTCGCGGGAGCCGCACGGCTCCCGCTCTTTTATTTTTTCAGTAAAAAAGAAACAGGGCGCCCGGAGGGCGCCCTGTTCCCGTTCGTTTCAGGTACCGACTATAAGCCAGTCACGAACGAACTCGTTCCTGAGGTGGCAGTGTTGCCCGCGGCGTCCTGCGACCGTACAGCGAAGCTGTAGGTCGTCGAAGCCGAGAGGCCGCCCACCGTTATCGCGTGATTCGTCACGAGGTCGGTGTTCAGCACCGCATCGGCAGTTGCGAGATCGAGCGACGTGCCGGAAGCGACATATACCTTGCTTGTTGCCGGCTCATCGGTCGCCCACGATATCGTCGCGGTCGTGGAGCCGAGGCCGGAGACCGAGAGCGCCGAGAGGACCGGCGCGGCCGTGTCGGGGAGTGATTTGGTCGTGAAGGTGCCGTCGGCAGAGGTGCCGAGGTTGCCGCTTGCGTCACGCGACTTCACCTGGAAGTGATAGGTCGTCGCGGGAGCAAGACCGGTGATGGTGACCGAGTGGAGGAAAGTCATGCCCGAGTTAAGGGCGGTCACCGAGCCATACGACGTGGTCGTGCCGTACGCGACTTGCGAATCGGCGTGTTCGGTAGTGAACCAGGTTATCGTCGCCGTGGTCGTTCCCGTGCCCGACGTTACGACGAAGACGGACGGGGCGGTCATGTCCTGCGGAGTGGTCGTTGCCGGGCGAGACGGGCGTTCAAGTCCGAGTTTCTTGGCAATGCCGAAAGGAAGGAAGCAGTGGGAAGCGACGGTCGTCGTTCCATGATGCTTTATCCATCCCGGTGCGATGAGATGCCCGAACGCAGTCAGGCACGTAGCGACGTTCGCGCGCCCGTCTTTCCGTCCGTTTTCATCCGCATCCTCCTGTTCATCCGCGTCAGTATGCGCACGCACGTCCGCGCGCTCGCTTGCGCTCACGCTCGCTCGCGCGTTTCCCCGTCCGTTTTCCTTGGCAAATGCCATGGCGGGAGAAAGCGCGAGCGACGCCGCAAGCACATAGCCGAGCAGCGTCCTGAGCGTGTCGTTTTTCATTATTCCTTTATTTAGCTCGTAAAGGGCAATGTGCAGCATGCAGCACCGCCTCAAGGCCGGCGCGGGCGTACCCAACCAGACCTCTACACAAGGCGACGGAACGCCCACCCCCTTCTTACCGGTGCCGCAGCCGGGAAAATGCGTATACTAGCGGGATGAAACGCCTCGCTTCCTTCGCCGCACTCGGCCTCGGGTCGTTGCTGCTGCTTATTCTCGCCGTCAACGCGGCCGTGTACGGCGAGGCGCGGCCGTATCTCTATAACGACGCGGCGGCCGCACCGCACGCCGGTGTGATACTCATTCCGGGCGCGCCCGTGCTTCCGAGCGGCGCGCCCGCGCCCGTATTTATAGACCGCGTGAACACGGCCATCGAGCTCTATACGCGCGGCAAGGCGCCGAAAATACTGGTGTCGGGAGACAACGGAACGGCGGGCCACAATGAAGTCGACCCAGTCCGCGACTACCTGCTTCAGAATGGGATTCCCGACAAAGACATTTTCCTCGACCACGCGGGCTTCGACACCTACAGCACCATGTACCGCGCGCGGGAGATATTCGGCGTCTCGTCCGTTCTCATCGCAAGCCAGTCGTTCCATCTGCCGCGCGCCATCTTCATTGCGCGCCGCCTCGGGATGGAAGCGTACGGCGTGAACACCGATGTCGGCCATATCCTCTTCAGCAACTACGTCCGCGAAGTGTTCGCGAATGAAAAGGCCGCGTTCGACCTCCTCACGCACCGGAGGCCGATGTATGAGGGAGAGAAGATCCCGATACTTCCTGACGAGGAATAGAGAACGGGACTGCCGCCCGATAAGGTAATTTTGACTCTCGCGTCATAATCTGATAAAATATTCCGCATTATGGCGCTCCCTTCCGCCTTGCAAGATCTCATGCGGTCCAAGATAGCGCTCGGCATAGCAGGCGCGCTCATCCTCATCACGGGCGCGTACTTCACTTTTTTTCGCCACGCTCCCGACTATCAATTCATAACGGTGGAACGCGGAGCCATCACCGAAACGGTTTCGCTCACGGGGAATACGGCGCCGACGCAGAGCGTGTCGCTCGGATTCCAGAACGCCGGCACCATCGCGCGCGTGTATCGCGGGCTCGGCGAATCGGTGGGCGCGGGAGAAGTCATCGCCGTGCTGAATACGGCGAATTTGTATGCGGCGCTCCAGCAGGCACAAGCCGCGTATGATTCCGCGCTCGCATCGCGCTCTTCGACTTCGCTTGCCGAAACCGAGAGGGTGGCGCGCAATGCCTATCTTTCCGCCTACACGACGCTCGATACCGCGCTTGAGAACGACGTAGATGTGTTCTTCGGCAGTTCGGGCGCCTACGGCCCGCAGCTGCTCATCGCCGCGCCCATGTATGCCTTTGGCGAATTGTCGCGCGACCGAGCTGTCATTGCCGCGCGGATGAACGACTATACGGACGCCCTTCCGAATGCGGGCTCGACCGACCCGCTCGCGCTTCTTGATGCGGCGAGCGTCGTCACCGAGGAAGTGAATACGTTCCTCGACAAGCTCGCCGTCGCGGCAACCGACATCAATTCGGGCGCCACGGCGGCCCAACTCACCGACCTTGCGACGGCGCGCTCGAGCGTGACGACGCTCCTCGCCACGCTTTCGACCGCCCGCGACACGTACCGAACGAACAGCTCCAAGGCGACGTCGGTCGCCGATGCGAGCGTCGAGCAGGCGCAGGCCGGCGTCGCCGCTGCGGAGGCGAATTTTCAGGGCACACGCATCGTCGCGCCCATGAGCGGCATCATCACGAAGCAGGACGCGAAGGTCGGCCAGTTCGCCGCGCCCGGCACACCGCTTGTTTCCATCATCGGCACCGGCGGCTTCGAAGTGGACGCCGGTGCGTCCGAGACGGATATAGGAAAGATCATGATGGGGGACAAGGTAATGATGACACTGGACGCATTCCCCAATGAGACATTCTCCGGAAAGGTCTTTTACATCGCGCCGGCGGAGACGAACACGCAGGGCGTCGTGAGCTACGAGGTGAAAATTTCCTTCGACAGGAACGATCCGCGTCTCAAGAGCGGACTCACCGCGAATATCGATATAGAGACAGATCACAAAAACGACGCACTCATCCTTCCGCAATACGCCATCCTTCAGAACGATGAAGGGACGTTCGTCGAAACGCTTGAAGATAAGGAGGTGAAGAAGCATCCCGTCGTGCTCGGCATCCAGGACCAGAACGGGAACGTGGAAGTGCTTTCCGGCGTCGGGTTCGGGGAAGAGGTGCTCAATATCGGACTCAAGTCGCAATGATAGAGATACGGGACCTGCAGAAGGAATATCCGGAAGAAGAGACGCCGACGCGGGCGCTGCGCGGCATGACGTTCTCCATTGAAAAAGGAGAATTCGTTTCCGTCATGGGGCCTTCCGGTTCGGGCAAATCCACGCTTCTCCATATTCTAAGCTTCCTTGACCGTCCGACGGGCGGCTCGTACACCTTTCTGGGCCGCAGTATTGACGACATGACCGACCGGGAGCTCGCACAGGTCCGCAACAAAGACATGGGGTTCGTGTTCCAATCGTTCAATCTGCTCTCCCGCCTGACCGTCTATGACAACGTCGAGATACCGCTTCTATATTCCACCATTCCGGCGCAGAAGCGCCGCACCTTGGTCGAGGAAGCCGTCCGCTCCGTCGGTCTTGAAGAAAAACTGTATACGGAGGCCGGCAAACTTTCCGGCGGCCAGAAACAGCGCGTCGCCATCGCCCGCGCCCTGGTGACCGACCCGAACGTCATTTTCGCGGACGAACCGACCGGCAATCTCGATTCGCAGTCGGGCCTGCAGGTCATGGAGATACTCGCGTCACTCAACAGAAAGGGGCGGACGGTCGTCCTCGTGACGCACGAAACCCAAACCGCGGAGTTCGCGGACCGCATCATCCGGGTGAAGGACGGGATGGTGGAAAGCGATAATCCAATCACCGCGGACCGCCTTCGGCGCGGGACGCTGAAATAAATATGCTGGTACGAGACGCTTTCAAAACCGCTACCCGCAGTTTGGCGCACGGCAAGATGCGCTCGATACTCACGATGCTCGGCATCGTCATCGGCATCGCGTCCGTCATCATCCTGATGTCCATCGGTCGATCGGCTCAGGACATCATCCTCAACCAGGTGCAGGGCATCGGATCGAACCTTATCATCGTGATACCGGGCGCGCCCGCGAACGGGAAATTCGCGCCGCCCGCGTCCTCTCAGGGCATCATCATCACCAGTTTGGTGCAAAGGGACATTGATACGCTCAAGCGCGAGCCGTCGATAAGCGGTGCCGCGGGGGAAGTGCGCGGACAAGCCGAAGTGGTATACGGAAACAACAGCGCCACCGTGGGCTACCAGGGAGTGACGTCCGATTTCTTCTCCATCAGGAATCTCGATGTGAAAGTTGGTCAACGCCTCTCGGCGGGAGATATCAGTTCGGGGAACCATATCGTCGTGCTCGGTCCCGAGCTCGCGGAGACGCTATTCGGCACTACCGTCTCGCCCGTCAACAAAACGGTGCGGCTCAAAGACGTGTCGTTCCGCGTCGTGGGGGTCTTGAGCAAGGGGGGAAGCGGGCCCTTCGGCGTTGACCAGGGCAATCTGGTCATCATGCCGATCTCGGTCGCGCAGAAACAGCTCCTCGGCATCACCTATTTCAACGATATCATCGTCGAGGGCGACGCGGCGTACGACGTGGACTTCGTGAAAGCACGCATCACTTCCGTACTGCGCCAGAATCACGGCATCACGAACCCGAACAAGGACGATTTCGACATACGGACCCAGGAAGACGTTCTCTCGCTCCTCGGCAACATCACTTCCGTCCTCACCCTTTTTCTCGCTGCGATAGCATCCATCTCGCTCATCGTCGGCGGCATCGGCATCATGAACATCATGCTGGTCGCCGTTACGGAACGCACGCGCGAGATAGGGCTCCGCAAAGCGGTTGGCGCGACCAATGGCGATATTCTGCAGCAATTTCTCATCGAGTCGGTCCTGCTCACGTTCGCCGGTGGCATCATCGGCATCGCCCTTGGCGCCGGCGTAGTTGGCCTGGCGTATTTCGTTCTCACGACGTTTTTCCCCTCGATCGGCTGGGTCTTCGCCTTCCCCCTTTCTTCCGTTGTCCTCGGACTCGCGGTGTCGGGCATCGCAGGGATCGCGTTCGGCCTGTATCCGGCCCGCCAGGCCGCTCGAAAGAATCCGATCGACGCCCTGCGATACGAATAGTTCGGACGCCGTTATTTAGCATTTTCGCGGCATTTCCGCTAAAATAGGTCCATCATGTCCGTAGTACTGTGGCGAACGGCGGGGGCGGGTGTCGGCGCGCTCGCACTCGTCTATGCGTTCGGTTTCTCGCCGCTCGCTTCAAGCGAGTACCGTTCGCAGGTCACCGAACGTTTTTTCCCGTTGCCGACCCTGGACACCGCCGAGTACGACGCGCGGCTTCTCGCGCTCGCGCACGCCGGCACCACGACCGCGGCAGTATTCACCGGCAAAGCGCCAGCCGCTTCCTCCACACCGTTTCTCTGGCCGGTGAAAACGGTGTATCCGAACGCGGGGGCCATTCTGCCTTTCAAACGCGTCGTCGCCTACTACGGGAACTTTTATTCAAGAGGCATGGGAGTGCTCGGGGAATATCCGGAAGACATCGTACTTGCAAGGCTTTCTTCGACAAGCGAGATGTGGGCCGCCGCCGACCCCGCGACGCCGACCATACCCGCTATCCACTACATCGCGGTGGTCGCGCAGGCGAGCGCGGGCAGGGAAGGGAACTATATTCTCCGGATGCCGGACGACCAGATCGACCACGCACTTGACCTGGCACGACGGATACATGGCATCGTCTTCCTCGATATACAGGTGGGAATGAGTTCGCTTGAACGCGAACTGCCGCTTTTGGAGAAGTATCTCCGGATGCCGCAGGTGCATCTGGCCATCGACCCGGAATTCTCGATGAAATACGGCAACCCGCCCGGAACGGTCATCGGCACATTCGACGCGGCCGACGTGAACTACGCCGCGCGCTATCTCGCGGAGCTGGTAACGCAATATCATCTGCCGCCGAAGATACTCGTCGTGCACCGCTTCACTTCCGCGATGGTGACGAACTACAAGAAGATAACGCCTCTGCCGGAGGTCCAGATCGTGATAGACATGGACGGTTTCGGCTCGAAGGAGAAGAAGTACGGGACGTACAACAGGGTCGTGGCACCCGAGCCGGTGCAGTTCACGGGCATCAAGCTTTTTTACAAGAACGATATTAAACCACCCTCGACCGGCCTACTGACCCCCGCCGAAGTCCTCAAACTCACTCCCGCGCCCATCTATATCCAGTATCAATAACGCGAACGGTACCGCGTTACAATGGCCCGATGGGCGTCCATTCGCGCGCATGTCGACATTAGAGATGCTGATCGCGTTCGGTGTCTTCACGCTTTGCCTTGCAGCGATCATTCTGCTTGCGTTCGGAGACGAAGCACTCATCGTTGACGCCGAAGCGAGCGGTCCCGCGCTCTCCCTCGCTCAAAAAATGCTCGAAGAAGAGAGGGCGCTCGCGCGGCAGGATTTCCGCCTGGCAAATTCAACCACGACGGTCGTGGAGGCGGGGCCACTCGTCTACAACGCATCGGTCGCAGTATCGCAGAGCGACTTTTTTACCAAGCAGGCGACGAGCACGGTGACGTGGGAAAGCGCGGGACGCCCGTTCTCCGTCGAGCTCGCCACCATACTGACCGACTCGCGCTCGCTCTCCGACGACACATGCAGCTCCATCGTCACCGGCGATTGGACACGCCCCGCCCTCACCAGCGTTCCGTTTTTGGACCTCATCGCGACGAGCACGGGGCCGTACCCGATAAGCGACGTCAATGCGTATCGCGGGAAACTCTACGTGTCGGTTGCGCGCACGCCGTACAAAACGGACCCGACATTTTTCATTTTCGACATAGCCGACCCCGCTCATCCGGTGTTGCTCGGCACACTCGATAATGCGCCGGCGAATACCGGCGGCCTTGCCGCCGTCCGCATTGTCGAAGACCGTGCGGCCAGCGTCGTATACGCGTTTGCCGCAAGCGCGAGCAGTTTTGCGAGCGGCCAGCTGCAAGTATTCGACGTAACGGGTGCGGCACGCCCTCGTGTTTTGGTGACTTACAAAATACCGCTCACGCATGTCCCCTCTGCGGGCCTCGGCAATGCGCTTGCGTACCGCGATGGGTACGTCTATCTCGGTCTCACTTCCACCAGCGGCGACGAGTTCGACATCATCAACGTACAGGACCCTTCCGCTCCCGTGTGGGTCGGCGGCTATGCTTCGGGCGGACACGACGTGAATGCCATCGCCATCAGCGGGCATTACGCCTACGTAGCGTCGCCGGCGGCGCAAGAGGTCACGGTTCTGAATATCGCGGTTCCCGCATCTCCGCAGTATGTCGCGGGATTCAACGCGCCCGTCGGAGGCGGCAATGGCAAGAGCTTGTACGCGATCGGTACGTCCCTTTTTCTCGGGAAGACCGCACCGAATGCGGGGCCTGAATACTACAAACTCAACATAGCGGATCCCTCGGCCATCCAGAGTGCGAACGCGGACCCGCTCACCAAGGAAACGGGCAGCAGCATAAACGGGCTCGTCACGCGCGATTTCCTTTCTTTTGTCCTGACAAACGCGGCTTTCACGGTCGTGAGCGCGACAAGCACCGCCCAACTGTCTTCCGTCGCCCTGCCTGCAAGCGGCAGTGCCTACGAACCGTCCATGGACTGCGAAGGGAACGCATTCTATGCCGCGTCGAACGATGCGGGCAACAATGGTTCACTATCGGTCATTACCACTCCATGAATATGCGAGGATTCACGCTCGTAGAGACCATGCTGTACATCGCGCTCCTCGCGTTCATCATCGGCGGCGCGGTGGCTATGGCGTACCACCTCACCGGAAGTTCCGGGCGCATCAGCGCGATGGCCGTCGCGCGTGAAGAAGGGGATTTTGTCATGCGAAAGATAGGGTGGGCGCTTTCTTCGGCATCCGGTTTCAGCATCCCGGACGCTCACGAGCTCGTCGTAACAAGATATGGCGGCGCGACCGTGAACGTGAAGCTGAACGGAACCAAGGTGGAAATGAAAGAAGACGGCGATTTCCTTCCGCTTACGAGCAGCAACGTGTTCGTGAGTGATCTCACGTTTACGGGTATCCCTGCCGCGGGACCGGGACCGGAAGGAATACGGGCGCTGCTTACGATCGGTAGCACGACGTTCTCCATGACCGCCTATCTGCGAAGATAATCTGCCGTCACTCATTTTCTCACGCGGTATCCCATCCTGGTATACTTGCTTTCTATGCAGAACGTTTGCGGCCATGGATAAGGTTACGATCGACACCTATAACCGCACTGCACTTGCCTATGACGCCGAGACCGCCGGCTTTTGGGATTTGTTCCCGCGGACGGTTATAGACACGTTCGCTCGCATGACGAACGGACGGGTGCTGGATGTGGGAAGCGGCCCCGGGCGGGACGGCCTTATTCTGAAAGAGAAAGGATTGGACATCGTTTGTCTTGACGCCTCCGAGGCGATGGTCGCTTTGTCAGCGTCCAGAGGTCTCAATTCCATGCTGGGCGATTTCAGCGTACTGCCGTTCCCGAGCGAAAGCTTCGGGGGCGTGTGGTCGTATACCACCTTATTGCATGTGCCGAAGGCAAACGTTGGCGCGGCTCTCTCGGAGGTGGCCCGTGTTCTCGTGAAAGGAGGGACGTTCGGATTGGGGCTTATAGAGGGTGACGTCGAGCAGTACAAGGAGAGTTCAGGAGTGCATTTGCCGCGCTGGTTTAGCTATTATCGAAAAAAAGAGGTTGAGGACCTGCTGCGCGAACACGGTTTTTCCGTCGTGTACTTCGAGCAATTTAAGCCCCGTTCTAAAAATTACCTCAATTTTATCAGCCGAAAGAATTAGCTTCAAATAATCGGCCGAAAATGATATTGTAGGATCAAGAAATAAGATTGAAAACTTGGGTGGGCCTGTAGCTCAATTGGTAGAGCGCCTCATTTGCAATGAGGAGGTAACCGGTTCGAAACCGGTCAGGTCCACCCAAGTTTTGAATCCCCAGCTCAGCTGGTAAGTCCTTCGGCCTCTCTCCTTGCTGTAGAGCATCTCATTTGCAATGAAGGGGTCACCGGTTCAAGTCCGGTCGGGTCCACTGAAGTTTATTTTGCCTGACGGATAACTTCGCCGGTCGCGTTCGTGCGGTACATGTACTGTTTTCCGTTCGCCTGAACGGTGACCTCGTAACCCGGCGTGATGACCTGCGCGCAGGACTCGGCCGGCCCGCCAAGGCCCAAACAGCTATCCGTCCACTCTTTCTCATACGCGGTCATGACGATGACGAGCCCTTCGGAGACGCCGAGCGCTCGGGCGGCGTAAGCGCGCGCTGCGGAAACCGCCTGTGGCACCGGCAGGTTATGGATGCTCCCCGGTGGCGCGTTATCGGCCGAAGTAGGGGAAGTGCTCGTGCCGGTCGCCGTTGTCGTAGCGGAGGGGCCGCCCGGCTGCCCGGCGATTTGCGGCGCGATGATCCAAATCCCGAGACCGACCAGGATAATCAGCACGGTGAGAACCGCCCATGCGTTTGTGTTCATGGCAGGGAGTATAACAAACGGCCTCTTTGCTATCATGAAGCGCCGCACAATGGCCATGCGCACCAGGACTCCCTTACTCATATTTTTCGCGCTCCTCGCGGGTACATGTGATTTGTAGGAGCTTCTTTTTCTTGCTAAGGTAAGCCGTGCATCGCGCTCTTAGCTCAGTTGGTTAGAGCGTTCGCTTCACACGCGAAAGGTCGGAGGTTCGAATCCTCCAGAGCGCACAAGGGGCACGAGAAGCATGTTTCTCGTGCCCTTGTGCGAGCCGGAGCGATGTTCGGTCAGTAGGCCGAACCGCGAGGCGGGGTCGCGGAAATTTTCGAGCGACGGCGAGAAAATTATCCGTGACCACAAGGAGGTGTTCTGTGTCGGGCCGGAGTATGCCGGTAGTACGCACGCTTCGGGTGCGTGTAGACCGGGTTCAATTCCCGGCGGCCCGACAGAGAACACCTCCCGAAGAGGGCGCCATGTCGTCGGGAATTGAAGGCCGGAGCGCGACGGCGCGAGGCGGGGTCGCGCAAATCCCGAGCACGGGATTCTGCGTGACCAATTTCCGGCGGCCCGACACAGAACATCTCCGAAAACGGGCTATCGTATAGTGGTAGTACGCGTGGCTGGGGGTCATGCAGTCCGGGTTCGATTCCCGGTAGCCCGAAAGGAATCGAAAGTCGGAGCACTGTTCGGCTAGCAAGCCGAACGGCGAGACGGGGTCGAGGAAATTTTCGAGCGACGGCGAGAAAATTATCCGTGACCGATTCCCGGTGGCCCGATGAAAATAATATTCGAGCGTGTTAGCATGTTTCGCACGGGCCGTTAGCTCAGCTGGTAAGCCCTGCGGGCTTTCTGCTGCGGCGCTCGGCAGAAATAAATCGAATTTTATTTCGCCTCGCTTCTTGCAGTAGAGCGCGTTATCCTTACCTGCCTGCCCGCCAGTCCGTTCTGTTCATGTTTGGGCCGTTAGCTCAGCTGGTAGAGCGCGTCACGCGCCCCGTTAGATAATATGGGCCTGTAGCTCAATTGGTAGAGCGCGTCATTCGCATTGACGAGGTAGGGGGTTCAAATCCCCCCAGGTCCACCGAAGAGATATCTAACGGGGTGAACATTGACGAGGTCAGCGGTTCAAATCCGCTACGGTCCACAAATTGTACACGGTGCGCAAGTGCCGATGGAGGTATTAGGGGTACAATATTCCCATGTTGCCGGTATCATCGCAAGAACGAGCGGCGCAGCTTCGTCGGAAAGGCAAGACGTACTCTGAAATCAAGAGGCTTCTGAAGATTGACATTCCCAAGAGCACATTGAGTTACTGGTGCCGGAATATCACTTTGCCGAGAAGTTATCACGTTAAGGTACAAAAGCTGAACAAGTTGAACTTCGCCAAAGCCCAGGAGATCTCCTCCAGAAAGAGAAAAGAGCGCCAACAAGCCTTCTTTGAAAGTTTGGACGCGCAAAATAAGGATTTACTCCATGTTTTTGCCGCAGACAATCGCACAAGAAAGATTGTCTTAGCCGTCCTTTATCTCGCCGAAGGGTCCAAATCATCTCGTGGCTCGCTGATGTTCGGCAATTCTGATCCAGCGATAGTGCTTATGTTTGTAAACTTAATGAGAGAATGCTACAAATTAGACGAACGAAAGTTCCGCTGCACCCTGCAGTGTAGGGCCGACCAGGATATCAAAAAACTTGAAAAGTTCTGGTCAGAAACAACGAGAATTCCTCTTAGTCAGTTCTACGGAGCGCGGGTCGATAAACGGACTTTGGGACGAGTCTCTGAGAAGAGAGAGTACAAAGGAGTATGCCGCATCGATTATTTCTCTTCGGCCGTTGATTTGGAACTGAAACGAATAGCCCAACAGGTGATGACGAGTTTTAGTAAAAAGGGCCCGTAGCTCACTTGGTAGAGCGCGTGCATGGCATGCACGAGGCAAGGGGTTCGATTCCCCTCGGGTCCACAAATTCAGTGAACGGATCGGTCCTGGTATACTTTCCCCATGCTGAAAGAACTGAAACAATTCCTATTGCGCGGGAACGTGATCGACCTCGCCGTTGGCGTCGTGATCGGCGCGGCTTTCGGAGCGGTGGTGACGGCGCTCGTCTCGGACTTCATCACCCCACTCATCGCGGCTATCGCCATGGTCCCTGATTTTAGCGACCTCTCTTTCACGGTGAATGGCAGCAAGTTCCTCTACGGACATTTCCTCAACGCGCTCATTTCCTTCCTGCTCATCGCCACAACCGTCTTCTTTTTTATCGTAAAACCGATAAACCTGCTTATTTCCCATTCGCATAAAGGGCCTCCGGCGGACCCAACGACCAAAAAATGCCAGGAGTGCCTAAGCGAGATACCTATCACCGCAAAGCGCTGTAAATTCTGCACGCAGGCCGTTCCGTAAAAGCAAAACCCGCCTTTGGCGGGTTTTGCTTCCGTATGCCTATCGGCGCTATTTCATGTGCGCCGAGACGAGTTTGGTCATCTCGAACATGGTAACTTCGCTCTTGCCGCCGAATATCGCCTTCAATTTGTCATCCGCGAGGATATTCCTCTTATTTTGCGGATTCTGAAGGTTATTCTTCTTGATGTACTCCCACAGTTTCTTCACCACTTCGGTTCTCGGGAGCGGTCCCTTGCCGACGACCGCTTCGAGGTCGGCGGAGAGATTAAGCGGCTTAGACAGAGCTGGATTCATTGCCATAGTGCAGGGTTTATTTCTTAATGCTAACAGACCCGTACAGTATACTCCCTTGGGCGATACGCAACACGCTGTCCACAGGCGTTGCCTTTGGGCATACGTATTCTGTAATTTTTCCTATACTACTCCTTAGTATAGTCAGCATCCGCAATGGTGCGGATGTCCTTACGGAAGGAGACACATCATGGAGCAAGGGACATCGCGCCAACGCGGGCGCGGCAGTACGAACATCCTGTTCGACTTGTACTTCACCGCGGAAGACGCAAAGCGCTTCGGCATATTCGAGCGGGAAAATCTCCGCCGGGTCATCCGCGAAGCGATCAAACGGGTCGAAATGACCTGGCGCTCGGGTTTCGTCGACGAGGGTCATGGCTGGGAACCGGGAGCGATGTCGGTGTTCGAATCGATCCAGGAATCGCATGTACGGACCGAAACGTGGCCGCAGGACCTTCACCTGCAGGGCGAAGTACAGCTTTGCAACTACACGAAGGACAATTCGAAAGCCGCGTGGGCGCTCCTCATGGCCATCGTCGCCGAATTGCACCCAAGGAAAGGCTCGTACCTTGTCGTCGAGCGCGGACCTGGCAGGCGGATTCGCGTCAAAAGAGGCGGGCAGTTCGCTTGGGAAGACAACCGGATATTCCTAAGCGCCTGATATCCTCGGAGGACGGGCCGCGACCACGCGTCGCGGTCTTTTTTGGCTATCCCCATGGGGGCTTGCGCATATCTTGACAGGCGTATACTTGGGGAGATATGGCCTTCGGCGAAGATGGCGGAGAGAGCGTCCCACCGCGACGGGAGATACCGCACTATCACGGCGACGGGGTCCGGGCGCTGTTCGTGGTCGGCGCGGTTCTCATCATCGTCGCGCAGTCTACCGGCGCGGAGCTTCCGCTTTCGACCACCGGCGCGGTGTTCTCGGCCGTAATACTCGTCGTTGCGGCGGGCGTTACCAACCCGGCTCAACGGGGAATTCACTGGTTCAACGGGATCCTGGCCGCTCTCGGCACGCTCATTTTCGGTATCGCCGCCGTGAGTCACTATCGCGCGGGAATAAGTTTGTTCGAACCATCCTTCCTGTACGTCGAGATACTCGCGATCCTTTCGCTTGTCGCCCTGTATTTGAGTACGCGCACCATTCGCGGCATCACCCAACGACCAAGGTTCTAACACCGTTTCGATTCGCGTGCTACCATATCCCCCTATGTCATTTCAAAGTTTTCTTCTCAACCTGTACGCCAAGTGGAAAATGAAAGACGTGCCGAAGGAACAGCGCGAACAGATGACCGCGCTCGTTACCAAGGACCCGCAGCTTTTCAAAAAAATAGGCGAGGAGATTGAGCGGCGCAAAAAGGGCGGCGAGAGCGAAATGAAGGCGGCGATGGAGGTAATGAAAAAATACCGCTCCGAACTTACCGCACTGATGCAGAAATAGTCGTTCTGTCCTCACGAGCTCGACTGTCGGGCAACTCGACCGCCCCGGTAGATCGGGAGTGGGTGAATAAATCCTGAAGGTATGAGATAGTAGCTCCATGCTGAAAATAGGCATCGTAGGACTTCCCAACGTGGGGAAGTCGACATTGTTTAACGCACTGACGAAGGCCTCGGTACCGGCGGAGAACTATCCGTTCTGCACCATCGACCCGTCCGTCGGGATAGTGGGAGTCCCGGATGCGCGGCTGGAAAAACTGTCAACACTTTCCAGATCGGCGAAAACAATTCCGGCGGCCATAGAATTCGTGGATATTGCGGGGCTCGTAAAGGGTGCCGCAGAAGGTCAGGGGCTCGGGAATCAGTTCCTCACGCACATCCGCGAGACGGACGCGATACTGCAAGTCGTCCGTTTCTTTGATGACCCGAACGTGCTCCATGTGGAAGAGAATGTTGAACCCTATCGGGACATGGAAATAATCAATCTCGAACTCGTGCTTGCCGATGCGGAGCAGGTGAGGAAGCGGCGCGATAAGCTCGCCGGAGACCTCAGGTCCGGCGACAAGAAGGCGATAATTGAAGACGCCGCACTCACGAAACTCGAACGGGCGTTTTCTATGGGAACGTTCGCGCTTCATGCCGCGCTCACGGATGATGAAAAGAAAAGCGTCGCGCACCTGAATCTCCTCACGATGAAACCCGTTCTCTACGCGCTCAATCAGAAGAACGGTGGGCATAACCTCGACGAGCTTGTCGACGGTCGCGCGGAGCGCGCCTATGAACTCATCAAATCACTCGACGCGCGTTTCGTCATGGTTGATGCGGCGACCGAACGGGAACTGAATGATGTCGCCGACAGCGACCGGCAGGGTTTCCGGCAGGAGCTCGGCGTGAATGAGGACGGTCTCGCCGGTCTTATCCGCGGCGCGTATGACACGCTCGGCCTCATCTCATTTTTCACGACCGGAGAGGACGAGACCCGCGCGTGGACAGTGCCCGCCGGGAGCGCGGCGCCCGTCGCGGGCGCCGCTATCCACCACGACTTCATGGAAAAGTTCATTCGCGCCGAAGTCGTCTCCACCGACGATCTGCTTGCCGCAGGCAGCTGGATTGCCGCGCGCGAAGCGGCGAAAGTCCGCACAGAAGGGAAGGACTATATCGTACAGGACGGCGACGTCGTAATTTTTCTCCACGGCTGACGCACTTGACAAATAGGTAATGACCGTTGTACTATATCTTCGTCGCTTACCACATCGCCATGTGGGAGGAGCGGCGTTCTTTTTCTTTCAAGGAGAGAAGATGAAAAGGCACACAACGGATCCGCCGCGCAACAGCACCGCCAGAGGCCTTATTTCGATGAACTTCGGCATGACGGTCGCCGTCCAGGGCTTACGCCGCTGAACCGCGGGCGCCGGCTGGGCGCGGGCGGCCTACGATGACCGCCCGCTCCCTCGCCGCAAGACGCAGTAGCAAACACCCCACCCCCGACAGGGACTCGGACGGTGGGGTGAATCATTTTTATGGTATAATCCGCCTCTATGGACAAACCGAAAATAACTGCAAAAGATTTCTTTTTGTGGGCGGGCGCGATGGTCGCATTTTACTGGAGCATTATCGCGTTCATCTTCCTTGTTTTCAATTACATCGACTACACGTTCCCGAACGTACTCACGTACTATCCCTCCGACCCGTACCAGAGCGGTATCAGTTACCAGATGGCATCCGTCATCGTCCTTCTGCCGCTCTATATGTTCCTCATGCGGCTCATTCGCGCAGATATCGCCCGCGACCCGTCCCGCAAGGACATTTGGGTGCGCCGCTGGGCGCTTATTCTCACGCTTTTTGTCGCTGGCGTAGCGATAGCGGTGGACCTCATCATGCTCCTCACCACGTTCCTCAACGGAGAGGAGCTTACAACCGCATTTCTTCTCAAGGTACTTGTCATCCTGCTCATTGCTGCCGGCGCTTTTATGCACTTCAGCGCCGACCTCAAGGGGTATTGGGAGCGATTCCCCGGACGGAAACGCTTTGTGGGCATCGGCGTCGGGGTTCTCGCGTTCGTAACGATACTGTCGGGTTTCTTCATCGTCGGTACTCCGGCCGATGCGCGCCTCGCACGGCTCGATGCGCAGAAGGTGTCCGGTCTCCAAGACATCCAGTCGCGTGTTACGAGCTATTGGCAGGCGAAGCGGCAGCTGCCGTCGTCGCTTGCGGCTCTAAGCGACCCTCTCTCCTACGGCCCTTTGCCGACAGACCCGCAGACCGGAAAGCAGTATATCTATCAGGCTACCGGAGCGCTTTCCTTCAAGCTTTGCGCGGAGTTCAACAAGGAAAGTCGGGTGAACTATGCGCGTTCCGTTCCGGCAGTGCCGGAGGGCATCAAGGGAATGGCGCAGGACAATTGGCAGCACGGGAGCGGTCAGGTCTGTTTTGACCGCACCATTGACCCTAGCTTCTATCCGCCGCTCACCAAACAACTCTAACGGCGGGCTGGTGTCACCTACTTGGCGAAATGGCCTACGACCGTTCATCTATTGAGAAGAAGTGGCAGGAACGCTGGGAGCGGGACGGCCTCTATCGCACGAACGAAGACGCGGAGAAAGAGAAGGTGTACGTTCTCGACATGTTCCCGTATCCGTCGGGCGAAGGACTGCATGTTGGCCATCCGAAGGGATATATCGCAACCGACGTCTTCTCGCGCAAAAAGCGCATGCAGGGATTCTCGGTGTTGCATCCCATGGGCTGGGACGCGTTCGGCCTGCCCGCGGAGAACTTCGCTCTCAAGAATAAAACGCACCCGCGCCAAGCCGTCGAACAGAACATCGCCCGCTTCAAGGCGCAGCTTGCGCATCTCGGCTTCGATTACGACTGGACGCGGGAAATAAACACGACGGACCCCGCCTATTACAAATGGACCCAGTGGATATTCCTGAAACTGTTCGAGCAAGGACTCGCGTACCAGTCGGACGAGCCCATTAACTGGTGTCCGTCGTGCATGACCGGACTCGCCAACGAAGACCTTGACGGGAACGTGTGCGAGCGCTGCGGAACGCCGGTGATCAAGAAGCGCCTGCCGCAGTGGGTGCTCAAGATCACCGAGTACGCCGACCGCATGCTCGATGACCTGAACGCGCTCAATTGGCCCGAACACATCAAGGAGGCGCAGCGCAATTGGATCGGCCGCTCCGAAGGCGCGGAGATACCGTTTGTGGTAGGTGACGGATCCGTGACGGTTTTCACCACCCGTCCGGACACGATCTTCGGCGCGACCTACCTCGTACTCGCGCCCGAGCATCCGCTGCTCCGCCAGGGCCCCACGGGACAAGCGCTCCTTGAACGCATCGCGAATACAAGGGAAGTTGAGGCGTATATCAAAGCCGCCGAGGCAAAAACGGAGATAGAACGCGGCGCGGAAGGGAAAAAAAAGACCGGCGTGAAGCTTGAAGGCGTCACGGCGACGAATCCGGCGACCAAGGAGGAAATACCGATATACGTCGCCGACTACGTGCTTGGCTCATACGGCACGGGTGCCATCATGGCCGTGCCCGCGCACGACGAGCGCGATTTCGAATTTGCACGCGCGATGGATCTTCCTATCCGGCAGGTCATCGCGCAGCGATACACTCAGACGACGCAGCCGGGCGTCTATCGTCCCGGCGAACCGATCCTGGAAAAGAATGGCGTTATCGCCATCATTCGGCACTGGAAGGAGAAGAAATATCTCGGGCTCAAATGGAAGGATGTCACCTGGGGTACATTTCTTACCGGCGGTGTCGAAGAGGGAATGACCCCCGAAGAAACCGTGCTGAAAGAAATCCGTGAAGAAACGGGCTATCTGCACGCGAGGATCGCGGGGAAACTCGGGGTCGTGGACGGGCTTTTCTATCACGTGCCGAAACAGAAAAATCAGCTCGTCCATGCACATATATTTTCCGTCGAGCTTGCCGATGACGCTCGGGAAGACGTGGTACCCGAAGAAGGAGCAAAGCACGAATTATTGTGGCTTACGCCCGACAAGCTTGCGAAATTCCTCACGCCGGAGACGCATCAACACTCGTTGCGTCTTTTGCAGAACGGGCCGGCTCCGTATACCGGAACCGGATCGCTCGTTAATTCCGGCGAGTATACCGGCAGGAACAGCGATGAGGCGAAGTGGGAAATGACCGGAGCGGTAGGCGGGAAAAAAGTCGTGCGGTACAAACTTCGCGACTGGGTGTTCTCCCGCCAGCGCTACTGGGGCGAACCGATCCCCATCATCCACTGCGAGAAGGATGGCGCTGTCGCGGTCCCCTATGAAGATCTGCCGGTACAGCTTCCCGACGTCGACCAGTATGAACCGACCGGGACGGGCGAATCACCGCTCGCGGCGATACATGATTGGGTCAACACGTCTTGCCCAAAATGCGGCGGTCCCGCGACACGAGAAACGAACACCATGCCGCAGTGGGCGGGCTCCTCCTGGTATTACCTCCGGTTCATGGACCCGCATAACGACCACGAATTGGTCTCTGCCAAGAATGAAAAGCATTGGGCGCCGGTGGACGTCTATGTGGGCGGCGACCACGCCGTACGCCATCTCATCTACGCGCGTTTCTGGCACAAATTTTTGTACGACATCGCAGTCGTGAGCACTAGCGAGCCGTTCGCGCGCCTCGAATTCCTCGGCTTCATCCTCGCCGAAGACGGACGCAAAATGAGCAAGCGGCTCGGGAACGTCATCAATCCTGACGACGTCGTCGCACAGTACGGCGCCGACGCATTCCGTGCCTACGAGATGTTCATGGGTCCGTTCGAGAACACGACGGCATGGAGCATGGCCTCTATCGCGGGTACGGCCCGCTTCCTCGAACGGCTGTGGGCCGGGCAGGAACTCGTCGTTGATGCTCCGGTTGCGGCACTCGACCCGCTTGTCCACCAAACCATCAAGAAGATAGGGGAAGATATCGAAACGTTCAAATTCAATACGGCGGTGAGTCAGGCGATGATTTTCCTCAACGCGGTCGAGAAGGAGGGGAAGATCGGTCATGAACAGTGGAGCGCGTTTTTACGGCTCTTGGCGCCATTTGCACCGCACATCACCGAGGAACTCTGGGAGCGGCTTGGCGAACCGTATTCCATCCACCTTGCGTCCTGGCCCGCATACGATCCGGCGCACCTCGTTTCGGATACGGCGGAAGTCGTTGTACAAGTCGCCGGCCGCAAGCGAGGCAGCATTCGGTTACCGAACGAGGCCGGCGAAGCTGACGCGTTGGCTGAAGCTTTGAAACTTCCAGCCGTCGCAGCCGCTTTGGCGGGGAAGACCCCTTCCCGCGTCGTGTATGTGCCGGGCAGAATCGTTAATCTCGTAGCGTAAACCGAACCCATTGACTGTTTATGGTGCGTTTGCTATAAATTAGACCACATGAATCAGGTCAGCAAAACAAGCATGCAGGCGAAGAACCGCACAGCCCCGGCCGCCTCGTTTTCGTTTGACAGCGCCGCCCTCACGAAGAAGCTCCTCTCGGCCGCTCCGGAACGGGCCCGCGAGATACTTATCCGCCGGTTCGGGCTCGGCGCAGCTCCGGAACGCGAAACCCTCGAATCCATCGGCGACCGTACGGGCATCACACGCGAGCGCGTCCGTCAGATAGAGGCGGCCGGACTCGAGGCGGTACGCGCAAGCAAGGCCTTCAAGGAAGCGAACGCGGCCTTCGGCGAACTCACTCGGTACATCGAGTCGCTCGGCGCCGTCATACCCGAGGAAACGCTTTTGTCCGTGCTCGGAAAGGACGAGAAGAGCCGCAATCGGTTCCGTTTTTTTCTAATGCTCGATTCGGGATTTTTCCGCGAGCGCGAAACGAACGATTTTCTTGCGCGCTGGCACGTTGACCACGCCACGGCGAAGCATATTCACGAAGCGCTCTCAAAACTGTATGCTTCTTTGTCCGATGACGAAGTCATGCCGGAGGGAGAACTCCTCGACCGCTTTCTTGAGGAGCTTAAAGACGTCAACGATGCGTACAAGAACGAAGAAGTACTAAAACGCTGGCTCTCGCTTTCCAAACGCATCAGCAAAAATCCGCTCGCCGAATGGGGGCGCGCCACGGCACCCGCCATCCGCATCAAAGGCGTTCGCGACTACGCCTATCTCGCCATCAAGCGTCACGGCGCTCCGATGCACTTTTCCGCTGTCGCCGCGGCGATTGGCTCGCTTTTCTCCAAGAAAGCCCATATCGCCACCACGCACAACGAACTCATTAAGGACCCGCGCTTCGTTCTGGTGGGCCGCGGGTTGTACGCGCTCACCGAATGGGGCTACACACCGGGCGTCGTGCGCGATGTCATTCGCGAGACCCTCGAACGGACCGGTCCTCTGAAGAAAGACGAGATAATCAAGCACGTCAAGAAAGCACGCTTCGTGAAGGACAACACCATCCTCGTGAACCTGAATGATTCACGCTACTTCAAGCGTTTGCGCGACGGTCGTTACGCGGCCGTATAAATTTTATCCGTGCAAATCGGCGGCGCTACTCAGCGCCGCCGATTTTGTTGGTATACCACCGCACCAATATGATTCTGAAATTAGTGTGGTGGTATACTAAAGCGGCATGTTACTTCCTTTCTACGACAAGCTTGCGAAGCTGGTCAACGATGCGCGCGACACCGTGGGCATCCGCCCGTTCCGGTGGCCACCCCTCATTGCGGGAATAACTCTCCTCTTCCTCGCCTACGTATTTTTCCCGGCCCAGGTCGCCGCGTCCCTTTCGCTCGCGCTTTTCCTTGCGCCCTTGTGGCTGCCGTTCCTTCTCGTGGGCGGCGCATTCACGCTGTGGCTCGTGTACATACGCTCCGAATTCATCGCGACCCGACCATATGTCCTGCTCGAGATCAAGCTGCCGCGAAATTTGGTAAAAACGCCGCTTGCCATGGAAACGGTATTATCCAGCATCCACTATACGAAGGGCGAGAGCAACTGGTTCCAGATATATTGGCAGGGCCAGGTACGTCCGTATTGGTCGTTGGAGATCGCTTCGTTCGAGGGAGAGATACATTTTTTCGTGTGGACGCGCGCGGATTTCCGCAAGCTCGTCGAGAACGCGTTTTATTCCCAGTATCCCGGCGTGCAAATGGTCGAGGCGATGGATTATACGCGCACCATCAGCGCGGAACCCGGAGAGTGGGGCGTATGGGGCTGCGATTATAAACACACACAGCCGATCGACGCGTACCCGATCAAGACATATGTCGAGTACGGCCTCGACAAGACGCAGAAGGAGCCCGAGCAGGTAGACCCTTTCGCAAGCATCGTCGAATTCATGGGTTCGATAGGAAAGCATCAGTATTTCTGGTTGCAATTCATCATCCGCGTGCACGCGGGCGAGAAATACAATAAGAAAAACGAGAAAGGTAAGCGGTTTACCTGGCGCGACCAAGCGCTCGAAGAAGTGGACAAGATACGCCGCGAGACGACGAGGAAATTCAAATACTTCGATTCGGCGAGCGGAAAAATGATCGAAACCGAAGGCTTTCCGAACCCGACGAAAGGACAGTCGGAGACCATCGCCGCCATTGAGCGCAATGTGTCAAAACTCGCGTTTGACGTCGGTGGTCGCGGTGTCTATATCGCTGAACCGAAGCATTTCAATCCTACCTTCATCACCGGCATGATCAGCCTCTTCAAAGCGTTCAACTCGGAGGGCTGGAACGGCGTCAAAGCGACCCACTTCGGCATGGAGTTCAGCGATTATCCCTGGGAGTTCGGAAATGAGCGTCGCAAGGATGCTTTCCGCAGGCAGATCGTGCAGGCATTCCGTCGCCGGCAGTATTTCCACGAACCGTTCGCCATGGACAATGCAATGGTCATGAGCACGGAGGAGATCGCCACTGTTTTTCACGTTCCTTCGAGCACCGTTGCGACGCCCGGACTCCGTCGCATTCAGTCGCCGACGGCCGAAGCCCCTCCTGATCTGCCTGTGTGAACCGCTTCGATTTTTCACAGCGGAATATCCGAATGGTTGGAGCACTCGCTCTTGCCTTCGTTCTCGTTATCGGGTACGTCTTCGTGCTTGCGCCGCCGCGGGACTTTCCCTCCGGCGATATCATTTCCATTTCCCAGGGAGCGTCAGTGCCCGACATAGCGCGACAGCTCTCCGACGCCCTCATCGTCAAGCATCCCGAGGTCCTGCGCTTCGTCCTGCGGATCTCGGGCGCCGGTTCTCATGTGCAGGCGGGTGCGTACTTTTTCAGAACACCGGAAAATGCGCTCACTGTCGCGTACCGGCTGGCCGTGGGCGCGTATGACCTCCCTCCGGCACGCATCACCTTTCCTGAGGGCACGACGGTGCGTGAGATGGCGCTCCGGGTCGCAGGCGCGTTGCCGCTTCTCCCTGCGGAGGATTTCATACGAGCGGGAAAGCCGAACGAAGGATACCTATTCCCCGACACCTATCTGTTTCCCCCCGATACGACCATTGAAAAAATAGTCGCCACCATGCGGGAGAACTTCGACGCGAAGATACGCCCACTGCTTCCCGATATACGAGCGTCGGGGCACTCACTCGGATCCGTCGTTATCATGGCATCTCTCATCGAAAAGGAGGCGCGCACGACCGAACACAGACGTCTCGTCGCGGGCGTCTTATGGAATCGTCTCGCGCTCGGCATGCCGCTCCAAGTCGATGCTGTGTTCGGCTACATCTTCAATCGCGATACCTACTCGCCTTCCTTCGCAGATCTCACCGTGGACTCTCCTTACAATACCTATACCCATGTCGGACTCCCGCCGGGCCCTATCAACAATCCCGGGCTCAATGCTCTCAACGCCGCCCTGCATCCGACGAAGACCGATTACCTGTATTACCTCACCGACAGAAATGGCGTGATGCATTACGCCATGACCTACGCCGCCCATCAGGCGAACCAAGCGAAGTATTTGCGGTAAACCAAACAGCTTCGCCGCATATGTTGTGCATGAGCCGCTCCGAACCGCTTGGCCGAGTCTTATTCTCATGCATCGGATCGGTGGCTCGCTTTTATAATTCTGCGGCACGTGATTAGATGACGCATATGGACCCCGTTAGAAGCAAGACATTGGAAATGTCTGCCGACTCGCATGCGAGCCGGACTTCTAATGGGGTGGACGTACAAGGGAAGAAGATATTCGTGGGACTGTCAGGCGGGGTGGATTCTGCCGTGTCAGCGGCACTGTTGAAAGAAGCAGGCGCGGAAGTAACAGGCGTGTTCATCAAGGGGTGGTATCCGCCCGGAATGCCTTGCACCTGGGCGGCGGAACGACGCGACGCGATGCGGGTCGCGGCGCGACTCCACATTCCGTTCCTCACGCTTGACGCAAGCGCGGAATACAAAACAGGCGTTATTAATTATTTGGTCGAGGAGTACCGCGCCGGACGGACGCCGAATCCCGACGTTATGTGCAATAGGGAAGTGAAATGTGGGGCATTTTATCGCTTCGCAAAAGCGCACGGCGCGGACACCATCGCGACCGGGCACTATCGCAGCGGCGAGAAAGACCAGAGCTATTTCCTCTGGGCCGTGCCGAGGGATATCCTGGCCGCGACGATATTTCCGGTAGGGAACCATAGAAAAGAAGATGTGCGGATGCTTGCAAAACGGTTTCGTCTGCCGGTTGCCGAGAAAAAGGACAGCCAGGGAGTGTGTTTTCTCGGCAGCGTTTCCATCGAAGAATTCTTACGGGCGGAGCTCGGAACCGATAATCCCGCGCTTTTATATACCATCGGCCAACGAGTCAGTTCTGAAAGTCTGCCCTCCGAAGCTCTGGCGAAAAAGGGACCGTGGTACGTAGTCGGCAAGGACGTCGAGAAAAAAGAGATACAGGTCTCGAAAACACGAGCGTCCTCCGAACAGACAATACGTTTCAAGGATGCTAATTGGTTTCAGTCCCCGGCGTTCGCACAAGAAGCGCAGTACCGTTATCGCGGGCCGCGCGTGAGAGGTCATATAAGCGAGGACAATTATTTTGTAAGCGATACCGCACTTCCCGAGATTCCCGCCCCCGGCCAATCGGTCGTTTTCTATACAGATGACGAACTCGTCGGCGGTGGTATCATAGCGGGATGAATCGCATGCGCCTTTGGATCTCCGCCGCCATTATCGCGTTCGTGATACTGGTCGCCTTCGCTCTCTCGGTTCCGCACACCCGCGATTTGGGGCCGGAATCCGCGTCTATCGCTCCTGCGGCAACGGTGCCCACGGTTGCCCTCCGGGATGCGTTCAAGAACGGCACGCACACGATCACCGGCTCGGTTGAAACACCGGATGCATGCACGACGGTCTCCGCTTCGGCGAGCGTTTCCGGCAGCGCCTCGAACACCGAGGGGATCCTTGTCGCTCTTATCCTCGAGAGCGATTCGTGCGTTTGTCTCCAGGTTCCCACGCGCGCCGATTTCAAGACGACGGTTTCGGCGCCGGCCGCACTCCCGATAACGGCGACAGTGAACGGTTCCATCGCAAGCACGACTCCGTCATGACCGCACTTCCCCTCATCGTCAAAGCGGACGGTTCAAAAGAGATCTTCGATCCGCAGCGTCTTATCGTGTCGCTCGAGCGCTCGGGCGCGAGGCCTTTTACGGCGCAGCGCATCGCCCGGGTCATTACCGGCAGCGTCGTACCGGACACTTCTTCGAGAGAGGTCTATACGCGCGCGTTCGCACTTCTGCGCAGAGAGGCACGCCCCGTTGCCGCTCGATATGCTTTGCGGAGGGCTCTTCTTGAGCTTGGCCCGTCGGGGCACCCTTTTGAAGATTTTGTTTCGCATCTGTATCGTGCAGAAGGTTGGCAGGTCGAGACGCGCAAGGTCATCCGGGGGAAATGCGTGCCGCATGAAGTCGATTTCTACGCCTCGCATCCTGAAAAAAACGAATTCCTCGCCGCCGAGCTCAAGTATCATAACGATCCGGGCTACAAGACCGACCTGAAGGTCGCGCTGTACGTGAAAAGCCGTTTCGACGATATTTTCAACTGCGACCCCAAGGTCCGCGCATGTTCCATCGACCGCGGCATCCTGATCACCAACACGAAATTCACCTCCGAGGCGATCGCGTATGCGCAGTGCTCCGGAGTCGAGCTCTTGGGCTGGGGCCATCCTGCCGACGATAACCTTTTTGTACGCATGAGCCGCGCCCGGATATATCCGATCACGACGCTCACCGGGCTTTCGCGCGCTGAAAAGCGGATCCTAATCGAAGGCGGCACCATCGCAGTGGATGAGATCGTGCAAGACCGTCGTACGCTGAACCCTCTTCACCTTTCAAGCACACGAGTGGGGGAGCTTCTTGCTGAAGCGGAGGGACTTCTCGAACTTCCTGCGGCGCCCGTGCATGTTATGCCCGGCGCCCCCCTCCAGCGCCAGATGATATGAAGGGATCACATGCAAAACCGAAACACGCAGCGAAAACGGCTTCGCCGAAGGGACGTCGGGGCGGACCGTTCGATCCATCCCTGCCGGAGCCGTTCAGGGTGAGTCGCTCAAAAATAGACCTCTTTACCGAGTGCCCGCGCTGCGCCTATCTCGACCTGCGGCTTGGCGTGAAGCGTCCTTCCATGCCGGCATTCACGCTCAACAATGCGGTTGATGAACTCCTCAAACGCGAATTCGATACCCACCGCGCGCAAGGCACCAAGCACCCGCTCATGGAGCGCTACGGGCTCGATGCGGTACCGCTCGCCGATGAACGGATGGAAGAATGGCGCGACGCGCTTCGTCGAGGCGTGAGCTTCCTGCACGCGCCGACGAATATTCTGGTGCGAGGAGGTGTCGACGACGTCTGGACCAACCCGGCGGGAGAATTCATCATCGTGGACTACAAGGCGACCAGTAAAAAGGTGGGGCCGACGACCGAGGACGACCTCTATGATTCGTACAAGCGGCAAATGGAGATCTATCAGTGGCTGTTCCGAAAGAGCGGTTTTCCGGTTTCGCCGACCAGCTATTTCGTATACGTGAACGGAAAATCTGACGCAAAGGCCTTCGACGGGAAGCTCGAGTTCGACATAGAGCTTATCCCGTATACCGGGAGCGACACGTGGGTCGAGCCGGCGATTTTCGACTTGAAAAAGATGCTCATGAGCGAGGAAATTCCCGCCATCGGCACTTCGTTCGGCGGAGGACCGTGCGAATACTGCACGTACCGTGAAAATGCCGGAAGGATACTGCGCGAGCTTCACAGCAGGAACAAAAAGAAGGAATAGATCTAATATGAAAGAAACTTCGTTCGCACGCCGCGTCCGGGATGCCGTCCGCCAGATCCCGAAAGGGAAGACGAAGAGCTATGGCGACGTTGCGCGCGCCGCTGGCTACCCCGGGGCGGCACGTGCGGTCGGCATGGTGATGAAGCGTAACTACGATCCAAGCGTGCCGTGCCACCGCGTCATCCGCGCCGACGGCGCGCTCGGCGGCTACAATCGCGGCGGCCTCGCCGAAAAACGCGCCTTGCTCAAGGCGGAAGGGGTGCGCCTCTAGCATGGAAGTACAAATCGAACCGTCGTGGAAGCAGAAGCTCGCGGCAGAGTTCGAAAAGCCGTATTTTGCCGAACTCACGGCGTTCGTGAAGAAAGAATATGCGGGAGACAGGATATATCCGCCGCCGAAGAATATTTTCCGCGCATTCGACTTGTGCCCATTCGAGAACGTAAAAGTCGTTATTCTGGGACAAGACCCATACCATGGCGCGCGGCAGGCCAACGGCCTTGCGTTCGCTGTGGACGAACATGTACCCATCCCGCCTTCGCTTAACAATATCTTTAAGGAAATACAAAACGATGTTGGGGGCGACCGAGCGCAGAGCGAGGAAGTCCTGAGGCCAGCAGGCCGAACGGGCGACCTCACGCGCTGGGCAAGACAGGGCGTTCTGTTGTTGAATGCGACTTTGACCGTCCGGGCGGCGAGCGCGGGAAGCCACCAAGGCAAGGGGTGGGAACTGTTCACCGATGCCGCCATCCGCGCGCTCTCCGATTGCCGGGAACATCTCGTTTTCATGCTGTGGGGCAACTATGCGAAGCAAAAAGGCGCGCACATCGATAGGAACAAACATCTCGTGCTCGAAGCGCCGCATCCGTCCCCTTTTTCCGCCGCGAACGGCTTCTTCGGCTGCAAGCACTTCAGCAAGGCGAACGAGTACCTCGTCGCTCACGGCAAAACTCCGATTGATTGGCTATAACTCACTTGGCGGTCTCACCGCCAAGTGAGGCGGCTATTCTTTCCAATACGGTTTGAACTGCGCGATCTTTGCTATCAGCGTCTGCGCGTCCTCTCCGCGATAGCAGATGGTTCGGTCATCCACATAGACGGATGCGATAGGCTTCCCCGGATTTTCGCCCTCGAGGTCCGGTCGCCGGTTTATGTAATCGAACGGTATCGAAAATTTTTCGCAGTACTTCCTCAGGAACTCATCCCCGCGAGTGGAATGGATGAGTATCTTACAACCTTGTCCCCGTAGCAGTTTCATGGCTTTCACCACTTCGGCGTTCGGCGTCTGCACATCGTCATGCGCTATGAACCCGGAATATGATGCGATGACTCCGTCGAAATCAAACGCGATGACCGGGGATGAGGTGTACATTTGGGCTAAGAATACTACAGATTATCAAAATGGTTTCGTACACAGGTATGTGATATGCTTTTCGAATTATGAAGCGTAAACCGTATACGAGAACGGATTTTAGATGGGTAAAATGGAACAAGTCCGATTTTAGGAAAATTCTTGCCGGAATCGTTCGCCGCAAGAAAGGAGATTATGCGAGGATTCGCGCTATACCGGCGGATAAGCGTACGTTCGAGAATACGGTATATGCGCTCGAAGCGTCCGATGACCAGACGACGGACGAGATTTATCGCGTGGGCCTTTTGAAAGAGGTCAGCCCCGATCCCAAAGTGCGCGCCGCGGCGTCCGAGACCGCCGAACTACTGCAGAAGAAACTTGTCGAAATCGAATTTGACCCGCGGATGTACCGAGCGCTGAAAGAGTATGCGAAGAAAAGAGAGAAGCTGGGCGGTCCGGAAAAAATTCTCTTTGAAGATATGATGAAAGGGTACGCCCGCATGGGTCTCGATCTACCAAGGGCACAGCTCAGTAAACTGAAGGCGAATCTCAAGATGCTTGGGAAATTGGCTCTCGCCTTCGACCGAAATCTGAACGAAAACAAGGATTATATTCTCGTCACTGAGTCGGAGCTCGACGGACTGCCACAGAGCTATCGTGCCAACCTGACGAAAGTGGACGGGAAGTACAAAGTAACGATGGCATATCCGGACGTCCATCCGTACATGGCCGGCGCTCATGACGAAGACCGCCGCCGTGAACTTCTCGAGAAATTCCTCCGAAGAGGCGGCCCAGAGAATATCTCCATCCTCAAGAAAATGTTCAAGCTTCGCAGTGGAATCGCTCGACAGCTCGGTTACCGCTCCTATGCGGACTTTCAAACAGAGCTTCGCATGGCAAAATCTGCCCGTAATGTGTGGCGCTTTATCAACGACCTTGAGCGACGAACGAAGAAGCGGGTTGCCAAGGACGTGGCGATGCTTAACGCTGATAAGCGCCGTCGCACCGGTAACGCGAAAGCAGTTCTGGGTTCGCACGATATCGCGTATTTATTCAAGCAGATCAGAAAGGAAAAATTCAATATTGATTCAGACCTCGTGAAGGAATATTTTCCGTTCGAGCACGTGAAGGAGGCGACACTCGCCACATACCAGACATTGCTTGGAGTCGTTTTCAAAAAGCGGTCAGGCGTGAAGTTCTGGCACCGCGACGCGCAAATGTACGATGTGTACGACAAACGCGACGGGTACCTCTCGAGCTTTCTTCTCGATCTCTACCCACGCGAAGGAAAATACGGACATGCAGCCGTCTTCGATGTAACCTACGGACGCCAAGAGGGAAAATCGTATCGTGCTCCGCTCGCCGCGATGGTCGCGAATTTCCCGAAGTCGAGCGCCGAGAACCCGTCGCTCATGAGCCATGGCGAGGTGGAAACCTTCTTCCACGAATTCGGACATGTAATGCATTTCACTCTGACAAAAGCGCGCTATCGAGCGCAGGCGGGCTTCAATGTGGCCTGGGACTTCGCAGAAGCGCCGTCGCAAATGCTTGAGAACTGGGTGTGGGACCCCCAGATGTTGAAGCGCCTTTCGAAACATTATAAAACCGGTCGTCCGTTACCGACGGACCTTATCAAGCGTATTATCAAGGCGCGTCCATTCGGCGAGGCATGGAACGTGCGAGGTCAGTTGGTGCTCGCTTCGCTCGACATGATCGTCCATACCAAAGGTTCTAAAGACCCCGTGGCGCTATACGCAAAACTGAGCAGAGAGATGATCGGCATCGCGCCACCGAGGCGCCAACTCATGCTCGCCGGTTTCGGCCATATCGCGCATGGCTACGATGCCGGGTATTACGGTTACCTGTGGTCTCGGGTCTATGCCGAAGATATGTTCAGCCGGTTCGCAAAAGAGGGTGTGTTGAATCCAAAGACCGGCAGAGATTACCGCCGTTGGATATTGGAAAAAGGTTCGAGCCAGGAGGAAATAGATCTCGTCCGCGGATTCCTCGGCCGCAAGCCAAACAACAAGGCGTTCCTCAGATCCATCGGCGTATAATGATCTGTGCTATCTTTTTCGGTATGACCGTCAGCGAGGTGCGTAAGCGATATCTGGATTTCTTCGCCAAGCGGGGGCACGCCATCATCCCCTCGGCGCCCATCGTGCCCGAGAACGACCCGACAACACTGTTTACCTCAAGCGGGATGCAGCCCTTGGTGCCATACCTTCTCGGGCAGGAGCACCCAGAAGGAAAACGTCTCGCCAATTCCCAGCTCTCGTTCCGCGCGGGAGACATCGAAGAGGTGGGGGACAACCGCCACACGACCTTCTTCGAGATGCTCGGCAACTGGTCTCTCGGTGATTATTTCAAAAAAGAACAATTACCGTGGATTTATGAGTTCCTCACGGAAGAATTAAAACTTCCGAAGGACCGTCTTTGGGTTACTTGCTTCGTAGGAGACGAATCTCTTGGGTTGCCGAAGGATACGGAATCGGAGGAAATATGGAAGAAAATAGGAATGCCACAGGAACGGATACTTTTTTACGATGCGACGAAAAATTGGTGGAGCCGCTCCGGTACTCCGGATAAGATGCCGGCGGGGGAACCCGGGGGCCCCGATTCCGAGATTTTTTATGAATTCACGAGCGTTCAGCACGACCCGGCGTTTGGGAAGGAGTGCCATCCCAATTGCGACTGCGGGCGGTTCATGGAAATCGGCAATTCCGTCTTTATGGAATATATCAAGAACGCTAGTGGCTCGTTCGGGAAATTGCCGAAGCGCAACGTGGATTTCGGCGGCGGCCTCGAGCGCCTTACTGCCGCGACGCGCAATAATTCCGACGTGTTCCTCATTGACGCTTTTGACGCCGCGCGCACCGTGCTTGAAAAACGCTCCGGCAAGCAGTACCAAGTACAAGGTGGAACCTTGAATTCTGGCGTACAAGGTTCCACCTTGTATTCCGCGACGCGTTCATTTCGCATCATTCTCGACCATATGCGGGCGGCAGTGTTCATCATCGCTTCCGGCGTCCGTCCCTCGAACACCGAACAGGGCTATGTGCTCCGGCGTCTCATCCGCCGCTCCATCCGCGAGGCGGACAAGCTCGGCATCAAGGAAACGGTACTCGCCGAGGTCGCCGAGAGCTTCGGTGCCGCCTATCGCAACCACTACCCCTTCATATATAAAAGCGCCGGTCGCATAAGGGAAGAACTCGAAAAAGAGGAGCAGCAGTTCCGAAAGACGCTCGCACAGGGCATGCGCGAGCTCGAAAAGATGGGGAATAGCATTGATGCCTTCATGCTCTTCACTACCTATGGATTCCCGGTAGAACTTACCGCAGAAATAGCGGCGGAGCGTGGACAGAAGGTAGACATGGAAACGGTGCAAAAGCGGATAGACGAGCATCAAGCGAAAAGCCGGATGGGAGCGGCGCAGAAATTCGCTGGCGGACTCGCTGACCACGCCGAGCAGACCGTCCGTTACCACACCGCGCACCACTTGCTTCTCAAAGCGCTTCAAATGGTGCTCGGGCCGGAGGTGCACCAGCGGGGGAGCAATATCACGAGTGAGCGGCTCCGCATCGATTTCTCGTATGGGCAGAAGATGACGCCGGAGCAGAAAGCCGAAGTCGAGCGTATCGTGAATCAGAAGATAGCCGAAGGTCTGCCGGTCGTGCGCACGGTGATGAAGAAGGAGGAAGCAGAGGAACTCGGCGCTGAACATGAATTCGGTGCCTCGTACCCGGAGCAGGTGAGCGTGTATTCGGTCGGCCCCCTTGAGAACGCCTTTTCCATAGAATTTTGCGGCGGGCCGCATGTCGCGAACACTGCTGAGCTCGGCAGTGTTCGCGAGCCCGACGGCTCCGACCGGAGGGCTACCTTTAAAATACTAAAAGAGGAAGCATCCTCTGCGGGAGTGCGGCGAATAAAAGCGGTTCTGGAATAAAAGCGGCCTGTCCCGTTAGAGCGCGAGTTCGCGAGCGTCTCTAATGGGGTGTTAGAATGAGAGGATGGGTTTCTTCGGTAAGCTCTTTCATTCCGCGCGCACGCAGTCGCTCGTGCTCATAGACATCAGCTCTGGGTCGGTCGCCGGGGGATATGCCCATTACCAAGAAGGTGCGCCGCCCGCCCTGCTGTATTCGCGCCGCCTTCCCATAGAGATACAGGGAGGTGAACCGCATGAGCGCGCGATGCTGCGCGCTCTTAACGCGCTCGGTTCCGCGCTTATCAGCGAAGGGGCGCCGATACTCATGCGCCACACGGGAAGCGGAAGCGCCGACGCAGTGTTTTTTTCGGTGGATGCCCCGTGGCAGGAAACGAAAGTGCGCACCGAATCATTCGAGCGCAAGACCCCGTTTACGTTCACGAAAAGCATGGTCACCACCGCGCTCGAGAAAACAAGCATCACGGTGCCGGAAAAGGTTCTCGCGGACGAAAGCGTCATCGGTACCACCCTCAACGGATACGAGACACGCGAGCCCTACGGAAAAAAAGTAACACGGGCGACCATCATCGTCCTGACCTCGTTCATAGATGCCAAGGTCTCCGAAGGCATCGTTCAGATATTGCGAGGCCTCTTTCATACCAAAAGTCTTTTTTCGATCGCCGGCAGTTCACTGCGCTATCAGGCGATGCGCGCTGCCTTCCCGCATGAGCGCAACGCGCTCATTTTCGACATTATCGGTCCACTATTCTCCATTGCGCTCGTGCGGAAGGGTTTTCTGGTGGCGGTGACCGAAATGCCAGAGAGCGTTTCCGTGAAGAGCGCCGACCGGTGGACGGAAAAGGTCGTGAGCGAGCTTACCAAGCTCGCGGAGCGGTACCCGCTGCCGCGCACCATATTCCTGCTTGCCCAGGAACAAGATATTCCTTCGCTTGAGGAGGCGCTGACGGCGGTGCGGCTCGGCGGACTCTGGCTCTCCGATAATCCTCCAAGGATTGTCTCAGTCCTGCCGAGTCACTTGAGCGAATTCGTTCAGCAGGCGGCTCCCGCCTCTCCCGATCTCCCGCTTCTCTTCATGGCGCTTTACTGGCGGTATCATTTTGACAAATGAAGGTGGTATACTTTTTCCATGCGTACATTCAATGACATTATCCCACCGTCCCGCCGTAAAGACGCGGGACCGCTTATTAGTCCTCCGGGCAGAGCATCGCTTGACCTTTCCCAAGACCGACCGCCGCGGTTTCCGTATACGACGATGGTCGTCGTGTTGCTCGTCATCGTCGTTTCCGTGGGAGCGCTGTTTTACTTTTCCACCGCCAAAGTCGAAGTAACCCCGAGCGCGGTCTCGGCCGCGGTCCAGACCTCTTTCACGGCCAACCGCAGCAGCGGTGTTCTCCCGTTCGAGACCATTACCGCGCAGAAGATCGCGTCTCAGAGCGTGAAAGGAAGCGGAACAAAAACGGTCAATTCTTCGGCATCCGGCACCATCACGATCTACAATACCCAGGCGAAGGAGCAACGACTCGTTGCGAATACGCGTTTCGCGACCGCTGCGGGGCTTATCTTCCGCATTCGCACGGCGATAACCATTCCAGGCGGTACGACGGCAAAACCCGGCAGCATAACGGCAAAGGTCTATGCCGATCAGCCGGGTGCCTCGTATAACGTCGGCCCGACCTCGTTCACCGTTCCTGGGTTCGCCGGAACTCCGCAGGAGACCATGGTGTACGCGCGCTCGACGAGTACTATGACAGGCGGCGCTTCGGGGACCGTACCGGTCGTTGATGCGGCGCTTGAGCAGCAGACGCGAAGCGCTTTGCAGGCCGCGCTTGGTCCCGATCTTGCCGCAAGCATCAAAACGCAGGTTCCCGACGGGTACGTGCTCCTGCCTGGCGCCGCGACCACTGTCTATGAGGAGCTCACGCCGACATCTTCCGCGACGACCGGCATGGTCGAAGTGAAGGAGCAGGGCACCATCACGGCGGTTATTTTCCCCAACCCCGCGCTCGCAAAAACCATCGCGTCTTCGGTCGCTGGACTCTCATACCAGGGCGAGCCGCTCACGCTGGTTTCGGCCGATAATCTCATGCTGGCCGCGGTGACTATGCCCGGTCCTGATGCACAGACCTTCCCGTTCACGCTTGCCGGCACGGCGTCGCTTATCTACAGCGTGGATTCTAACCGCATCGCCGCCGCGGTCGCGGGAAAGACACGCTCTGGCGCCGAAGTCGCCGTCTCCAACTACCCGGAGGTCAAGCGCGCGGTCATCATCCTACGGCCGTTCTGGAGGCAGACCTTCCCGCAGGACCCTTCCTCGATATCCGTCGTGACGATCAATCCATAGACGCCGTAAGGCACGATGAAACATCGCTTGTTTGACGACTTCAGAGACCTCTGCTAGATTGATACGGTATCTATATGGAGAGAGACGGATAAATGAAGGAAGGCGAAGAAGCTAGGCCGACAGCAGTCGGCACCGTTGAGGAAGTATTGCCGAATTCGCTCTTCCGGGTTCGTCTGCAACCCGCAGAAGGGGAGGAGGGCGCGGAACAACCGCTCGTGCTCGCGTATCTTGCAGGCAAGATGCGCCTGCACCGCATCCGCGTCCTCGTCGGCGATCAGGTAGATATGGTGCTCGACCCGTATGGCGGCCGAGCGCGGATAGTGCGTCGTTTAACATAATAATTAAGCCATCAAAGATGAAAGTTCGCGCGTCGATCAAGGTACAACAGCCGGGAGATCAGCTCGTCCGCAGAGGCGGGCATTTGTACCGTATCAATAAGAAAAACCCGCGCCGCAAAGCGCGCCAGGGATAATATTTTTTGCATGCGTATTTCCGGAGTCACCATTCCCGATAACAAACAGCTCGCGTATGCGCTGCCGCTTATCTACGGCATCGGACCGACGCGCGCGCGCGACATCCTGAAAACCGCCGGCGTCAGTCCGGCCAAGAAGGGCAGTGAGCTCACGAGTGAAGAAGAGCAGAAAATACGCTCGCTTGCCGAAGGATTTACCATCGAGGGCGAGTTGCGCCGCGAAATCGGTCAGAACATCAAGCGTTTGAAAGACATCCATTCGGCCCGCGGCGACCGTCACGCGCGCGGGCTCCCCGTGCGCGGCCAGCGCACGAAGACGAACTCGCGCACACGCCGAGGGAACGTCCGCAAGACGATGACCTCGGGCCGTCGTACGTTGGAGAAAACGTAATCGTTTTTGGAAACCCCAGCCCTACTTTTGCAAAACCTTATGTCACCTACTCAACACAATTACGAATATCCCAACAAGGTCCTGGCGACCCTGCCCCGAATAGGGGCGGGCTATTCGCCCGCGGGTCGCCGGGACGATTGTCAGGCAAAAGTAGGGCGGGGCGTAAGTTTTAGTAACGCGAGCGGACTCGCTAACAAAAACTAACGTGGGAAAGAAACGCATCATCAAAAAGAGCGGTCGCGGGCTCGACGCAGGGCGCAAAGAACGCGCCCTCTCGAAAGTCACCAAGCGCCATCTGGAAAAGGGCGTCCTGCATATCGAGGCGACGTTCAATAATACGAAGGCCACGCTTACGGACGAGAAGGGGAATGCCGTCGTCTCCTCAAGCGCTGGCGCGCTCGGCTTCTCCGGTGCGAGGAAGTCCACGCCATACGCGGCGGCGAAGGTCGGTGAGTTCCTCGGCGAGAAGGGCATGATGATAGGGCTCAAAGAGGCGTCGGTCGTTATCTGCGGCGTCGGTGCCGGCCGCGAGTCTGTGCTGCGCGCTTTTTCCGGTAAGGGGGTGCAGATACGCTCCATCAAGGACATGACGCCGGTGCCGCATAACGGCCCGCGTCCGCCGAAGCCCCGCCGCATCTAATCTATGAAAACCGGACCACGATACAAAATAGCGAAACGCCTCGGCGCCTCCGTCTTCGAGAAAGCGCAGACGCAGAAATTCGCGCTCTCTGCCGACCGCAGCGCGAAAAATAAGCGCCGCAGCCGCGGACGCCAGAGCGAATACGGCAAGCAGATGCTCGAGAAGCAGAAGGTACGCATGACGTACGGACTGCCCGAGCGGCAGTTCCGCAATTACGTGCGCAAGTCGCTCGCCGCCGCCCATACCGTCCAGCCGACGGAACGCCTCCACGAGCTTCTCGAGCTCCGTCTCGACAATGTCGTCTGGCGGCTCGGCCTTGCGCCGACGCGCCGTGCCGCGCGCCAGATGGTCGCGCACGGGCACGTGATGGTCGGCGGGAAAAAGACACGCGTCCCGTCGCACATGCTGTCGGTCGGCGACACCGTGAGCATCCGCGAGGGCTCGAAAAAGCATGGCGTACTCGTCGGCTTCGCCGAGCGGTTCGCGGAGCGCCCCCTGCCTTCATGGCTTTTGTGGAATCCGTCGTCTATGGAAGGGAAGGTCAAGGAGCGTCCGACGGCCGCGTCGGCAGACCCGGCGGGCGATCTGGTCGCGGTGCTCTCGTTCTATACGAGGTAGTATTATTTCAGTGCACGTTCCCATTAATAATTGGTAATTACGATTGCGTTATGGAATACCACATCACACTTCCGAGTAAGCCCCGTATCGTTTCTGAAGAAGGCATGCAAGGCGTCTACGAAATAGATTCGCTCTATCCGGGCTACGGCCATACGCTCGCGAGACGGTTATGGAAATCCTTTTGAACCTCAAGCGCGTACATTTCGTGCTCCATGGCGACGAGCCGCAGGTCATTTCGCTTATGGCAAAGGGCACGGGCGCGGTGACGGCGAAGGATTTCAAACTTCCGAGCCAGGTCGAGATACGGAATCCCGACCAGCACATCGCCGATCTTTCAGGAAAGGCATCTCTCGAGCTTGAAGCGACCATTGAGCGCGGGCTTGGCTACGTATCGCGGGAAGTGCTGACCAAGGACAAGGTAGACATCGGCACCATCGCGCTTGATGCGACGTTCACTCCCATCCGCCGCGTGAATTACGAAGTGGAGAACATGCGCGTCGGCGACCGCACCGACTTCAACCGTCTGCGCATCCTCATCGAGACCAACGGCACCGTTGCTCCGCGCGAGGCGCTTGAGAAGTCCATCGAGACCATGATCCATCAACTGCAGGCCATCATCGGCTTCCAGGAGAGCGTCCCGACCGTTTCACTTGAAGGCACCTCGGCCGCCGAGACGGCGCCTCCCTCCGGCGCGAAGATAAAGATAGCCGACCTCAATCTCTCGGCGCGCATCACTTCCGCGCTCGAGGACGCGGGTATCAAGAGCGCAGCCGGCCTTGCGAGGAAGTCGGCGAGCGCACTCAAGGAACTCGACGGCATCGGCGACAAGGCCATCGAGGAGATCTCGGTCGCGCTCGCGGGCCATGGCCTCACTCTCAAGAGCGAATAATCATCATGGCGTACACTACGAAAGGACAGACGTTCCATAGAGAGGCCGGACAGCGGCGCGCGCTTATCCGCTCGCTCGCGCGTTCCCTCGTGCTTGAGGAGCGTATTTCGACCACCGAAGCGAAGGCGAAGGCACTGCGCCCGTTCGTGGAGCGCCTCGTGACATACGCGAAGAAGAACACGCTCGCGAGCCGTCGGCTCGCCGTGAGTCGTCTCGGCGACAAAGAAGCGGTGAAAAAGCTTTTTTCGACCATTGGTCCGCGTTACGCCAACCGAGCCGGCGGCTACACTCGCGTGACCAAGCGCGCGAAACGCGGCAGCAACGACGCCCGCACACTTGCGTATATCGCGTTCGTTTAGAGAAATAAGGAGTATGACGACTATATTTCACTTAACACTGAGCGAGACTTTTGCGGGCACTTCCGCAAAAGTGGAGCGTAGTGTAAGGTTCAATTATTAATATGACATCCAACACGAAACCGCAAGCAACCACCTATACGATAGATGCGACCGACCGCACGCTCGGGCGCGTGGCGAGCGAGGCGGCGCACGCGCTTCTCGGCAAGCGTTCCGTGCATTTCGCGAAGAATCAGGCGCTGCCTATCAAAGTCACCGTGAACAATGCGGGCAAGATGCACCTGCCTGCCCGCCGCACGAAAGGCAAGGTCTACACCCGCTACACCGGCTATCCGGGCGGTCTTTATTCCATGAGCATGGAAGAAATGATAGCCAAGAAGGGCATCGCGGCAGTCGTGAAGAAGACGGTGGACGGGATGATCCCGCGCAACAAACTCCGCACGCCCCGCATGAAGAACCTCATCGTCAACGAATAACATGGCAACTCAATTTGTTACCGCAGTCGGACGCAGGAAGACCGCCATCGCGACGGTTCGCATGACGCCCGCGGACAAAGGTACGGTGACGGTGAACGGCAAGACCCCGAAAGAATATTTTAAGACGGACGAGCGAGCCAAGGTCGCCGAAGAGGCGCTCGCCACAGCGGAGAGCGCACAACACTACGCGGTGGTCGCGCACGTGGAGGGCGGCGGCGTCGCCGCGCAGGCAGACGCACTGCGCCACGCCATCAGCCGCGCCATAATAAAGGCGGAGCCGAAGACCCGCAAAGTGCTCAAGGCGGCGCACTTCCTCAAGCGAGACCCGCGTGCCAAAGAGCGCAAGAAACCCGGTCTCAAAAAGGCTCGCAAGGCCCCACAGTGGTCTAAACGTTAGAATTCGTATGTCGAAAGTGAAATTACGTCTTACAAATCACTTTCAAGTTCGAATGCAGGAACGAAATATCCAGATTGAACATGTAAAAAAGGCAATTCGTGACCCTGATTTAAAAGAAGCTGTATTCGAAGGAAGAACTAGAGTTCGTAAGAAAATCGGCTCAAAAACAATAGTTGTGGTATACTGGAAGGACGGTTTTCGAGACAAAAGTAATGAATACATTATAAGCACGGCTTACTATCTATGAACATCAACTACGACAAGGTGGCGGATGCTATTTATATGACTTTGCGCAAAGGCAAGGTGGCTAGAACCGTGGAAATGAAAGAGCAACTTATCGTTGATCTCGACAAGAAGGGAAATATTTTGGGTATTGAACTTCTCGATGCAGGCAATCAACTTCAGAAGAACATGCGTAATGGGATTCCAGTAAAGATCTCCTCTGGACTTTCAATTGCGGCGTAAGTCGTCCACAACGCCCCGCAGTGGTCGAAGCGTTAACAACTATTGTGCTATTCTCTAAAAATGAACGTACCAAATCTTCAGAAAGAACTTGAATATTTTAAGAGACATCAAGCTGAGTTGGTTTCTAAATATGAAGGGAAATTTCTCGTCATCAAGGACGAGGAAGTGAAGGGTGATTATGATTCTGAAATCCAAGCTTATACCGAAGCCAAGGAGAGATTTGATCTGGGTACTTTCCTTATTCAGGAGTGTCGTCCTGGCGAAGAATCCTACACCCAAACATTTCATTCAAGAGCCTTGTTCCGTTAACAGTTCGGGTTATGGTACAGCATCTTGCTTTCACTACAAAAATCTCAGGTCGTGTGCGTGTGCTTACAAACAAAGTGAAGATAGGAGAGGCAGCGACGCTAGAGGAGGTGGAAAGAGGAGGGTATCAACTTCGAGAATATACGGCCATTTGGGATACGGGAGCAACTAATTCGGCAATCACTCAAAGGGTGGTACGAGATTTGGGACTGAAACCTTCGGGAGTAGCAGAGGTACGTCATGCCAAAGGAAAGTCCTCGACAAATACGTATCTTATAAATATCGGGTTACCGAGTCGGTCTATGTTCGGACAAGTCCGTGTCACAGAAGCGGATTTAATCCCAGACGATGGAGCTGACGAGAAAGATCATACACAGGTACTGATTGGTATGGATATTATTGGGGCAGGTGACTTTGCTGTCACAAATTTCAATGGACGAACAACATTTTCTTACTGCCAACCATCTTTGAGAGAAATCGATTTCATTCCTGAAGCTCATAGAAATAATCTGGGAGAAACCCGAGCTGAGAGACGGATTCGAGAACGGGAACTGAAAAAGAGAGGCATCTTATAATCCACAGGCCCTAACGTCGTGAGCAAGGGTAGTCCTTGCTCAAAACCCCCTGCTCACAACGGAGGCAGGCAAGATGAGCGCTCACTACTCGTTCGGCCCGCGCCTGCTCCATAAACATTCGTCCATCGACGATGTGCGTATTTTCCACGGACATACTCCTTTATCTGTCTTTTCTCACCATACCGCATTTCAAGCGGCGTAAGAAGTGGTATTTGACTTGATGGGGAGGTCAGAATAAAGTCAGGACGGGTCAATTGCCCACTTTAGGGAGAGGGAGAAATGGATGCACGAAAGTATCATCATCCACGTTTCGACGAAGACGTCGTTCTAGGACGTCGCCTTGGGCCAGGAGAGCTACGAAAGACAGGCGACGTATACGACTCCATAAGCGGATGGCAGTCGATATCCGGGAAAGCTGTTGGTACCCCGGTGCCGGAAAACGCGGAGATGATATTCATTCGTCCCGCGTAGAACAGAGTTCGGAAAACTAAAGCCCCGCTTCCAGCGGGGCTTCTTTTTACCCTCAAAAGTTGTCCACAGGGTGCCCCGGTTTTTAGATAGGGCATAGTGAAGGGATATGAAAACACGAACATTTGACGTATTGGCACCGATAGAGGTCCTCGCAAAAGTAACGAAAGGGCTCGCCGGGCGGGGATTCCTGCCTGAGGTAGCTCCGACGAGTGCCGACGCGCTTGCGCGTATTACACGTCTCATTCCGGCGGGGGCGTCGGTCATGAACGGCTCCTCGCGCACTCTCGAGGAAATCGGTTTTGTCGAGTACTTGAAAAACGGCACGCACGGCTGGAATAATCTCCACGCGGCCGTTCTCGTCGAAAAGGACCCGGAACGGCAAAAGGAACTGCGCAAATTATCGGTCATTTCGGACTATTACCTCGGCAGTGCGCACGCCATCACCGAGGCCGGGGAAATCGTCATCGCGTCCAATACCGGCAGTCAGCTGCCGCACGTGGTATATACCTCGCCGAACATCATACTTGTCGTTGGCACGCAGAAGATAGTCCGGGATTTACCAGATGCTTTTGAACGGATAGATACGTACATCCTGCCGCTCGAAGACGTGAATATACTGAAGAAATACGGCTCTCACACGGCGCACAGCAAGACCGTGATACTGCATCAGGAGAAACAGAACAGGCGAGTCCACGTTATCTTCGTCAACGAAAAGCTCGGCTTTTAATTTCCTGGACCGCATCCCATGGCGGGCACTACGTGCCCGCCATGGGATTTGACTTGGTGTAAATGCAGGAATAGAGTTCGCCTGGACAGTTCCAGTCCTTGAAAGAAAGGGAGAGCATGAACGGAATGAACATTCTGCATTTGCATCCCCGGAACCAGGAAGAAGCGGTTTTTGGACGCTGTCTTCGCGCCGGGGAAGAGCTGAAGAAAACCGACGTATACGACTCCACGACCGGGAAATGGGAGCCGGTACCGTCGGCACTCGTCGGCACCAAGATCAATGGAAAACCGGATGCGACGCTCATTCGCCCAGCAAACTCTTTTTGAGAGGAGAACCGAGATGGATACGAGCATTCCGAAGGATAAAAACTATCCGCCGGATAGCGTGCAATGCGACCCCTGCGGAGGACATGGGTGCGAGGTATGCCTCGGCCGAGGATGGCTCGTTCCCCAGAATCACCCGGCGGGCAGGCACTGCATGAACGGAGCTTGTGACGTGCCACTTTCTCCGGCACACCTCGCCGTCTACTGCTCCAACCAGTGCGCACTGGACGACGCCGATGGGTAGTCACCGCGCGGCCGTTAATGGGAACCCCCGCTTCAGCGGGGGTCTTCTTTTTACTCCGTGCAGCGGTTAGTACCGACCACGGCGATTTTTTATGCTATACCTCATCTTAGACCAGGCAATCCCGCTTGGATACATTCGTCAGGGAGGCGTAATGAAACCTTATGTACACCGCCGCCTCAGGGTCTTCGAGCTGATGGCGAAGGGGAAAACAAATGACGAAATCAGTCAGATCCTCGACATCTCCAGAAATAAAGTTGCCCAGGATGTACACAATATCCTTGCGGCGTTTTCGGTCCGGAAGCGTTTCCGTGTCGTGGAGGAAGCGACCTCCCATGGATTTGTTATCTTCCGTGGCTCTGAGGTTGAGATGCACATGGCGGAATTGGAGCGCACATTGAGCGCGATCTGTCCTATACAGAAGGATCAGCAAAGGGATCATGAAAACTCCGCAGCAAAATCAGCACCCAAACCCTTTACGCAAACAATTCTTCAGGGAGGAAACATGCCATCCTTGCTTTCATCGCGGGAGCAGGACGTATTGAGGTGGATAGCGGAGGGGAAAACCAATGCGGAAATCGGTTCCATCCTCCAGATCTCCAAGGAAACGGTCAGAAATCACGTGGGGCATATTCTCGGGAAACTCTCTACGCCGAACAGAATTTGTGCGGTAATTGAGGCAGTACGCCGGGGGTTTCTGGTCCTTGACAGGTCGAAAGAACAGCACAAAGAAACAGTTCTTATCGCGCCTGAACCGAAACCCGGGTCAAGACCTCTGCTCATCCTCGAGGGAATAACCGTCTACGACAATTTTGAGGTGGAAATTGGCGTCACGAATCCTCGGCGGGACGTCATCCGCACGCGTTCGTATAATCTGCTCCGCTTCCTCGCCAATCCCGTCGGCCGTCTCCATGTCCGGCAAGCCATCCTGGACGCGGTATGGGGACCGAGCGTGTTCATTGAGGAGCGGGCGGTGGACGCGCTTGTGACGCGGCTCAGGAAGTTCTTGAATGGCTGTCCCTACGCGATAAAAACCGAACGTGGGATTGGCTACTCTCTTGTCCATGTATGACAAAGCTAACGATCGCGGGGCCGTTCGGTCCCGCGATTATCTTTTTGACTCCGCATGCATTTTCGGGCATAGTAGGGAAATGGATGAGGACGAAGTAAAAATCATAGCCGAGGACCCAGAAGCTTCTGGCGGGTCCGAAGATCCCGAGTCCCCCGAGGGAGCGTCCGCGAAGGTAAAAAAACTTCGAGAGGAGCTTGGGGCGTGCCGAAAAGAAAAGCAGGAATACATGGACGGATGGCAGAGGGCCAAAGCCGATTACATAAACGCGCTCAAGCGGTTCGAAGGAGACGTTAAAACGGCGGAACTCGCCGGGAAGATAAAGGCGGTGGAGACGCTTCTGCCGGCCTTTGACGCCCTCGAGCGCGCCAAGGAGCATGGGGAGATATCACAGGGCTTTCTCGCGATCGCGCGCCAGCTTGAGAGTGCCTTCGCCGCGCTCGGTCTTGAAGAGGTGGGCCACATTGGCGGAATGTTCGACCCTGCGCTTCACGAGGCATTCGGACAAGACACGGTAGATTCGATGGAGGCAGACAACACCATCACGGCACTCTTGGAAAAAGGATGGAGGATAGGCCCCACTGTCATTCGTCCGGCAAAAGTTCGCGTCGGGCACTTCGACCAGGTCGCCGGCAAGCAGACCTGAATGTTGCATGAGAATGAAGATTTACGTAAAATAGGTTCCTAACTTTAAAAACACTATGGCAAAAATTCTCGGTATAGATCTAGGCACGACCAATTCCGCGATGGCTATCGTCGAAGGCGGCGAGCCACGCGTGCTCGAGAACGCCGAAGGCGCCCGTACCACCCCGTCCATTGTGGCGGTGGGGAAGACCGGCGAGAGGATCGTCGGCACCCTTGCCAAGCGTCAGTCGGTCACGAACCCGCTCAACACCATATTCCAGATCAAGCGCTTCATCGGCCACTCCTTTGACGAACCTGCAGCGCAGAAAGACAAGGCGGCCGTGCCGTTCGAAATGCGCAAAGCGGACAATGGCGGCATTGAGGTCAAGATGACGGATAAGTGGTACCGGCCGGAAGAGATATCCGCGATGATACTCGGCAAGTTCAAAGCCGACGCCGAAGCGAGGCTGGGCGAAAAGATAACCGAAGCCGTTATTACCGTCCCCGCGTACTTCAATGACGACCAGCGCAGCGCGACCAAGGCCGCGGGGCAGATCGCCGGGCTTGAAGTGAAGCGCATCATCAACGAGCCGACGGCGGCCGCGCTTGCATACGGTTTCAACAAGAAAAAAGACGAGAAAATAGCGGTCTTCGACTTCGGCGGCGGAACATTCGACATTTCGGTACTCGATGTAGGCGGCGATGTCATTGAGGTGAAGAGTACCGACGGCGACGCGCACCTGGGCGGCAAGGATATCGACCAGAAGATAATCAACTGGCTTGCCGACGAATTCAAAAAAGAGAGCGGCATCGATGTGCGTGGCGATGCGCTCGCGCGCCAGCGGCTCGACGAGGCCGCCGAGAAGGCGAAGATAGAACTTTCAAGCGCGATGGAGACCGAGATAAATATCCCGTTCCTCACCTCGGACGCCTCCGGCCCGCGGCACATGCTCATCAAGATGACACGCGCGAAGCTCGAAGACCTTGCTGCGGAATTCATCGAGCGCGCAATGAGCATCACCAAGCGCGCGATGGACGCGTCGCCGTTTACGGTGGCCGATATCAATGAGGTTATCCTGGTCGGCGGCCAGACCCGCATGCCGAAGCTCCAGGCGGAAGTCGAAAAATTCTTCGGCAAGAAGCCGAACATGAGCGTTAATCCCGACGAGGTTGTTGCGGTGGGCGCGGCCATCCAGGCGGGCATCCTGCAGGGCGACGTAAAAGACATCCTGCTCGTTGATGTTATCCCGCTGTCGCTCGCGATCGAGACGATGGGCGGCGTGGCGACCAAGCTCATTGAGCGCAACACGGCCATCCCGACCAGCCGCTCGCAGGTATTTTCTACCGCCGCCGACAACCAGCCGTCGGTCGAGATCCATATCACGCAGGGCGAGCGCGCGATGAGCGCCGACAACAAGTCGCTCGGCAAATTCATGCTCGACGGCATCCCGCCGTCCCCGCGCGGCATGCCGCAGATCGAAGTGACGTTCGATGTGGACGCCTCCGGTATCCTCACGGTGAAGGCGAAGGAAAAGACGACCGGCAAAGAGCAGAGTATCCGCATCGAGGGCTCCACGGGCCTCTCGAAGACCGACATCGAGAAGATGGCGGCCGATGCCGAGGCGCATGCCTCCGACGACGCGAAGCGCAAGGAGCTTGTCGAGGCGCGCAATGTCGCCGACCAGGCCGTGTATGCCGCCGAGAAGGCGATAAAAGACAACGGTGAAAAAGTAGGGGCCGAGATAGTGAAGGAAGTGCAGGACAAGATAGACGCCCTCAAGACCGCTCGCAACAGCGAGGACCCCGCGACCATCAAAACCGCGACCGACAACCTTTCGCAGGCAATGATGAAGATAGGCGAAGCGGTCATGAAAGCGCAGCAGACCGGAGGTGCAGCCGCAGGTCCCGACGCAGGAGGGACGCAGAATCCTCCCCCCGAATCTTCCGGTCCGACCGACGCGGAATTTAAAGAAAAACCATGACCAAGGACTATTACAACGTGCTCGGGGTGGACCGGAAGGCCACCAAGGAGGATATCAAAAAGGCCTTCCGGAAGCTCGCGCATAAATACCATCCCGATAAGGGGGGCACCGACGAAGCGAAGTTCAAAGAAATTACCGAGGCCTATTCGGTCTTAAGCGACGACAAAAAGCGTCGTGAGTACGACGCGTACGGCCAAGCGTTCGCCGGGGGTTCAGGACCTGCGGGTGGCAATCCATTCGGCGGATTTGATTTCAATGACATGTTCCGGAACGGTAATTTTGAATTCTCCACCGAAGGCGGACCCGCATTCGGCGGAGATTTCGGCGATATCTTCGGCGACATATTCTCCGGCAGGGCCGCGCGTCAGCAGACTCCCCGGGGACGCGACATTTCTATTGACCTCGAAATAGCGTTCAAGGACGCTATCTTCGGCACGACCCGGAACGTCCTCATCGCAAAAGTTTCCACCTGCGACCTTTGCCGCGGCTCGGGAGCGAAGCCGGGTACCGAGCTTGAGAAGTGTTCCACCTGCAACGGCAGTGGCCGCGTCCACGAGACGCGCAATTCCATTCTCGGGCAATTCACTACCGTCCGCGTCTGTTCCGCCTGCGAGGGCAGCGGGAAGATACCGAAGGAGAAATGTCCCGAATGCAGAGGCCATGGCACACGGCGCAAGCAGGAAGAAGTGCACATTCGCATTCCTTCCGGCATTGATAACGGGGAAATGATACGCATGCAGGGGAAGGGGGAGGCGGTCAAGACCGGTATTGCGGGCGACCTGTACGTCAAGATACACGTGAAGCCGCATCCGCAATTCCGTCGTGACGGGGGGAATCTCGTTATGAGCTTGCCGGTAAAGCTCACCGACGCGCTTCTCGGCACTACCGTCTCCATCGAAACCCTGGAGGGAAAGGCGCTCGAGGTGAAGATACCGCCGATGAAACGCGCGGAGGAGCTGCTGCGGGTGGGAGGAAAGGGAATACCGCTTGAAGGCGGCCGGGGCGACCTTATCATCCGGCTTGAAGTCGCGCTTCCGCAGAAGCTCTCCGGCAAAGCCCGCAAGGTTGTTGACGACCTCAAATCCGAAGGGCTCTAGGCCGTATACTGGGGGCATGACTGCCACCGAAGGACTTGCGCAGGTGAATACGCTCGCAACGCACACCGCGCTCACGGCGTGGAACGCCGCGGGCGATTTTCTCATCATTCTCGTCCTACTCTCCGTTTTCTTTCTTTTTGCGTGGTACGTCGGCCGCGGCCAGCTCGTCGCGGTCCTACTTTCGTTCTATTGCGCCTACGCGCTCTACATCGCCTTTCCTTACAAGTCGCTTCTACCCACGGCCCCGGCGATGACCGCGCTTCTCGCCCAGGCCGGACTCTTTGCCGGCCTCGCGTTCCTGTTCTACATCGTCCTCCGGCGCGTTGTCGTTTCCGATTTCCTCTACATTGGCATATTCGGAGTCATTGCGCTCTCCTTCCTTGGCGCGGCGTTCCTGCTCGCGCTTGCGTACCACATGTTTCCGGTCGCCCCCGTGTACCAGTTCACACCGGCTCTCGACATCCTGTTCGCCCCGGAAAGATATTTCTTCTGGTGGTTCGTTTCTCCCGCCGTTGGCCTCTTCTTCCTCGCCCGCTAGTGGTATAGTTTTTGCATGACTCTCGCTGAAGAACTGAAAGCGCGCGGCCTTATTGAGCATTCCTCCACGGCGCCAGAGAAGATTTTCTCCGTCCCGCGGGTTGCATACAACGGATTCGACCCCAGCGCCGACTCGCTGCAGATAGGTAATCTTGCCTCTATTCTGACTATGAAGCGCCTTGGTGAGGCGGGGCATACGCTCATCTTCCTCGTCGGCGGCGGCACCGGCCAGATCGGCGACCCGAAGGAAAAAGGGGAGAGACCAATGCAAGACGAGAGGACGGTTGCGGCGAACACGCGCGCAATCAAAACCCAGATTAAAAGGATTCTCGGGAGCGTTCCTTTTAAGATAGTGGACAATGCCGACTGGCTCTCAAAAGTAAAACTGCTTCCGTTCCTGCGCGAGGTCGGCAAATTTTTCACCGTCAACGACCTCATCAAGCGCGACCTGGTCAGGAAGCGCATCGAAACCCCTGACGAGAGCATTTCGTATGCTGAATTCTCGTACACGCTCCTCCAGGGGTTTGATTATCTCGTCTTGCATGAGAAGTACGGATGCGACCTGCAGTTCGGCGCGAGTGACCAGTGGACGAACATCCTTTCCGGCGTCGACCTCATCCATAAGAAACTCGGCAAAGACGTGTATGCGTTCACGATGCCGCTCATCACCGATGCGACAGGGAAGAAGTTCGGCAAGTCGGAGGGCAATGCCGTCTGGCTCGACGCGAAGAAGACCTCGCCCTTCCGCTTCTACCAATTCTGGATAAACCTGCCCGACGAGAGCATCGAGAAGTATCTCAAGGTGTACACGTTCCTGTCGCTTATCGAGATTTCCGCGCTTATGGAACTGCACGCGCGCAGCCCGGGCGACCGGCAGGCCCAGGAAACCCTGGCGCGGCTCGTAACGGAGATCGTGCATGGTCCGGCCGCGACCGCGCAAGCGGCGGCCGCGGCCGACGCGCTGTTCGGCGATACTCCTTTTAATGAACTTTCCCGCGATGCGCTTGCAGTCGCACTTAACGAAGCCCCTTCGGTCACCCTTACGAAAAAAGACGTTGCTGACGGCTCTCCGCTCGCCGAAGCGCTCGTCGCCGGCGGCCTCGCTTCTTCAAAGGGCGATGCCCGCCGCCTTATCTTGGGAAAGGGCATCACTCTTTCCGGCCAGACCATTGAGAATCCCGACCAGAAAGTTTTTAACGGAGATTTCTTTAACGGTTACGCGCTCGTGCGCAAAGGCAAGCAGGGCGTTCTCATTCTCGTTTTGAAATGATCCGTTTCTACACAAGGGTATATTGATAATTTGATTTTATAAGGTAGATTTCAGATAGGCAGAATCCATTCAACAAGGAGGTGGAAATGGACCGCACGCACGAGATCTTTCAGAAATTAGAGGTGGGGGAGAGGGGCTGTTTGTTCTGCAGTTTCATCCTCTCTGCTCTCCTCGTGGTGGCGATAGTAGGAGCGGCGGTGGCAGTGGGCCTCTGGACCGCGGCAATTCTTTTCCCGTAAGTTCCTACACCGCTAAAGCCCCGCTTCGGTGGGGTTTTAGTTTTTTGTGCGCCGGGAAGGACCGCGAGTACGCTTTTCGAAACGTACCGTTTCAGTACACCTTGCGGATACGTTCGTCGCGGACTCCTCGGTATGCTCGCAAGGTCTTCGAATCCTTCACGCAGTGCTCCCAGCACTGCTCCGGCGCACAAATTTCTCTATGTTCGCTTTGTGCGCCGGGAAGGATTCGAACCTTCGTAGGGCTATGCCCGACAGGTTTACAGCCTGTTGCGATTGACCACTCCGCCACCGACGCGATACGGGCGAGTATATCAGTTTTACGGGCGTTTCAAAAGCGTCACTTCGACACGCTTCGCGCCGAAGAAATCCTGGGTGAATGCGGCCGCCTTTTCGGCGTCGAACCACGCGCAGGAGAAAATGTTGAGATACGCGGAGCGCTTATGCTCCGAAAAGTGCCCCGTAACCGAGCTTGTTTCTATAAGCTGGACGAGCGAATACCCCGAGGTTATCGGGTTGTCGTGGCCGAAGTGCGGTATCTGCGCCTCGCCGTGGCGCACCATCTTGATGACGTCGTCGCAGAGCGTCACGACGAATTTCCGTATCTCTTTTTCGGAAGCTATCTTCGCGAGATCGCAGTCATAAAGATTGATAATGAGTTCCTGGCCAAAGTAATCGGCCTCGTGAGGATTCGGATTATGTAACATGAGCCAGCGGGAAGAATGTAAGCGTTTAAGTTTTCAGAATACCAACCGTGCGCCCGAGCGCAATAGAGGAATACGGGTTTTCCACAGGTGTAATGGATGCGGTTGTCGCTCGGCAGAAATCCATATGGCGAAAAAAAGAAAAAAGAGAACATCGATACGAGCGACGCTAAAGAACGCCGCGCGAAAAATAAAAACGGCAGGTAAACGCGCTTATTCGCGCGGCAAAAAGGCGGTCAAGGACGTGGCGACGTGAAAAGCGGACATGCCAAAGCGGTATCCTCGTGATATCGTAGAGGCATGGCCGACACCGCGTCCGTCCTTGTCTCCGGCGTAAAGCCGACCGGCGACCTGCATGTCGGCAACTATTTTGGCGCGATGCGCCAATTTATCGAGCTCATCCGAACGGGGAAGTACCGTCCTTTTATATTCGTCGCCGACTACCATGCCTTAAATTCGATGCAGGATGCCGAGGAGATGCGGCGGCGCACGCGCGAGCTTGTGCTCGCGTATCTGGCCATCGGGCTTGACCCCAAAGATGTCGTTTTTTTCAAGCAATCGGACGTGCCGGCGCACACCGAGCTTGCCTGGATTCTCAATACCATCACGACGATGCCGTATCTCATGCGCGCACATGCGTTCAAGGATGCCGAGGCGAAGAGCAAAGAAATCAGCGTCGGCACGTTCAATTATCCGATGCTCATGGCGGCCGACATCCTCCTCTACGACGCTGCGGTGGTGCCGGTAGGGCAGGACCAGAAACAGCACATAGAGATAGCCCGCGATACGGCCGAAAAATTCAACCGTACGTTCAAAACCGACATTTTCAAGCTCCCCGAGGCATACATTATGCCGAACGTGGCAGTGGTTCCCGGCACCGACGGCCAGAAGATGAGCAAAAGCTACGGGAACGTCATCCCGCTTTTCGCTTCGCATGACGAGCTTGCGAAGTGCGTGATGAGTATCGTGACCGATTCCGGCGATCCCTCGACAAGCTCAGGGCAGGTCGCCCCGAAGAATGTGTACGCGATACACAAGTTGGTGCGAAGCGAAAGCGAACTGGGAAAGATGTATGACGAATATCGCGGAAACTACAAGATGCTCAAAGAACTGCTTATTGAAGACCTCGACCGCTATCTCGCGCCGCTACGGGCGAAATACGAAGAACTTAAAAATGACCCGGGCATCGTGGACACGGTTCTCGCGCAGGGCGGCCAGCAGGCCCGTGAAGTAAGCGAGGCGAAGATGGCGCAGGTGCGACGGGCGGTCGGTGTGGCATACTGAAGCGTATGGAGCGGACGCTTATTGGGGAGCTGGGAAGCTATGCCGGCAGAGCGGTCTCGATATCAGGGTGGGTGGACGTGCGGCGCGACCAGGGCAAAATGGTATTTTTTGATTTTCGCGACCGAAGCGGGCTGGTACAGGGCGTCGTTCTTCCGGGAAGTTCGGCGATGGAAGCGGCAAAGGACATCCGGAACGAGTACGTCGTCCGCGTCGAAGGGACGGTGAATAAGCGCCCGGAAAAAAATGTTCAGCCCGGCCGCCAGAACGGCGATATCGAACTCGAGGTAAAAAGCATTGAGGTCTTGAACCCGTCGGACGCGATGCCTTTCGATATCTCAGGAGACACGGGCGGTATTGATGAATCCGTTCGCGCTGAATACCGCTATCTCGACCTTCGCTCGAACCGAATGCAGAAGAACATGCGCGTTCGAAGCGAATTTGTCCGCCGCTGCCGCGAGTACCTGTTCAGCAAGCAATTTATCGAGATAGAAACGCCGCTTCTCACCGAATCGACTCCCGAGGGCTCGCGCGACTTCGTCGTTCCCTCGCGCCTGCATCCCGGCTCCTTTTATGCGCTCCCGCAATCGCCCCAGCAGTACAAACAGCTTCTCATGACCGCGGGATTTGAACGCTATTTCCAGATAGCGAGGGCGGTTCGTGACGAAGATCTCCGCGCCGACCGGGGCTTTGAGCATTCCCAAGTAGACCTTGAAATGTCGTTCGTAACGATGGAGGACGTAATGGCCGCGGTTGAGGATATGATGACGACCGTTGTGGAAGCGATGGGCTACTCCATCAAGGAGAAGCCGTTCCCGCGCATTTCCTACAAAGATGCAATGGAGAAATACGGCGCCGACAAATTCGATATGCGGACGCCCGAAGAAAAAGAAAAAGGCGTCCTCGCGTACGCGTGGGTCGTGAACTTTCCGTTCTTTGAGAAAACGGACGAAGGCGGCTGGACCTTCACCCATAATCCGTTCTCGATGCCCATACCCGAACATCTCGAGTGGCTCATGAAAGGGGAACGCATCGGCGAGATACTCACGACGCAATACGACCTCGTTTGCAACGGTTTCGAGTCGGGTGGCGGCTCTATCCGCGCGCACAAGCCGGGAATCCTCGAGGCGGCGTATAAAGCCATGGGTTTCTCGGCTGAAGAGCTTGAGGAGCGCGTCGGGCATATGCTGAAGGCGTTCCGCTACGGCACGCCGCCACACGGCGGCATCGCGCTCGGCATCGAACGCAACGTGATGAACCTTACCGGCGAAACCTATCTGCGCGAAGTCCAGGCATTTCCGATGACGCGCGGGGGCCAAACGGCGGTCATGAAGGCCCCGAAACCTCTCACCGACAAACAGCTGAAAGAGCTCGGGCTCAAGGTGGATAAAAAGTAGATGGACACCACACTTCCGAAAACCGGGTTTTCCATCAAGACCGGCTCATACGAAGGTCCGTTCGAGCTTCTGCTCGACCTTATCGAGGCGCGCAAGCTTCTGGTGAACGACCTTGCGCTCGCGAACATCACCGAAGATTTCATTCAGCACGTGCGCGCCCAAGCCGCATTCCCGATGGAAGAAACGGCGAACTTCATCCAGATCGCGGCGACGCTCCTGCTCATCAAGTCCAAGTCGCTTATTCCGGACCTCGCCCTCACCGATGAAGAGACCTCGGACGTCGAAGACCTGAAGCGGCGCCTCGCCGCATATGAAAAAGTCCGCGAGGCCGCCCGCGAATTTGCCCGCGTCTTCGGAAAGGCGGTGATGGTGCCGGTAGGGGAACGCCCGCCGGAGGTGTCCTTCGCTCCGTCAAACGACCTCTCGAAGGAAGCGCTTGCCGAGGCGCTGGCGCGCGTGCTTGCCGCGCGCGAGGCCGCGGAAGAGCTTCCGGAGGCGCGCGTGAAGCCGCTTGTCACCATCGAAGAAATGATGGACCGGCTCGCGGAGCGCGTCCAGAGCGCCACCGCGCTCTCTTTCAAGGAATTTTCCAAGGGTTCCAAGGAGCGGCTCGAGGTCATTATCTCCTTCCTTGCACTCCTCGAGCTCGTGAAGCAGGGAGCGGTCGCCGCCGAGCAATACGGCGTCCACGGCGACATTCGCATCAGCCACACCGCTACGGTCGTTCCGCATTACGGATAAATGGAGGAGATATACAAACGGCGGTTATGGGAACGGGGTAGGGGACTTGATCTCTGGTCCGTTCCCCATTTTCTTTTCGGCATTCTTGGCGCGATGCTGCCGCAGTTATTCGGGATATCTTCCTTAACGGCATTTGCGCTTGTCGTCATCTGCGCGTTGCTCTGGGAAGTCTACGAAAAACTCGCCAACATACGGGAAACGGTCCTCAACAGCCTGTTCGATATCATTTTGTCCATCCTCGGTTTTACCATCGCCTCTTTGCTTCTTCTTGCGTACCCTCTCGAAATCTATACGCTCCAGATCGTCGCGGCTGCGCTATTCGGGCTTTACATGGGCATCAACATTCTGGGATGGTTCGCCCATCTGAAACGCAAAAGCGTTTCGAGACCGCAACGGGAGACGTTGCCCTAGGGGAGGGGCGCGATTATACTGAAAAGAATGCTTACGCCTCCCGCCGCTCTCCACGCGCTCCTGCTTGCCTCCGGAGAACCGCTTTCGAAAAAGCGGCTTGAATCCCTACTCGGCATCAAGAGCGCGGAACTCAAACTTGCTCTTGCCGCACTGGATACTTCGCTGCAAAACAGCGGGACGACGCTGGTTCAGAGCGAGGACGAAGTAGAGTTGCGCACCGCCCCGGAAGCCGCCCCGATCGTGAAGAAATTGCGTGAAAGCGAGCTATCCCGGGACCTCGGAAAAGCGAGTTTGGAGACACTTGCGGTCATTGCGTATCAGACCGGAGGTACCGACAAGGGAGGTACGGGCACCACACGCGGAGAAATAGATTGGGTACGAGGCGTTAACTCATCCGCGTCGCTGCGTACACTCCTTATGCGCGGCCTCATTGAGGGCAGAGAAGATGAGCGCGATAAGCGGCGCGTGCGCTACAGCATCACGACCGAGGCACTCGCGCATCTCGGCGCCCGAAACATCGAAGAACTTCCGCGGTTTGCAGAACTGCGTGCCGCCGCCCACGCGGTCGTTGAGGAAGGAAAAGAAACAGCCGCATGAACACGGATGAACTCCAAAAGCTCGCCCAGCACGCCCGCATCATGCGCGAGGCTGGCATAACGCTTCTCGTCGCTTCCGGCATCCTTGCGTTCTTCCTTTTCGTGCCGTTTATGTCGAAGCAGCCGGCGCCGATTGCCGGCGCGTCCGCAGCTCCCGCCTCGCCGGACGCATTTGCTCACGTTCCGCTCGAAGCAAAGGCGGCCATTGTCTATGATCTCGCGACCGGAGAGACGTTGTACGGGAAAAACGCCGACGCGCAACTTCCGCTCGCATCGCTTACGAAACTGCTCACGGTATACGCCGCGCTCGCCGAACTCTCTCCCTCTACGCCGGTCATCATCCCCGAAGACGCCGCGGCGGTCGAAGGACCCCGTACGTTCAATGTAGGGCAGACGTTCTCGCTTGACGACCTCGCACGGCTCACGCTGACCGCCTCATTGAATGATGGTGCCGTTGCGATCGCGAGCGCGACCGCCGTCCGCGGGAATCATTCGGAGAGCGAGATGCTGGCGGCTGCCGCTTCCGCACTCGGTCTTTCCCAGACCTACGCGATCAACGGAAGCGGTCTCGACGAGGGTGTGGCGGTCTCGGGCGGCTATGGTTCCGCCCGGGACCTTGCCCGTCTCGCCGGTGCTCTTGTCGAACGCTCGCCTCGCATTGCATGGGCAACGACCCAAAGCTCGGCGCAGGCGACTTCGGCGGGCGGCACGCATTTTTCCGTAAAGAACACCGACCCCATCATCGGCTCGGTCCCGCGACTGCTCCTTTCCAAGACGGGCTATACGGACCTTGCGGGCGGCAATCTCGTGCTTGTCTTCGACGCCGGAATCGGGCATCCCGTCGCCGTGGTCGTCCTCGGTTCGTCGCCCAAGGCGCGTTTTACCGACGGCACGGCGCTTGTCGCCGCCGCGCTTGCGCACTTCGCCGGCGTCGCGTCGCTATGACCCGACACACCAAGACAGCATCGCATTCTTGCCCTACTCGGGCGATACCCGCCACATCCTTTACTGTAAACTTCGCTATGTGGAGGGTATGATAACGAGCAGTATCATCAAAGTCTTCATTCCCGCGTCTGCGGCGTTCGTCATGGGTATTTTGTTCGCTCCTATCCTGACGCATTACCTTTATAAACACAGGGTCTGGAAGAAGACGACACAAAAGATCGCACTTGACGGCAAACCGGCCGTCGAATTTGAGAAAATACGAACCACCATCCATGCGGGCACCGAAACGCAGACGCCGCGCATGGGAGGCATCCTTATCTGGGGGACCGTTGTGTTCGTGACCGTCGCCATATGGGTGCTCGCGCGCGTCGTACCGCTGCCGTTTATGGAAAAACTCGATTTCCTGAGCCGCAGCCAGACCTGGGTGCCGCTGTTCACGCTCATCGCCGGCGCGCTTATCGGCCTTGCGAATGACTTCCTCGATATCCATCCTTCCGGGGAGCGGGGGATACGGCTCCGCACACGGCTCCTGTTCGTCACGCTTATTTCGGGATTCATCGGTTGGTGGTTCTATGCGAAGCTCGGCATGGACGCAATCGGCATCCCCGGAGACGGAACGCTGTATCTGGGAGCTCTCATTGTTCCGCTTTTCATACTCGTTTCCATTTCACTGTATGCGGGCGGCGTCATCGACGGCATTGACGGGCTTGCGGGCGGCATCTTCAGTTCGGCCTTCATGGCGTACGCAGGCATCGCTTATTTTCAAAATCAGATAAACCTGGCGGCATTCTGTGCGACGCTGACCGGCGCGATACTTGCATTTCTCTGGTTCAATATACCGCCCGCGCGTTTTTGGATGACCGAAACGGGAACCATGGGCCTCACGCTCACGCTCGCCGTTATTGCTTTCATGACCGATACACCAGGCAACGGCTTTGGCGTTGCGGCACTTCCCGTCATAGCGTTCCCGCTCGTCGTGACCGTGCTTTCGAACGTCATCCAGGTCGTTTCCAAAAAAGTCCGGGGAAAGAAAGTGTTCCTCATCGCTCCGCTGCACCACCATTTCGAGGCGGTCGGTTGGCCTTCGTACAAGGTTACGATGCGGTATTGGATCATTTCGATCGTTTTCGCCATCATAGGGATGACCATTGCTCTCGTGAAATAGTATGAGGTTCGCTTCCGGCGATAAAATGTTCTTCATGCTCATGCTCGGCCTCGTGCTTGCCGGTCTCGCGATATTTTCCTCGGCCGCACTCGGCCTGCTTGCCCGCGAAAGCAGCTCTGTCTCGAAAGACATTCTTTTGCAGGCGGGACTGGGCTTCGGTCTCGGGTTTCTCGCGCTTCTATCCGCGCGCGCCATTCCGCTTGCATGGTTCAGGCGGGCCGCTCCCTACCTCTACGGAGCGACGATACTCCTTACTGCGCTCGTATTCGTACCCGGCGTCGGGCTCAACGCGGGCGGCGCCACCCGATGGATCAATGTCGGCTTCACGACCGTGCAGCCGGCTGAATTCCTGAAGATCGGTTTTGTGCTCCTGCTCGCAAGCTGGCTTGCTCCGCGGGCCCGTCAGCTCGGGAACCCACGGAAAGGGCTCATTCCTTTCGGCATTCTGCTGGCCCTGCCGAGCGCTCTTCTGCTCGCGCAGCCGAACACGTCGACCATGCTTCTCATTCTTGCGACGGGCGCGGTGATGTATTTCGCCGCGGGAGCACCGTGGCGCGATTTTGGCATTCTGACCGTCGGCATTATCGTCGCTCTCGGTCTCGTCATTGCGGCGCGACCGTATGTGCTGGAGAGGATCAAAACCTACGTCGACCCGTCGGCGAATTCCTTGTCGAGCGGATATCAGATCCAGCAGTCGCTCATCGCCATCGGTTCAGGAGGCCTTTTTGGAAGGGGATTCGGCCAAAGCGTGGAAAAGTTTAACTATTTGCCGGAGCCCGACGGCGATTCAATTTTCGCAGTGTTCGCCGAAGAGGCGGGGTTTCTCGGCGCGACCATCCTCGTCGCGGTCTTCCTCGCGCTCGCGGCGCGCGGCATCGTGATAGCGGGTCGTTCGCATGATCTGTTCGGCGGGCTCGTCGCGCTCGGGTTCTCGTTCATCATCATTCTGCAGGCCTTCGTGAACATCGGGGCGATGCTCGGCATCGTTCCGCTCACCGGATTGCCCCTGCCGTTCATTTCGCACGGCGGCACCGCGCTTCTCGCGTCGCTCATCATGTGCGGCCTCATCCTGAACGTGGCCGCGCACCGCAGAGCGTGAAAAACTGATATAGTTTACGCATGGTAATCGTGTTTACCGGCGGGGTAAGCGGGGGGCATTTCTATCCGATCATCGCGGTAAGCGAAGCGCTGCGCGACCTCGTCCGCGAGAAGCACCTCGTCGAACCAAGAATGTATTATGTGGCGCCGACGCCGTTCGATGAGAAAGCGCTCTTTGAGAACGGTATCACCTATATCTCCGTACCGGCGGGGAAGATGCGCCGGTACGCCTCCTTCGCGAATGTCACCGATTTTTTCATAACCATCGTCGGAATATTTTCGGCGATCTTCGTACTGTTCCGCATATATCCGGATGTCGTCATGAGCAAGGGCGGCTATGCGAGCGTGCCGACGGTGCTGGCCGCGCGCCTCCTCGGCATACCGGTCATCGTTCACGAATCGGACGCGAAGCCCGGGAGAGCAAACCTTCTTGCCGCAAAATTCGCCGAACGGATAGCCATTTCCTTCGAGAGCGCGGCGGCATATTTCCCCAAACGGGTGCAAAACAGGATCGCTCGTACCGGCATCCCCATCCGCAAGGCCCTGATGCGGACGGAGGAAGAAGGTGCGCGGCAGTATCTCGGCCTCGAACAGGGCATACCGACCGTGCTCATCCTGGGCGGCTCGCAAGGAGCAAAGAACATAAATGAGATCGTCCTTTCCGCGCTTCCGGACCTCGTTTCCTTCGCCAACATTATCCATCAGACGGGACCGGCGAATTTCAAGAACGTAGAAGACGTGGCGCACGTCGTGCTCACCACACATCCGCAGAAAGAGCGCTACCATCCGTTCAAGTATCTGGACGAGATATCGCTCCAACGCTCCGCAGGCGCTGCGAACATCATCGTTTCGCGCGCGGGCGCAAATTCGATTGCCGAGATAGGCCTTTGGAAGAAACCGGCTATCCTCGTTCCCATCCCCGAATCGGTGAGTCACGACCAGCGTACCAACGCGTATGCGTATGCCCGCACCGGAGCCGCCATCGTGCTTGAGGAAGGGAATCTCACGCCGCATCTCCTCGTTTCCGAGATAAAGCGCATCTCGGGCGATCTGGAACTGGGAAAACGGATGTCCGCGAGCGCCGCTGGTTTCACCGACCCGAATGCCGCGCGCATCCTGGCGGCCGAAATGATATCCATCTCGCTCACGCACGAATCATGAACCCCGTCGTCACTCGCTTCGCCCCCTCGCCGACCGGATATCTCCACGCCGGCAATTACCGAACCGCCGTATTCGCATATCTCTTCGCAAAACACCACCGCGGCTCTTTCATCGTCCGCATCGAAGACACAGATGCAGCGCGTTCCAAGCCGGAATATGAGGCGAATATCCTTGAGGCGCTTGCTTGGCTTAACTTGCCGGCGGATGCAACCTATCGACAGAGCGACCATCGCGCGCGGCATCGCCAACTGCTCGAGAAGCTCATCGCGGATGGCACCGCATACGTCTCGAGAGAGAAACCGCAGGCGCCGGGGGACAGGGAAGAGGTCATTCGTTTTAAGAATCTGGGCGGTTCCGTCACGTTCAGCGATGTCATCCGCGGCGAGATCACGACGGACGTGACCGATCTGGGCGATTTTATCATCGCCCGCTCGCTCGACGAGCCCGTGTTCCATTTCGCGGTGGTAGTGGATGATGCGGACGAGCGTGTTACGCACGTCATCCGCGGCGGCGACCACATATCGAACACGGCGCGGCAGATGCTCATTCAGCGCGCGCTTGGTTTCCCGGCGCCGCTCTATGCGCATCTGCCGCTCATCCTCGATAGCCAGCACAAGAAACTCGGTAAACGCACCGGCGCGAAGGCGCTGACCGAATACCGCGACCGGGGTATCCTTCCCGAAGCGATGCTCAACTATCTCGCCTACCTGGGCTGGAATCCGGGAGACGAGCGCGAGTACCTTTCGCACGACGAACTCATAGAGGCCTTCGACCTTGCTCGCGTGCAAAAGGGAAGTGCCATCTTCGACGACGTGAAGCTCTTGTCGGTAAATCAGCATTGGATGCGCCAGCTCCCGGCGGATGATTTCATTTCGCGCGGGAATCTCGCGGCTCCCGATACCGAAAAACTGCGAAAAATCGTTCCTCTTCTCAAAGAGCGCGCACGGACCTTTGGAGAGGCACGCGAAATGCTCTCCGGCGAACTGTCTTTCCTTTTTCACGAGCCAAAACTCGATAAAAACCAGCTCCTCGCCAAGGAGCCGCCCGGACGTCCTGGCACGGCAATAACGGCCTTACAGGGCCTTTTAGGGGCCATAAAAGCCCTTTCCGAGGGTGTTTCGGCAGAAGCGCTAAAAGAGGCGATTATGCCCCTTGCCAACGCGGAGGAGGCGAAGGGGAAGGGCGGCAGAGGGGCGGTACTCTGGCCTCTGCGGTACGCGCTTTCCGGCGCGGAACGCTCACCGGACCCTTTCACACTCATCTCCATTCTGGGTCCTGGGGAATCGGTTTCCCGCATACAACGGGCAATTGCTGTGGCCAGCACTAGTCCCGAGCGATAAATTCCGGCGAGCAAATTGCTTATATTGTAGTGCTGGCTATACTTGGGGGATAATGACGCGTTTTTGGTTCCTGCTTCTTTTCGTATGTGTGAGCGGTTTTGCTTTTTCGTTTCCGCAATCGGCACTCGCTGACACCGTTTCCGACCTCCAGGCCCAGATCACCGCGAATAATCAGCGACTCGACACTCTCAAAGCCGAAATAGCCGCGTTTCAAAAAGATCTGGATACGCTCGGAACGAAGAAAAATACCCTCCAATCCGCCATAGGTTCGCTCACCATCTCCCAGAAACAACTCGCCACACAGATACAAGCGACCCAAAACAAGATCTCCTCGGCTAATTTGGAAATCCGACGGCTCACGCTGTCCATCGGGGACAAGGAGAAGACCATCACGGCCGATCAGGCGGCCATCGCCAAAGCGCTCCGGGGCATCGCGCAGGATGAACAAACTCCGCTGGTGGCCCATCTGATCTCTTCCGATTCCCTCGGTGACGCGTGGCGGGCCGCTGACAACGCCATCCAGCTCAATCGCGCGCTCGGTGACGATGTCGCGGACCTTCGGAGCGCGCGCAAGCAGCTTTCCGACAATCGCGACGCAGTGACCGCGCAAAAGGAGGAACTTCTCGCTTTGCAGAGCGAGCTTACGGTTCAGAAACGCTCCGTTGACGCGAACAAAGCCGCGCAGCAGAAATTGCTCGCAGATACGAAAAATCAGGAAGCGAATTACCAGAAACTTATCGTGCAAAAGCAGGCGGCCGAGCAGGCGCTCGAGCAGGAGCTCGCGAACTTGAGCAGCCAGCTGGATCTCATCGTGCATCCCGGACGCCTGCCGAAGGTCGGCTCGGGCGTTCTTTCGTGGCCTTTCCCGCGTTCTTTCATGAACAATTGCGCGCAGCGCAAAGGAGTGTTCGGCAACATTTTTTGCATCACCCAGTATTTCGGCACGACGCCTTTTTCAACCGCCAACCCGCAGGTATACAACGGCAAAGGCCACAACGCTATTGACGTCGGTGCGCCGGACGGCACTCCAATTCTCGCCGCGCTCTCCGGCACGGTGCTCGCGACCGGCAATACCGACCTTGTGTCGAACTGCTACTCGTTCGGCAAATGGATAATGGTGGAGCACTACAATGGCTTAAGCACGCTCTACTCGCATCTCTCGGCCATCGATGTAACAAAAGGGCAGAAGGTTTCGACCAGACAGGCGATAGGCCTTTCTGGCCGAACCGGCTACGCGACCGGATCGCATCTCCACTTCGGCGTCTACGCTACCGAGGGGACCAAGATAATGCGCCTCGGTGATTTCCGCGACGGCGTGAAAACTGGCTGCGCTTCCGCCGTCATGCCGGTCGCAACTCTCGACGCATACCTAAATCCGCTTTCATATCTATAACTAAATTGGGTCTTTTGCATCCCTCGTGAGCCAAAGGAGTAGGGAAGCGTAGGTGCGATGCGGGGACCATTTTTGCGCTATGGCGAGGAGTTTCTCGCGGGACGCGCCTTTCGGCAGGCCGTAGAGCGCCTCTATCGCGCGGACGAGGCCGAGATCGCCGGGAGAAAACACATCGCCTCGGCCGAGCGCGAACAAGAGGAACATTTCGGCCGACCACGGACCAAGGCCCCAGATGCCCAGCAATTTTTCGGTGGCATCGGCCTCGGAACTTTTTCCCAATGAAACAAGATCGAGCTCGCCTTGTTTCACCGCTCGCGCGATGGTTTTCAGCGTTTTGATCTTTGCTGCCGAAAGTCCGGCGTTGCGGAACGCCGCAAGTCGCTTTTTCATGATGATGTCGGGCGTTACGGTACCATTGCAGACCTTTTTCACTCGCGCAAAAATGCTCCGCGCGGCGGCAACGCCGAGCTGCTGAGAAATAACGGTGCGCACGAGCCGTTCAAAAAGCGCGTTGCGTGTTCGTTTCCCGACAAGCCGCACGGGCAGGGAAGAGTGGTATGCCCGCGTGGCGTCGTGGAAATGGGGATCTGTTTTTTTAAAATGCTTCAATGCGATGGCGCGGCTCGTCATGCCGAGATTTTAACACCCGCCCTTTCTTCATGTTGTTGTATAATGCGGCCATGCTCAATCTCATCTTATGGATATTTGTGCTAGTCCTCGGCCTATCCTTCTTCGGCATCTCCCTTGAAGCGATAATTAATTCTCCCGCCGGCCAGGCGAACTTCGGTTATCTGCTCTATCTCCTTTCACAGCTTTGGCATTTGTTCATTACCTACGTACAGCAGTTCGTAGGTAAGTGAGTCGCACAATATATCTTTCACGACATGCGACAAGCTGATGAGCGTGCTTAAAAATCCGGTCCAGAACGCATAGACCTGAAGACGCCGGGCGGAATATCTCGGGTGCTTCACATGCATAGGGACAGCATACCACCGCCGCAACCTCTTCCCTTCCCGTCGGTGGGGAAATCGGACCTAGCAAGAAGCGTGCGCGAGGATGTAATCATACGCTTCGTCAACCGAATCAACGAGCGTGTAGAGCTCCATATCGGCTTCGTCAATGGCGCCGCGCTCCTTGTACAGCGTTTTTTCGATAAAGGAGAGGAGCGGCTCCCAATATGATTTTCCGAAGAGGAGTATCGGGACCTTACGTATCTTTTTCGTCTGCACCAGGGTCACGATCTCAAAGAATTCGTCGAGCGTACCGAAGCCGCCCGGAAAATAAATGTAGACTTCCGAAGCGTACGTCAGCATGACCTTGCGGACGAAGAAGTGGTCAAAACCGAACCGTTCGGTTAGATACGGGTTATAGACCTGCATGTCCGGCAAATTGATGTTGAGTCCGACCGATACGCCTCCGACCTCGAATGCGCCCTTGTTCGCCGCCTGCATGACGCCGGAACTGCCGCCGGTAATGATGGCGAACCCTTTCTTCGCCAGCCGGGCGGCGAGTTCGGACGCATGCCGGTATACGTCGTCTTCAAGCGATGCGCGGGCGCTACCGAAAAAGCTCGCGGCGAGGCCGTAGCGGCGGATGATGTCGAACCCTTCGATGAATTCCGACATTATCTTGAACCCCCGCCATGATTCTATTTTTTTTGGCCTGCAGACGAGCATCGGGCGGTCCGCGGGCATGGTCCGGCTTCCTTCGTGCACGGAACGTGCGAGGCGTTCAGCCATTTCATATCGTACGGACGGCTGCGGCGGAGCAACCGGCAGACGCGTCAAATCGTCGTTCATGTCTTCCTATGGTACCAGTTCACAGGCCTTTGCAATTGGCGGCGGGGGCATAACCTGCCGCGCGCGCGAACGAAGCGGATGCGAACCAGACCTTGTTGGCGTCCGAGATGCGTTCGACTCCGGCGCACCATGGCAAATAATATTTCATGCCAGATTTTGAAGCCACAACCTGCTCTTGCGAGGAAGTGGCGACACCAGAGGTTTTTTCGAGGCGTACGCCGTCTTCTTGTTCCGCATCAAGCCCCGCGAGGTAACCGAAGCCGAAGCTGAACGTTGAAGCCGATACGACAAGGGCGAGAATGAGCAGGTCTCGCGGGATACATTCGGTAAAACTTTTGCATTTTCTGCGAGCTTCTGCTATAGTCATACGGTAAAACTATATCACCATGGCGTCAACAAAAGCCGGCGGATCAGCCAAAAACCTTAACGACTCAAACCCGAAATACCTCGGGGTGAAGCTCGCCGACGGCGCTCCTGCCCGTCCGGGCATGGTCATCGTCCGCCAACGCGGCACGAGAATAGAGGCCGGAAAAAACGTCGCGGTGGGACGCGACCATACGCTCTTCGCCCTTGCCTCCGGCACGGTTGCCTATCGCACTCGTCGCAAGACCAATTTTACCGGCCGTATCGTCTCCAAGAAAGTCGCCGAGGTGGTTTAAGCCGGTTTTTCGAAGTGCTGCCAATCCTTGAACTGCCGCCAATCTCCTCCCCATTCCCAACCGCGTGATCTGAAGAGATCTGCCGTTTCGTGCGTTATCGTTCCCTGCTTCCGGGATTCGTAGGATGCATTCTGGGGCACGGTTGTGCCGTCCGGACGTACATAGGGGTTCTGAACGGGATTAATATCTAGGGCGCGGCCGAAGGAATGATTCGAAAGCCGGTCCGTGCCGTGAATGACGCGGTAATTAAACGCTGACGTGTTGTTTGCGGCCATCGACGCGTCGTCATTCCAATCGAATGCGACGACGGGGATCATTTTTTCTATCGGAAATTTACGCTCAAGTAATTCCTCAAAAATGCATTGAATCTCGCGGGCGAGATCGGTATGGACCAAAAGTTGCCCCATTCGTACGGTTCCTTCAAACGACAGATACGGAATATCGAGTAATGTTTGTGCTTGTTTGATTTCTTTCGGGATATCTTTCCTTGCGAGAGATTCCTCCAGCGTCATGACAATCACGCCTCCGATTCGACAGTAATGGAAAATCTTCCAAAGGTCTCGCCGGTCGTGACGGGAATATCGAATGTACCCAACTCCTTGATCGGCTTGTCCAATTTGATGGCGCCCTCGGGAATATCGATGCGGGCCTGTTCTTTCGCCGCGACGCGTATCTCGGACTCCCCTACCGCGTCATACAGATGACCTTTCTCATTCGCTTTCGCTGTAACCACGATGCGCGCATCGGCGAGTGAAGCAATGTTTTGCGCGAGGAGCTTGGCATCAAGCTCGGCGCGTTCGGCGTTCCTCTTTCGCCGCACTTCCGCTTCCTTGAGAGCCGCCGGAGTGGCCGCAATGGCAAGCTCCTGCGGAATGAGGAAGTTCAAGGCATACCCGTCCTTGGCTTCCACTACCTCGTGAAGGCGCCCGATGCCTTTTACGTCTTTGAGCAAAATGACTTTCATAGCACCACCCTACTGCAAAGAGAGCCGGACCGCAATAGTCAAAATGCGCCTTCGTTGCGGGCCATCAATTGCTTGCGGCGGAAAAACCATTTTCCGCATTCCACGGCGGCGATATTAAGTATGCCGACCGCCACGACACCAAGGAGCCAGAAAAACGGCAGAGAAACCGTATTAAATACCGACTGCAAAAACGGGATATAAATCGCCGCGCCCATGAGGACGACGCCGACGCCGACGCCGACGACCAAATATAGATTTGAAAATATCGAATAGGTAAAGATGCTTTTTTCCAAACTTCTCAGTGCAAAAGCCAGGAATAAGGTATACGTGCCGAAGCTTGCGAAAATAAACGTTCTCACGATATCTTCCGGAAACCCGGCCCGTAGCATGGTCCAGTACAGTACGAACAACAGTGCGCTGGTGGAGAGGCCTATATAGAGGATCAGGAAATTCATCAAAGGATTAAAGAGTCCGGTATTCGTACGCTGGAGACGGCGGGTCATCCCGTCGATGTTTTTCTCAAAAGCGAATGCGACAGCGGGAAAACTGTCCGAAAAGAAATTCACCCACAAGATCTGAAGAGCGTTCAATGGAAGCGCCACACCGGTCGCAAGAGCACCTCCTATCAAAATCAGTCCGTCTGCCACCGAAGAGAGCAGATACACCAGCACCTTGCGGATATTGTTCATCATCTGCCGCCCTTCTTCAACGGCGGCGACAATCGTCTCAAAATTATCGTCGAGTAGTACGAGATCGGCCACGTCGCGAGCCACTTCCGTGCCCGAGCCCATAGCAATGCCGACGTCCGCCTGTTTGATACTGGGAGCATCGTTAACGCCGTCGCCGGTCATCGCCACAACCTCCCCCATTTCCTGGAGGATCCGTACCATTCGCATTTTATCAAGGGGAGATACTCGTGAAATGACCTGTAGGTGAGGCAACCGACTTTTCAGTTCCTTGTCTGACAGGGGGCGCAATTCCGAAGCATCCAAGACGCTGCGCTCGTCGATCCGCATGCCGACTTCGCGGGCGATCGCTTCCGCCGTACCGCGATGATCGCCGGTCACGATCATTGTCTTTATTCCGGCCTGTTCGAGGCGACGGAGGGCGTCTTTGACGCGCGGGCGCACCGGATCGTTCAGTGTTAGCAAACCTTGAAAAGAGAGTTGCGCGAGTTTCAGGTCCTTCGAGAAGGAAAAATCCTTTCTTCCCTCGTTTTCTTTGATCGCGACCCCTAGGACAAGTTCGCCCGATTTGGCCAGGGCATGTATGGTTCCCAAAGCTTCTTCTTGCTGCCTCGAATCAAGCGTTGAATGGGCTACGAGGATATCGGGTGCGCCTAAAAATACCAGCACATCCCTCTCATGGTTGCGTATCAGCGAAACGGAAAATTTATTAACCGCGTTAAACGGCAGAGAATTCAGCAATGGATTTTTATGTCTGGCTTTTTCGACCGTTATTCCCCGGAGTGCGGCCGACTGCACGAGTGCCTTCTCGATCACCCGACCGTTCATTCGCCATCCGGACGGGTGATCGTTCGGGTTTTCCACAAGGACATTTGTGTTCAGAAGCGCCCATTCGAGCAGTGTTCCCGCTTCCTTTCCTTCGGCCGGAATGATCTTGCTGATGGCCATGCTCGCTTGGGTCAGCGTGCCGGTTTTATCGGTCAGGATGATAGTGGTGCTTCCCAGCGTTTCCGCTGCAATCAGTTTCCTCACTACTCCTTTGCGGCGCGCCATGCGCTGTACCCCGATGGCCAGTATGACCGTCATCGCCACGGGCAATCCTTCCGGAACCGCCGCAACCGCGATCGCTACCGACGTAAGAAACATGTCCACGTATGAGTACCCGAGGGCGATGCCGGCGCCGAAAATGGCGAGCGTGAGCACTCCCAAAAAAGATCCTGCCTGGAGGCTGAACGTCGCTATCTTTTTTTGGAGCGGTGTCTCCTCCCGCTGTGATTCGGCGACGAGGGCCGCTATTTTCCCCAATTCGGTCGAGAAACCCGTACGACATACCACTGCCGTCCCCACCCCTTGGGTGACCAAAGTTCCGGCGAACACCATGGACCGCTGATCCCCGAGGGCAGCAGCCGCGCCCACCGGTTCGACCGACTTTGATACCGGCAGTGATTCTCCCGTCAAGATCGCCTCGTCAACCTGGAAGTCGTTCACGAACGCGAGACGCGCGTCCGCGGGGACACGGTCCCCTTGCGTGAGGCGTATGATATCCCCCGGCACTATCCGCGCGGCGTCTATTTCACGCTCTTCCGTGTCACGAATGACACGCGTGCGTTGTTTAAGATACGTCTTGAGTTCTGACAGCGCCTTTTCCGCCTTGAATTCCTGATAAAAGCCAAGAATAGTGTTGACCAGAACGGCGATAAAAATGAAAAAGGCGTCGCGATAATGGGCAATAAGGAACGTCACACTACTCGCGAACAGCAGGATGAGGATCAAGGGGCTCTTGAACTGGTTCAGGAAAATCCGAAGCCAAGGCGACCGCTGCGGCCTTTCGATCACATTGAGACCGAAAACTTTCAGTCGTTCCAGCGCTTCCGCCTGCGAAATCCCGTTCTGAATATTCGTGTGCATCTCTTTCGAGATATCCGGCAGAGACAACGTCCAAAAAGGGCTGTTTTTCTGTATTTCGCTCGCCATTCCCGTATGAGTCATATCGCTTGTGCAATGAGGCCGATGAGCGCGATGCCGATGAAGTTAAAGGTGAAGGAAAGGGGGATGAACCACGACATCTTCATTTTTGAAAAACCGAACAGTCCGATCCCAAGCTCGTCCGGTAACGGAGAAGCAATGATCAGACCCCCAACGAAGAACGAGAGCCATCGAAAAAGCTTGAGTCGGAATAGCACGCCCATTTTTTTTCCTACGCTTCGGTGGCGTATCAATTCCAGGATATGTTCGGCGAACTTGTCACGAACGAAGCGAAAGATAAGCACGTCTCCGCATACCGCTCCCAATGCCCCGAAGACAGCCATCGGGAGTATGGAATTGAGGCGAGCAATTTCGCCGAGGGTGACGATGGCCGGTGCGGTGGTGAACACCGAAGTGAAAAATAGGCCCGCTATAAAACTTCCCACTAATTCCAGTTTTTGCGTGGACGTCAATATATGCACCAGCACATCGGTCTTTACCAGAACTGCGGCAATGCCGATGCTGAGGGCGATAACAAGTACATCATGCAGCAGAAGACCATTCCTACGGCTCTGGATGCTCATTTCCGGCAAGTATACCAAAGTAAACAGGCCTGCCCCGAAGTGACTCTTACTTCCCCGTCGTCAAAAATTGTACGGCGCGCGCCATTTGCGGATCCTTCCCGGCCGCAGCATCTTCTTGCGTAAATGGCACGACGATGTCCGGAGTAATGCCGTTGCCCATGATCCAGTGGCCGGCGGGAGTGATCCAGCGTGCGACGGTTATTTTCAACGAACCCTTGTCAAGGTCAAGCAGGGTCTGCACCGAACCCTTACCGAACGAGCGGGTACCGATCAAGGTCGCAGCGCGATTATCCTGCAGAGCGCCGGCGAGTATCTCGGACGCCGAAGCCGACCCTCCGTCGATGAGCATGACGATTTTGGTCCCTCGCGGCACATCGGAGTAGCCCAAGCTGGTATGGGCCTGTTTTGGCTCCTTCCCGTCAAAATCTTCCGTGACGATATCCGCGCCTTTGGGGAGGAAATGGCTCGCGATGTCGACCGCGGAATCCAAATAACCACCCGGATTGCCGCGCAGGTCGAGGACCAGTTTTTTGGATCCGGAATTCCTGAACCGCTCGAACGCCAGATTGAACAAATTCGCGGAATTGGCGGTGAATTCGTAGAGCGCGATGCGGTACACGCCACTTGCCGCGTCGAGCCCATCGTCAGTTTCGGGAACCTGGATGGTGTCGCGTACGATCTTGAAGTTGAACGTCTTTCCGCCGCGAACAACGGTGATTTCCACCGTCGTTCCGATGGGCCCGCGGATCTTCGTCACCGCTTTATCGATGGAGAGGCCGTCCGTCGACTTCCCGTCGATGGCTACGATTTGATCGCCCGCCTTGACGCCGGCGGCTTCGGCCGGCGTTCCTTTGAGCGGAGCGATGACGGTCAAAACACCGTCCTTCACGTCTATTTCCATCCCAACACCCGCGAAACTGCCGGAAATGGTGTCGGCAAACTGCTTCGCTTCTTCCGGAGGAAAGAATACCGTGTAGGGGTCACCGTAGGAGGAGGCAAGACCTTCTATTGCGCCATATAGCCGGTCTTTTACCGTTGGAAGCGTGGAGGAGGCCTGCGTGATGACATAGTGCTCTTCAAGTGCGTTCCATGCTTTCCAGAAGTTGGCAAGATCGACGCTCGCATCGGGCGTCGCATCGAGCCCATCACCCACGAGCGGAATATGCGAAGCAATAGAGGCCGCAGAGCCGTTGCTGCCTGCCGCGACGCCTGCGCCGAACGCGATCGCCGCCACGAGCGCGAAAGAAATACCGCGCATAACTATGCTCTGCCCGCGTGCCGTGTCGGATTCCATTTTGCAGAGTGTAGCACATGACGCTTCGTCACACCGTCGGGTGCGCGCTCGACAGTGTCCCGATGCGGGACATGGTATTCTAGGCGCATGATATTCCGGCACGAATATTTGGGCGGCATCTGGATCGATCTGGAACAGCCAAGCCCTGATGAAATCCGGCAGATAGCGGAAGAATTCTCCATCAACGAACGGATGGAGCGCGAGCTTCTCTTGCCGACTCCCATACCCACGGTAGTCGCCGGTGACGATATGCTGCTTCTTGTTCTCCACTTCCCTTCTCAAAGCGAGAAAGAGGGCGAAACGAAAAGCCAGGAAGTCGATTTCATCGTTGGAAAGAATTTTATCATCACCGTGCGCTATGAGGTCGTCGCACCCTTGCATCACCTCAAGAAGCTCATTGAGGCACAACAGCTCGTCATAGGGAAAGTGCCGGTTACGACCGATGTTCTTCTTGAGGTGCTTTTTGCGCATTTGTATACCGCAATGCGCGACCACATGAACCATGTCGCCGGGAAGCTCTCTCGTGTCGAAAAAGAAATGTTCGACGGCCGCGAGCGAACGACGGTCGGCTCGATCTCGAGCATCAGTCGTGAGTTCCTCCATATGGAAGGGGTTCTTGCGAACCAGGAGGAAGCGCTTAAACGCTTCCTCGATGCCGTCGACCGTTCCGGTTTTTTTGGCCATTCGTTCGCCGAACGCTCGCTTCGCATCCTCGCCGAGCGGACGCATGCCGCAGGGATAGTGGAAACGCATCGTGCCATCGCAACGGAAATGCGCGAAACCAACGTCGCCTTGCTCGGAGCGCGCCAGAACGAGATCATGAAAACGCTGACGATCGTCAACTTTATTTTTCTACCGCTCGGGCTCATCAGCTGGACATTTGCCATGCGCACGGAAGGCATGCCGCTCATCGAGTCGCCAAATTCTTTCTGGATAGTGCTCGGTCTCATGCTCGGCGTCGCGCTGTTACTCACCACGTTCTTTATTAGACGGCGCTGGCTTTGACCTATGGGTTTCCTTGCTCGTATATTCGGAAAATTGCAGCACAGGTCGGCTCGGCGGCCGCCGAGAATATTCCTCACCAACACGCTCTCGGGTATGAAAGAACTTTTCATATCCCAAAGACCGGGCATCGTGACAATGTATTCGTGCGGACCGACGGTCTATAGCCGTCAACATATCGGGAACCTGCGCGCCGCCGTGTTTCCCGACACGATAGCGCGCGTATTCAACGCCGCCGGATATCATGTGCGGCGCGTGCTGAATATTACGGACGTGGGACACTTGGTTAGCGACGACGACTATGGCGAAGACAAGATGGCGGTCGGGGCTGCCAGAGAACGCACAACTCCCGAAGTCATCGCCGCCCGGTACACAAAAATATACCTGGAAGACCTGGACGAACTCAATATAGACACGAACAGCATCCTGTTCCCCCGAGCGACCGAATACATCAAAGAACAGATAGCGCTTGCCAGGACGCTGGAAGAAAAAGGGTTTGCCTATCATCTGCCGGACGGTCTCTACTTTGATACGCAAAAATTCGCCGCATACGGAAAGCTCGGCGGCGTTTCCATGGCGAAGCAGGAGGCGGGCGCGCGCGTGAAAGTCGCAAAGGGCAAACGACACCCCGCCGATTTCGTACTCTGGAGGACTGCGCGGCCGAACGATCTTCAACAGTGGGACAGCCCGTGGGGCCGCGGCAATCCGGGATGGCATATAGAATGTTCGGCGATGTCGCGCTCGCTCCTGGGCCCGGAAATCGATGTGCACACGGGTGGCACGGAACATATCGCCACTCATCACAACAACGAAATAGCCCAATCGGAAGCGGCGAGCGGCCGGACCTTCGTGCATTACTGGATGCACAATGCGCACCTGTCCCTGCAGGGGCAAAAATTGGCAAAATCGACGGGAAATGCTGTCTATCTCTCTGATGTCACGAAAAAAAGATTCCATCCGCTCTCTTTGCGTTATTTCTTCCTGCAGGCGCATTATCGTACCCCCCTCTCTTTCTCGTGGGACGCTCTCGCGGGAGCCGCTGGCGCGCTTGACCGACTTTGGAATGCCTCTTCCGAGATCGCCGCCGAATCGGGACGCAGAAGCGCCCCTTCGGAAGTCCGCGCGCGCCTCCTCGCGGCGCTTCGGGATGACCTTGCGACTCCGCAGGCGCTTGGCATTCTTTGGGATACGCTTCGAAGCGAAGAATATACGCCCGAAGAGAAATGGGGGCTCATTCTCGATGCCGATGCGCATTTCGGCCTTTCACTCGTACATCCTCCTCTCGCGGACGCCCTAAAACAAGAGGACATCCCTCTTGAGGTGCGCGACATGCTCGCGCGGCGCGAAGCGGCGCGCGCCGCAAAGGACTTCACGGAGGCCGACCGCCTCCGAGGCGCGATAGAAAAGAGTGGATATCATGTGGATGACAGCTCGCATGGTCCGGTACTGGGAAAGAAGAAATAGAGCCAAAAAGCGGGAAAACGGGCGTTGGACGTGACCTCCCTCGCCGGAACGCACCCTTTACCCTGCTTTTGGAGATGAGTGATACAATCAGGGCAATGGCCTCTTCCGATCGCGTTCCGCCCCAATCGCTCGAATCCGAACGCGCGCTCCTCGGCGCCCTGCTCCTCAAACCGGACGCCATCCACGACGTCCTGGATCTTATCCGGCCCGAATCCTTTTATGCCGAAAAGCATCGGCTTATATTCGGCGCGATGCACGAGCTCGCCGAACGCGGTGAGCCGATAGACCTCCTCTCTCTTTCGGCGCGGATGCAGGACCAGGGGCTCATCGAGCGCGCCGGCGGCAGGAGTTACCTCGCCGAACTCGCGGGCTCGGCGCCCGCTCCGGGCAACTTCTCGCATTACGCAGAACTTGTTTCCCGCAAGTCGCTCATGCGTTCCTTGATAGACGCCGCCTACAGTATCAGCGAATCCGCGTATGACGAGGCGCGCGATACGATGGAAGTGCTCGATGAGGCCGAAAAAAGCATTTACGCCATCGGCGACGCGTCGGCTGCGCATAAATTCACCGCCATCGGCGACAAAGTCCACGAAGTATGGGATCGTATTGAAGCGCTCTCCAAGAAAGAGAGCGGCATACGCGGCGTGCCATCGGGCTTTCCTTCCCTCGATAATCTGCTTTCGGGCTTCCATCCCTCCGATCTGGTCATCATCGCTGCGAGGCCTTCGATGGGTAAAACCTCTCTCGCGCTCGACATCGCGAGGAATGCGGCGGTGCGGCATAACGTTCCCGTCGGCATTTTCTCGCTTGAAATGAGCTCTGAACAGCTCATCGACCGTATGCTTGCGGCTGAATCATTCGTGAATTCATGGAAACTGCGCACTGGCCAGGTACGCGAGGAGGAAGATTTCAATCGTATCCGAGACGCGCTCGAGTCGCTCTCGAAAGCACCTATTTTCATCGACGACAAGCCGGGGAATAACATCCTCGCTATGCGCGCGGTCGCCCGACGACTGAAGCGCGAACGCGGCATCGGGCTTATCATCGTGGACTATCTCCAGCTCATGTCTCCGACGTCGACGAAGTCGTCCGATTCGCTCGTTCAGCAGGTTACCGAGATCTCCCGCTCCTTGAAGTCGCTCGCACGCGAGCTCAAAGTGCCGGTTATCGCCCTCTCACAGCTTTCGCGCGCGGTGGAACAGCGTGGCGGCAAACCGCGACTCTCCGACCTGCGTGATTCAGGAAGCATCGAGCAGGATGCCGATATCGTGATGTTCATCCACCGTGAGGACAAACGCAATCCCGAAAGTGACCGACAAAATATCGCGGAAATCCTCATCGAGAAGCACCGGAACGGCCCTACTGGCAAGACCGACCTCTATTTCGACGAGAAGCGCGCCACGTTCCAGTCGATGGAGAAAGCCGATTTGGGAGAACTTGTCGCGGAATTTTAATGTAAATGGACCATATTGAAGAACTCGCGCGAGTCCTCGCCCGCTTCCCCGGTATCGGTCCCCGCCAGGGAAAGCGCTTCGTCTATTACCTGCTCGCCGCGCCCGCGAGCGAGCGGACGACGCTTGCCGAGCTCATCGCCTCCTTGGGTAAGGATGTCCGGCAATGCCCGGAATGTCTGCGTTTCTTTAACGGAACGAATGCGGCCATCTGTAACTACTGCACCGATAAAGCGCGTGACGACGCACAATTGATGATCGTTGAAAAAGACCAGGACCTTTCCGCGGTAGAGCGCGCCGGCACCTACAAAGGCCGCTACTTCGTCCTCGGCGGCGTGCTGACCCTCTCGGGCAAAGGAGCCATTCGTGAAAAGGAGCTGACGAAAGCGATAGAAAATCATCTGAAGCGAGGATTAAAGGAAGTTGTGCTCGCGCTGTCGGCGACGAGCGAAGGCGAGCACACGACCGACCGCGTGCGCGAGCTCCTTGCGCCATGGCGCGATCATATAAAGGTTTCCATGCTCGGCCGCGGACTTGCGACAGGCAGCGAACTTGAATACTCCGACGCAGAAACGCTCCGGGCAGCCCTCACGAACCGCAAAGAGGCCTGACCACTTGGCGGTTCGACCGCTAAGTAGTTATTCAAGAAGGAATGCGTCGAAATCCTTTAGTTCCTGCTTTCTTTGTCTAGTTGATTCGAGAGATTCAAGCGCAAATTCTTTGTATTCACCTATATTTTTGAACTGTCCCAAGATAATCTCCTTTTCGCAAATCCCTCTAACCCCGTTACCCATATACTCTTGCCAGCTCGATCTGCTTGCAATCAGCTTAGGGGTTCGACCGCTAAGTACGTGTACTCGGTCATTCAGATTCACATACGCACTTACATGAAGCAGGTATTCGTTCGAATCAATATGGACAGCCTTAAATTTTCCTTGGAACAAGGACCCACTTCTTTCATTTTTATGATTAAAAAAGCATGTGTAGCCGCCACTCAATCTCTTCATAAATTCGCTGATACCGCCCTCCACCAACTGCTCAAGGATAATGTGAAAATGATTTGGATTCAGACAATATGCAATGATATCAACCAGCATGTCTTCTGACTTAGGGGTCGGACCGCTAAGTTGGCGGAATGAATTCTGATACAAACTTCCTACGGGATCGACAACATTGAATTCGACCATACTTTGGAAGAATCTGTGAATCTCCTCTTCATCCACAAAGATAACCCTCTTATCAACTCCTCTGTTGTAAATATGATAGAACTCTCCATTCGCAAAAGACTTTTTCCTTGTTCCCATCCTCACATCTTATCATCGTGCAACTTAGGGGTTCGACCGCTAAGTGGGCTGCGCTAATGAGGCGGGTTTAAGGAGAGGTTGTTGTGGTGGTGTCGGTTGCAGGCGCGGTTGAGCTATCGGTGGCCTGCTCCGTTGGAACTTCGCTGGAAGTTTCCAATGTGGCCGTTGTTTGATCAGTGGAGACCGCTGTATCTGTCGTTGGCAAAACGTCAGTGATTACCACGGTACTGTCTGTCGCGGTATCCGTCGTCGGCGGGGTGTCGGTTATCTCTATCGGTGTAGTAGTTGTTGCCGTATCCGCTGGCGTGCTCGTGGCGGTCGTATCCGCCGTGTCTGCGGTAATAAGCGCGGTCGAACTGGCCGTCGCTGCGTCGGCCGTCGGTGTTGAGGATGCGGTCGTGATTATGGATATTTCCCCACCCGAAGTCGTGCTGGTTGGGGCCGTTGACGTGGCCTGGGCTCTCACCATCTGGAGCAAGGTATGTACGTCATCCTTGGTCAGACATTGGTCGTCAACACATATCTTCTCGCTTGCACGGAATGTCTTTGCGAGCAGGTCGCCTATCCCGTTCTGTGCGCTCGCGAACCAGCTCGTTATCCATTGTTGCGTAGAGGACGCGGTCAACATCGTCCCGCTCGCCGTGCTCACCGCCCCACTCTCGAGAGCGGCAACGCGCGCTTCAAGCGAGGTGAGGCGTGTCTCCTGCCCTTCGATGCGTATCGCGAGTGCCTGTACGCCGGCGAGCGTAAAGGTGGCGAGTTTGTAGAGGTCTATTCCCTTCCCGTCCAGAGAGAGGAGCTCGGGGGCAATGGCCGCGACGTCTTCGGCGATGAGGCCGAGGCGGAGACCTTCGGCTCCGCCTAGAACAGGCGAGTCGCTTATGTAGCGGTAGGTGGCGGCCTTAAGGTCGAGGAGTTCGGCGAGCATCCGCTGCGAGGAGCTTGCGGAGAGATAACTGACGTTCGTCTTGAGCGTCCTCGTCGAGGTGTTCACGAAGCCCGTGGCGCGCACATCACTGGTTACGGTAAGGTTGTCTGTGAAATAGCCGGTGCCGTTTACACTAAGCGTAGCCGAAGGCGAAGTCGAAGCGATGCCGACGTTGCCGTTACCGTCGGAAGAAATGTCGATAGTCCGACTATCAAGCACCTGGAATCCTACGATAAGCGGTGAAACCAGTCTTGAGTAATTAACTCCATAATAAGGACCGTTGCCGGATAATATCAATTCAGGGAAAAATTCCATCGTTTCTTGGGCAATCAAGCCGATCTGGGTGCTGGTGCTAACGGCCTCATCGATCCATTTGAATGAAACCGGGTTAAGTCCCCGAAGCTTCTCGATTGTTGCAGCCGTCGGAAGGGGAACTATCTCCTTCTTCAAACGCACGTCTGATGGATCGCACCAACCAAGATTCCCTCCTGTTTGTGCGGTCATGCAGACGCTATATCCACTAAACATACTGAGGCTAGAAAATGTTGGGTTCGAACCGGTGATGTAGCCATAAGCGTTATCCCAGCCGCTATTGCCGTCGGTGATGTAGCCATAAGCGTTATCCCAGCCGCTATTGCCGTCGGTGATGTATCCATAAACGTTATCCCAGCCGCTATTGCCGTCGGTGATGTAGCCGGGGCCGTTGGTGAGCTGGTTAAGGTTGGTGAGGTTGCCGGCGTGCCATACCGTATTTCCGCTAATGGTCGGCGCAGTGGTGAAATTAGTGGCGGCATCGACGCGCGCGAACGAACCGCTGCTCACGCCGTCGAGTAAGTCCGCGTCTAGGCCGGAACTGGCACCGTCATTTCCTGAATGCCAAACGGTGTTGCCATTATAAGTGAGAGCTCCTCCGTTCACTGCTCCTAAAATAGCGCTTGAACCGTTGCCAAACTGTACATAGCCGCGATCGGTTGTAGCGCCGACAATACCGACGACATTGGCAACGTTCACGTCATAGAGACAGGCATCGTCACCGCCACAGAAGTAGGCGGCACCATTGACGCCGCTCGTTATCTTTCCCGCGGCATAGAGCGTGCTTGAAAAACTAGCAGCGCTATCAAGGCGTGCAAAGGTTGCGGAGCTTATGCCGTCGAGTAAGTCCGCGTCGAGACCACTGCTGGCACCGTCATTGCCGGCGTCCCAGACGGTACTGCCATTGTGGGAAAGCGCTCCAGTCACAGCGACGGCGCCGGCGAAAGTCGCTCCCGTACTATTCAGCGTCATTCCGAGCGTTTTGAGAGCTATGTCGGTAGTTGAATCCTGTGAGCCGTACTCAAGCTTGACGCCCGTGTACCCGCCGAGATGCAAATAATCATCGCCGCCACCGGCGTTGTTGAATGCCACATAACCTCCTTGATTGTTGTCGGCAAAGAGAAGTCCCTGATAGCTGTTATTATCCGCAGTCGATCGGAATTCTAGAAACGCATTTCCATTCGTATTGACGAGCATCTTCGCTTTCGAATTTACTGCCTGGGCGCTCGTGGGCGTAGAATCGAATACTTCAAGTTTTGCCCCAGGGTCCGCCGTACCGATGCCGACGTTGCTAGAAGAATTGACAACCAAACTACTTCCGCCGACATTGAATTCATTCGTCGCTATGAGAACCGTGGCGCTTCCGCTCCCCGGATCTGATTGTGACCCAGCACTAACATCTACCCAAGACCCACCCGAAGTTTCTACAGTATAAAAACTGCCAACTCCGAAACACGAGGCGAAGTTAACGTAGAGAGTGTACGAAGTAGCACTAACACCACTCGCATTCGCCACCCATTTCACCGCACTGGAACCATTTAACAGCGATCTTCCCGTCGTGTAAAACGAAGAATCACCGGCGAATCCATTACTGTCAACGCTACCCCCGTTACTAGTTTTGAATCTGATGTAAGCTTCGAAGTTTTGACTTATACTCGCGTTGTATCCCGCATTCGATACCATCTTAATGAAGGCACTCTGCCCTCCCTGACCGATTGTCAAAGTACCAAGATTCACCCATTGAGCACTACAATTATTAGCACCCGGCGCTAAAGGTATGGGGTAACTCACTTGGATCCCATTTTCGTACAGAGAAGTAGCATTCAAAGAGCCACTGACATCCAGTTTGTATCCAGGATTGGCCGTCCCGATGCCGACGTTGCCGGTGCCTTTTATTCTCATTAACTCGTTCCGTGAGGTTGCAGACGTTCCTGCAAAGAATACGTGGTCATCGCTTGTTGTATATGTGGTATATACTAATGTGCTGCCTTCAACGCCGAATCCATAAAACTGATAATCATTATTCGCACCTTCAAACAACACAATTTTTCGAGTCCCAACTGAACTTGGGGTGATTGCCAATTTTCCATTGGGCGTCGCCGTCCCGATGCCGACGTTGCCGCCTTTTTTGACTATAAGACCTGTGCCGTTCTCTGTGATTCCGTCGCCTGATACGCCGAGCCACGCATATCTGTTTCCGTCCGTCGAATTATAAGTATGGCCGACATACGCTTGCTCACCGCTTTCCCTGCCAATCCCGATGTAGCTGAATTCTCCATTAGCGTCTACCGCATTCGTAAACTGGGCAACTCGATTGGAAGCGGTGGAACTATCATATGCATGAAGCTTGCTCCCTGGACTCGCCGTCCCGATGCCGACGTTGCCGGAGGTATCAATTACCATGTCGTTGGACGAAGCTGTGCGTCTTAATAACAACTTATCACCGTAAGTTGCGGTGTCTCCCATCCCTATAAACCACTTCTCCGTCCCAGCTTTCTGTGTGACTATCCCCGCCCAATTCGCAGCGGGAGAGTTCATTACTATTGCTTGATTGCTTGAAGTCGTTCCGTCACCAACCACTAAGTGTCCTGCCGTCGGATTCGTCGTGCCGATGCCGACGTTGCCATCGCTCGTGATGCGCATCCTTTCGTTCGCAGTGGTATTTCCGCCGGTAGTGAATTTGACTATTCCGCTCGACCCGATCGAGGCAAGGTGCAACGTTCCTGAAGTCAGTTCGTTCGCAACGAACAGCTCGTTCGCGCCGGAAGAGCCGCTCGAAAAAGAGGAGCCCGTCATCGCGATCTGTGCCCCCAGGGTCGATTGGGACCTGAAATCGATGGGAACGTAGCTTGAAGCGGAGCTTATGTCCAAAGTAAGCCCGGTATTGACGCCGCCGCTCGACGCTACGGTGAGCTTCCCGACCGGCGTCGTGGTGCCTATGCCGACGTTGCCGCCGTTTATATGTGAGACGCCGTTTCGAGTGAGGGCGATATTTCCGTCTGACGCGGTGAGGCCAGTGTCATTCAAGTATATGGAACCAGTACCCGTGCGGAGCGTCCCTTTCACCCAAAGGTTCGAGGCGAAGGTCGACGTGGCGTTCGAACCGGTGCCGTTCACGTCTATGAATCCTGCGAAAGTGGAAGTAGCGGTTGCATCGGTCGTGGTGAAGTATGGAGCGGAAATGCTCGAAGTCGCGGTGAAACCGGAGGCCGTAATGGTGCCACCATCGAAATAGGCGGAGCCGGCGACGGAGAGTTTGTGTCCGGGGCTCGTCGTCCCAATGCCGACGTTGCCGCCGTCTTTGATTACCACCTCGCTGTCCCTGCCGAGAACAATATCCGCTCCGCTTGCCGGGCCAAGAAGTAAATTACCCCATGTAGTAAACGGATAGGAACCCCCACTCCCATCGGCTGTGTATATGTATGATGCTGTCGGTAAAGATGAAGCTCTAACATCCAAATCCAGCCCCGTTGAGTCAGAAGAGCTATACAGAGTCACTTGTGCAGTTGTTTGGGGTAATGATAAGGCGCCAAAACCACTCAATGAAAATGCTGTATTACCGCTGTTAGTAAAGGTGAGGGTATTGCCACTAGCAATGGAGTTTAAAAACCACGTGTCCGAGATGTCGTCCCCATCGTCTGCAGAAAGTGATATGGCCGCATTAGTCGCTTCACTCGCCACAACCGATAATTTTGATTGAGGTGTCGTCGTCCCAATGCCGACGTTGCCGGTGTTGGTAATGTTGAGGCGTGCCTCGCTATTGGTATAGAACTGCATGAGGCCTGAAGAGCCGTTGTTATAGCGGATTTTACCCGGGGCATTGGCGAACGTGCCGCCCGAAATGCCGAAATTAATGTCGTCCGCCGAGCCGGCGTTGCCAAGAAGCTGGATTTGGGCGATGCCGCCCGATGCTTCTACGGCGAGATGGCCTGTGTCTGATGTGCCTGTGATATGGAGCGGATAGGCGGGCGCCGCCGTCCCCACCCCCACCTTCCCCCCATTCGTCACCACGAAATCGGTCTTGGTCGAGGAGCCGATGGCGAAGGCGGGGCCGGTGATGCCGTTCGGGTTCACGCTAAGTTGCGCCCACGGGCTCGTCGTCCCGATGCCGACGTTGCCGGCGTTGTTGATGACCAAAGACACTAAGGAAGACAGTGGTTCCGTCCCGGGGCTTGCCGATCTTACGAAACCGAAATCCCCCACAGTAGCCACGTCGGTGCCGATCAACCAATTTCTCCTATCACCTCCAAGCGACGTATAGAAACCGATGTTGGCTCCAACCGTATTCGAACCATCAACGCGCAGTTGTTCGCCGAAACCAAAGCCATATGAGGTGCCATCTACTATATGCACCTTCCTTGCGGGATTCGCGGTTCCGACGCCGACCTTTCCTGAAAAGGTGGAGGTAGCAACAGACGAGGTTGCATGAAAGTATTCAGCAATTATCGGCCCCACCACGCTCAACTTCGCATATGGACTCGTCGTCCCCACCCCCACCCGCTTGTTCACGGTATCGATGGAGAGCACGGAACTGCTGTCCTTGTCGGTGAAGTTGAACTGGTTCACGAGATTCGACTGGGGGGTGAAGGTGAGGCCGGGGGCGGTGCCGTTTAGTCCGATGGTGGTGGTGCCCAGGGAGTTCACCGAGAGGGTAATCTCGTTGGTGGGGTCATACTGGACTCTGAATTGCGGCGTCGAAACGGACGTAATGGTCTGGCTGCCGGAGTTGATGATGCCGCCGGCAAGGAGGTTGCCCGAGTTGTCCACGCGGAAGAGCGTGGTGCCGTCGTTCTGCTTGTATGAGATGAAGTCGCCGGAGGGGACCGTGTCGGTCACGCGGTACGCACTCAAGAAGGGCGTGCCGTTGGTGACTTGCTGGAGCGAGAGGAGGGCGTCGGGGGAGGTGGTGCCGATGCCCACGTTGCCGTCGGCGTCGATGCGCAGGCGCTCGGTGCCGCCGCTTGACAGGGCGAGGGTGGAGGCGGTGGGAGAGAACAGGCCGGTGGCGAGGTCGGCGAGGAAGGCGAAGGCGGGGCGTTCGGCGGAGCCGAGGTCTGTCGATATGAATCCGGCAGCGGTGGTGGTTCCGGTGACGGTGAGGACGCCAGCAACGGAAAGAGGACCCGCGAACGTGCTCGTGCTCGTGTTCGTGACCGCGAGATTGGTGAGAGTGGTGGTGCCAGCGGTAAGAAGGGCGAGGGAGTTCATGCCCTCAGCATCGCTTGCCGAGAAAGAAGGGGCGGTGACGGCGTTGCCCACGGCACCGCCGTCAAAGGAGTCTGCTTCGGAGTAATGGTAGATGGGATTCACCTGTGCGGCCACCGGATTCACCATGCCAACGACGGTGGCGATGATGTCGGCGCGCAGCGTGGAGAGCGACTGGTCGAGGAAGGCGGAAGATATGCCCTGGACGATGGTGGTATATGAAGGCCGGGTCGTCGTGGCGACAATCGTTGTGAAAGCCGAATGCACAGGAGGCGGGTTCGAGGCGATGACGGTGGGCGGCGGACTTGGGAGCACGACCAGGGTGGACGACGGCTTGAAAAGCGACGCGAGCGCGCGTTGTGCAGAATCAAAAAAACTTTGAACGGTTTCGTACGTAGCAAGAGCGAGTTTTTCGCCGATGCCTGAGACGGACTGCATGCCAACAACGGCTGCCGTTTGCTTCCCTGCAGTGATGACAGCCGGAACGATACTGGCCCCTTGCAGCGCGACAGTTCCGAAAGAGATGACGATGAACGTCAGAATTGACGCAAAAATAATCGCCTCTTTTTTGGTGCCGAAGTACGATGCCGAGAGTGGTTTCGTGATCGTTTTTGCAGGCCTGCGCAACGGCGGACGGTGCGAGTGATATTCAGCGGCGCGAACTTGAGAGCGAACGTGTGATAGCTCTTCCTTGCGCTTTGCTTGTACATCAAGAAAGCGGACGAGCGAACTGCGCTTGATCATCCACACCCGGCCGACCTGGACACCCTCTATTTCGCCGGACCGTGCAAGGCGCCTCAAATAACTCGAAGTGTACCCGGAAAGTTTACCGGCAAATCGTGTCGTGATCAGATCTTTTTTGTAGAGGTTTGATTTCATTGCCGATACCGAAACTAATCAGATAGTAACTGATTATTTCCATTTTCTATAAATCTGATAAGTGGATAAGTTTTTGTCACCAAGATTTGGCATCTCGGATCAAATCTTGAACATGGCGAGGCCTCTGCCGGAGAGTTGCTTGGCTGACCGCTTTTTGATCCGCAGGCGGTCCATTTATGAGAATAGGCAGAAATATGAGTAAATATGCCCTAATAAAGCGTCTACACGCTCCATTGATTCACTAATTCTGGGCATACATCACCTGATAAGAACAACGATGTAGTCATCTTTATTAAATAATTCTTGCAAAGACCATTTGCTGATAGAATTTGAATCACGCTTATCCGAGACAAGAAATCCTTTGTTTTCAAGGTTCAAATGACAGATTGAATTTAAAATTTATAAAGTAAAAATTATTCTCGTTTTACCAAGTGTTATGAAAGTTTTGAAGAAAAACGAAAATGGCCACTTCGAAGTGGCCATTTTGCTGATTGGTGTTCTTGGGTATTAGCGGCCTTGCACGAACGTCAGCGCCTTGCCTTTGAGCGTGGCCCGGCCGGTGCGGCCGATGCGGTGAATATAGTCCTCGTACGTCGAAGGCAGGTCATAGTTGATGACATGCGAAACGGCCGGAATGTCGAGACCCCGCGCAGCCACATCGGTCGCCACGAGCACGCTCACTTTTCCGCTCTTGAAGGCCTCGAGTGCGCGTATGCGGGCACCATGGGTCTTGTTGCCATGGATACTCTCGGCGTGAATATGCCGGCGAGAAAGCGCTTTCGCAAGTTTCTCTACCCCGAACTTGGTGCGCCCGAAGACGAGTACGCGGCTGAATGCCCGGTCTTTCAGCATTTCAGCTAGTACCTCGAATTTATCTTTTCCGGACGGAATGCGAACGACATCCTGATCAACGCTTGAAGGAGTGTCGCGTTTCTTTACCGAAATGACAACGGGACTCGTGAGGAAGTCGCCGATGAGCCGCTCGATGTCCTTCGACATCGTTGCCGAGAAGAAAAGCGTATGACGCTCCTTGCGCATCTTTCCCAATATAAAGCGCATGTCATCAATGAACCCCATGTCGAGCATTCGGTCCGCTTCGTCGAGCACAACGGTCCCAAAACCGGACAGATTCAGCGCACGGCGCTCCATCAGGTCCTTGAGCCGTCCGGGCGTGCCGATGACGAATGCCGGTTCGTGCTTCAGTTGGGAGATCTGCGGGCCGATATTCGCCCCGCCCACCGCCACCATGCCACGGAAGCCGAGTCCCCGTGCGAAGCCGGCAAGTTCTTTTTCTATCTGCACGGCAAGCTCGCGCGTCGGCGCCATAACGAGGATACGCTCGCCTTTTTGCTTCATAACCTTGTCAATGAGCGGAATGAGGAACGCCGCCGTCTTCCCTGTTCCGGTTTCTGCGAGGCCGACCACGTCCTGTCCGAGAAGCGCGTGCGGAATGGCCTTGTCCTGAATGGGAGTCGGAAGCTCGTACTTGCGCGCAAGTATGTTCTTTTTCAGATGCTCGTTGATGTCGAAGTCGGAGAATGTGTGTTCGGGCACGAATACCGGCTCCTCGGTCGTGACGACCGTTTTGTTCATGAATTTCGATATCTCGGCTTCCGTCTGCCCGAACGAGCCGAAACCGCCGCGACGTACGCCACCCCGTCCGCGATAACCGCCTCGGCTGCCGTAACCGCCCCGCGATGGGAAGCGGCTCGCCCGGCCGCCCCGCGACGGCTTCCCTTGCGAAAAAGCGTCCGCGCCTTTCTCATGTGGGCGCGGCGAATACGGGCGTCCGCCATGCGAACTCCCTGAAGATCCCGAATGATTCCCTGCTGATTGATGATTCCAACGCCCTATTTGCATATTGTTTCTGCTAGATAAATAAAATGAAAGATAAAGGCAAAAAGCCCTTGTAACGAAGTCCGTTCTCGAAGAATGTAAGGAGTTTAAGAAATCGAATCGATCTTCACTTTCAGGATCGGCTGGCGATGGCCTTTGCGCTTATAGTAGCGGCTTTTCGGCTTGTATTTCACCACCTCGACTTTCTTATCCAATCCGGCGAGAACAACGGTGCCCTTGACCTCCGCACCCTTGATAGCGGGCGCGCCGATGGTCGTGTCCGAGCCGTTGTCGACGAGGAGCACCTCGCCAAATACAACCGTGTCACCTTTTTTCAAATCCCCCGGGAGCTTCTCAATAACGATCGTGTCGCCCTTCTGGACGACATACTGCTTCCCGCCGGTCTTAATTACGGCCACTTCCATAGTCTCGTGACTGTAGCATCTAACTGGCAAAAAGACAAGACGGATCGAAAGACCCGTCTTGTGTCGCACGTTTCCCCGGCTCCCTCACTGGCACGTCGCAGCCGGAAGTGAGAAAAGCGAGCCCCAAAGCATGCTCACGGCAAGCAGCATGCAGACAGCGCTCCCGGTGCGACCATCCACATGCTGCCAGCATCGGCCCGCGAGAAACACGAAGCAAAGACCGATGCCGAACAGAAGAACAGCCCCTGCGTATGCAACGATGTACGTGGTCATACCACCTCCCTTTGTCGAAATACCGAGACCCACTATACATCACTTCGTTATTCTAGTCAAATTCTACGCTCGGCTTGTCCAGCAATCCAGGTTCGATGCCGATCTTTGATTCCGCGATGCGATACACGTCCTTATCTATCTTGCCGAGCTCCTTGTAGCCCGCGTTGTAATGGCTGACGGAAGTGCTGAGTGAGATGCCAAGCTTGCGGTAGAACTCCTCGTAGGCACCGATATGCTTCCCCAGTTCCCCTACCCGCTTCTGGATATCAACGGCTTTCTGCTCGATTTGGAGCGCCTTCAGGCCCTGCATCACCGTCTGGAGGTAGGCCAGGAAGGAGGTGGGCGAAACGATGATGACCTTATATTTGCTCGCCGCCCTCTGGATAAGGTTTTCGTCCTCGCCACCGCCTATCTGGTTGGTTAAAAGGTCATAGTAAATTCCCTCTGACGGGATAAACATGAAGGCGAAATCCATCGTATCTTCTTCCGGGCGGATATATTTCGCCGTCTCCTGGATACGCAGTTTGAGGTCGTTTACGAACACTTTCTCAGCGGCCGCGCGCTCGGGGGTCCCTACCGGCGTGCTTACGAAACGGTTGTAATTATCGAGTGAGAACTTCGAGTCCACCGGAACGAGCTTCTTATTGATGACAATGACCGCATCCACCACCTCGCCGTTCTTGAACATGTATTGGATACGATAATCCTCAGGCGACATCACGTTCTTTAATACCGTCTCGAGATAGTACTCACCGAGGATACCGCGTTGCTTGGGATTCTTGAGCAAGTCCTGGAGCGACTGGAGCTGTTCGGCGTACGTCTGCGTCTGACGGCCGATTTCTTTCACCGACGTAAGCTCCGTCGTTATCTCCTTGATGAGCCGTGAGGACTCCGAGAACTGCCGGTGCGCGTTCTCCTGCATCGTGCGCGACGACTCCGAGACGCGCGCATCAAGCGTGCGGGCCAGTTCCTGCATCTGCTGCTGCAGCAGGACCAGGCCGCTCTGTTCGGGCGGAGATCCGCGGCGGCGCAGAACAAAATAGAGGACGACGCCCTGAGTGGCTAAAAGCAAAACGATAAGGAGGACGGCGGTCGCGGTGTCCATAGTAGGTATAGTATACTTCGGCCATGGCTATCCACGAAACACTGAAAAAATCCATTCCCGATGCGCTGCGCGCCCATGATGAAGTGCGGCTCCGAACGCTCCGCTCGCTCGTTACCGCGATGACCAACGAAGTCGTCGCCAAGAAGCGCAAGCCCGACGAGCTCCTCACCGATGACGAGGCGATCGTCGTTCTAAAACGCGCCGCCAATCAGCGCAAGGACTCCATTGAACAATTCGAAAAGGCGTCGCGCAACGACCTCGCCGAGCCGGAAAAGGCCGAGCTCGCCATTCTTGAGTCCTATCTTCCCGCCCAGATGAGCCGCGAGGAAATAACCGCCGTCGCAAAGAAGAAAATGGCCGAGATGAACATTTCAGGTAAAACCGAAGCGGGCAAATTCACCGGCATGCTCATGAAAGAGCTCAAAGGAAAAGCCGACGGAGGCGATGTGAAAGCGGTGGTGGATACTATACTTTCTTAATGTAACTTGTATGGAAAGAAAACCGGAAAAAGTACGACAAGCGCAGTTGGCGGATGATACCGAAAAACTCTCCAAAATGGGCGCAGAAGGAGGCATCCGGGCGGGACTGCGGCGCGCGTATAAGAAAACACTGGAAAAGGAAGAGTTCTCCCAGCGCGAGAAGCTCTACCACGTGAACGAAGAAGGGGACGTTCTCCCGCCCGATCCAAACATCGTGTTGGCGCTCGAAGAGAAGTCACGGGAAATGCATTGACACTTGCTTCGCTTTGTCGTATATACACAGCAGGACACAGAACAACCAGATAGCAGGAGGAACGAGTGGCCATCGCCATCAATTTGTATCAGTTGGGGGTCGCGATACGTAAAGAGAGCCAAAGGAAAGGAAGAAAGGGTCCGCTGGTGAATAAACAGCTTGTGTTTACCTTGGCGTATAAGGTAGCCGAGCTCTACTCGAACAAGGAACTGCACTACAGCTTCGAAGAGGCGCTGCGGAGCGCTTTGAACGAATTCCATATCCGCAAGGAATGGGAGCGCGACAACTATCGCTGGGTCATGGGTTCGTATTTCGGGACCCACGGCGCTCGCAAAAAGGTCCGGGACAAAGCGGTGGGAAAAGTCACGGCCGGCCGCACTTCCGCCAAGGCGAAAGCGGGAAAGAAGGCCGACAAGCCGCTCGAAGTATTCGAAGAGAAGGACGGCAGTCATCAGCTCGCCTTCAAGGCCTGAAACGGCATCCCTCACGGGATGCCGTTAGTTTTTATATTTGTCTTTCCACTTCCGCATTTTTCTGTTATAAAACATTGACGGCTCTCGGCCGTAACTTGTGAGCGAGGCCTCATCGTCTAGCGGCTAGGACACATCCTTCTCAAGGATGGAACCGGGGTTCGATTCCCCGTGAGGTCACAAAACGAAAGATAACTAATCCTTGATTGCGTGCTCGATTATCTCGAGATTGCAACTGTGGTGTTCCTTGCACCACGCTTCACATCTATTTTTCAATTCTTCTGATTCGTATTTAAGACCGCACTCGTTACATACATATGGATTACGAATCATACCTTTCGCTTCCATTCGCGCTCTTGGCGAACGAGGAACAATGCGTCCGAAGGATGCGCAAGCATTGCCTCCACAACGCGCTCGGTGCGCATGGATTGGGAACCTTTAACGAGAATGGCATCATCTTTCCGGATGAGTGCAGGAAGAGCTTCCGCCGCCGCGCGTGCGGTATTGAACAGCATGACCTCGGTTTTCCCCTTCGCGGCGGCGAATGCGCGCGTCCGGACACCGATGGCGACCACAATATCGGCCGAGTCCTTCGCGAGAGCGCCTATGCGATCGTGCTCTATCGCCGAATAGCGTCCGAGCTCGAGCATGTCGCCCAGGACGGCAATACGCCTCTTCGCGCGCGGAAATGACTTCAGCGTAGAAAGTGCTTCCTCGACTGCGACGGGCGAAGCGTTGTATGAATCGTCAATAATAATCGAGCCCTTTATCCCTGCAAAAAGGCGGCCGCGGCCCGGCGGCGGCTCGTATCCATCGAGTGCTTTGAGGGCTTCGGGAAGCGGTATGTCAAACGCTCCCGCGAGGGCAACCGCGGCCGCGGCCGGTAACAGATGCGTCGTGCCTACCGAACCCTTCACGACCAGATTCTCTTGCTGCCCGTTCATGCTGATAGTCGCCTGCATACCGGCAACCTTTCCTCCCGATTCGTAAAAACCGATATCGCTTATGCGCACCATGGAATCCTCCGAGGTGCCGTATGAAATGATGCGCGCCGAGGTCCGTACCGCGCTATCAAGCGCATAGGGATCATCGGCCGAGAGAATAAGCGGCTCGCCGTTCTTGAGCGAATAGGCGGGAGAGAATTCCTCCTCCCGCACCGCTTCGGGCGAAGAATAGGCCTCGACGTGCACCGGGACCTCCGGAAGGCGCGTCACCACTACTGCGACCGGGTTCGCGATGGAGAGTATCCGTGCGAGGTCGCCGGGCCTGTCCGCCCCCACCTCGAGCACGAGCAAGTTCGGATAGTGGTTGGGTAAGAGAAGAAGGGCGAGCGAGGCCTTCATAACGGAAACCCAGCCGAAGAAGGTCCCCCATGGATCCTTCACTCCCAGAATGGTGTACGGGACACCGAATTCGGTATTGAGATTCTTTTCGCTTTTACGAACGAAAAAACGCTTTGCAAGAACTGCGGCGATCGCATCTTTCGTCGAACTCTTCCCCACCGAACCGGTTACCATCACGATACGCGGCGCGTAGCGATGTACGACCGCCCGCGCAACAATGGCGAGCATATTGGCAACGATCATTTTTAGGAATGATTTCATAAACGTGTGGCGGCCGGTAGGTCTGCCTGCGCAGACAGGCCCCGATCGGGCGGTACTGCGTAATAGTCAATGAGAAAGTGCACAAGGTCAAGGAAGGTGGTATCCAGCGTTTCGGATGCGTACTGTACGCCTTTCGGGTCGTTCGTGTAGAGCAGGATGATGAATCGCGGACTGTACGAGGGAAAGAAACCGACGAACGAATGGAAAAAGCGGTCCGTATAGTAGCCGCCGCCCGGAGCGGTGAGCTGCGCCGTGCCGGTTTTCACCGCCACCGACATCGTCGGTATCTTCGCTTTGCCATTGTAGAGGATCTCATCATTCAGCGCACCCATCATGCTGACCGTCTCGCGCACGGAGCTCGTCGCAAAGACCGGCACGCGCCCGCCCCAGTCGAGCGTGCGCACGATGCCCGAATTGAGACGCACTGCGCTCACGAGATGCGGCGTCACCATGGTGCCTCCGTTCGCGAGCGCGCCTAGGGCGCGGATCATTTGCAAAGGCGTTACCGCGATTCCCTGTCCGAACGCGGCCGTGTCGAAACCGACCTGCTGGGGCTTCGAGAGGTTTCCTAACAGAGCGCCGGTTTCGTTCGGCAGGTCTATGCCCGTCTTCTCGCCGAAAAGCTTCGTGAAATAACCGCGAAAGGTCGCCTGCCCCATCTCCGTCGCGAGCCACGAGGCGCCTACATTCAGGGACTGCATGATGATCTGCCGCATGGGAATGACGCCGCGCGCCTTCAGGTCCCAATTACATATCTGCCTCGTGTTGACCGTGATGCATCCCGTATCGTTATAGGTCGTCTCCGGCGTGACTACCCCCGCATCAAGCGCCGCCGTCATCGTGAGAGGCTTCATGATAGAGCCGAATTCATGAATGTGCTCCGCGAACGGATTTCCCAAGAGCAAGGGATCGACGTTCTGCAGGTTGTTCCCGTCATAGGTCGGGTGGCTTGCGATAGCCAGGATTGCCCCCGTGGCGGGGTCCATGATGATGCCGCCGGATTCCTTGCTCCCATACCGCTCGGTCAGCTTTACAAGGTCGCTCGAGAGCCGCGTTTGCACTTCCGGCTCTATGGTCGTCACGATGTCACCGTGCCGCGCATCTCTGGCGTTCACCAACAAATTCCCTACGTTCGAAAAAAGTTCCGCGAAAAAATTCCTATAGAGCGAATCCCCCGAACGTGAGAGCGTTCCGTCATACACGGCTTCAAGACCGGTTCGTCCGGCGAGCGAGTCCCCGGAACCATACGACACGATGCCTATGGTCTGCGAAGCGAGCGTTGCGCCCGGGTATTGGCGCCATCGTTCGCGGAGCACCTGCACGCCGGGAATGGCTTTCGCGGCGAGCGCCTGGCCGCTGGTTTCGGAAAGGCGGTGGGCGACCTCGATATACACCTGTGCTTTCTTTGCGGCGGCCGCGAAGAATGCGTCGCGACTCACCGTCGTGGTGGCAACGGCCGTTATTGCGGAATAAGCGGCTGCAGGATCGGCGAGCACCTGCGGATTTATCGCCACGAGGAATCCGGAACCGAGCGTGGCCGCCGAAATAAGCGCGCCATCCTTGCGGGCGAAGTAGATCGAGCCCCGGTCGAAGAGCTCGCCGCCGCCGGAAGAGAATTGCCGGTCCGCCTTCCGCGAGTAATCTTCGCCGTACACGATCTGGACGAAGTAAAGGCGCAGGATGATGCCGAGCGCCGCAAAAATAAGGAATGCGAGAACGAGACGGATACGGGAGCGGAACTGGGCGCGCATGATCCCTAGCGCAGTGCGGTCACACTCTTCGCTCTCACGAATGTCTTGAGGACGGGCTGTGCATAACCGGCCGCCGTGTAATCGAGCGCGGTGATGTGCGCCACGGCGGCGAGATACTGACCTTCAAGGGCGGCAACCGATGCCTCGTCATTTCGGAGCGACTGCGAGAATTCGATGGTGAGGGCCGCATAACTCATAACAACGGCAATGAGCGCAAGATAGGCGACCACGAGCACCGCGACCGTACCCCCCATAAGCGATACCAAGGAGAACGGCATATGGAGGCGAACGTTACGCATACGTGGAGAGGGGGGCGGCGGAACGTCTGAATACGCGCAATTTCGCGCTGCGGGCGCGGCGATTAGCGAGGATCTCCGAGCGCGCCGGCACGATCGGTTTTTTTGGCGAAACCGAGCCGAGCCCCGCGCGCACGGCGTCACGCAGTATGTTTTTCACGACACGATCCTCGATGCTATGGAAGGAAATGACGACGAGCCGCCCGTCTTGCGCGAGCGAATGAAGGGCGGCGGCGAGCCCCTCTCGGAGCGCCGCGATCTCGTCATTGACCGCGATGCGAAGCGCCTGAAAGGTCTTAGTCGCGGGATGGATTTTTTTCCTTTGATACCACGCGGGCGTGCCCGCCTGTATCGCAGCAACGAGGGCTCCGGTCGTAAGAATTCGTCCCGAAGAGCGCGCGGCCACGATGGCATGCGCGATGCTTCGCGCGAAACGTTCGTCGCCGAAGGTAAAAATAAGATCGGCTAGTTCTGCCTCGGAAAAACTGTTCACGATGTCCGCCGCCGTCTGGCCCGTCCCGAGTCCGGCCGAAGGACCGCTCTCGCCCGCCCGCGCAGGCAGTCCATATGTCATGAGGAGCGGCTCTTCCCCGCCGGCAGAGAACGAGAACCCGCGAGGCGCGGCGATCTGGTACCCGCTCCAGCCAAGATCGAACACTATGGCATTCACGGAGCCGATGCCGAGCCGTTCCAGGATGCGCGCGAGATTGCGGAAATTGTCATTTACCAAATGCGCGACCGGTCTCTCGGGCCGGCGGTCCGCGGCATACGCTTCGCGTCCGCGCTCCACGGCTCCGGGATCAGCGTCAATGCCGATAATGATGCCGCCCTCTCCGAGGGCGGCTAGTATTTTTGCAAAATGTCCCGCTCCTCCGATGGTCGCGTCCACGACCGTATCGCCCGGCTGCACCGCAAGGGCTTGCAGAACCTCACTCATAAGTACGCTCTCGTGTTTCGCCTGCATATCAATATCAACGGTCGCCGATCTTCTCCGCGAACACGTCGGCATCACGTTCGATCGCGGCCGTGTACTTCTTCCACGCCGCAGCGTCCCATATCTCGACACGGTTCGCGACGCCAGCGATGACCGTCTTGTTCTTCAATCCTGCAAAGCTCTTCAAATGGTCCGGGACGAGGACGCGACCGACCGCATCGACCTCCGCTTCCATCGCTCCGGCGAGGAACAGTCGCGCCAGCCCGCGCGCCGCCGACGTGCCGCCTGCATGCACCGCACGGCTTCCCGCTTCTCTTTGCCATGCCGCCTTCGGGTAGACGAAGAGACAGCGATCAAGACCGCGCGTCATGATGACGGCGCGGCCCAGATCTTTCCGGAACTTTGCCGGAAGCGAGATTCGATTCTTCGGGTCGAGAGTGTGCAGGTATTCTCCGATGAACATGACAAAAGTAGCGGTCGGAACACGAGAACGGGCCACCACTCCCATTCCCCACTTCTTCCCACTGGTAGGTAAGTATATACCACTTCTTCCCATATTTTGTGTGAAGTTATCCCCACATCGAAAGACCCCTCAAAGGAGGTCGGGAAATGGGGTGCAAGGCCGTCGTGCCGTTACAAAGCCGCCTCGTGCAAGCGCGCAACGACAAAATCGCGAGAAAGACCGGCGAGAAACCATCCGGCCTTCGGGCCCGAATCACGGTTCAGGAAAATCCGGTACAAGGCCTGAAATAGGTCTTTGGGCGCTATCGGCACTTCGGTTTTCATCTCGTGCAGGCGGGCATGGAGTTCTTCGCCCGTACGCTCGACTTCTAAATATCCGGCAAGCGAGGTAAGCGCTTTTTTCTGCGCATCCGACAAGGCGACGTCGGGCATTTCTTCCTGTAATTCGTATTTAAATTCTTCCGGTGCATACGTCGTGAGCCAGTACTTCGCATATCGCGCGCGCTCATCGAGCGCGGTCCACTCGTCTTCGGAAAGAACGCTTCCTTTTACTTTGGCGGCCTCTTCAATGAGCGAGAGATGGGGCATTTGCACGATGAACGCGACTTCCCTGAACCGCATCTGCCATGGAGCCGAAAGCGCCGCGCGATTCTCCGGGAGCTCGCACAGGGCAAAGAGCCGCGAGTAATCATCCGCCTTCCCTTCCCGCACACCATTCCCGAGTTCGTCGTACCAGTCATAGAGCCGCGGGACCGATTCTCCTGCCGGATCTACATCGACCTGCTCGCGGATATCCTTGCCGATGAGAGCGAGACGGAAAATCTGCGGCGGGAAGAGGTCGCTTATATCTTTCGCGCTCGAACCGCGGCCTTTCGAGGAGGACATTTTTTTTCCGCCCACGAGAAAAAATTCATACGGTATGTCGAACGGCGGTTCCTGACCGAACACTTCCCGGCAGATGTGATTGGCAACGTCGCGTGAACCGCCTTTCGTCGAATGATCCTTGCCGCCGCCTTCGACGTCTACGCCGACTGCGATCCATTTCGCCGCCCAATCAACCTTCCAAAAAAGCTTTGCGGCACCCTTCCACGGTGCGACGCGCCCCGTATGTCCGCAGCTTTGCACCCCGTCCGGATTCCCATCGCAGGAATAACCGACTGTCTCGCCGTCGTATTCGTATGCGCGCGTGGTCATCATCTTTCCGCAGTTCTCGCATACGACGGAAACCGGAAGCCACGACTCGTCTTTCTCGGACCCGGACACCTCTTTTAGTATCCGACGGACGTCTGCCGCGCGCTCGAGCGCGATCTTCACAAGTGCATCCATCTTTCCCGAGCGGTAGTACTCGGTTGCGCGATAATATGTCGGTGCGAAGCCGGCGTTTTTATGCACGGCTGCGAACTCGGCGCCGAAATATTCGGCGTAGTTCGCGAATCCCGGTTCAGGACTTGGGACGGCGTATAGCGGCTTCCCAAGGTGTTCCCGGAATATGTCCGCGTCAAGATAGCTGGGCACCGAATCGAACGGGTCGAAATCGTTCAGTTCATAGCGGTATTCATTCGGTATGCCGTACTCGCCCAGAATTTCCGCGATGATGCCATGAACGGCGACCCCGCGCATACTCCCAACGTGCACGCGGCCGGAAAGGGTCTTCTCATCGCGGATGAGGAATGTCTTACCGTCCCGCGGCGTGTGCGTATCCCGGATCTCGCCGGCTATCCGATCTGCCCACAGCATGGACTTATCGTACCATTTTATCTCTTACGTCACTTTCTCGATGGTATAGGTCTGCTTGCCCGCGGGGGTCTCGAAGGTGAATACATCGCCTTTTTTCTTCCCCATGAGCGCGGAGCCGAGCGGCGAAACGTGGGAAAGCTTCTTCATGCGCATATCGGCCTCTTCGCTCCCGACGATGACGTACTCATGCACCTCATTGACGCCTTCCTTCTTTATGGAAACTTTCGAATTGAAGCCGACTTCGTTCTTTTTCTTGCCATCCGTGACGATCTTTGTGTATTTCACCAATTCCTCGAGCTTCTTGATGCGCTCCTCGGTCGCGGCCTGCAGGTCGCGCGCCTCCTGATACTCGGCGTTCTCGGACAGATCGCCGAGCGACCTCGCATATTCGAGGTTCTTGGCAATCTCCGTGCGGCGCACCGTTTTAAGGTGCTCCAATTCCTTTATCATCTCGTCAAATTTTTCCTGCGAGACAACGGCGTTCTGTACGTCGGTCATATGGGTGTGGGCATTGTACGCGCCCGCCGCCGAAGTGCAAGCGCTACGGCGCCTCTGCGCCGTCTTCTCCCGTGCCGCCGCCGAGATTTTTAACGAATGAAATGAGTATAAAACCCAAATGGGGTTATGTCCTCATAAGCCCCCGACGTACGGGGAATTTTCGGCGTATAGGGAATCGAATAATTCCCGCATGGCGTTCACCGCTTGTCCGCCGGCGCCTTCGGGACCCCGTTCAAGTACGACGGCAAAAGCATACTGCGGGTCGTCGTAGGGGAAAAATCCCTCCACCCACGAGTTGTCATATTGATTGCGCGTGCCCGTCTGCGCGGTGCCGGTTTTCGCCGCGACGCTCACATAGGGAAGGTTGAGTGCGTTTGCGAGCGCGGTCGTAACGGTTTGCCGCATGCCCTGGCGTACGAGCTCGAGCGCAGAGGCGTTCACGGGCACCGTGGTGTAGGAAGGCGTATCTTCGACGAGCAGGGTCGGGGTGAGGAGCTTCCCGCCGTTTGCGACCGCCGCCGTCGCGCGTACCACCTGTATCGGCGTCACCTGCACCGAATACTGTCCGATCGCTGTGAAGTACGTGTCGCCGAGATACCACGGTTCGCCGAACACCTCTTTCTTCCAAGCGGGGGTGGGAACGAGTCCTTGCGCCTCCCCCGGAAGCGCTATGCGGGTCGGGCTCCCCATCCCGAATTGCCGATACCAGTAATTGAGGCGATCGATACCCAGACCTTTTTGATCCATGAAGCCACCGCCGACCGCGTAGAAAAAGATGTCCGATGACCATGCGATCGCCCTTTTTACATCCACCGGACCGAGCGCCTTCCATCCCTTGTAGATGAATGATTTCCCCGGATGATACGGATCCGGCAGCGAAATGAATCCGTTGTCATCGATACGCGTGTCGGACGTGATGATGCCGTCGGTAAGCGCACCGGAAGCGATGAAGGGCTTCACGATGGAACCGGGAGTGTAGACGCCCTGCACGGCATGATCGAGAAAGGGTCGCCCTGGATCCGCATTATACGAATCAATGGTACTCGCGGGTCCGCCACTCGCCATAACATTTGGGTCGTAGCTCGGATACGAAACAATGGCGTGGATCGCTCCGGTGTGCACGTCCATGATGACGCCGGCGCCGGCGATAAAACCGTGCGCGTTCGCGGTGTTCCTGATCGCGCGCGCAAAGAGCCGCTCCAGGTCCGCGTCGATGGAAAGATGCAATGGCTTCCCTTCCTCGGCTTTCACGATCGTGCCTTCGGAGCGCACGCGACCAAGAGCATCCGTCTCGGTGAGCACCTGGCCATTCTTGCCGGAAAGGAGCTTGTCGTACTGGGCTTCCAGGCCGGCAATGCCTGTTTCGCTCGTATCGTAATAGATCCCTTTCGCGTCCTTCTTTGGATACGACACGTACCCGATGATCTGGCCAAGCGCGGGCAGCAGATACTTGCGTTCTACGCTGCCGTCTTCCTTCTCACCGTTCTCCGCAAGGATGACGCCTCGTCTGTCCGTAATGATGCCACGCGGGGCGAACAACGTCGTAACGTTCAAGCTGTTATGCGCACTTTCGGCGGCGAATTCGGCTCCCCGGGTAACCTGAAGATTCCAGGCGCGAGTGACAAGGACCAGAAAGACGAGGGCAAGCGCGGCCGCGAGATATGAAAATGTATTGTGCGAAAGAGGTTTTTCGAGCCGTCCTTCGAAACGTGCGCGATCGAACGCTGGCGCGTTCGATGAGTCAAGGAATATTTCATCGGGGGCGATTTCCGGATCCCGCCGCCGAATGCGCCGACGCTGCATCATCTTCCGATAATACTCGCATTGAGCCGGTTTCGCACGAAGAATGCCAACATGGTCGCCACAGCTCCATATAAAGTAAAGACAGGAAGCGTTCCCGCATGCGGTACGTAATACAGAGTGTCAGCGAAAAGTCCGACTGCAAGCGGCACCAAAGGCTCAAAAAGCGCGACAGCGATCGCGAGAGCGGCAGTAAACGACCACGGGAAAAATATCGTGGAGACAAAGGCGAGTAACGTAAGTATTCCAGACATCATGGCATGAACGGCGTGGTCGAGGAAACGGCGGCGCGAAAAGACGTTCCTGTATCGCGTATGAGGACCCAGCCGATCGAAAAGGGGTTCTGGGCCGGCAGAATGCGCAGGATGATCGAACGGGATGAGGGCTCGCTGTCAATGCGTACCACCGTCCCGATCGGAAGCATTCCGGGGCCGGGCGCAAACACGATGTCGCCCGCGGCAATGCCGGCAGACCGCGGAACAGAAGCGTTCATGGCGCCCGCACCCGCGCCTTTGATCGCAAGTGGCAGATGAGCACGCCCCACCCAACCGCTTACAGACATTCCCGGTGATGAAAAAAGCGTCGCCCGTCCGCCGCAAATACTTCCATGCCGTTCTGAACGCCATCTGCGGAACCGGCGGCAAGTACGAGAGTATCGTATGGGCTCGCGGGGGGACGGGCGGTAATCCCGGCGATAATACCCGTATGCTCTTCCTGCAGGCCCGAAATACCATCTATTTTCTGAAGCAAGGCCTGGTTTTGGAGTGCAAGCGCGGCATTGGTGTTCCGTAGGGTTTCGTTCTGCAACGCAAGAGCTGCCGCATTGCCGAAACTGCTGAAAAATACATGACTTCTCGCCGCAACTGCATCCGACAGGCGGAATACCGGTGCAAGTGCGGACCAAAAAAGGTTCGGAGCGACGAGTCGTAGACAGAGCAGGAACAAGGCAAGCACGAGCGCAAGCGCTCCCCACGATATGTTCGTGGACGACAGGAGCGCGTTACGCTTCGCTAAGAATGTCCTCCTCATCGATAAAGAAATCCTCGTATGACCCGGGGTCTTCGGTCACAATGCCCGCTCCCCGCACGACCGCCGAAAGCGGATCGGCCGCGACCCGCACCGGCACGCCGAGCATCTTTGCAAGTATCTGCGGCAGGCCGCGAAGCAACGCTCCGCCGCCAAAAACGGTTACGCCCTGTTGAAGTATGTCGGAAAGGAGTTCGGGCGGAGTCACTTCGATAACTTCCTTCATGGCATCCATGAGCGCATCAAGAGAAGGGGTAATGGCTTCGCGGATATGGGCATCGGTGAGCACTATCTCGCGCGGAAGTCCCGTCGCGTAATCGCGGCCGCGCACGCTTCGGGAAAGCGTTTCTGGCAGCGGCACGACTGTTCCGATGGCTATCTTGACGTCTTCGGCGGTACGCTCGCCGATGCCGAGCTTGAACTCGCTTCGCACAAAATCGATAATATTTTCATTGAACCGGTCTCCGGCGACATGCGAACTCCTGGAAGCGACCATTCCCTTAAGCGAGATGACCGCGATGTCGGTCGTTCCGCCTCCGATATCGAGGACCATCGTCCCGACCGCTTCCGAGACCGGCAATTTCGCGCCGATGGCGCCCGCAACCGGCTCCTCGAGGATGATGGCTTCGCGGGCGCCGGCGTTTTTGGCCGCGTCCCGCACCGCGCGGCTCTGCACGTTGGTCACGCCGGTCGGCACTCCGATAACGACGCGTGGCCCGAAGAGCCGGACACGGCCGCCCTGCGCTTTGTTGATGAGGTACGTGAGGAGTTCTTCGGTCACCTCAAAGTCGGAAATGACGCCGTGCGCGAGCGGGCGCACGACGCGGATATGCCCGGGCGTCTTGCCGAGCATGGACTTCGCTTCCCTTCCCACGGCAACCATCTGATGCGTCTTGTCGTTCACTGCAACTACCGACGGCTCGTTGATGACGACGCCGCGGCCGCGCACGTAGACAAGTGTGTTGGTCGTGCCGAGATCTATCGCGATATCACTGCTGAACAGGGAGCTTTTTGAGAATCTCGGCATGTTATGAAAAAAGCTCCGCGCGCGGAATTTTCGCGACCTCTCCCGTCACTCGCTCTACCACCTCGAAATCGCCCGTCGCGACGGCGTCTTTGCCGACCACGATACGTCTCGGAATGCCGAGCAGATCGCTGTCCGCGAACTTCTCGCCGGCGCGAAGCTCGCGGTCGTCGTACAAGACCTCAACGCCCGCTTTCACGAGGTCTTCGTACAGCGCATCCGCGGTCTTGGAAATCTCGTCTCCTTTCTTCCCGAGAGATACGATGTGCATCGCGAACGGCGCGACTTCGGCCGGCCACACGAGCCCTTTTTCGTCCGCAAAGACCTCGGTGAGGATGCCCACCATACGCGTGACGCCGATACCGTAGCTTCCCATGATGACCGGTTTCTTCGTACCGTCTTCAGCGGTGAAAGCGAGCCCGAGCGCTTCGGAGAAGCGCGTACCGAGATGAAAGATGTTCCCCGACTCTATCGCCTTCTTCTCCACGAGCCGCGCGCGGTCAAGACCGAGCTTGGCGAGCGCTTCGTCGGTGAGCACCTCTTTATTGACCGCGACGTGTTTCTCTTCGTCCACATAGATCGTATCTTCACCCGCCTCCGAGACCGTCTGGAATTCTTCGGAAAAATCGGCGAACACTCCGCCCGAGGCGAAGGTCGGATACGTGCGCTTCGCGAGGCCGAAGCGCTTGAAGACCTTGATATACGCGGCGCGCGTGGCCGCGTACTGTGCTTCGTGCTCCTCGGAACTCTTTGCGAACGAGTAGAGGTCCTTCATCATGAACTCCTTCCCGCGCATCACGCCGGACTTGGCGCGCAATTCGTTGCGGAACTTGTTCTGGAATTGATAGACCATCGCCGGCAGGTCGCGATACGAGGAGATGTGTGCGGCCATGATGCGCGTCAATGGTTCCTCGTGCGTTATCGCGAGGCCCGTGTCGCCGCCGACGGCGAGCTTGGTCTTGAACCAGTTGTCCACCTTGGCGTCGTCCCAACGGTCGGTGCGCTCCCAGAGCGCCTTGTCCTGGAGCGCGGTCATCACTATCTCCTGCCCGCCGATGGCGTTCATTTCTTCGCGGATGATGCGGATGATGTTGTTGAGGGTACGCAGTCCCAAAGGCAGGTAAGAGTAGACGCCCGCCATTTCTTTATGGATATAGCCGGCCCGCACTAGGAGTTGCGCGTTCTTCGCCACCTCATCCGCAGGCGCCTCGCGCCGGGTCCTGGTGAAGAGATGCGACTGCTTCATGGGCGATAGTATAAAACGAAAACCCACGGAAAGCACGGGGCCTTCGGTGGGCGGATCAGGCAACTTGCCTGGTAAAGAACGCGATGAGCGCCTCGTCGGCTAGCATGCGCTTCTCATTCCTGTTGAGGAATCTGAGGTACTCTTTGACGAGCCGCTCCTTTTTAATTGGCTTGCCCGTCTTCGTGTCGAAGATTTCGTTCTTCTGCCTGAGAATGGACGGCCGGAGCAGTTCTTTAAAAACGTTCGTACCGCGGATCTCGTAATCCCAAGTGCCGCCAATCATGCCGCGAACGCCGCCGCTTTCGGTGAAGACGAGATACCGAAAGCGTTTTTCTTTCTCGGCCTCCTCACTGGCCTGTCTGATGTCACCGAAATTCCCGTATCCGGAACTGACCGTTTTCATGACACACCCCTTTCTGTAAGGAACGCCGCTCAAGAATATACCACGTTTTTCCCTTCCGGTAAATGTTTCCCCGCTCCATCAGCCGACTATTCTGAAAATATCGTGGGCGGTGACGACTACCATGAGAAGTACGAGAAAGACGAACCCGACGGCATTCAGCGTGCGGGCGACCCCAGCTTTGATCGGTCGGCGAATGATGCTCTCGATGATGACGAACAGGAGCCGACCGCCGTCGAGCGCGGGAACGGGAATGAGATTGATAAGCGCCAGGTTGATGGAAATGATGGCCATAATGGAGAAAAGGTATCCGAGGCCCTGCACCGAAGCGGTGCCGACCACGCCGGCAATGCCGACAGGTCCGGCGACTTGCGAGAGATCGGCAGAAAAGGTGAATACCCCGGAGAAAAAGTGCCAAAGTCCCACGGCAGTCAAAGTGGTCACGCCCCACGTGAGCCGGGCCCCCTCTACCAAAGCCGAACCGAATGAAAGCGGCACGACGCCCACCGGTGCCACTTCGACACCAAGTGCCGAACGGGACGGATCAGCGGCGATGACGCCCGTCTCGGGCCGAATGAATATTGTTTTTTCCTCATTGCCTGCGTGCCGAACGGAAAGCGCGATGGTCGCATTCCCGCCCCCGTTCGCGACGAATTCGGTAAATGCGGCCGGGTCTACCCCGGAAAAAACAAAATGGCCGTCCTCGGCGGAAATGATGACGTCGCCTGCGGACAGCCCCGCGCGCGCCGCCGGACTCCCGGGAAGCACGTTCGCCACAATGAGCTGCGCGGCGCGGGCATTCGGTATCTCGTCCTGTGAGAGGGCTCGCGGCGTTCCTATGGCGAGCGCGCCCGTGATGAGGACATAGGCGAAGAACATGTTCATCGCGATTCCCGCGATAAGCACGAACGCCTGTAAAATGCGCGGGCGGGACGGAAAGGCGCGCGGGTCCGTCTCGGAAGGGCGGCTGTCATCTTCCCCGAGTATCTTTACGAAACCCCCGAACGGCAGCCAATTCAGCGTGTAGACCGTTTCCCCCACCTTCGCGATCGTCATCGCGCGCGGCGGATAGCCAAGTCCGAACTCATCCACGCGCATTCCCGAGAGCTTTGCGGCGACGAAATGCCCGAATTCGTGCACCACAATAAGTGCAACGATAACTATAATGAAAATGATTATGCTCATTATTTATTGCGCTATCTCGCCCTCTTTTCTCGCGAGGATAGTCGCGAGAGCATCATTGCCGGCATCAACGAGCTTCTGTATCTCCACTTTCAAGCGCTTTACTTCGTCTTCGCCCATGCCGCCCGCCTTTTCCGCCGCCTCAAGCGCCTTGAGTGCGTCGGTGCGATGCGAGCGCAGCGTCACTTTCGCCTGCTCGGTCTTATCGCCGGCGATCTTCGAAAGTTGCGAACGGCGCTCACTGGTGAGTTCTGGAAATGATACGCGGAGCCCCTGATCATCGGTTGAAACGCCGACGCCGAGGTCGGCGTCGGTAATTCCCTTCTCTATCGCCTTGAGAAGCCCCTTGTCCCACGGAATGACGCGGAGCGTCCGTGCGTCTTCTACCGATACGGAACCGAGTTCGCGAAGCGGCGTCCGAGTGCCGTACGCTTCCGGCTTTACGCCGTCAAGCAGGGTCGGGGTCGCGCGGCCTGTGCGGACTCCCGCAAGTTCGCGCGCAAGCCACTCTTCCGTCTCTTTGATGTTCGCCTTGAGCTTCGAGAAGTCGTAGACCATCCGCGCATTATATCAAACCCTTTGGAGTGATGAGCGAGAGATGCTCAAGGATCATGCGGACGGGCGCGCTGCGGTCATAAAGATGGCCTCGTAACGCCGCGATATCGGAAAGCAGCGCCGCAATGGACCCGCCGTTCTTTTTTTGCATTGCCGCATACGCCGCCGCTTCGACGCCGTTCATGATGCCAATCGCCTCTTCCCGATTCTCGCGCCGCTCCTCTTCGTCCGAACCGCTCGTGAGCTTTTTTATCATCGCGCTGCGTTTTTCCTTACCGGCTCTCAGAAACTCCGCCGCCGCTTCTGAAAATACCGGTTTACGAAATCCGTATTTGAGAATTTGAATGCGAGAGCGTAGCGTCGGGAGGAGTCCTCCCAATGACGGCAGTACGAGAAAAAGATACATGCCCGGGGGCGGCTCTTCAAACAGCTTTAAGAGCGCATTTTGCGCTTCGTGATACGCGCGGTTCGCGGCTATGATGACGACCTTGTACTCGCCCGCAAAAGGGACCCCGGCGGCGGTTTCCGCAACGCGCCGCGCATCTTCGACCGAGAGCAGACCATATCGCAGTACCACGACATCGGGATTCCCCCGCGTGTTCATTCCAAGCTCCCGCTTCGCCCACGCCTGCGCCGCCGCTACCCCTTGCTCCCCTTCCGCCTCGATGATAAACGCGTGGTGTCGAAGATGCTGAGCGTCAGTGAAGTACCGCATGCATTGAGTATACAGAGAAATCCGCAACTTTTTTGTCTTTTAATACAAAGAATCACTGCTTCGCCAAGATGCTTTTCTGGTACGTATCCAAATGCTTGAGCGCGACGCCGGTGCCGCGCGCGACGCAGAAATAAGGGTCCTGTCCGAGCTTTGCGACGACGCCCGTGCGGCGATACACAAGCTCTGGCATCTGACGGAGCTGGGAGGAGCCGCCGGTAAGGATGATGCCGTTATCGATGATGTCGGCGGCAAGTTCTGGCGGCGTGTCCTGGAGCACCTTGCGCACCGCCTGCGTCATTTCGCGCAGTTCACGAGCCATGGCCTGCACAAGGTCGTTCGTGGAGATATCAACGGTGCGCGGCAGGCCGCTCATGAGGTCGCGTCCTTTGACTGCCATGGAGAGTTCTTCGTTCATCGGTATTGCGGCTCCGACTTTTATCTTCAATTCCTCCGCGGTCTTTTCGCCGATGGAGAGATTGTGCTGTTTTTTCACATGGTCAATGATGGCGCGGTCGAGCCGATCGCCCGCGCATTTCACGCTCGTCGAGGCGACGATGCCGCCGAGCGATATTACGGCGACGTCTATGGTCCCGCCTCCGATGTCCGCGACCATGCGCCCCATGGGTTCGTGGATGGGAATGCCCGCGCCGATAGCCGCGAGTATCGGCTCTTTCACCACGTACGCATTCTTCGCGCCGGCCTTGAGCGCCGCCTCGATGACGGCGCGCTTTTCGGTCGAAGTGACGCCCGCGGGAACCGAAATGAGCACGGTCGGCTTGAACGGATTATGGCCGAGTGCTTTCTTTATGAAATAGCGGAGCATCGCCTCGGTGATGCGGTAGTCAGCGATGACGCCGTCTTTCATCGGACGGTACGCGATAATGTCGTCGGGCGTGCGGCCTATCATCTGTTTCGCCTCCGCGCCGATGGCGAGTATCTTGTTGCCCCCCTTCTTGCCGTGCGCTTTGCCGACGGCAACGACCGAGGGCTCATTAATGATGACGCCTTTGCCGGGAACGAATACGAGGATATTCGTGGTTCCGAGGTCTATGCCCAGTTTCGGAGAAAAGAAAGTCATCGCTCCCATAATATCTCGCTCGGCGCTCCCGCGCAAAGATGGTACGATGGCCCGTATGGAGGAAGGAGTTAACTTTTTCGTCGAGGGGGGTCGCGAGCTTTCGGGATCAGTCGAGACAAGCCGGTCCAAGAACGGGGTTGTCGCGCTCCTCGCTTCTTCCCTTCTCAATAAGGGCCGCACGACGTTCGACCACGTGCCAAAAATCGAGGAAGTGAACCGCCTCATCGAAGTGCTTCGTTCCATCGGCGTCTCGGTCGAGTGGCGCGGTACGAGCGTCGTCATCGAGGTGCCCGGAAAGCTCTCCCTGGGGTCAATCGACCGCGACGCGGCGACCCGGACCCGCAGCATCCTGCTCTTCATCGGCCCGCTGCTGCATCATGCGCGCTCGTTCGAGATCCCGCAGTCAGGCGGCTGCACGCTCGGAACGCGGACCGTACGCCCGCATCTTTTCGCGCTGGAGAAATTCGGCGTGGAGATCGAGGCGCTGAAGGACCGCTTTTCCATCAAGCATTCAGGGCTCCGGCCCGCCGAGATAATCCTGTATGAATCAAGCGATACGGCTACCGAAAACGCCCTGCTTGCGGCATCTCGCATTCCCGGCACGAGCGTCATCAAATATGCCTCGGCGAATTATCAAGTGCAGGAGCTGTGCGGATTCCTCAAAGCCCTTGGCGTGAAGATAGACGGTGTCGGGAGCACGACGCTGACCATTACCGGACTGGCCGACATCGCCAAAGACGTTTCTTACAGCGTGGCCGAAGACCCGATCGACAGCATGTTCTTCATCGCCGCCGCGGCCGCGACGCACTCCGCCGTCACGGTGCGCCGCGCGCCCATCGCCTTTCTTGAAATAGAGCTCATCGTTCTTGAAAAAATGGGTCTGCAGTTCTCCATCGCCGAAACGGGAACCTCAGAGAACGGCATTACGCGCCTCGCGGACATCGCTATCAAGCCTTCCGAACTCGTCGCGTTCCCCGAACCGATCCATCCTCGCCCCTATCCCGGATTGAACATGGATAACCTTCCTTTTTTCGCCGTTATCGCCACACAGGCGAAAGGTACTACCATGCTCCACGACTGGGTGTATGACAAGCGCGCCATTTACTACACGGAACTCGACCGGCTCGGCGCGACCACCTTGCTGCATGACCCGCACCGCATCTCGATAACGGGGCCGTCGCACCTCAAGGCGGCCGAGATAATTTGCCCGCCCGTACTGCGCATCGGCGCCATTCTCGTCATCGCGATGCTCGCGGCAAAGGGCCGTTCCATGCTGCGGAATGTCTACACCATCAACCGCGGCTACGAAAATCTCGTCCCGCGCCTGCGAAAGCTCGGCGCCTCTATCGAAGCGTCATGAGAGCCATCAGTGATATCCTTCCGGATTTCGAAAAGAAAGCGGCGGAAGCGCCCAAAGGAAGAAAACGCCAGACCGAGCGTGGCGAACTGATGCGCTTCTTCCTGCGCCATCTGAACTATGCACGCAAGCAGGACGGGCTCGCTCCCATGACCATGGCCCATCTCGGTACCGTGCTCGAAAAAATACCGACACAGGACCTGTATTACTTGAAAAGCGTTTGCAGCCAGGCGAAGAGTTTCAGTAAAAAATTCTGGTGGGAACTTGATCCGACGAAGCACGAGACGCGATAATTACCAAGGAATGTGCCGACCACGGAATAGGAAAACGCCGTTTTTGGGTCGGGAAACGATGGTGTGGTAGATATCCTCCGCGGCCTCTTCTGGCGTGGTGTCGGCCTCTTCCCCACCCATGTCGGTCTTTACCCATCCTGGATGCACGGAAAGAACGATGGGGCCGGTGTCGCGCAATCTGCGGGCCAAGGTCCGCATGTACATGTTTAAAGCGGCCTTTGAGATCTTGTACGCGGGATAGTGGAGCGGGTAATGATCGGCCGTTTCGGCAAGCTGTAAGGAGCCGGCCGTCGAAGATGTCATAACGATAATTCCCTCCTTTTTTACGGAGGACAAAACGCGTTCGGTGAATTCGGCCGTCCCGATGAGATTCACTTCGAGCGTTGCTCTCAGTTTTTCAGGAATGAGCACCGTATCTTCATCGTCCAGTAGCACCCCCGCGTTATTGATGACAACATTGAACATGGTCTTTGTCTTAGCGATGGCAGATGCGCAAGCGGCGATGCTCTCCGATGATTTCAGGTCCAATGGAATGATTTGCAGATTTTTATGGGCGTAATCAATTTTTCCGGTTGTTGATGTTCCGAAAACATGGAACCCTTCCGCAAGGAGCTTTTGGGCCTCCGCTTTTCCGATTCCTTTGCTGACGCCGGTAATAAGTGCGGTCCGCATATGAAAAGATTTAATGAGCATCAGAATACCACGGCGCTAGAGGAGATGATACACTGGAGCACATGAAAGAAATCACGCAAGATGGGGCGCCGGTACTGCGCGAGATCGCGCGCCCGGTGCCGGAGGAGCTCTTCGGCTCCCCCGAGCTTGAGCGTCTCATACGCGACATGGCCGAGGCACTCGACCGGTTTCCTGAAGGCGTTGCGCTTGCCGCACCGCAGGTGGGCGTTTCGTACCGCCTCTTTATCGTGCGCAAGGACCGCACACTGCCTCCTCCGGCTCCGACCAAAAAAGGCGCCACGCCGTCGCCTCCCCCGCCACCTACCATCGAGGTGTATATCAACCCGAAAATAGTAAAGACGTCCCGCAAGCGCGCGGAAGCCGATGAAGGGTGTCTCTCGGTCCACGGAGTCTACGGAACGACTAAACGGCACGAGCGCGTCACCATACAGGCGCAGAATCCCGACGGCTCGACCCTGAAACGAGGCGCGGGCGGCCTATTAGCGCAGATATTCGAGCACGAGATAGACCACCTGAACGGGATCCTCTTCACCGACCATGCCGAACGCCTCATCCGCATTCCGGAAGGGTCGCTTCATCCGTTCGTATTTTTCGGCACGCCGAAAGTCGCGGGGGACACGCTTGCGATCCTCATTGAACGCGGCTTCATACCGTCGCTTATCATCACCTCTCCCGACGCGCCAAGAGGCCGCGGACTTACGCTCACTCCTTCGGAAACGAAAAAACTTGCCCTTGCATACGGCATCCCGGTCATAACGCCGGAAAAACTGGACGCCGAAACCGTCGCGGCGATCGCCGGGCTCGGATGCGAGTATGCCGTCTGCGTCGCATACGGAAAGATTTTCCCCGAAACACTCATCAACGCATTCCCCAAAGGCGTGTTGAACGTCCATTATTCCCTTCTGCCGAAATACCGCGGCGCCACGCCGCTTGAGACCGCGCTTCTCTCCGGCGACGCGGGTACCGGGGTCACGATCCAGAAAATGACGAAAGAACTCGACGCCGGCGATATTCTGGCGCAAGAGAAGACCGCTGTAGAGAACGGCGAAACCGCCCGAGAACTGCGCCCACGGCTTATTTCTATCGGCGCGGATCTGCTTGTCCACACGATTCCCGCGTACCTGGAAGACAAGATCGTTCCAATTCCGCAAGACGCTTCGCGTGCCATTCGCGCGTATAAGATACGGAAGGAAGACGGGCTCCTCTCGCTTGATGCTCCCGCGAAGGAGAATTGGAATAAATACCGTGCGTATGCCGACACCATAGGCACGTATTTTTTCGAACATGGAAAACGCATGAAGGTAGTGAAGGCATCCTTCCGAGGCGACGAATTCATCATCGAGCGGGTTATTCCCGAAGGAAAACGGGAAATGGAGTACGCCGGTCCACGCGCCGCGAGCCGTCCGTAGGATGCCTTTTGCTATACTCACTACGCCATGGCTCAACAACCCCTCACAGAAGGGTCTTCGGTGCCGGATGTCGCGTTCAAGATGCGGGTCCGCGATGAATCCGTAGGCGGCGATAATCCTTACCGCTGGCAGGACGTCTCCTCCAAGGAAATTTTCAGCGGCAAAAAAGTCGTCGTGCTGGGGCTTCCCGGCGCTTTCACACCCGTCTGCACGTCAACGCACTTGCCGGGTTACGAAGCGAATTACGATACGTTCAAAGAGTTAGGTGTTGACGAAGTGTACTGTCTCTCGGTCAATGACGCGTTCGTGATGAAGCAGTGGGCGGACAAGCTCGGCGTACAGAACGTGAAAATGCTTCCGGACGGCAACGCCGCGTTCACACGCGGCATGGGGATGCTGGTCAAGAAAGAAAATCTCGGCTTCGGCGACAGAAGCTGGCGCTATTCGATGCTGGTCGAGGACGGCACCATACAAAAGCTGTTCATCGAACCGGGACTTTCCGATGACTGTCCCGACGACCCGCTTGAAGTATCGGACGCGGGTACGATGCTCGCGTGGCTGGAAAACAAGAGAGGTTAAGATACTGCTACGCCAAAAAGCCGAGACACTAACGTCCGAAGCGCAACATTTCCTTGAGCGCCGCGCCGCCGCGCCTGATGAATGTCCGCGTGCGGCCGCGGTCTTTGCGTATCTCTGCCTCCAGTTCGCTCCTGACCTTGTCGGCCGCGCTTTCAGGCGTCGGCTTCACCGCCTCGGCGTGGAAGACCTTGTCGTCCACGATAAGACGCGCAACCAGGCGGAACGGCTCCGAGGAACGGCCTTCCGCCGGCGCCTGTTCTACTTCTATTTCGAGCAGGGCTTTATCGCCTTTTCTGCCCAGCAGGCGCAACGGCGCCACGAGTTTTTCTTCCACGAGGGCTTCGGTATCGGGAGTGAGCTTATACTTCGTCGCTTTTGTAACAATATTCATAGGAAGATGTTAAGTGCCAACGCTTATCATTTTAGCCCGCGAGTGGTGTCCTGTCAGTATGCGGACTTTCCCGAGCGGGCTTCGCAGCCGCAGCGCGATGATCTCGCGCACCCGATTGTTCGCCCGGTTCCCCGACGCCGGTTCTCTGACGGAAATTGTCAGCGCTTCTCCCTTCTCCTCGACTTTTTCGCGTTTAGCGTCCGGCGTGACGAATACTTTAATGTACATTATGTTCTGGAATAACGGCCGATGAGTTCCGCCTTTTCGAGTACGAGCGGTTCAAGCGCGGAGAGCACCTGTCGCTTCGTCGGTATTTCGGCGAACCGGAGAAGCGGTCCGGAAAGCGCGTACAGCGCAAAGACATAGCGGTGCTCGCTTGGTTCATACTCGGGCGGCGGGCACGGGCCGGTATATCCCGCCGCGCCGCTTGAATTCGCTCCCGCCTCCCCCGCTATGGCGCCTTCGGGGATCTCATGCGTATCGGGCGGAATATTGAACAGCGTCCAGTGGTCGAAGACGCCGTCCGCTTTCAGCTCCCTCGGCACGTCCGGATCGTCCATGATGAGCACGAGCGATTGTGCGCCCTCCGGCACGCCGCTGATGGAAAGAGGCGGCGAAAGCTCGCTATTCCCATCGCAGGTGTACTTTGCGGGTATCGTCCCGTTATGCTCGAACGCGGGACTGGTGAGCGACAGGGTGCCCATGCCGCAATTCTATCATTGCGATATATGATTTTTCGGTTAACATGCAAAGACATTCCGGGATAGCCTTGCTCCGTGAGATGCCGCCTATGGCTATCTCATCAGGGTCAATGGCCTGGCACCAAACTTTGGCTCCGGAGTAGCTCAATGGTAGAGCATCTCGCTGTTAACGAGGTGGTTACAGGTTCGAGTCCTGTCTCCGGAGCCAAGAGTTGGTGCATAGGTATATGCCGCAGCGCCGTGCCTGCCCCGTAGTCAGCTTTGCTGTACTACTGGGGTTAAGGCGTTGGTTGCAGGTTCGAGTCCTGCTCCCGGAGCAAAAAAGAAAGGGCTGGAGCATGTCTCCAGTTCTTTTCTTTTTCTACCGGGGTGCAGAACTCGAAGAGACGGAGCGGGCACCTGCACAGCAGTGCAGGTCGCGAGTCGCGGACACGACCAAACACTCGCGGCGGCGAGTGTTTGAGTTGCGGAAGAGAAATTCCGATGGTCCTGCTCCCGGAGCAGGACTTGACATATCAGGCATTGAAATACATAATGTGCGCGGAACATATTCCTCTACTCGTAAGGAAATACCATGGCCAAGACCGTCTCGATCATTCTCATCCTTGTATTTGGCGCATTCTTTCTATACGCGCTCGCCGATGGGAATCTAACCGGCTCCATCGCGACAGGCGTCGTATTCTTCGCCGTTTGCTTCCTCCAGGCGTTCGTTCTAGTTCCGCGGCTCCGCAGGTGGAACGCGCGCTAAAGAAACCCTGCCGCTTGAACAGACACTGCGTCTGTTCGAGCGGTTTCTGTTTTTATATTGTTTTATATTGCGACTGGCCCGTGGTGTCGTATACTTTGGGCTATGAACACCAAAGTCGCGCTCGGAATGATTACCGCTCTTCTTATTATCATCGCCGCCAGTTTCTTTTTCCTCCGCCCCGCATCCGCGCCGACGACGGCAGGCACCACGCAGCAAAATCCGGCCGCAACAACGTCGCAGGTCACGGCGACCGGCGCACAGCCGACGTTTCTCTTCGGAAGTACGACTAAGAAGAGCGTATTGTCGGTACGGTTTGACGCTCAGTCCCTCATTTCAACCTCGGCGTACCCCACTATCACGGGAACGGCCAATGTCTCAAAAATCGCGATAGTCATCAACAACAGCGATGGTATCGGCATCGTCGGCGCGGCGGATGTGCCCGTAGTGAAGGGTCGCTGGTCCTATTCGGATTCGGTCGCGCTTGTGCCGGGAACCTATCAGGTCGTCGTTGCCGGTGAAGACGCTAGTGTCATGGCCACCTTGGTGGTTAAAAATCCCTGACCACGGACCCCATCCGGGGCGACGTATATACCGCGCGGTACGACGCCGGATTAAAGCGTCGTCAATTCCGGTGCCATGTGGCGATAGAGGGATAGGAGCGTGAATAAGAGGCTGACGCTGAGCGGCCCGAGAAAGAGGCCGGCCGTACCGAAAAATGCAAGGCCGCCGAATACCGAAAGAAGCACGATAAGGGGATGGAGATGCATTCCCTTCCCCATCAACTTAGGTCCGAGCAGATTGTCGATCAGACCGACGGCCGCTATGCTCCAAACCAGAAGCCCGACCGCCGGCATCGTCGCGCCGGTAATGAACAGATATGCAATCGCGGGTACGAGAACAAGCGAGGTTCCGACGCCGGGAATGAGCGCGGCAAGCGCGGCCACCACTCCCCACAAAACACTGTTTGGCACGCCAAAAAGGGTGAATCCTATGCCGGTCAAGATGCCCTGTATGGACGCTATTAAAAGGCTTCCTCGAATGACCGAATTTATGGCGAGCTCGAGCCGCGCGAACACGATCTCATCGTTGCTATCGGCAAGAGGGCTTGCTTTCACGATTATCTGTTTGATCTTGGCGCCGTCACGAAGAAAATAGTAGAGCGCGATCAGGAAGATAAAAAGACTGACGAGGAATCGGGCAACTCCGCCGAAGGCTCCGCCCACATTCTGCACCAGCCATGTCAGGCCGCCTTTTACGTACTCGTCAACGGCAGCCGCCGAAAATTCCGTTCTGGAAAGCGCAAAACTCGGCACGTATTTTTCTGCGACATCGTTTGTGTATTGGAGGATCGAGCCAAGATAGGTTTCCCCGCTACCGTCTGAAAGCGAAGTGTACAAATCATGTGCGTCGCCTGCTATCTGTGTCGCAATGAACATGACCGGGATCAGAATGCATAACACCGACAATAGCATCGTCGCGAACGCGGCCAACCCCGGCGAACCGCTCATGCCGCGAAGGACTCCCTGGTACAAGGGCTGAAGCACCACGGCGAATACGCCCGCCAGGACCAGGATAATGAGGAACGGGCGGAAAATAAAAAAGGTCAATATGAACGAAATCGTGATAAGCGCGACAAGAAAATAGGGTCGTAGCACCTTTGTGTTCATAGGAGCAAGTATACAACAGACACCGCTCGTTTTGACCCAACACTTCGGAGGGCGAATAAGAGAAGCCGCGCGGGTGGAGGACACCCCGCGCGGCTTCGAAAACATCAGCGTCAGATGCCGTCCCTGCTCATCTGCGCTTTTTGGAGAAACTCCTCCCACATGGCGTCCGGCGCCCCGTGAAAAACGGCATCCGCGTCGGCATCGAGTGCGTACCAGTACCCGCTTTTGAGTTCAGACGCGAGTTCGCCACGCCTCCAGCCCACGAATCCGGTAAAGTAGCGCGCCTCGTTCGGCGTCTCCTCGATGACCTTATCGATGAGGCCTCTGGTGGAGATCACGAAGAGGTCTGTAAGAAGGCGCAGCGAAGGTTTCCCGGGATCATGGCGCAGGAGCGCAAAGAGCGCTTCTGGCAACTGCGGCCCGCCGAGATAGATCGGGTCAACGACCTTGGCCGAAGGCAAATGGTCGGGAAATAGCTGCGTCATTTTCATCCCCATCGAACGATTCAGGATGAAGCCGAAGTGTTCGTCCTTCACCGGTACGGCGATCAGCACCGTGCGACCGTAGAAGCCGCTCAAACCAGGCGCGGCGACGAGGAGAAGCGGCTTTCCGAGATCGATGGTCTGCGCCGCCGCCGGTGAAACGTAAGCGAGCGAAAGGACGAGTCCGCAGAGGATAGTGAGGATTGCACGACGAAGTTTCTCCATGAGAGCCCCCTGGTTGGGAATGAAGGCCTGACAATGAGCGCCTTCCGCTCGTACTATCGTGAGTTTGAACTAAAATGTCAACACGCGGCTATTTCGCTCTAGGGATTCGGACCGAAAGGGTACTCGCCGTAAATCACGCGGATCAAGACCGAGATTATCGCGAGTATGAGGAGCAGATGGATGAACCAGCCGATTGTGTAGACGCCGACAATACCGAGGAACCACAGAATGAAAAGAATGACAGCAATGGTTACCAACATGAGGATGCGTTAACGGATAAATCGCGCCGTGGTAGTGTCTCGCACTTCAAATGTGTTTCGCATGAAGGACGTTACGGCAATTCCACTTCGGCAAGCGTTTTTATCCTCGGCAATATTCCCCTCCTGTTCGGTGAGCTCATAGGTAATGCCGTCTTCCGGGCTTGTTTCAGGACGTTCAGTGCGCGTATCGAAGACCGTATAGCGCATCATTTTCCGCGGCGTTACGGCCGTTACGATTCCCTGCACGAGCAGGGTTCCCTCCTCGTCTTTCCAAAGCACCGGGCTTCCGAGCTGCCAATCGGACTCGACATGCATGAGCGGACCATCGCTTCCGAATTCAAGCGACCATATGTCCGTGCATGCGCGGCTGGTCAGCGCTTCCCAGACTTTCTGCGCCGGCGCATTGATCCTTATTTTCTTATCAACATATAATTTCGCCATCGAAGGGGCAGTATAACAAAGCGACCATTTTCTTCGCACCGAGACCTCCTTTGAAACGACTCACGGCCGTTCCTGGGGCGGCCGTGAGTCGCGCATTATGGATTCCCTCCTTCCCTCCTCTTTCTTTCTTCCTCCGCCTTTTTCTCATCATCTTGGCCGTGCTTCTCCGGGTCCGTCTGCGGATCTTTCGTGCGCGTCTCGTTCATAGAAGAAATTATGTTAAATAATAATTTGACTCCTACACGCCACCCACGACCGTAAGCCGCCCGAAGCGACGAGGCATTACAACTTTCTGTAATACCCGTTCCCTTAGCACGGCCCCCTTGGGCAGGATTGGACGATTACAAGATCAGGAATTCACAGTATGACAACGGTAATCAATACACCGCGGTCGGATAATGGCGACGGGAATGCTGGCTGGGTGGTCGCGGTCATCATACTCCTCGCAGTGGTCGGTATCGGCGCATACTTTTGGGTCAACTATCGGCGCGCCGCCGTCCCGCCGGCGCCGAACGGCACGAATATAAACGTGACGATTCCCGCCCCGACAGGAGGAACGCAGAACAATTCTTATACACCGTAAACACAGCGTGTATGGGACGAAGGTTCATGGCGCTTATGGCATGCACGGTCGCTCTTTCGGCTTCGACCGCCTTTGTCGCGCATGCCGTTCACAATACGGAAGGAACTCCCCGCCGTACCATAAATGAGAGCGTTCGCGGACAGCTCATAGCCGAAGATCATCGGAGCACCGTAGCATCCTTCGCCGAGTCGCTCCTTTATATCGCAAAGAAAAAGGGCGCGACAAGCGCGGTAGGTGCGCACATGCGTCGGATCGCGGAGGCGCAGATCGATTCCATGACGGCAGCGACCGAGGCCATCCAGGAAACGGCGAGCCGCGGAGCCGTCGCGCGCCTTTTCTTCGGAAGCGATCCGAAGAATCTCGGTGTACTTGAAGCCGAGATGGAAAAAACGCGACGGCATCTCGCCGAACTACAAACCCTCCTCGCCAGCACGACAGACACTACCGAGCGCACCATTCTCACGGCCCAAATACGAGCACTTGAGAAAGAACAGACGAGGATCCGGGATTTCGTAGTCGTGAACGAAAAGACATCCGGTTTCCTCGGCTGGTTCACCCATTTGCTCGTTAGGAATAATTCCGACGACCGTCCGAACAGCTCCTAAACGCCTATTTCGTCCTGAATGACGCAGGTTCTCCGCGCGCCACTCCTGCGTCCGTATCGGCGACGATACGGAAGTAGTACGTCGTGTGGGGGGCGAGGTCGAAGATGCCGATTTCAACCGTTGTTTCTTCAGTACGAACGTCAAGCGGCAGTCGAGGGGTCGTGCGAACCAGGACCGCACTGAGGAGCGGGTCGGGACCGTATTCAAACCAGTATCGCACCGGCGAGTCATGAGGACCCACCGTGCCGTACAGGATGGCGGTCGAAGACATCACGCTCTTTGCAGCTTTGGTCGCGGCGGTGGGAACCGCGATAGCCGTCGGGGCGGCGATTGCGGCGGTCTTCGCTGCCGTTTCGTTCTTCAGCGGGGAGGAAGAAACGGCAAAGAGACCGCCCAGAAGGCCGTATGCCGCAAGGACAACGCCGCCGAAGACAATGGACGCGACAAGGGCGGACCACAATGTACCGTTATTCATACCTAATCAATAATACATAGGGAGAAAAGTAAGCCGAGAGTCAGAGAGAACCCTCTCAACACAAGACGCACTCCGCAAGAAATGTGTGACACCGGCGCTCTGCATCACCCTTCGGCGCCGGGGTGTAGATGCAGTGCCGGTGAGGGGGTATACTGCCCAAATGCTATCGCGATTTTTACGGCGAATATCTTCGAGTCAGGATGCTCTTGCGGCGGGATTTCTTTGCATGGCCGTCGTTTTGGGCGCCGTCTCGTGGTACGGATATGCCCGTATTGCCTCCCTTTCAGAACAAGTCACGGAACTTTCCACAGGGCTCGCCTCGACGACGGCACTGCTACAGGATTCGACTATCTCGCTCAGTGATGCATTCACCCGCGAAAGGAAGATGGTCGAATCACAAGTCGGCGCGATAAATGGAACGGTAACAGAGCTACAAAAGCTTAGTGCGATCGATCCCGAATTGCTGGCGAAATATTCAAAGGTCTTTTTCTTGAGCGATGCCTACGCGCCCGCGCGGCTCGCGGAAATCCCCTCCAAATACAAATATTCCGAAAACAAGCCGCTGCAAATCCTGCCCGAAGTACTTCCCCACCTGGAAAAAATGTTGGGTCAGGCCAGCGCGGACGAAGTGTTGCTCTACGTTGACTCGGCGTACCGTTCCTTCAATACCCAAGAGGCGCTCAAGGAGCGATACGTGATGACATACGGCGCCGGCACGGCGAACCAATTTTCCGCGGAACAAGGATACTCCGAACACCAGCTCGGCACGGCGGTCGATTTCATTACCACCGGCACCGGCGGCCAGCTTATCGGGTTCGAGCGCACGCCGGCATACACGTGGCTCACGGCGAATGCCCATCGCTACGGATTCGTTCTCTCCTACCCGAAAAACAACGGTTATTACATGTTCGAGCCCTGGCATTGGCGCTTCGTCGGCGTAAAACTGGCGACAAATCTCCACGCCACAAATTCCTATTTTTATACCATGGACCAGCGCACCATTGATGCGTACCTCATCTCCATTTTCGATTGAACCGCGCACGTGCTTTCCCGGCACATGTCATCGCGCAAAAAGAAAGACCCCTCTGCCTTGTGGGCTCGGGGGCCGTGAAGAAGCGCTGGCATGTTCCTAGGGGATAAAGGGAGGAAATGCGGGAACAGCCAGGCGCCTTCGGCATCCTACAACAGGAACGCCGAGTACGCAATTTTTATTTGCATTAAAAGCGGATATGTGGTACGGTAGCGTCGGCTGTGTTCATGTTCATCCGGCCGAAACTCCACCAACAATATTATTCTCAAAGGAGAGCATCCTGTGCGCAGAACAAGCAGAACAAGACGTACGCTGGAACGATTGTTTGGCCGCCTGTCGAGTAAGGCATATCCCCAGGACGAAAGGTCCATCGTCGTGAATTATCCGCGACGGTTCATACGCGGGAAATGCCTCGTCGCGGCGTTCATTCCAAGCAATCCGATGGAAGTTCAAAAGATCCGCGAGAGCGCCTCTACGGCGGAGCTCCTCGATTCGCCGGAAGCCACGACCATCGGGGACGGAAATTGTCTCTGTCTCGTCTGGCGATATCCGAATATGCGCTTGGACGAACCGCAACGCCTTCTGCAAGAAGCACAAAAGAGGGCGGCGGCGGCAGAACAGGTTTTCAAAATGAAGGCGATTGTTTCGCCCTTGAAGAACCTGCTCGAAGTGCGCCAAAAAGCGCACACGCACTAGTCAGCTCCACACCGCCTCCGACCAAACCCGTCGGAGGCGGCTTCATTTTCTGCACACTCTGCTAAGTTCGGCCATGTCGCTCGCGGTCGCCTTGAGCGTTTCAATGCGATTTATCTTGTACATGATGGCATCGGCATCGGCGACGTGTTCAAGCCCGAGCGCATGTCCCATTTCATGCGCGAGGACGCGCACCAGTTGTGTACGGTTCGAATATTCGTAAATGTCTATCGTCTGCACTCCCTTCGCCAGCCGATATAACCCTTCCTCAAACTCGCCCGCCGATGCTCCCGTGCGGTTATACTGCGCGACGTTCAAATTAAGCTGAACAATGAGCTGATTGAGCGTCGTGGCAAGCGCGTTCAGCGTGTCGATGTTCGCGTTCAACATGCTTTCGAGCGATTTCACCACCGCGAATTCCCTCGAAAGCGCCGCCTTTTCGTCCTGAAGCCGCTCGTATTCGGCAGCCGGAGCCCCTCCACGCCGATTCCACTTCTCCACCTCGGCGTTGTACGCATCTTCATCACGCGTATAGGCGGCGACCAGGTCGTTATACCGCGATTGCTCCGTCTCGACTTGGAGCAACAGCTCGTCATATCTTGTTTTGAGCGCGTCGTAGGACGCTTTGCTCTTGTCAATTTGAATGCCCGCCGCCTTGAGTGTATCCGTTGCGGCCTGACGGCTGTCGTAGACGAGGGCGATCGTCACGTCCCCACCCTGCTGCTCGTACGTAAACAGGTCCTTGTTCGACGGTTTTTCCCACACCGCTTCCGCCGCGCCAAGATCGCTTACGAGCGTGCTTGTCGAAATACCGAAACGCCGGTCTATGGATCCTATCGAGTAGGTAATCGGCTCTGTGCACGGCGCGACTATCCCAAAGACACGCGTCATTGCGCGCAATTCCGTCTGATGCGTGTATGCCAGATATCCCGCCCCTCCCACGACCGAAACGAGCAGAACGAGGTAGATCATCTTCCGCATCACCGGATTATAATCTATCCGACGAGGTGTAAGTGGGCGTCCGAGCCGACGTCTCCGGCTGGATGGGACGAATGCTTTTCCTTTTTGTCATGGCGATCGCGGCTGCCTACGTGATCGTCTCGATAACCGGAGCGTATATAAAGGGTCTGGGTACGCGGCCGCCGGCGCAGCCCGCGGCGGTCGTCGGGGCGACCGCCACCTCACCGGATTTTAATGAAACGGGAACGCTCGTGTTCTATCCGAACAATGTCGCTCCGGTCCCCTACCTCTTTTACCAGACCCGCAGCGGACATACGGCGAGCAAGGCTCTCACGTTCACCGAGGCCCCGCCGGCCGGCTTTTTCTCGTGGACAGGGGCTCGTGTGCAGGTGACCGGCCACGCGGAACATGAACACGTCGTGGTTACCAGCATCGCGCATGTCTCTGCACCCTGATCGATTGCTTCACTTGCTTATCCATGGTATTGTTGTGGCATGAAAAAATACGGGGAAGAGCTGAAGATAAGCGAGACGCAGCTGTCCCTCGCTGGCTTTCTGAAGTCCTATAACAAAAACCTGCCCGTCAATTTCCCCCGATCTTCGGTCGCCCTGTTGAAAAAGTTCAAAGCGACGCATCCCTTGTTTTTCAAGCATGGCGACCTGTGGTCTCTCGATGAGCATCGAAAAAAAGTCCTCGACTGGCTTCCCCAGCACGCGGCCGCATTGAGGCGTGCGGCGGGTAAGCAATAAGCGGTATTTTGGCCCGTACCCGTCACGGAGCATTGACAAAAAAGCACTGCCCTGCTATCCTCACCGCATCAACCAGAGCTGGATCCAGAGAAGTGGGATCGAGCTTCTAATTTCGGCTACTGATTTGATGCATTAGTCACACAATCTATTCTCAATTGCAGTATGCAAAACGGTACAGTAATCAAGAAGAATGACAAGGGATTCGGCTTCATCAAAGTCGACGGAACGCCTGACGGCGCGAAGGATCTTTTCTTCCATTCCAACGAGCTCAAGAACATTTCGTTCGATGAGCTTCAGGAAGGCGACAAGGTCTCCTTTGAGGTCGGCGACAGCCCGAAAGGCCCGAACGCCCTCAACGTCAGCAAGGTTTAAGCAATTAAACCGACTTCAGAAAACGTCCCGCTTCATGCGGGACGTTTTCTTTTGGTATACTGCGTCCGTCATGCCGCCGTCGCTCGCGCCCAACAAGGGGAAAAAGCTGGATGTCACCATTGAAGGGATCCGGTACCTGCGCCTGCCTATCAAAACGCGGCTCATACGGGTCGGCGACGACCTGTTCGAGCTACTGAAACGGTACGTCGTCCCGCATCTTCGACCGGACGACATCTTGTTCGTGAGCGAGAAAATCGTATGCATCACGCAGAACCGCATCATCCACCGCGATGCGGTGAAGACCTCATGGCTCGCCCGTTTCCTTGCGAGCAAGGTGCGCAACTACTACGGCACGCCGCAGTTCCGGGGCTTGGGGCACGGCACCGCGCCCGCCATGCAACTCCTCATCGAGGAGGCCGGGTATCCGCGGACCTTGTTTGCGGCGGCCGTGTCGGCGCTCACGCGTCCCCTCGGTATTGGCGGCGCGTTTTATTACCTTGTCGGCAAGCAGGCGAAATCCATCGACTGCCCGATGTCCTGGACCATCGACGAGTTCAAAGAGTACGCGAAGCGAGCGCCGCTTCACCCGGACGGCGTCGCGCGTAGCATCAAACGCGAGTTCGGCGTTGAGACCGTCATCGTCGACGCCAATTATCGCGGCGCGTTCTCGCTTGGCAAGTCGAACTCCTCCATCCCAGAAAAATTTATCCGCGAACTCCTCTCCGACAACCCCGCCGGACAGGACAGCGAAATGACCCCCTTCTTTCTCGTCCGCAAAGCACCAGAGTAGTAAAGAACAACCCGGCCGTGCGCCGGGTTGAGTTGGGGGTGTGATTATTACCTCGTGAGCTTTTCTACCGCGATATCCAGGATCGGCCGGTGCGAGGGCATGAAATTCGTCAGCGCCCTGATTTGGCCGAGCGAGAAGGCCTGGGGGATTTCTCCCTCGGGCCCCCTCTTTCGAAGCTGGTCGACGTCTCCGAGGCCCGTGAAAATATGCACGATGTGCGTCTTCCTCGGAATGGTGGCGATGTGCGCCACTTCGACCGCGACGCCGGTTTCCTCCTCGGCTTCCCGGCGAGCGGCATTATACGCCGCTTGCATATCATCGTCCGGGAATCGGGGATCAACGTCGCACAGCTCTATGCCGCCGCCGGGAAACTTCCAATAATGCGGCTCCGGTTTGGAGGGTTCCATGACAAGCACTATCCTGCCCGTTTTCTCATCGATCGGAACGATGATGACCGCACCGCGGTCTCTTCCTGATTTTTCATACATTCGCACCCGCCTCCCTAGCGGGTAAAAATCAACTGAGTTAAGTGAATGTGCCTAATGAAATTCTACCACGTAATAATGCAATGTGTCAATGATACCCGTAAGATCATCTTATGTTCGCGGGTCGGATTTTTTCCACTCGGTGAGCCGACCGGCTTTGAGCTCCATGGCATCGGCCTTGCGGACGTAGCGCCAATTCCCCTTCGGCACGAAATAATAATGCGGCAGTTCACTTAAAGCGTCTGCTATATGCCACAGGTTTTTCTTATCGGTTATCCAGCCGGCGCCAAAACGCCGCAAGTCAAGCGGCTTCGAGTAGCATTCGAGCGTTTTTTCTCCCGTCGTATTCAAGAACCATTCGTGGAAATACGAAAGAGCGAGCTCCCGCGGCGTGCGGTAGACCGGGTCGCGGAATCGGATGCTTGCGTGGTTGGTTTTGCTCACCGCGCCGTAACGCCCTCCGCGCTTATAGAGCGCGACGACGTGGTCATCGTCGCCCTTGTGGAATCGGGCCGAGAGATTCATGATGAACGGCGGTTCGCCGGCTATCCAGAGCGCGGCGGCGGCCAACAGGGCGCCTTCGATGCAGTGCGCTTTCTTTGCCCGAAGAATACGGCGCGGAGACATATGGGTATCCCCTCCTTTCTCCCAATTCATCGGGAGAGCGTCGAGAAAATCCTGTATCTTGACCGGCGACGAGAGCTTTGCCAGCACCGCGTACTCGCGTTGCGTAAGCCCCGACTGCGCACGAGAGAGACGATCGTTCATACAGGAAGGATAGCGCAAAAGAACAGGCGCCGCTCCCGCGGCGCCTGTTCTTTGTAAAGCAGAATATTATTTGAGCGCGAGGGCGTTGCCGTCGGCGCCGTTCACGAGCGCCGCAAGACCGGCTTGGGTCCTCGGAACATGATTGATGTCCACATATCCGACGACGCGGGCGGTCACACCCTTACAGATGCCGAGCACGTTCGCCGCATTCAGGGCGCGGCCGTTAGCGGCAACGTATCTCGCCTGCGTGTCGAAGAGCACGTCAATGCGGTCGGTGTAGCGCGCGTTCATGGTATCGGCGATGACGCGATATCCGATGTGGCGCGCGACGACGGCGAAGCCGCAGGTGTTCTCGTGCACAATGTTCGATCCGTCGAGTTCGATGATAGTCCCGAATGGGAGCTCGTCGGCCAGGTCACGCGAGCGGGCCGCGATTATTTCCGGATTGGAGTATGCGCCCGAAGCGGTTTCCAAGGGGCTGGAGTCGGTCTGCTCCGGCACGGCATTATAGGCAGTAAGCATTACTGTGTAATTCGGTACCATGGACGCCGCCGCCCCTGCGGACGCTGCCGCAGTGCCTCCAGATAAAAGCAAAAAGCCCATAAGGGCTCCTAATATCGTCATGTGGGATTAGTTACCGAAATAGCAAGCAGCTACCTCGTTGCGGGCCACAATAGCACATTGACAATATATTGTCAATGGGTCTAATGAGGATGTTTTTCCGATATCTTTCGGGCGAAAAAGCGAACAGCGTACGCCACCGCGATGCCGAGCAGAGCGCCGGCTAGGATATCTGACGGATAATGGATGCCGGCGATTACACGGCTCACCGTTACGAGCGTAGCGGCCACGAAGAGGATAATTCCCCACTTTCTATTGTAGAAACCAACGGCCGTCGCCATCGCGAAAAAGAATGCCGCGTGCCCCGAAGGAAATGACCATGCTGTATCGGTAAGCAATTGATGGACGGGCTGCATGGAAAAAGGTCGCGGACGGTGATAGAAGAAGCGGATAATCTCTACGACGCCAAAACGGGTAACGATGCTGGAAACGGCCGTTACGAAGAATATTTCGAGTTTTTCGCGCCTGGAATACCGCGAAAGGAACAGGAAGCCGAGGAAGGCGGCAATCATGATATAGGCCAAGTACGAGGCGCAAAAAACGATGAGTTCGTCCAAGAGAGGCGACCGCCCCGCCAGACCGTTTAGGAAGTGGAGCGTCTGTATATCGAGTGGCATGGCGGTCGTACCCGGATTCTAAGCGACAGCTGGGACTATCGAACCAACGATGACGCCGATGACAATGGCCGCTCCCCCGAGCATGGCCATGCGCGCGCCGCGCCAGAGCATCGGGAGCCGGGAAAAACGGGCACTCACCATTCCAACTATGAACAACGCCGCGACGGATGCGCAGACGGACACGATGAGCGCCGTGTTTGCCGCAAACAGCACATAGGGGGAAAGAGGTATAAGGGAGGCGAGGACGCAGGAAGCGAACATGAGTATCGCGGCTATGAACGAAGGCCGGTCGCTGACGTCGGATTTGCTCATGTATTCCTCGGCTGATTCCTCGGACAAAAAATCGCCCATTGCCATGGAAAATGCCTCTACGAGCGAATAGACGATGCCGGTAAGTACGATGGTTCCTTTCGGTACGCCCGCAACGCTGATGCCGGCGAGAAACCCGACCGTGGAGACGAGACTGTCGTTGATGCCGAAAATAATGGTGCGGAGGTAGAGCGCGGAGGTTTTCACACAGGGAATGGTAGCACATAAAAGAAACCGGCCGCTTGCGGCGGCCGGAAGTCGGGGTTTCGTCATACGAGTCCTTGGTCGGGGTCGAGTTCGCCGGTAGTCCGTTCGGAGTAGAATCGGCCGTCGTCCGGACAGACAAACGCCACCGTCGAACCGCGAAGGTTCTCCATGGTCCCGGAATCGAGCCCTTTTAAGAAAAGCTCAAGACCCTTCCATGCCAGACCCGAGGTGGGTCCGGGCTGCGGTTCGACGGAGCTCCAGAGCGTGCGCATGCCGGCAAAGGACTCTTTGCGGCTTACTTCCACCAACGCGGCGAGCCAGTTATTCCACGGGAGAGTTACGACCGCTTCCATCCGCCGAGCGTCGCGGGCACCTGGCACCTGCTCGCCCAGTTTCGGGCGAACGCCGATGACAGAGCTTCTGCCCGTACGCCGTCTGATGTAGCGTCCGACGCCTCCAGCGGTACCGCCCGAACCGAGTGCGACAGCGATGACGCTGACATCGCGCCCCTCAAGCGCGCGTTCGATCTCCGGTCCGGTATACAGCTCGTGACCACGCAAATTCCCCATGTGGGAATACTGGTTCAGATGATAGTGCCCCGGCTTCTTGGCCTCTTCGCGGGCGCGTTCGGCGACGCTCTTAGTGCCCGAGACCTCAATGATTTCGACCGAGGATAACGCCGTAAGAATCCCTTTCTTGCTTTCGGGGACATCGGCCGGCAAGACAACTTTGACTTCGCTGAAGCCGAAAGCGCGTGCAAGCCGCGCAACGGCGTGCGCGGTATTGCCACTTGAGTCCACGACGATGGTGTGTTTGTCCCTGTAGAGACCGATCTCGCAATCTTCCCGCATCATCTGGAACGTCGGAATGACCTTGATGTGCGGAAAAATGGTGAAGGGAATAAGTGCGGCAATGCTGATGTCATGCTCCGTGAACGGATTGAGGTTTGCAGGCAGCCAGCGTACCTCCATGAACCGTTTCCCCTCGGGATTCAGTGCCTGGTAGATCGGATGGTTCCGTACTTTTTCAAGGGTTCGTTCCACTCGCGCGCTCCTCACAAAGGCAGCCAAAGAAATTGCCCTTCATTCAAAGGGCTTCCGGGGCGCACTATACCCCTCTTCTATGCCGGACGCCAACCCTTCTTGACTTCGGTAATGCGATTTTTATCGTCCATGAAAACGACGGTCGGGCTCATTTTCGCCGCCTCTTTCGGGTCGACCCATGCTTCGCCGAGGATGATGACCTTGTCGCTCTTCTGGAAGAGTCGCGCAGGAGGTCCGTTCAGGATAATGTCCCCCTTCCCCTTCTTGCCCTTCACGATGTACGTGCGCCAGGAGACGGCATTGGAAACGTTGTTTATCGTGACCATCTGGCCGGGCACCAGACCGGCCGCCTTGAGCAGGACCTCGTCTATCGTAACTGAGCCGACATAGTTCAGGTCTGCGTCGGTTACCGTCGCCCGGTGCAGCTTCGCGATGCAGACATTTACCAACATGTAGTTAGTATATCGCACGCTTCGGCATAGGGGAAGGTGGTATTGTAAGGGTGCTTTCTTTTTATGAGTTTTTCTTTCTGGGTGAACATTATTGCCCTGCTCTTTTCCTTCTTCATCGGCGGAGTGCTGCTTGGCGTGCTCCTCTCCAGGTCAGTTCGCGAGAAACTTGCGGAAGTCCTGAATCTCAAGGGCCTCCTGCTTGCGAGGTCCCTGCACAATCCGATATTAAAACCGGGGAAAAACCCGTGGACCGCGGAAGCGGTGCTGAATCCGGCGGCGGCCGTCCTCAACGGCCGTACGCACCTCATCTACCGCGCTATCGGCATGGACGGCGTTTCGCGCCTTGGGTACGCGAGCAGCGCAGACGGCATCGTTTTCGACAAGCGGTTTCCCTACCCTGTCTACGTTGCCCAGAAGCCGCGGCCGCTTCCCGGCCATGTCCGCAGATATTCTCCGGTCCTGTATCCTTCGGGCGGATCGTGGGGCGGCTGTGAAGACCCGCGCATGGTCGCCATAGAAGGCCGCGTGTATGTCACATTCAATATGTTCGACGGATGGGATTTCATCCGTGTCGCCGCCATCTCCATCGCGGAGAGCGATTTTTTGGCGCAGCAGTTCTGGAAGTGGGACGGTCCGCACATCTTGTCGCGCCCGGGTGAGATCCAGAAAAATTGGGTTCTCTTTCCGGAAAAAATACGCGGCAAGTACGCCATTCTCCACAGCGTCGCCCCGACCATAGACATTGCATACCGCGATTCCATTGAGGACATCGGCACTACGGAACCTTTTATCGAGAGCTGGGTCGGGTCGCGCGACAGCCTCCCGGCACGCGAAGGCGTTTGGGACAGTTTCGTTCGCGGCGTGGGGCCGCCGCCCCTCAAGACCGACCGCGGCTGGCTTCTTTTTTATCACGCTATCGATAAGCGGGACCCCGGCCGCTACAAGCTCGGCGCCATGGTGCTTGACCTGAACGACCCGACGAAAGTCCTGTATCGTGCCTCCGCTCCGATCCTCGCGCCCGACAAGCCGTATGAGAATGATGGGAAGCCCGGCGTCGTGTACGCCTGCGGCGCGGTCGTGCGCTCCTCGACTATGCTCGGAGCAAGCGACCAAACGCTTTTCATTTACTACGGCGGCGCGGACAAAGTCATCTGCGTCGCAACCGCTCCGCTTCAGGGCTTTCTTGATGCTCTCGTCAGGGGCAGCCAGCCGTCGCTCGCGGCGGTGACGCCCACGCAAACCTCCTGACATGAAAAATAGCAAAGCATACGCTCAGCATGAGGGAAAGGTTGTCGAGGCCGATAGTCGTTTTAAGCATGTCATGGCGGTAACGCTCAACCCGCATGCGGGGAACCGAGAGGGAGTTATCCGATGTATCACGAGCCGTAGCGGAGAGATGGGCATTCGCGGAAACGTAGACCGAAGTGTTCTTTACAAAATGCGTGGGGATACCCTTGAACAATTCGTCATCGGCGACCCCCTCATCATCAAAGGAGAGGAGGTAATGATTCAGCAGCTCGGCGGCGACAATTGGGATTTTATTGGACTTGAAGATCCGGATATTTGGATTGATGAATCTACTGGGAAAATGCATTTATATTTTACGATTGCTCTTATAAGCAAGGACCGTTCAAAAGAACATTCCCTTATCTCGCTTGGACACGCGGAGGGGGACGACCTCGATTCTCTCGTTATGACTGTACCGGCGATAACCGCAGATAAACGTGAGTACTCGAATCACAAAGCGAAAGAGGTTTCCATCGCTCCCGTGAACAGAAACGGTGTTCGCCTCAATTTGGTCGAATCGGGAGACCGCCGAAAAGACCCGTTTTACGACACGAGCAGATACGCCGAAGATACCTCCTTCTCGACTGTTCGCGTTGCGGTGGCAGAGGATATGGGGAAACCGTGGCACCTCGACGACATCGTATTTCACCCCGCTGATCATAAAATCCCGTGGGTTGCGGAGCATGCATCTCCCGGACCGCTTTTGCCCCATTCATTTATTGATGTGGGCGACGACAAGGTGCTGGGCATTATGAATGGCCGCGAAGCAAGTAATCTCGACGCTGCGGGCAAGCCGATTAAATATGGAACGTTCTCCGTTGGACTTTTCATTTACGACTACGAGCGAGGAAAAATTGAGTGGGTATCGCCTGAGCCGCTTATTCGCGACAGCGAGGCGCAAACGATAACTTTTGCCAGCTATTTTATTGAAACAAATTCTGACGAAGGGGTCTTGTATGCGCATGTCGATGACTCTTTCGTACGCGCATACACGCTCTATACTGGGGGAATCCGGGCATTGCTTCCTTGATATCATCATGTTCGTCATCCGCCGAGAACCCCATAATCCGATACTCGCCCCCCAGCGCGACCGCCCGTGGGAGGCGGTGGCGACTTATAATCCGTCGGCGGTCAGCACCAAGGACGGTGTGCGCTTGTTCTACCGCGCGCTCGGTTCCCCGGACGCGCTTCAGACGCCGACCGCCGGGCTCTCAAGCATAGGAACCGCGTTTGCGGAGGACGGCGTTCACTTCCAATCGCGCCAGCAGGTCATCATTCCGCAAGAGCCATGGGACGTATTCGGCTGCGAGGACCCGCGGGTGACCTTCTTCGAGGGCCGCTGGTACTGTTTCTACACCGCGCTCGGCGGCTATCCGTTCGGCCCGGACAATATCAGGGTTGCGCTCGCCGTCGGCGATACACCGGACCATTTCACCGAGAGGCATCTCATCACGCCCTTTAACGCAAAAGCCGCGACACTGTTCCCCGAGCGCGTGGGCGGCGATGTCGTCATGCTGCTCACCGCGCACACCGATTGGACGAGCGAACACCCGCGGCCGACCATCGCACTCGCACGAGCCAAACGCATCGAGGATTTTTTCAGTCCCGACTATTGGCGCGACTGGCATGAGCGCTTAAGCGACCATGCGCTCCCCGAATTGCGACGAGTAGATGCCGACCATATCGAAGTCGGTGCCTCTCCGTTCAAGACGCAAGCCGGATGGCTGCTCATCTATTCCTACATCCAGGATTACTACAAGGAGCACGAGCGCATTTTCTCCATCGAGGCCGCGCTCCTCGACCTGCATGACCCGCAAAAGCTCATTTCCCGCACAGAATCCATTCTCGTGCCGCAGGAATTTTATGAGAACTACGGCCTCGTGCCGAACGTCGTCTTCCCCACGAGCGCGACCCTGGGCGATAACGGCCGGCTGGATATCTGGTACGGAGCCGCGGATACCGTGTGCGCCAAAGCGAGCGTGCGGCTTAACGACCTCATGCGCGCCCTGGACCCCCAGGCGCCAGCGCGCACGTTCGCCAGGGCCGAGAAGAATCCTATCCTTGCGCCGAGGGACGGGTTTGAGAGTCGCAATGTCCTAAATCCGGCGGCTATCGATATCAACGGCTCCGTCTACATTCTCTATCGCGCGATGGACGCGGCGAACACCTCCACGATAGGGCTGGCTGTCTCCCATGATGGTCTTGCCATCGACGAGCGCCTCTCCGCCCCCATCTACGTCCCTCGCGCCGACTTCGAGATGAAGCGGGGCGGCGGCAATTCGGGCTGCGAGGACCCGCGTATCGTCCGCATCGGCGACACGCTCCACATGACATACACCGCGTACGACGGCGTGCATGTCCCTGCGGGCGCACTGTCGTCCATCAGCGTCGAGGACTTCCTCGCGCGACGATACGAACTTTGGAGCGCTCCGTTCGTCCTGACACCGGAAGGGGTTGACGACAAGGACCTCGCTCTCCTACCTGAAAAAATCGGCGGGAATTACCTACTGTACCACCGCATCAATAACCAGATCTGCGCCGACGTCCTGCCCGACCTCACCACGGGGAAGCGTGTGAGCCGATGCATCGAGATCATGGGCCCGCGGCACGGCATGTGGGACGGCGCGAAAGTCGGCGTCGCGGGTCCGCCGATCCGGGTGGGCGAGAACTGGCTCATGATCTACCACGGCGTCTCGCGCCACGCGACGTACCGCCTCGGCGCCGCGCTCCTCGGCCCCGACGGCACTACGCTCCTCGCGCGCACCGCCGACCCCATTTTCGAACCGATGGAAAAATATGAAAAGGAAGGCGAGGTGCCGAACGTTGTCTTCTCCTGCGGTGCCATCGTCCGCGGAGACTTGCTCATCCTGTACTACGGCGCGGCCGACCGGGTCATCGGCGTCGCAACGGCGTCGCTTTCGCACATCATCGATGCGCTCTCATGAAAACCATACCCAGGCTCATCATTTTCGATCTCGACGGAACGCTGACCGAGAGCAAACAGCCGCTTACCGAAAAAATGGCAGCGCTCCTCGCGCGGCTTCTCGCCGTAAAGCCCGTGGCGATCATCTCGGGCGGCGCGTTTTCCCAATTTCTCAAACAAGTCGTCGCTCGGCTCCCCGTGGACGCTCGTCTCTCCAATGTATACATTCTGCCGACTTCGGGAGCCGCGCTCTATGAATTTCACAACGATGACTGGAAAAAAATATATGAGGAGCGCCTTTCAGAAAAAGACAAAGACACCATCGAGGCGGCGATGCGCGCGGCGGCGGAAGGAACCGGCCTCATCGATTTTTCAAAACCCGCCTACGGGGAACGCATCGAATATCGCGGCGGCCAAGTAACGCTTTCCGCACTCGGACAGCAGGCACCGCTCGAACTCAAAAAGGAGTGGGACCCCGACCACGCGAAACGTCACAAGCTCCAAGCGAAGCTTGCCGAGCGCCTGCCGCAGTTCTCGGTCGGCATCGGCGGCGCGACCTCAATTGATGTCAGCAAGCGCGGCGTGGACAAGGCGTACGGGCTCCATAAGCTCTGCGAGCGCCTTGGAGTAAAAGAATCGGATGCGCTTTATATCGGCGATGAGCTCGAGAGGGGCGGCAACGACGAAGCCGTCTACAAAACCGATGCACAAACCAAAGCGGTCGCCAACCCCGCCGAAACCATGCACTTTATCGAGACTATTCTTTCAGGAGCATAGTCAAAAAGCTATATTTCAAGCCGTTTTTATGGAGGCCGTACTGTTTGATTTGCAATGTTCAACACCAGGTGTTGAACAAGATCAAAACGGATCGAACAGATAGGAATCATCTTTCGCGATACTTGTTTCAACAAAAGTACGGTAATCGTTCACCGTATCGAACTGATCGAGGACAAGTGACGGATCGAGTAGTTTCCCGAAACGATTCTGGCCGAGATAGTCGCAATAACTCGACCATTCGTATTGATGTTCGTTTCCGGCCACCCTCGGAAGTTCACGTGGATTGCGATGAATGTAGGTGGAAAGATACAGTAGTTGTTCATTGTCTTCTATATGTACTGCGCGATACGGTCCCTGGAAGAGGTGCCCTACCGTCCCATATTTCGTGTTGGAATACTTTGCATACGCATTCAGGACGCGTTGCATATATCGGACTATTCCTTTCTCTTCAATCTCGCACACCGCAAGATGCAAATGATTGGTCATAAATGCGAAAGCTTCTAAAGCGACATACCGAGTTCCAATGATTTGTGAGACCAAATCTGTCGTCGTATCCCACATTTTGTCGACTTTATACTCTTGAATTGCTCGACTTATGTTCGGTATAGATTCTGGCGATTGTAGATGCGTGATGAGAAATAGCAGTCGCGTCCGATCAGTGTCGTTTCTAAAAATATCTTGCTTATTGTTTCCACGAACGCAGAGGTGATAATGTTCTCCTGGTGCAAATGTCGTCATCCGCAACGGCATACTTTATATGTTCACTCTGTTCTCGCATTTGTGCAACACCAGGTGTTGCACATCGCTGTTCAACACCTGGTGTTGAACATTGATTATTCCTGATTCTTCATGAGGCGCACGAGACGGATAGTCTCAAAGGAATGGCGGCCGCCAAGCGCATGGAAGGCGGGTGAGAGGCGCTCACTCCCCGCCGTTGCGAGCGCTTCGTGTATCTCATCGATGATGCGGAGTGGCACGAGGTGTGCGAAGTCAGTACGAGTGAGCTTCCCTATTTCGGCGAGCTCTTCCAAATGCTTCACGATGGTTGACACGGCGAGCGCACGCGTCTTCGCGACCTCGCGCAGTGACGTGCCGTCGCGCGCGGCCTGGAGCGTCTCGGCGAGGCGGCCGGGCAAACCCGATGTTTTTTGTTTTCTATTTTTTACATTTTCAGACCACGGTGCCACACCCATTCGGTCGGTGTGACACCACGCACCTCCCATCGCCTTTACGAATTGTTTTTGCATTGCAAGTTTTTCCGCTTCGGACATGCCGGTCTGCGCCGAGTCCGGTCGAGGGGCAAACGCTTCCCGCGCCGCTTCGGAAGCGGCGCGGAAATCCCGGTCCTTCTCCACAATGTCTGGATGCACTTCAAGCGCTCGCTCGTTCAGGCCGGTCAAATACACGCCGGAGAGGCGCCGCACGCGCGAGAGCGCAACGTAGCCCTGTCCATACTCAAATGCCCTCGAAAGGTCCATCACCGCGGCATCCATGCTCATCCCCTGGCTCTTGTGCACCGTCATCGCGTAGGCGAGCCGGAGCGGTAGCTGCGAAATGCTCGCTTTCACCTTCCCTTGTTCCTCGACCTGCCATTCCATCGGTTCCGCAGTGATGCGCAGACCGTCTTTGGTCTCAATGACAGGCATTGCCGCCGCATCCCATCCGGCAACCGCGCCGAGCGTGCCGTTAACGAATCGTCCCTGCGGGGAATTCTTGGTGAACATCACCGCCGCACCCTCCTTCAGCTCAAGCACTTCGGGCGAGAGGCATCCGCGCATAAGTCCCTCCACGAGCGAGTCCTTCCCTTTCGAGGTCATCCGGAATTTCTTCGCCTTGCCCGGAAGCTTCGCAAGTTCGCCCGCGTTGATGCGGTCCACGTCCGCATTATGCGAAAAAAGCTTCGGTACCTCGCGTACGCCCGGTATCTCCGACGGGGGTATGCGCCTCGACATCAGACGCTCGTAGTGCACCTCTTCCACCTCCCCCGAGCGAATCGCCGAAAGTGTGGCGAGGAACTCGCCGTCATCCTGACGGTACTGTTCGGTGAGATAGCAGGTGAGCAGATTCAAGTCGTGCCACGTCGACGACGCATACGCGAATGTGGCTTGGCGGCCGCGCGAAACGGGCGGCAACTGGAAAAAATCACCGACGAGAATGACCGTAAGCCCGCCGAAGGGTCTTTCGACGCGGCGCACTTCGCGGCAGACGGCGTCCGCCATCTCGAATGTCGCTGCCGACAGCATGGAGATCTCCTCGATAATAAGCACCTTCGCCTTGTGGATGCGGCGCGCGATATGCTCCTTGCTCGCGATACGGTCCACATCGGCCCTCGTGAGCGCCTCCGCGATGCCGATGCCGCTCCAGGAATGAAGCGTCATCCCGCCCACGTGCGTCGCCGCGATGCCGGTCGCCGCCGTCACCGAGGGCTCTATGCCCGAAGCACGTAGCCACCCGACGAATTCATTTATCGTATGCGTCTTGCCGCTTCCGGGCTCGCCGGTGAGATACACGTTCGCCCCGGTCTTCAATATCGCAAGCGCTTCTCCCTGGGTCATCCCGACACTGTATCAGAATGGCGCGGACACTTCACGCTTTTCCATCAAATCTTAATGCCTTGTCTCTGACGGCGCGCTGACAAGTGCTTTTAGAAGCCCTGCAAGCGCCTCCGTGTTCCGCGTGTTGACGCGTTCCCCCGGATGCTGCTCAATATACCTGCGGTATAGCGAAGCGAGCGACTCTTTACCGCCCGGCTTTGCCACCCACTCGTCCCTCGCAATTGAGGTGAGTGCCAAGTCGTTCCGTTCCAGATCGGCAAAGTCGATATCCTGCTTTTTGTGCGCTTTGCCATACGCAAAAAGCATGAGCGCTCCTTGCGCTTCGGGGCTGTCTAAGGACAGCCCCGGCAATTCGGGGGCCAGTTCCGGTTCGGTGCTTCCCACTCGCTCCAATCCGCCCATGGAATGAATGCCGTGCTAGCGATGCAGCCAGTTCCAGATCTTCGCGAAGGCGTAACCGATGACGCATCCGACAGCCGTGGCGACGATGACAAGTACGACAGCCGCGGAAAGGTCGAAAGCTTTCACCACGACCGGCGCGCTCACCATATGCGCCCATAGAGAGAAGTTAACGAGCGCCTGCGCCCATCCGAACGCAACGAGGATAGCCCAGATGAGATGCACACCGCCCACGAGCTTGCCTACGGCAAGGCCGGTCTTCCCAGGATTCAGGTGCTGATTCATAAGGATACTTTACATGCTGCTAATGGCTCAATGATACCGCCTTTTCAGGCAGTCAAATGCACCGACGTGTACAAATCACCCGTTGGTGGTTACTTGGCGGTGAGACCGCCAAGGCGGTTTCACCGCCAAGTAAGCTAGCGGATGCCGGTGTCGCAGGAGATAATGATGGCGGCGTATCCCGTCGGACCGACGGTGACTTCGGCATCGGAACAGCGCGGCAATACCGCGCCGCCCTTGGCGGTAAGCGTGTAGGATCCGGGCGGAAGCGAGAAGCTGAACGCGCCATTTGCGTCAGACGTCCCCGTCGCGAATGCCGCGCTTGAGCCGGCGCGGCGCGCGGTTATGGTCGTCGCGTACGGCTTATCGGCGCATTGCGGGTCCGGCGGATCCCGCATGACCGGGCACGTAGGCCCGATAAGTACGGTTCCACGCACGCCCGAGTTATAATAGGGGAGGATACCGCCTCCCCCGCTGCCCGTGCTCGTGCTTGTTGCGTTCGGGCAGGCGGAGAATTCGCACTGTGGTCCCGTGCGCCCGACATACGAACCGTCGGGACAAAGCTTGGCTTCCATCGTGCACGCTTGCCCGCCGCCGGGCGCTTTTGCCACGTTCGTTCTTATCCACAGGACGGCGACAAGCGCGAGAGCAATCGCCCCGATGAGAACGGCATATTTGTTCATGCGGACTATGTTAGCATTACCTTCTTTTCTTTGGAGGAGGAACCTTCGCGCCAACGCGACGCGCCTCGGAAAGACCTATGGCGATGGCTTGCGTGCGGCTCGTCACGGGCTTTCGGCTCCTTCCGCTCCGGAGCTTTCCTTGCTTATACTCCCGCATCACCGCGTGCACTTTCCTTCCCGCCTTCCGCCCGTATTTTCTGGCCATACCTAAATAGTTTAATACGGAGTGGTCGAACCCGTATGTATGATGTTCGTCGTTGACGAGGTCGATGACATAGCCGGAGGGCCGGAAGTCGCTGTGACGACGTAGTACCCTGCTACCGCCAATATGAGGACGACGATGACGCCGAACACTATCATACCGGTCTGGTCGTTGTTATCGTTCATACGCGGCACACTCTATCCGCCGCGCCATGAAAATACCGTGAGGCGCTATGAAGTATACTGTTTGCAATGGATGCACGGGACTTGAAAACGGCGCTTGCAGGCGCAATGCGGGGAGAGGTGACGGATGATGTGGCGACGCTCAAGGCAATGAGCCGCGATACTTCCCTTTTCGAGCGCATGCCCGCGCTCGTGGCCTACCCGAAAGACGCGGCGGACGTGTCGCTTACCGCTCGAGCGGCAGGTAGCGACATGTCGGGCGGCCCCTTGACCACGAGCGTCGTGGTCTCTCTGACCAAACACATGAACCACATGGGCGAAGTTGTGCCCCTCGACTCCGCTCGGGATGAAATCGCGGGCTACGCGATTTCGGAGCCGGGAGTTTTTTACCGCGATTTCGAGAAAGCGACGCTGGAGCAGGGCCTCATCATGCCCTCGTTCCCCGCAAGTCGGGAAATGGCCGCCATGGGCGGCATAATCGCGAATAATGCCGGCGGCGAGCGTACGCTCAAATACGGGAAAACGGAAAAATACGTCGAAGAGGTCGAGGTCATCCTTTCCGACGGCTCGTTAGCGACGTTCAAACCGCTCACTCCGAACGAAGTCGAGGAGCGGAAAAAATTAAGAACGCTCGAAGGAAAAATTTACCGAGAGATGGACGCGCTTTTGACCGAGAACGCCGGGCTCATTGAGGGTCACCGTCCGAGAGTGTCGAAAAACTCCGCGGGATACGCTCTCTGGAGCGTCAAAGATCCAAAAACGGGCATGTTCAATCTCGCGAAACTCATTTGCGGCTCCCAGGGCACGCTCGCTTTCTGGACCAAGGCGAAACTTTCCCTCATAAAACCAAAGGGGCATCGCGCGATGCTCGTCACGTTCCTGTACGACATTGCCGTGCTGCCCGAGATAGTGAAGCGCATACTCCCGTTCGATCCCGAATCGTTCGAATCCTACGACGACCATACGTTCACGCTCGCGGTAAGGTTCCTTCCCGGCCTGCTCTCCCAGATGGGCCTCGTCCGCGCCGCACGGCTCGGCATTGATTTCATTCCTGAAGCGGCGATGGTCGCGACCGGCGGCGTGCCGAAGATGATACTTATGGCGGAATTTTCCGAGGACACGCTCGCGGAAGCGGACCGGAAAGCCTTCGCGGCGAAAGATGCTCTCGCCGGCCTGCACGTGCAGAGCAAGATAGAGAAAGATGAAAAAGAATCCGAGAAATACTGGATAGTCCGACGCGAAAGTTTCAGTTTGCTGCGCAAGAACGTGCACGGGCTTCATACGGCACCCTTTATAGATGATTTCGTGGTGCCGCCCGCCTGCTATCCGGATTTCCTGCCAAAACTGAATGCGCTTCTGGATGCATACAAGTCCCATTTCATCTACACCATCGCGGGTCATATCGGCAACGGCAATTTCCACCTTATTCCGCTCATGGATCTCACCAAGGAGGAGAACCGTCGCATCATCCTCGAACTGGCACCCAAGGTCTACGACTTGGTCATCCGCGAAGGAGGCACGACTACCGGCGAGCACAATGACGGTATCATTCGCACACCCTATCTCCCCATGCTCTTCGGTGATGAGATGGTGAAATTGTTCGCGGCGACAAAAAAAATCTTCGACCCCTTGAACATCTTCAATCCTGGGAAAAAGGTCGGCGGCACATTCGCCGACATCGAGCGGGATATGCTGAAAACCGCGCTGTGAAAATCTAAAGGCGCCTCCCTCGGAGGCGCCTTCGCGATAACTGCAAAAGGTTCAGAGCTTGATCCGCCTGCGTATGCGGACTTCCGCAGCAGAACGACCGCCGCGGCACGTCGGGGCTGCCAAATACAGACTATGAAGCCCCTCTAGTCGGCTTTGGAAGCCTGTTCGGCCGGCATCAGGAAAAGCAGCAACGGTGGCTTCCGTTTCTCCGGAATCCGCTCCTCCAGCCGTTGCGCTACAGCATTCTCCATGAAGAAGATGCAGCCGTCACTGCAGTCTGCCAAGCCGTCTTTGAGGCAATTGCGCTCAAGACAACTCGTCGGCTCGGCGGGAACGTTCAACGCCGCCGCAACTCCCACACGAACATACCGCGTTGTTGCTCTCATTTCCCTACCTCTTTCTTGTCTATCAGGTTTTCGAAAAGAGCTGTTTCCCTGCCGCGAGGCTTCCGCCGGAAAGCGGTTAATTCGCGACGTCGCAACGATACAACAGTATTTTGCCGTTAGCAATGAGCGTATGTGCACAGTGTGGGTGGCTTCCCGCCCGCATCGATTTCTGTTATCTTCATCATATGAAACGCGCATTCGCCACCATTATCGTCATCCTGCTCGCACTCGGCATGATCGGCCTGTTCTTCCCGGCCTTCTCCGCGCTTACGCGCTAAGAAAGACCGCCTAGTATCAGGTACGAGAAGGCGATCGAAGCTGCCGCAAGCACGACACCGGCGACCAGGTCGCTCACGTGATGCTGTCGCACGAACAAGGTCGAGCTCACGATGGTCGCCCCGAAGGCCCATATCATCGTCTCATGGAGCGGGAATGCGTAGGTGAGATAGTAGCTGCAGAGTACCGCTACCGATGCATGGGCGCTTGGAAACGCGTTTCCGCCCGGGTCCTGGCGATACATCCATGCGGTCGCTTTGGTAAAGAGCCCTTTCGGACTGAATGAGGGACGCTCCAAAACCACCGTCGGCATAAAATACCAGAAGAGCGCGGCGATGATGCCGCTGAAAATGAGACTGACGTAGAGACGGGCCGCTACCGGCGTAAAAAATAGGACCGCGAGCATCGAAAAAGCCACGTAAGGGAACAGACCGAGGTACGGAACGATGAAGGCCGGAATAAAAGGTATGCGACGAATGAGCGAGCTTTTTCTCAAATAACCGACTTTGGAGTTGAGCGGGAAAAAGAGCAGTAAACTTATAGCCGCGAGCGATGCGAGCGCGAGAAGCTGGATGATCATGACGAAGTGGATTATATCTTACGAACGTCTCTCCTTCCACCGACTTTAGCGGGAAAGGCAGTACGCGGTGCTTGAAGCGATGGATACCTCCGCATGCTTGGGCGCGCAGACCGTATACCGTCCTGTTGCCTCTTTTTGAATCGTGTAGAGCGTATCCGCGTCCGTGCCACCGTCCGGGTCAATGGGGAGCGATGAGGCTATGTACGTCGGGGTGAGACACGAGAGATTCACGAACCCTGCGCCAGTCCCGATATGGACTGCGGTCGTCGTGGCGGGGGTAACGTGAATATCGGCGCACGTCGTAGTCGACAATGGCGCACCCTTGTTGTCGGCCATGTTCTGCCCGATGGCGTTCAGGATGGTAGCCACGCTTGCCTCGCGCTGGGAATTGCGCGCCTGGGCGAATTGGCGTCCCGGATTGATGGCAACAATGACTATCGTCGCCAGAATGGCGATGATACCGATGACCACCAGTATCTCGATAAGCGTGAATCCGCGTGCCTTTGTTGATTTCATGCTATTCCGTGCAAAAGCGGTCTTACCATTGTAGAACGGTCTGCCGGCGCCAACTTTCAAAAAGTGGATATCTCCCGCCATGAGAGGACCGATAGATCGGAACCGTCCGCGATGATCTCTAAGTTGGTAACGGCGCCGGTCGAGGTCGCCTGTACTCTGAAAGTTTTTTGCGCAGAGCCGCTGACCGCTCCGATCCGACATTCGTCGAGCGAATTCAACGAGAGGATGCGACCACCGGGGTCGCCGCCCTGCGCGAGGGTGAGCAACGCGGCGTCGGCACAGGCATCCGCAGCCGCGGCGCTGCGCGCTTTTAGCTCGGCGTCCAGACCGTTGGAGCGGTGGTAGAATCCGACGAAACCTGCGGTAGCCGCGGTAACGAGCAGCACCGCGGATATGACGATAGCGGACATGAGAGCAATGAATCCTCTCTTCATTGGCGGGAGGCGCTATGCAAGCGCAAGATTAACGAGGTGCGACAGGAAGTCCCGGAACGGCACGCCGACCGCGGCGAGTGCTTTCGGCATGAGGGATTCCGTTGTGAGCCCGGGCAACGTGTTGGTTTCGAGATAATATACGCCTTTGGGGGCGACGATGAAGTCGCTACGCGAATAGTGGCGCAGTCCGAGCTCGCGATGGATCGCCTTTGCCGCCCACTGCAATTGCTCGGAGACGACCCGTGAAAAGTTCCCTGGACATACCTCGCGGGTCGCGCCTGAATATTTCGCATCGTATGAAAAGAAGTCGTTCTGGGGAGGGATTATTTCTATCGGCGGGAGCGCATAGAGTTTTTCGCTACGCAGGTCCTCAACGACGCCGGCCGTCGCTTCCCTGCCGCGGATGTATTCCTCCACCAGCACGCCCGGTGCTCCCTCCATAAAGAGCTCCTGGACCGCAGAAAGCACGGGTGCATAGCCGCCAACGATAGAGATACCGACCGAAGAACCCCAGCCGACCGGCTTCACGATGACCGGCTGATGGAACCTGCGGACGGCGCCCGCGACTCCCGTTGCGCTGTCCTCCACTCGTTCAATGTAATGGGATTCCGGCGTGAGCACCCCGATCTGGGCGGCGCGCGCCTTCGCCATGAGTTTGTGCATCGCGAGGTAGGAGCCGAAGGAGTCTGCACCCGCGTACGGGACGCCGAACCGTTCAAGAAGTTTTTGAACCTCTCCGTCCTCCCCGTACTCGCCGTGCAGTCCGATAAGCACCACATCCGTCTGGCGCAATACACGCTCCGGCGTTGTCGGGCGGCCACGGTCGTGCCACCTCCCCTCTCTGTCGATGTAGATGTCGTGTGCGTCATACCGCTCTTCCGGCAAGTTGGCGAGTATCGCGGCGCCGGTCTTGAGCGAGACCTCGTGTTCGCGCGACGGCCCGCCGCGCAGCACTCCGACTACGGTTTGCATGATACGAGTATACCGTATCCGTGCGCTCCGCCCATGTCACCCGCATACCAAATGAACAAGGGCCGTCGTGCGGCCCTCGTGGTGTGGAATTACAGTGGATGGTACTCGATGTCATAGCTGTCGAGAATGGCTAGATCCAGCATCACCGGATGGCCTTCAACATCCAGGAACATGATCTGCGTGCGCTCTATGCGGGCATCGAGCTCGTTTTTTATATTGTACAACTCCTGCAGTTTGAGCGGTATATTCAACAACCGCGCATTCCAGGTCCACATTGACATCCCCCTCTGCTCTGTAAAAAAGCGACGCTTTCTCCCGAACAAAAGAACCTGCGGAAAGGTGCTCGTCCCGCCATTCATCATATAACACTAAGCAAGATGAAGATTTGCTTAAGACGCGCGTAGCGGCACAGAACGGGCCCGCCGGTGGTGCGCGAGGGCAAAGCGATGTGCTTCGCTATTGGCCAGGACCGCGTCGGCTTCGCCGATGCTGGCGTGGCGCGCGCCGATCACCTCGCGAGGGCGGTGTCGCTCGTCTTTTACGACCGCCGCGACGGGAATGCCGACGCCCATTCCTTTCAATACGTCTTCTGCCGCCTTCTTATGCGCTGTGCCACCGTCTACGACGATAACGCTGGGAAACGGCCATTCCGGATGCTCCAGGCGCCGCGACAAAACCTCCTTGAGAGACGCAATATCGTCGTTTAATTTTCTGACTTCTTTGGAAGCCGCCTGTGGTGAGCTTCTCGTGGTGAGGGTAGTCGAACCGGTCGAACCACGGATACGGAACGTCCGATATTCTTTCTTGACCGGCACCCCCGCCACAACGACCGTCATCACGCCGATGGCGTTCGTCCCCGAAATATGGGCGGTATCGTACGCCTCGATTCGCCCTGCGGCGGATTGCCCCGAGCTCGTCGAGGACCTGTGATCTACATTCTCGTCTTTGATGAGCGACACGTCCTGAATGTGGTCAAGTGCGAAGAGCTCGCGGCGGGCTTCTGCCGCGTCCTCAAAACGCTCCTCTTTTGCAGCGTGGCGCATTTCTTTCTCCAGCATCCTGCGCAATTCTTTGCCGCGTCCGCTCAAGAGGAGACGCACTTTGCGTATCGTCGCCCGGTACTCGGGCACGGTGAATTCCCTGGGATAGTGCCCGATCTGGCGGTTGAATTCGAGCCGAGCCGCCTGATGCTTACCCGCATACCCGACCGGCCGCGGCGTATCGAAGAACGGAAATATCCGCCGGATGAGCCGCAAGCCCTCGCGTAGCTGAGCTCCGGATGGGAATGGTCCGAAAATATCTTTCAGCTTCTGGCCATCGACAGAACGCATGGCTCGAAACTTAATGTCCTTGCCCCGCAGTGCAAGCACGCGCGGTATCGCTTCCTCCGTAATGACGGCGTACAAAAAACTGGAGTCGTCTTTTCCTTCCACATTCGCGGCCGGATGGTATTTCTTGATGAGCGCCGCTTCGCGCACCAGGGCCTCGAGCACGGTCGGCGTCGGCTCGAAACTGATGCGGTCGGCCTTCGTCACCATATCCACCACTCGCGGCCCTCGGGTCGCGATAAGGTCGTCGTCAAAGTAGGAGCGCACCCGGTCGTGCAAGCTTGTCGCCTTGCCGACATACAGCACCCTATACCGACCTTTTAGGTCGGTCGGGCGAACATCCGTAGCGGATGTTTTAGCCTTCCCTCTCTTTTGCAAAAAGAGGTACACCCCCGGCACATCTGGCAGATTATATTTATGCAGTTCTCTTTTTTGCATATCTAACCGATTAGAAGACGGTTGCGGTACGTAAATAAATGGAGCGGAATCTGAATGGCAAGAAATACAATAGCAAATATGAGAAACGAGAGTTGATAACCGAAGCGTTCTATGGAAATACCGATTGTACCGACGGCGCACATTGAGATAACGTTTTGTATTTGATTACCCGCAGAAATGAGTGTCGCTTTAAATTTATGATTCCGAATAATATCGAGCTGATATCCCGTGTCAACCTGGCTTAATCCATATCGAAGAGCGTTATCCAAGACGAACACAATAACCACTATCCAAGGGTTTGAAATGAGGCCGAGAATGAGAAGTAACGCCCCGTACACAAGGATTTGTACTCGCTGGAATGAGTACACATTACCGATCAGGTGACGTATCTTGCCGCTGTAAGCAAGGAGTAGCGCGGCTAGAGCACGTCCTGTGCCAAAAAATATTCCGAACCATATGACCGGTATGCCTAGCAAGAGTTGATATGGGCCGCGGAACCCATCTACTGCGTAAATAAGAGCACTGACTACGCCGGAAAAAGTCGCGATACGGAAGAAGCGCAGAGCAAGACCCTGACGGATGACTTCAAGAAACTTGGTCTCGCTTACCTCTGCGACATGCTCGGGACTCACTGCCGGACGAACGAGAGACAGGGCCATGATAAGACCTACGACATCAAGACCGAGCATGATAATAAATGGAATTTTATAACTGATGCTGACGGAAAATGGCACAATGGCCGCCATAATTGCAGGGATAAAAAACCCGACGGAACTGACTTTTCCCATGACTGCAGTGTATTCATTGTCGCGGTTGAGTCCGCGCATGGTTTCATGCATGAATGCACTGCCGACGCCGCTCAAAAAGGCAAAACCCATACTTAGCAGTATTGAGCCCATGACGAGCCACAACACGTTCGTGGCAAATAGGAAGAAAAAAGTTGAAAAGAATATAATGCCCCGCGACAACACGATTGCTTGTTTATGACCAATCCTATCTGCTATGTAACTACTTGGGATATCAAAAATAAACGATGCACCATTCCCTGCAAGCAAGAAAATGCCTATCCAAAAAGGAGTTACCCCAGGAATCGTGAGGTAATACACGCCGAGTATAGCAACGAATACCCGCTTATTGGTAACGAGAAGCACTGTGTACTTCCAAATATTGGACTGCAGTGCTACTTGCATAGTTGAATTCAGAATATCACGTGCGTGAATACTTATTTTCGGCGTTGCTTCTTGAGCGTCTTTGTCAAATACTCGCCCGTGTGAGAGCCGTCGGTGTCGGCGATTTCTTCGGGTGTACCTTTCGCGACGACTTTTCCGCCACCTGCGCCACCCTCGGGGCCGAAATCTATCACATAATCAGAGCTCTTGATGACGTCAAGATTGTGCTCGATAACGACGACGGTGTTGCCGCGGACGACGAGTTCCTGGAGTATCTCGATGAGTTTCTTCACGTCCTCGTAATGTAGGCCGACGGTCGGCTCGTCGAGGAGATATATCGTCTTCATGGTCATGGAGCGGTAAAGTTCGCTTGCTATCTTCACGCGCTGAGCTTCCCCGCCCGAAAGTGTCGTCGCGCTTTGGCCGAGCGTGAGGTACTGGAGCCCTGTGGAGTTCAAGCTCATCAGGCGATCGCTCACCGCCGGAATATCGCCGAAGAATTTCTCCGCTTCCTCAATGGTCATCTGCAAAACCTCATAAATGTTCTTGCCGCGGAAGGTGACTTCGAGTGTCTCTTTCATGAATCGCTTGCCCATGCAGACGTCGCAGGTGACGTATACGGTCGGCAGGAAGTGCATCTCGACCGCGATCGAGCCGTTTCCTTGGCATGCCTCGCAGCGGCCGCCTGAGACGTTGAAGGAGAAGCGGCCGGGTTTCCAGCCGCGGGCGCGCGCCTCGGAGGTCGCGGCGAAAAGGTCGCGGATATGGGTGAACGCGCCTGTGTAGGTCGCTGGATTGGAACGTGGCGTGCGCCCGATCGGCGATTGGTCGATGAGAATGGCGCGGCCGACGTATTCGGTGCCCGTGAGGGATGCGACATGCTGCAGCTTCGCCTCGCGGCGCGCGAACCGGTTGGCGATATTGCGATGTAGGATATCGTAGAGAAAGGTGGATTTCCCGCTTCCCGAAACGCCGGTGATGCAGACGAGTTTTCCCAAGGGCACGTCAATGTTTTGGTTCACGAGGTTATGAAGCGTGGCGCCGCGTATCTTGAGCCAGCCCTTTTCGGCCGTACGACGCTTCTCGGGCACGGGTATCTTTTTTTCTTCGCGTAGGTACGCGAGCGTCAGCGAATCTTCTTTTTTGCCGGCGGGCGGGCTTTTCAGAAGGTCGTCCAGCCATCCGGAAGCGACGACCTCTCCGCCGTGGATGCCCGCGCCCGGACCGATGTCCACGAGGTAATCGGAAGAAAAGATGGTCTCTTCGTCATGCTCGACGACGATGATGGTATTGCCAAGTTCTTTCAGCACGAGAAGTGTCTTGATAAGACGGTCGTTATCCCGCTGGTGAAGGCCGATGGTCGGCTCGTCAAGCACGTACAGGGCGCCCGTGAGCCCGCTGCCGAGCTGGGACGCGAGCCGGATACGCTGGGCCTCTCCGCCCGAGAGGGTCGCCGCGGATCGGTTCAGTGTGAGATAGTCGAGGCCAACGTTCAGCATGAACGAGAGGCGGCTGTCTATCTCTTTCAGGATGGGTGCGGCGATATCTTTTTTCATTTCCGACAGCTCGATGGAATCTACGAACTCTTTCGCCTCGCGTATGGACATGCTCGTGAAGTCAACGATATTCGCTCCCAATGAATTTTTCTGTTTATTGCCTCCCACGTTCTGCTCGCTCTGTATGTATACCCGCAGCGCTTCGGGCCGCAGACGCTTTCCTTCGCATACCAAACACGGCTCTTCCGAAAAAAGCGATTCGGTCCCAAGTCCGTGGCAGGCCGGGCATGCACCATACGGCGAGTTGAAAGAGAACAAGCGCGGCTCAACCTCAGGAAACGAAGCACCGTCTTCCGGACAGATAAATTTTGATGAGAGCGTTTCGGTGGTGCCGTCGGCGTGCCGTATCTTTACTAGCCCATCGGATTCTTTCAACGCGAGCTCCAACGCTTCGGAGAGGCGTTCGCGCGCGGCAGAGGTGGAACGGATAAATTCGGACACGAAAATGCTGTCAACGACCGCATCAATGTCGTGACGTTTATTCCGATCAAGCACTATCTTCTCCCGGAGCGACTGCGGTTTCCCATCAATGACTACGCGCTCGAAGCCCTTGCCGAGGAGGTCGTACAAAAGCTGGTAATATTCGCCCTTCCTGCCGACAACGACCGGTGCATAGATCGTGATCGCGCGGTGATCAATGGATACGCCTAGAACCTCGCCCTTGCCCTCCGCGGCCTTGGCGACGGAGGGTTCCACGCGCATGAGCACCATTTTTATCATTTCTTCTTTCGAGAGCCGCGCGATGGGCACGTCGTGATGGATGCAGTACGGCTGGCCGGCGCGCGCGTAGAGCACGCGCAGGTAGTCGTAGATCTCGGTCACGGTCGCCACGGTGGAACGCGGATTATTGGAACGGCTTTTTTGGTCTATGGAAATCGCCGGCGAGAGCCCGGATATCTCATCCACGTCCGGCTTCGCCATCTGATTCAGGAATTGTCGCGCGTATGCGGAAAGGGATTCAACGTAGCGGCGCTGGCCCTCGGCGAAAATGGTATCAAACGCAAGTGAGGATTTTCCGCTCCCTGACAGGCCGGTAATGACGGTCATGGCGCCCCGCGGCATCTCCACAGAGATGTTCTTCAAATTATGGGTGCGCGCGCGCTTCACGGTAAGCCAGTCGCTTCCGTGCGTATGGTGGTGCTCCTTGGCTGTTGGGGCCTTCTTCGACATTGAAATTTCCTGCCCGTGGCGGGGCAGGTACGGTAGCACTATAGCATTTGGCCCGTTTCGGGGCCAATCCGGCGGGGAGAGACGCTGCCATACTAGAACTCCTGGAAGCCAGGTATCACGTTTACGATGACGGAGTCGGTCGCGTGCGTGCCGTGGTCATTCACGCAGTCGAGCGCGTAGGTGCTCTGGGTCGTGACCGAATCGGTCCTGCCGGGGTCGCTGAGGCCGTTTCTCCAGGCGTTACCGTTTTTGGTAACGGCGCACGACGAGGCGTTCGTGGATGACCATGCGACGGTAGTGTTGTTAGGAGTATTGGGATTCACGCGCGCGGAATTGGATTGGCCGTTCGCGGTAATGGTTGCCGTTGGAGTGACGACGCTGACGGTGACGTTCACCGGCGGCGGCGGACCATACGTGCCGCCGGAACAGGTAAGGCCGTAGGAAGTGGACGGCGGAGTTGGAGGGACAGAGGCGTTCGTCGAGCCGGAGAGCGCGCCGCCCGTGTTGAATCCGCTGCCGGAGCAAGAAGCCGCACAAGACGAGCCGCCCGGAACGTTCCAAGAGAGCGTCGTGTTCTGCCCTTCTTCAACGGTCGTCGGGTTCGCGGAAAGCGAGGCGCTGCAGGATTGGACGCTCACGCCTACACCTGCATTGCAGGAAGCGGACGAGGTCTGTCCCGAGACAGTATCCGTAACGGCGATTGTTCCCTGTTTCGTGCCGGTCGTCGAATAGGTTTTTTGAGTCGAGGCGCTCGTGCCGGAAAGACCGTCTGTCCCGCTCCAACTATAGGTATAGCTTCCGGAACCGCCGGATACTGAGGAGCTCCAGGTAACCTGCTGGCCGATGTACGCGGTTGAAGGGGCGCCCGAACAGGAAACCGTGGGCGCGGTAAACGTATTCATCACTCCGCTCATGCTCACCCACCCCACAACGTCCGAGCCCCAAGCATAACCGGCAAATGCTACCCCGCTTACTGTTACGCCGGAGAGCGACACCCAGCCGTCCCAGCCGCCGCCGTTCGCAAGGGCGCGGAACCACCCGGTAACCGTTCCGTTCCCCTGATTTACTTTTGGCGTACAGGGCGCCTGCGGGCATCCGGCCACGTCCCCCGGCTGGAAGGAGAACCATCCGACATTGTCGCTCCAAGCGTAACCAGACATTTCGCCGTTCGTGGGGTTTACCGTGACGCCATAATTCGAAGTCCCGCAGCTGCCGGTGTTGGTACAGTTGAACGATATCCAGCCGACGTTGTCGCTCCAGGCATAACCCGAGAGCGAATCGGTCGCGCTCGCCTGTGCACGGGGCAGGTACGATACGGAAAAATAATAGGAAGCAAAAACAACCACCGCTAGCAGGAAAACGGACCGGATGGCATGCGAGAGAAAGTGTTCGTGCTGCGGTTTCATTTTTTATTCGTTTGTTCAAATGGAACCCATTCCTCCGCAAGTGTTGCTAATCATGACATAATTTGAGCAGGTGTTATTCACACAGGTTCTGCAAAATTTATATCCACCACCATCACAATAGTTACCCTGATAATATCCCGTATCATAGCAATCCATGGAAACGGCGGGGGCGCTCGCCCATCTGCCTACGGCACGGACATAGTAGTCGTTTGCGTTCTCGTTGCCGTACGTGTAGGTGTTGTCGGCGTTCGCCTGGCCCACCCGGCTCGTGCCGTTCGGGTCGAGGTAGTAGCCGGCGTTGTTAGAATCGTAGAAAATCGGCGCTTGCATCCAGCCAGCCGTCAATCCCCCCGACTTCGTTTGCGCCGTGGCGCTCGTGTTTATCGGCGGGGGCGTGTTGTTGTTCGGAGCGGTGCCGGTGGGGCCGGTCCAGGCGTAGACATACGTGGCGCCGATGGAGAGGCCGACGCCGAGCACAAGCGCGAGAATGGGCGTCGCGAGGGAACGTAACGGCTTTTTGGGAGGAATGGTCATGGCTAATCCGACTTAGTCGTGGACGTGGCCGCAGTGGGTGGCTGCGCACTGACGAGTATCGAGACCGCCGTGACGCGCCGCGCGCCTACCGCGTTTTCCGCCGTAATCACCGATACGGACTGACCAACAAGTAGGTCGGACGCTTTGAGCGCCTGTCGCAAGAACGGCTCGGGTGGTGATAATGGCGTTGTAGAACTTGTTTTTGCGGTTTTTGCAAAATTCTGAATCTCGGCATCGAACACTTTCTGGGTTTTCATCTCAACTCCCTCAATAGTCGTGGAATCGGTAATGGCAACACTGACTATGTTCGCCGCATCCTCGAGCGGATTCGTGTATGAGGTGCGAATGGAAAGCGTGCTTCCGTCAATGTCGGCGATGGTGCCGAAAACGTTCTTAGAATCTAATGGAACGGGCAGCAACTGATACGCCGCAAGGCGCGCTTTTGCCGATTCAAGGGCCTGCCAGCGGCCCAGCTGCCACCCCGCAGCGACAGCGATGACTATAAAGACGAACGGCAACGCCTTTCTCATGGTGGACGGTGGTTGCACTGCGCTCAATTGTATACCCTTACAGTGTCGACCATATCGTCACTGTGTGGATAAGAATAGGCGCGAAAGCGTCCTGAAATTTCACGAACACCCGACTTCAATCACTTATAGCAATAATAGATAAGATTATTTCCCTGATTGACGTTAAGAAGCGCGCTAGTAAAACCTGCTGGACAGCTACACCATCCCGTAAATGGGTTGAGGACCCTGCCGTTTATGCCAGTGCAGTAACCATCTACGTCTACGTACATCCCTCCAAATCCATAACTGCCGCCGCGGACGGTGCCGTATACGTAGAGATTGTCCGCCACCACGTAATTCATCCTATTGGTGTTATTTGGGTCGAGATAGACCAGGAATCGGTGCCGTAGCCGGTGAAGTGGGCGTAGTTCTGAAAATTGATACCTCCCGCCTTCGTCTGTGCCGTGGCGCTCGTGTTTATCGGCGGGGCCGTGTTGTTGGAGGGTGCGGTGCCGGTGGGTCCTGTCCATGCGCGAACGTATGCCGTTCCGACGGAAAGAGCAATAGCGAGAACGAGCGCGAGGATGAGTATCTTAAGTGATCGGGCCAGCTCTTGTGAGGAAATTTGCATATATTAATACTGCGTCAATTGTAGCGCATGGGCGTCGCGGCGCTATCGAGGTCCATCGGCCCAGTGTGGACAGGGATTAGGCCGAAGTGCCGCGAGCTTACGAGCCGCCAAGTGGCTTGCGGATGCGCGACTTTTTCTTCGGCCCATTCCCCTCCAGCTTGTAGAGCTCGTCGCGGATGAGCGCGGCCGTTTCAAAGTCGAGCTCCTCGACCGCAGCCGCCATCTCTTCCCTTTTGCGCTTGATGAACGTCTTCGGATCGTCCTTGTACGCGAGCGTGTCGAGTACGAGAAGCTCGTCGATGGTCCGCTGATGCTCAGTGCGCATGGAAGCCGCGATATCGTGGATCTCCTTTTTGATGGTGCGCGGTGTAATGTCGTGCTTTTTGTTATAGGCAAGCTGTTTTTCACGGCGGCGGTTCGTCTCGTTCATGGCCCGCTCCAGAGAGCCGGTCATCACGTCCGCATAGAGGATCACCCTGCCGAGAACGTTCCGCGCCGCGCGGCCGATGGTCTGGATGAGGGAAGTTTCGCTCCGCAGGAATCCTTCCTTGTCGGCATCGAGGATGCCGACAAGCTCCACTTCCGGCAGATCGAGTCCTTCGCGCAGGAGATTGACGCCGACGAGAATATCAAACCCGCCTTTGCGGAAATTCGTGAGGATATCAATACGGTCAATGGTCTTCACGTCCGAGTGCAGATACTCGGCCTTCATGCCCCGTCCACGCAGGTACGTAGCAAGGTCCTCGGCCATCTGTTTGGTCAGGGTCGTTGCAAGCGCGCGGCCGCCGCGCTTGATGACCGTTTCCGCCTCATTGATGAAATCGGCGACTTGCCCGGGATAGCGCCCCGTTTCGGTAACGTCGCGCACGGTAAGTTCCGGGTCGATCAGTCCGGTGGGTCGGATGACCTGTTCGACGATCCCTCCGTGGACGTTCAGGACAAGCCGCTTCGCGTCTTGCCTGCTCTTTTCTATTTCGTATGGTCCGGGCGTGGCGCTCGTATAGAGCACTTGTCCGATGCGCGTCTCAAACTCTTCGAATCGGAGCGGGCGATTGTCGCGCGCCGAGGGAAGGCGGAAGCCGTATTCAATAAGGGTATCCTTGCGTGACCTGTCGCCCGCATACATCCCGCCTATCTGTGGGATGGTGGCATGCGATTCGTCGATGACGGTAAGGAAATCCCGGTCGCAGCGCTTAAAGTAGTCAAGCAGGGTGTGGGGCGGCTCGCCGGCCTTGCGGCCATCAAAGTGGCGGGAGTAGTTCTCGATGCCGGTCGTGTACCCAAGCTCGCGGATGAGGGCAAGATCGTGAAGTGTCCGGCGCTTCAGACGTTCCGCTTCAAGCGGCTTTTCTTCCCGCTTGAATTTTGCAAGTTGTTCTTCCAGTTCCAACTTAATGTCTTCGATAGCGCGCGTGCGTTCTTCGACGCTTGTGATGAAATGCTTTGCCGGAAAGACGAAGACCGATTCCAATTCTGCCTTTTTTGCCCGCGAGACCGCGTCGAGCCGGTCAATGTGGGCGATGACGCCGCCATCGAACGCGATGCGGTAGATGGCGCGTTCGTTCACCGGCATGAACTCGAGCGAATTGCCTATGGCACGCAATTGTCCGGGATTCAGGTCGGCATTCGTGCGCTCGAAATAGATGTTGACGAGCTTACGAATGAGCGTCGCGCGGTCCTCCGCTGCGCCCTTCTCTATCCTTACATGCACTTTTTCATATTCCTCGGGCGAACCGAGACCATAGATGGCGGAAACACTCGCCACGATGATGACGTCTTTGCGAGTGAGCAGGGCTTGCGTTGCCGCATGGCGCAGACGTTCTATCTCGGCGTTTATCATCGCTTCCTTCTCGATGTACGTGTCGGAATGCGCGATATACGCCTCCGGCTGGTAGTAGTCGTAGTAGGAAACGAAATAATGCACGGCATTCTCGGGAAAGAATCCTCGATACTCCTGCGCAAGCTGGGCGGCGAGCGTCTTATTGTGCGCGAGGACGAGGGTCGGCGTATCGTGCCGCGCGATAACGTTCGCGACCGTGAACGTCTTTCCGCTTCCCGTAACACCGAGGAGCGTCTGGTGGCGCATGCCTTCCCTAAGCCCTCGCTCGAGCTTCTCGATCGCCTGCGGTTGGTCGCCCGCCGGAGCAAACGGTGCATGAAGTTTAAAATTGGACATACCTTGACATAAGGACTCTACACTATACTGTATAAGCGGTCACCTCGCACACATACTGAAAGGGAGGGTGTATGTCCGTAACTGCCGCATCGATCTCAAGCAAGGAAAAGGTCGCCCGTCGTGTCCACTACATGACGACTTCCGGCGCGGCATTCGAGCCGCTTGGCAAGGCCCATACGCATGAATTGTATGGGCTAGCTGTAGCGGGTGTCATGCTCGCTCTCAATGTGCCGCGCGAAAAAGCGGAGGAAATGCTTCTCGCAGCGGTCAAATGACGCCGGGGCGAAACGGGCGGCCTGCAAAATGCAGGCCGTTGCCTATTTCCGGTATTGAGCAATGAACTCTGTTCGGTATGCGTCGAAATTGCCGTTGCAAATGGCCTCGCGCGCGCCAGCAACGAGGTTGAGGATGAAGCCGACATTGTGCATGGACGCGATGACGGCGCCGAGCATTTCCTTGGCACGAATGAGGTGCGCAACATAGGCGCGCGTGAATCCTTCCACGCCAATGACGGGCGTCTCAGGATCAAGTGGCGAAAAATCGCTGCGATATTGTTCGCCCTTGAGATGGATGAGCCCGTGTTTCGTATAGATGGAGCCGTGGCGGCCGAGCCGCGTCGGCGCGACGCAGTCGAAAAGGTCCATCCCGTTCGCAATGCCTTCCAGAATATCGCCCGGCTCGCCGATGCCCAGAAAGTGCCGAGGCAGTTCCTCGGGAAGTTCGGCAACCGCGGCAGAAAGGGCGCCGCGCATGTCTTCTTTGCTGAATGAGCCGCCGATGCCGATACCATCGAATCCGAGCGATGAGATCTCGCTGGCGGATACGCTTCGCAGGTCCTCGTGGCGGCCGCCCTGCACGATGCCGAAGATGGCCTGACGCTTCGCGGCATCGAGGTTCTGCCGGTGCGCCTTCAAACTACGCTCGGCCCACCGATGCGTGCGTTCCATCGCCTCTTTTTGATATGCATATGGTTCGGTGGGCGATGTGCACTCGTCGAACGCGAAGAATATGTCCGCGCCGAGCGCGTGCTGTATCTCGACCGACCGCTCCGGCGTGAAGCGGTGCAACGAGCCGTCGAGATGCGAGGTGAAGGAGACGCCCTCGTCGTCAATGATTGCGAGCTGACCATGCTGGCTTGCGACGCTTTCGTCGTATACGGCGAGCGACTCTTCCGCCGGAGTATCCTCCTTCACGAACTTCGAGACGGTTTTCCCGAACGCGGCACCGAGCGAGAACACCTGAAAGCCGCCCGAATCGGTCATGGTCGGACCTGTCCAGCCCATGAATTTCCCGAGTCCGCCGGCGTCCCGCACGATTGTTTCGCCCGGCTGAAGGTAGAGATGATAGGTGTTCGCAAGCACCACTTCGGCGCCGAGCGCTTTTAGTTGTTCGGGTAAAATGCCCTTCACGGTCGCTTTCGTTCCGACTGGCGCGAACGTGGGCGTCCGGATGACGCCGTGCGGCGTGGTGAGGGTCCCTACGCGCGCGCCGCCCATTGGCGCGCGTTGTTCGACAGCGAAATGAATTGAGCTCATTGTCTGCCACGGTACCGCATTCGCTATATATTGACAAATCATAATAATGGAGTAAGATGGTTTCAGCGGTTGGCTGGCTCATTGTGAGCTGGTCCCGAAATGGAGGTCTTTGGGATGAGAAAAAAGTTGAAGGTGATCGCCATTTTGGCGACCGGTATGCTGCTCGGCGCGTGTGCCGGACCCGGGAAGGTCATACGCGTGCCGTTTAATATAAACGGCCAGAACGGGACGATGGTGGTCCACGACCAGCAGGTCCCGAACTGGATGCTCGACGGTGATGCGTTGGCGATGAATTTCTTCGTCAAGGGCGAGGTGACGCAAAACCAGCTCGCCGCGATCGCCGAAGGGGAACGCGTATGCCGGATCTACGCCGACGCGACCCACCCGAGCAATCTGGTCGCCGTCGTCTCTGACGGGGCGCTCTACGGCGTCCTCGGGTATATCGGCGCTGGAATCGGCGCGCACGCATTCCCGCGCGCCATCCCGGACGAGTACGCCGAGTACGTCGGCACGGTGGCGGCTGCCTCGGGAGTCGGCACCGGCATCCGCTCCATCGGCTCCAAGAAGTACAGTTTCGAGAACTGTTCCCAGAACATGATGGCAAACTTCATGTCCTCGGTGCGGGTGCTCAGACAGTAGGCGCGGGCGTCAAGGCCCGCTTTTTTATTTTTTTGCTCTCTATCGAGCCGCTTTCTGCACCTTCAAGAGTTCCACTTCAAAAACGAGGGTGGAATTTGCCGGAATGGCATCCCCGACCGCTTGTGAGCCGTACGCGAGCGACGCGGGAATAATGAGCACGCGCTTCCCTCCCTCTTTCATGCCGGCGATACCCTGGTCCCAACCCTTGATGACCTGTCCCGCTCCGAGCGTGAACGTGAAGCCGGCGGAACCGTGGTTCGCGGAAGCGTCAAAGACGGTGCCGTTCGTAAGCGAGCCGACATAATTCACCGTCACGGTGTCTCCGACGGCGGCAACGGCGCCGCTGCCGACGGTCTCATCCTTCACCATAAGTTCTGTCACGGGTTCGGTTGGCATGGTAGTTGTGGTTTCCGTTTCCGTGCTGGCTCCGAGAACCGCTTCGTTCGAAGCGGTCACTGCTCCGAATGGCCAAAGACCGGGAACGATAAAGAATAATGAAACGACGACAAGTGCAAGTGCGACTGCGATGCCGGTTTGGGTTGGTTGCATAGTATGGTAATGGTTAATGGCGCAAGTATACTACGGCGTACTTCCTGCGTCAGTATCTGCGACCTGGAAGGCCTTAAAGCGCTTCACCTCCTCGGCGACAGCCGCTTTTGCAGTTTCCTCATGGCCCGGGACTTCCCTATCGAGGAACGCTTTGACCGCTCCTGCGTCGCCCGCCTGCGCGAGTTTCCCGAACTCATCACGCTTTTCCGGAGCAAGCTTGCCGACGACCGACAAGGTCGCGGCTTTGAGCGCGACCTCGCCGAACTCCCCTATCAAGGTCTGTTGCTGCTCCTTCGGAAGCCCCGCTATCCCGAGTTCGGCGGCGATAGCGGCGGTCAGTTCATCCTGCATGGGTGTCATCATAGCATGCGTTATTTAATAAGCTGCTTTAGTTCATCCGCTCCGGGCGCTTCCATAAAGGACGAAAAGAATCCGAAGAAGCCGCTCGTGCGCACTGGCTGGCCGATAGGCGATAATTCCCCTTCCACGAGCCCCCAGGGAATGCGGTATTTCCCGGAAGGATCGGTGCCGAAAACGACTTTGCCCGGATTTTTTATGAGAAAGTCCTGCATCGCCTTCAGCTGCTCTTGCGGCGTCCCGCCGTACACAAGTATCTGCTGTCCGCCCTCGTCACCGTAGATATGCGGTTCGGTGACCGGTATCGCGAGACCGAACTGATTTGAGACGACCTCGGCGTTCGCAATAGGCGCCTCAATGGATGCGGCGTGTTCGGGGAATTGCGAGCGGACCGGGTTCCCGGAGCTGTCGGTGACCGGGTTGCCGGAGCTGTCGCGCAAGAGTATGTGTTCGGGCTCTCGCGGCATCGCTTCAGGGGGCGGGGCCGCGGTGACCGCGGCCTGCGTTCCTTCTTGTACTGCCTGTTGGCCGGGAGTGAGGTCTATGTTCGCTACCGGATCTTGCGCGGGGACGACCTGTTCGGGAAGCGGCACTGCGGACGCGGGAGTAGGAACTTCCGGATGGTAGACCGGCACAGGCGCTTCGATAGCCGCGTGAACGCCGGCCACGCCTTCGGGGTTTATGTGCAGTATCTGGCCGCCCGTGTTGAACGCCAGAATATCGCCTTTTCCGATGGGCGCGCTTGTGCCGTCGGGCCTGAAGAAGCCATGGCTCGGGTCGCTCGCAAGCTGATGCACGACCTTGTCGATATCTTGCGGCGCCGTTTCAAGCAGCTGCCGAATATCGCTGCCTTCGGGATACCGGTTCGGGTCGAGGCCCTTGTCCTGCAACTGTTCCCACATCCGCTGCAGCATGTACTCGTAACCTTGCCCGGGCGCCGCATGGACGGTGAGCGGCGGTATCTCTGCACCGGGACCCGTACCCGTTGTAACCATCGGCTGCGATACTTCCGGCCTCGGCGGCGTCTGGTGTCCCAGCTTATCGGCAAGCCATTCGCGGACGCGGCTGACTATGTCGGCATCGCTGATTTTTTGTACCGCGTACATCGTGCCCGCGGTCATGAGGGCGGAATATCCAATTGCATTCAGCATGGCACGCTCCTTCCCCCATTTTTGATCTTGGAATACCTTCTCGTATTTCAGATACATCGTCGAGAGACCGAGGATGCGCTGGGCTGCGACGCCAAACAGGCAAGCAGCGGCCATAGGCATCGAGACAGGTGCGGAAAGTCCTGCTCCGATACCAAGAGCAAGGCCTACAGCGAGTTTCGTCTTCCAGCCGACTTTGTTATAGCGCTCGCCCCATTTCCTGAACTCGCTTTCCACCCAGCCAATCTCCGCCGCCTCGGCATCCAATTCCGCCGAGCGCCGGACAAGATGCTCTTCGGAGCTCTTCCACCACGCGATTTTTTCCTGCGCCGCAACACCCGCTTCGTACAGCTTCCCTTGCGCGCTTCGGACTACGCCTTTCAGACGCTCGACCATCTCGCTTCTCGTGCCCTCGGCGGCGAGACGTTCCCGGATGTGTTCCGGAACATCTTCCGGACTGACAGCCATGTGTCCGACTTCCTCTTGTGTCGGCTCCCTCATCTCTGTAGCGGAAAGCTTTTTTCCTATTCTCCGCAGCATCTCGTTTTCGGCTTGCAGTTGTTCTGCTGACTTGGGAGTTGCCGGTTCCGCCGCTATCGAGTCAGCAGGTGCGGCATTTTCCCTCTGCTTTCTCGTGTAAAGTTCGTAGAGATTCTCCCGTTCTGCCTTCGACTGCTCAGGCGGCACCGCGTCGCCGCCGTCTTCTTCCGGATGTGGCGCCTCAGACTCCGCCTTAGAGTTGACCTTTGTAGTTGCATCTGTAGCACCCGCCACCTCGGTTTTTACTTTCGATTTTTCTTTTTCTAGAGTCTCTCGCGCTGCTTTTTCAATTTTCTCTCTCATTTTTCTACTTACCAAACTGGCGGTCGCCTGTCGAATCCGCTCATCTAGCTGCTTTATTTTCTCCTTATCCTGCGTTTCAGAGCGCAATTGAGCGAATCTTTTGACCTTATCCAGCGCCGCGTTAGCACCCTTCCACACTTTTTCATCCAAATCTTCCGGTTTAACCCCTGCTCTTCTCGTAATTTCAGCAAGTTCACGATAGGCAGCCTCTGCGGGTCCTGAAAATCGGTTCGGTGCAGGCGTTTCCGGCGGATTTTCTATCGCCTTATGTATAAGGTCTCGAAATTCCTCTATGTTCTCCGACGCTTGTTCTGCCCGCTTCTCCGTTTTCGGCTCCTCGACTATCCTTCCTCCTTCGTTTTCCCACCGCCGTACCGCTTCCGCCTGCGCCTCATCCTCGGACCCATTCGGGTGCCAACCGCCATTTTTCTTAATCGCTTCTTCCAAAGCAATGCCCACCGTGGTCTTAGGCGCAGCAGGAGACATCTCGGGTCCTCTTTTGATTTTACGGGGGGGCCGTTCTTGTTTGGCCATAGGTTTAATGCGAGAGATAACGCTCTCGTATCATGCTTTCAACTGTAGCATGGTCGCGGCCGTACGTGAGTGACGAAAGCTGGATAAGGTCGTCCACTTGCGTGGGATTTCCTGCGGGCAAATCGGCGGTCCTTAGGTCGAATGGTTTCTGCGGAATGCCCTTCGCGAGTATCCTCATATATGCGCTGCGGTTCTCGATATTGACGAAATCGAGCGCCTCAAAGACCGGCGCGAATTGCTTGGCGAAGAATTCAGCGTCCTCTTCGCCAACGCGGAAGACCGCCATGTTGCCAACGTTGCCGAAGACGGCATCCCGCGCCCTCTCTTCTATCTGGGCGAGGAACTGGTGCGCAAGAGTGAGAGCGAGCTTGTACTTGCGTGCCTCCGAAAGGATTCCGGGAATAGAATCGGTGGTGACGTTCTGGAATTCGTCTATGTAGAGATAGAACGGAGCATGCGCTGCGCGCGGATTGTCGGCGCGAGAGAGCGCGGCCATGAAGAGCTTCCCCACGATGACGAGGCCGAGCAGGTTCGCGTTCCGTTCACCCAGGCGTCCCTTGGAGAGATTGACGAGCAGTATCTTCTTCGTGTCCATGACCTCGCGGAACTTGAAGGACGAGTCCTGCTGGCCGATGATGGGCCGTATAAAGTCGTTCGCGGTGAAGTCGTCGAACTTGTTCGTGATATACGGCACGATATTTTCGAGCGACGCTTCGCCTCCGGCCTTCGTCGCTATCTCGTTCCAGAACTGATTCACGATTGGGTTCATGCTTTTCGCAAGCTTCTGGCGCCGGAATTCTGCGTTGGAAAGCACGCGAGCAATGTCGAGCATGGTTGAACCGCTCGCAGGGTCTTCCATCACGAGCTGGGTCGCGTTGCGGAAGTATTGTTCGAAAGCCGGACCCATGCTCTCCGGCACGTCGCCATACAGCCGCTTAAATATCATCAGAAGCTCGTTCACGATGAAGGTCTTCTGCTCCGGGCGCGAGAAGTCGTATTCCAGAAAGTTGAGGCCGAACGGGCGGGACAGGTCTGCGGGGTCGAAATAAATGACGTCCTTGTAACGTTCGGGCGGCACAGAGGCGAGAATATCCAGAATGTCGGTGCCGTGCGGGTCAATGAAACAGCATCCTTCGCCCGCGGCGATATCTTGGATGATCATTGACTTCATGAGCCCCGTCTTGCCGGTGCCGGTCTGACCGATGATATAGAGATGGCGCAGGCGGTCCTCCGGTTCAATGCGGATCTCCGTCCGCTCCCCGCGGTACACGTTCACGCCAAGCAGAGTGCCCGCATGCGGTAAGGAAAGCGGCGCGGGGGCGTGCGTAAAGCGCGCCTGCCTCAAATGCGGCGAACTTTCGATGCCCGACGGCGGGAAATGGTAGAGCGTCGTGAGCTCGCGAAGCGAGAGCGGGAGCGCAGAGAGATTCGGGAGGCGGAAGGAAAAATCCTCGAAAACACTCTGCGCCTGCCGCGGGGTAGCGCGTGCGAATTCGAGCCGATTTCCCTGCGTATTGGCGAATTGATTGAACGCCGCCTCGAGCTCGCCGAGCACCTGTTCCGCCTTACGCGCATCGCTCGAGGAGGCAACGAGCCGGATGGTGGCACCGACGATGGGCGCGGCGATTTTTTTCTCCACCTGCTCGATATGCGTCTTGTTCGCCTCGATCTGGCGCGTCTCGGCCTCTTTTGCCTTTTGTTCGTCTTTGGGCTTGCTCCGGAAGAGCGTCCGGCCGATATCGCGCGCGATCTCGCCGAATGCCGTCTCCGGCGTCGAAAATGCCGCCGTATGCTTCTCTCCCTTCCGAAGCGCGTGAAGTATTTTCCGATAATGCGTCACGTGCCGCTCGGCGCGGGGCTCGATGATGATCTGGAGTGCCGCCCCCTCCCCCGCCTGTTCTATTTTTGCGAATGCGTTCGTGATCGTGTTCAGCGGATCGTAATCAAACTCAGTGTAATCCTTTAAAGGGAGTGCCGGATGTTCCGCGAAACGGGCGGTGGAAGCGAGCGATGTGCCGCCCGGAGCGAAGATATTGTAATCGGAGGTCTGTGGCACCAGATGCGCGTCGGGAAATACCGCAAGGAGTTGCTTTTCAAAAAGATTCTTTTTCCCGTTCGGCACCGCCGCATAGAATTGGAGCTCGGGACTGTTGGCGGGCACGGCGAGCTCAAGCGCATAGTAGTGCGGCTCGCCCATCGAAGCGTCTTTCACCGAAAGAAGTCCCGCATAGAACTGCTCCATGCCGGAGATGAGCTCTTTCAGGGTTTTTGCGCGCTCGTGCGCTTCGACGCTTTTTGCCCCTGGAAGGGCGATCTCGTACAGCGTCATGCGGAGCGCCTGAAATCGGGGTGTTTTTTCATCAACGCCGGGAGCCGGAAGTCCTGCCGCGATATGGCGCACGAGATACCGATGAAAATCATCCGTTACGTGCGGGTCATGAAGCTTTTCAAGCACTGCGAGCGCGTTCTTTATCCCTTTTTCCTCCATCGTCCGCTGGAGGCCCTGTATCGCCTGTTCGCTTCGGCCGAGGTTGAGTTCGGCGCGTATCGCGTCCGCTTCGCTCTTCTTCGTCGCTTCGCTTATGCGGTATTGCGGCGCGAGTATCTCGGCGGGAGCCGCGTGGTGTTCACGAACCGTCTCCGAAATGATCGTTGCCTGCTCCGCACCGGCTTGTTCTGAGCTCTGTCGGAGGGCGAGCTCGGCCTCTTTACGCGTTACTTGCTCGCGCAAATACGCGAGTTCCTCTTCGGGCGTGGACAACTTCGGCGTTGACTCCATTTATTACAGTATACTCCACGAGAATGCTCGATTTCATTTACGCGTGTATAAATCTGGACCCGGTAGCCATCGTAAAAACGGGGAGCTACATCGGCATCGCTCTCATCGTCTTCGCCGAGAGCGGCCTTCTCTTTGGTATTTTCTTTCCGGGCGATTCCCTGCTCTTCGCTGCAGGACTTCTCTCCGGCGGCGGGGTGCTCGCATTGGCTCCCCTTATCGTGTCCGTCGTCCTTGCGGCGATAATCGGTGATTCGGTCGGGTATTGGTTCGGTGCGAACGTGGGTGCCAATTTTTTCAAGCGCAAGGACTCGCGCTTCTTCAAGCAGGAATACCTGCGGCGCACGGAGCGCTTCTACCAGGCCTATGGCGGGCGCGCGGTCGTACTCGCGCGCTTCGTTCCCATCGTGCGCACCATCGCGCCCATCCTCGCCGGCATCGGAAGCATGAACTACCGCACTTTTCTCGCCTACAACGCGCTCGGCGGGTGCCTCTGGGGCGCAGGTATGATATCGCTCGGATTCTTCCTTGGTTCGATAATTCCCAACAGCGAGACATACATCCTGCCCCTTTCGCTTGCCATCGTCATTATCTCCTTCTTGCCTCTTTTCCTCAATTTCGCGCGCGGCAAGCGCGCGGTATAAAACAAAAGACCGCCTACGGCGGTCTTGAACGGTTTTTGTTTCTCATACATCTGGATACGGATGCAAGAGGATTTTTCTGCAACCTCCGCACTGTATGAGACGATGCTTCTCACCCTTCTCATCCGGCACCCAGGTCTCTAGATGAGTGTGCGTAGTAAACGGATTGCTGCAGCCGTTGTACGGGCACATGAGCTTCTCGTACACGAATTTCCCCCTTTCCAATCCCACCGCACTTGGCGTGAAAGTTCCCATGAATGCCCCTCCCTAGAGTTGGTTATTTATGCCACTGAATCTTCTTCCGACGGGTCAGCGAAAAACCTGAGACATCTGACGCATTGCCAGCGCGATACTCTTTCCCCCTCCTCGTTACGCGCAGAAGCGCGACGTTCGTGAGGGCCGATTTCCCCGCAATGCGGGCACTGTAAACCTTTTTCCGTCTCTATGCCGCAAGGAAGCGGTTCGAGCGGATAACCATTGGCCATGTGACGCCTCCTCCCTTTCCGTAACAAAAGAGCCAAATTCGACTATAGCAAAACCGCCTCGCGTCCTCAATATATTAGCGGCTCCAGAGGTGAAAGACCCAGTTGATGACCGCGAGAACGAGCGCGAACAGAAGGGCGGCCGTGAAGTTCGCAACGGTGAATTCCGGTACGAGATAGCTTGCAAGCAGAACAAGGAACGCGTGGATAACGAGCGAAAAGAGACCGAGCGTGAGAATGGTTATCGGAAGCGTGAGGATCATGAGGATCGGGCGGATGAAAAGGTTCAATGCGCCGAGCACGACCGCCGCGATGAGCGCGCTCACCGGCGTGACGGTGACACCGGGCACAACGTACGCCGCGATGCCGATGGCGAGAGCCGCGATGAACCAGTGAAAAAATAACTTCATGAAATGATTATACCAGACGTCTGCGCCAACCTATTCAAGCAACAATAACGACGCCATGACACCGATACCGGCGATCATCCAGATGAGCTGCAGCACCGATCTATGCATATGGGACTCTTTCTGGAGTTCCGGGATCAGATCCGACATCGCGATATAGATGAAGCTCGCCGCTCCCAACCCAAGAAGTACCGTCGGGGCCTCGGTAAAACGCCTGGAGAAAAGGAGAGCCGCGACCGCTCCTACGATCGCCGTGAGCGCGGAGAAGAAATTGTAGAGCAACGCCTTCTTTCTGCTCCAACCGCCATGCACCAAAATGGCGAATTGTCCTATCTCCTGCGGGACCTCATGGAAAATGATCGCGCCGGCCGTGGCGACGCCGACAGGGACGCTCGCGAGAAAGGCCGCGGCGATCGCGACGCCGTCGAGGAGGTTATGGAGCGCATCCCCGACGATCGTGAGATACACCATCGAGTGCACCTTTTCTTCGTGGGAGGTATGCGAGTGATGCCACAGAAGGACGCGTTCGAGCACGAAGAACAGTACGATGCCGGCAAGGACGTAACCGCCGTTTTGCAAAGCCGATTCTCCCTCCATGAGTTCCGGAAGGATGTGGATGAATACGTCGCCCAGGAGCGCGCCGGCGGAAAAACTAATGAGATAGAACAGGATACGCTGGAGGAGCTCCTGCTTGATCCCCAACGCAAGGATCCCGATAAGCGAAACGAGGCTGACGGCGGCGACACTGACGAGCGTGTAGAGCCAAATGTCGGTCATACGCAGGCGTTGCAAAGCCCGAAGAACTCGAGCGAATGAGCCCGAACGCTTTTGAAATCGCGCGCGGCCCGGAGCGCCGCGCGCTCCATTTCTTTTTCCTGTATCTCGACATCCGCGACCTTCCCGCATGAGTCGCAGACCAGATGGTGGTGATGCTTTCCTTCCGCAAGCTCGTAGTGCGTGTGGGCGTGCCCCAGGTCCACGCGGCGGACGAGGCCCACTCTGCGGAGCGCCTCGAGCGCCCGGTAGGTGTTGGTGAGGTCGAGCTTTCCTCGCACCGCCTTTGCGGCCGTTTCTACTCGAACCGGCTTGCGCGCGTGCGCAAGCATCTCAAGGAGCGCCACGCGGCCGTAGGTCGCCCTGAAACCGGCATGGCGCAGCATATCCGCGTGCCGGCCGGATGATGTAACCGAGATCTGCATCCGTGCATGCTATCCTAAATGCAAAAGATTCGCAATAAGAAAATGGCACGACGGCGGGGAAAAATAGCCGAATATACAAAAAGCGCGGTACCGCCTGGCGGTACCGCGCTTTTCGTCTGTCGAACCAGCTTACTTTAGAGCCGCATCAAGCGCCGCCTGGAAGGTGGCGTATGGATATGCGCCCTTGATGAGAGAATCGCCGACAATGATGGACGGCGTTGCGTCCACGCCAAGCTTCTGTGCTTCGGCGGTTACGTCATTCGCGTGCTTCTCATACGCGGCGCGATTGGCACTCACATCCGCCGCGATCTTCGCCGCATCAAGACCGGGGATGGTTGCATTGAGTTTGTCGATGGACGCCGCGTTGCCGAAGCCTCCTCCCTCTTCGTCCTGGGCGTTGAATATCGCCGTACGCCAGGCGAAATACGTATCCGGGTAAAGCTTCCAAACGGACTGGTTATAGACGGCACCCGTCATTGAGTCGGTACCCATTCGCGGACTGAGAAATACGACGTCCTTGAAAACTATCCTTACTTTGCCGGTGTCAACGTAATTCTTGATGATGTCGGGAAGCGCCGCCGGCGTCGGGATATCCTTATGACCTACCTCGAACGCCTTGCAGTATGGGCACTGGAAATCGCTCCAGAACGCGATGGTGACCGGCGCCGAGGCCGCTCCAATGAACGGCTCTCCCTCCGTTTTCACATCTTTGATACTGGCTCGCGGCGCCGTCCCCGTCCCGCCTGTCCCGGACGGAGAGCGCGAGCCATTCCACACGACCGCGCCGGCGATAACGAGGCCTGCGACTATGACCGCTGTTGGTAAAAAGTACTTGTTGCCCGTTGTGTTTGTATCCATATGCGGGCGATGATACCATACCGGCGGATCAATACACTGAAGGGAGGAGCCCGTGGAAATCGCAACGTTTGGCATCATCACGCGGTGGAACCAGGTCCTGCTCGGCGTAAAGAGGGCTGAGGCGGAAGTCGGAGGAAGCTCGCTAAGCGGACCGGGCGCGAAACAGCAGAAGAACGAGACACTTGCCCAGTGTCTGGTGCGCGCGGCCCACAACGAAGCCGGCATTCTGCTCAACCCGAGAAAACTGGAGCGAGTGGCCGTTATCGTCTCCTACATAGTGGCGGATGTGCCGGATCTCGAACTGCACGTCTTCCACACGAGCTACTTCAAGGACAGCCCGCGCGAAACGGAGACCATGACGCCATGCTGGTATCCCGTTAAAGATATCCCGCTTCAGCTCATGCCCGAGCTCGACCGCGAATGGTTTCTCCGCGCAGTTCAAGGAGAGAAGTTCCGAGCGCATGTATACCACCGGCCGCGCAACAAGAAACCGCGAGTCGTCTTCTTTCCTTTCTTTGTCTGACCCGGCCGCGCTCTGCGCGGCCGCTGTTGTATGTTATGACCGCTTCCACTCCGATCGTTCGCCCTTGCGCCGCGCGTCCGCCATTTGTATCTCCTCCTGGATGCCCGCGATGAGGTCGTACGATCCGGCTTCCTCGGGCGTCACCCAGGCGTATGCGTCCGCCTCTTTTTTGTCGAGCGTTACGTCCCCGCTGTCCCAGTCCGCCATGCAGGAAATGACGAGCGATGGCGCGCCGTCGGCATGCACGGTCGCGAGCGAGGTTACGTACTCGATATTTTTTATCGCGAGACCTACTTCCTCCTGTACTTCTCTGTGGAGAACGCACTCGAGGACGTTGTACCAATAGTCGTGAGTGTCTTTCGAGAACCGCATATAGTCGCTCGTTTCGAGCTTGCCGCCCGGCACGGTCCATTTGCCCGGGAACCGCTTTTTTGTCTTCGCGCGGCGCGTGATGAGATATTTTCCGTCCTTCGCGATGATGGCCGTTATCGCGACCTCGTGGAGCACTGATTGCGGGTTTCCCATTAGCGAGAGTATACCTCGTTATTCGCGGTTCTTGACAAATATATTCAACTATGCTATTCTTCCAAGAGTGCTGAAGTTGAGCGCCGATCCTATAGGGAGGTGGGCAATGAAAAGCAAATGGTTCTTACTAGGGATGTTGTTGTTCATCGCGTTCCCCGCTTTTGGGGCCGAGGAAGAAAAGGAACTCGGCCTCTGGGTGGAGGCTCGAGAGGCGAGCCGCGGACCTTCGGAGGTCATCGGCTGGTACGAGCGCGAACTGTCACCGTCAGTCGGATGGTTTGCTTCTGCCGTCGCATTGAGCGACCGTTACCGCAACATCTATGCGGGCCCGTACTGGAAGCCGACCGATTGGCTTCAGCTCGGTGTCGGGGTGGGACGCGAGAATCAGCCGCCTTCGTCCATGCGAAGCGCCTTCTTCTCGGTCGAGACCGACCGGTTCCATTCGTTCGGCGTCTTCGAGTCGGGCGGTTCCGGCCGCTGGTACCGCGTCCACGCCGTGTACGACATCGGCGACCGCTTTAGTATCGGCGGCATGACCGAGCGCGATATTGGTATCGGCCCGCGGGTCGAATACGCGCTCACAAAGAATGTGAGCATATGGGCCGCTGCGCTTCGCGGGAGCGTTCCTCGCCTTGACGAGGAGGAAGGTACCGAGAAAAAATCAACCGTGTTGTTTGCCGTCAACTTTTCATTCTGACGGCCGCGCGAAACGAGAGGACCCTGCTACGGCGGGGTCTTTTTATTCACTGGCCTCGGTCACGATGCCCCGGAATGCTGCTTCGGGGCTGAGTGACCGAATTAGAAATTGCGCGGCGGAGGCCGCATCCTTATCCAGAAAAACACCTGGTAGTCACCCGCCGCAGGACGGGCGACTTGTTTTACCAGTCGATCATGCCCTCTTGATTGACGGTTATCGTCGCGGTGCGCCCGTCCTGCGCGATCGTTATGGAACCGCCGGTGGTCGTTGCCGAAAGCTGTGAGAAAACTATGGGCGAAGGAAACACGATGGAATTCGCGGTGTTTGCCGGAACGGTTTCGTTCGTCGGCAGTCCGGGAGCGCACTCGAAACCGCGGAAGACGATGTAGTCGGGCGCGATGTAGCACACGCCCCATGGCGCTTGCTGCATATTCGCAAGCGCCCGGCTGCGCGCCTTTTGCAGCGCGCTCACCACGATGTCGCGCTCGGAACGGTTGAGCGTGCCGCGAAGGGTCTCCATGCTCATGAAAAGGCCGAGTGAAATGAGAACGGAGAATATCGCGACGACAATGATTATTTCTATCAGAGTAAAACCACGTCTGCGCATACCTATCGCGGACCCAAATGTTGGGTTATTTCATATATCGGCGTAATGACCGACACGGCAATAAGCCCGACTAAAAGCCCCATCACCACCATGAGTGCCGGCTCTATGGAGTTCGAAAGACCTTTTGTCAGTTCTCCCACTTCTTCTTCATACAGCTCTCCGAGATAGGTGAGTGTCGAGGAAAGATTGCCGGTCTTCTCTCCCACCGCGACGAGATGCGTGAGCGTGTCGGGAAAGAGGTCGGGGCGCTCGCTCATGCCGCGCGAGACAGATTCGCCGCGCATGATCCTCGACGCGATACTTGCGCATGCTTTCCGGTACACGCGATTCTTGGTCGTTTCTCCGGTTATCTCCATCGCATCGAAGAGCGGAACGCCGCTCCGCAGCAAGAGGCCGAGCGTGCGGCAAAAATTCGTAAGGTTGTATGCGCGCGCGACGCTACCTGCAAGCGGAACGCGTAGCAGCATGCGGTCGCCCCACAGGCGCACGCGTTCGAATCTGTATCGAATGAATACAAGTGCGCCAGCGCATGCGATAAGAGCGAAGAACGTAGCAACGCCCCAATCGCGCAGGTACGCCGAGACCGCGATGAGCACGCGGGTCGTGAGCGGGAGGGTCATATGCAAGCTGGTGAATATCGGCATGAGTTTGGGAAAGATGTACGCCGTGAGCACCGTGCTCACACCGAGCGTCGCCACGATGATGAAAACGGGATAGATGAGCGTGCCGATGACCTTGCGCTCGAGCGCCTGCTTTTTCTGGAGTTCCTCCGCGAGGTACTCGAGATTCTGGCTCAAGATGCCGCTTTCCTCCCCCACGCGAATGAGGCCGATGGAAAAGTCGCCAAAAAGCCGCTTGAACTTTCCCATGCTCGTCGAGAGGTACTGCCCGTTCGACACGTCGGCGATGACCGCGTCATACACGCCTTTCTTGGTTCGCGACTTCGTCTGCATGCGGATAAGGTGCAAGCTCTCGACGAGCGGTATGCCCGCCTTTACCAGAAACGACATGCGCTTGGCGAAAAACGTCCGCTCCTTCGTCGAGAAGCGGACGAACGCCGACGGCGAGAACGCGCTACTCATACACGACGCGGAGCACCTCTTCGATGGTCGTATGTCCCCTGCGCGCTTTGCGCACTCCGTCTTCGAGCATCGTCGTCATGCCGCCATGGATGGCGAGTGTGCGTATCTCCGCGCTCGACGCTTGCCGCATGATGGCTTCGCGGATGCCCTGGTCGGCCGCGAGCACCTCGCTGATACACAGTCGCCCCGCGTATCCGGAGCCGCCGCACGCGCTACATCCTTTGCCGCGATAAAAAACGGCGCCTCTCTCAATTGGTTCCGTAAGCGGGATGGCCGCGAGCGTCTTTTCTGCCGCGTCGGTGATGGCCATTTCTGTTTTGCATGACGGGCAGATCCTGCGGACCAGCCGCTGGCCGATGGCGATATTGACCGTGGACGCCACGAGGTAGGCGTCGACGCCCATGTCGAGGAGGCGCGGAAGCGTGGTGGCGGCGTCGCTTGTGTGGAGCGTCGAAAGCAGCAGGTGCCCGGTGAGCGCGGTATTGACGGCGATGGCGGCCGTTTCCGCGTCGCGTATTTCCCCGACCATGATGATGTTCGGGTCTTGGCGCAGGATGGAGCGGAGACCGTTTGCGAAGGTCAGCCCAGTGCGCGGCGCGACCTGTATCTGCTCCACCTGGTCGATCGCGTATTCGATGGGGTCTTCGACGGTAACGATGGAAACGTCGGGCGAATTGAGCATTCGAATGAGCGTGTAGAGGGTCGTGGTCTTGCCCGAATCGGTCGGGCCCGTGGAAAGTATCATGCCGTGAGGGCGCTTGATGGCCGCGTGTATCTTCCGGCGGTCGGCATCGCTAAAGCCGAGCATCTCGAGCGTGAAGGCGGCGGCGTGATTGGAGAGCAGGCGCAGGACGGCATTCTCTCCGTGATACGTCGGGGCAATGGAAACGCGGATATCGAGCGTGTCGCCGTTTACGCACTCATGCCGAAAACGCCCGTCCTGCGTGGCCTGATGCTCGTCGGTACGCATGCCCGCCATGACCTTGATGCGCGCGATTATTTCGGAGTGGATGCGCTTCGGCAGCTGACGGACTTCCTGCAGTACGCCGTCAATGCGAAAGCGCACGCGCATATCGGCGCGGCTCGGGTCAATGTGGATGTCCGAGGCGCTGCGCGTGTGCGCATGCTCGATGAGCGCGTCCACCAGCTCGATAATGGAGATGGCGGGCCGCGCCAGTATTTCGGCGACCTTGCGCTCCTGCATCCAATAATCGTAGTACGGAGGTATGCGGCGCTCGTCCTTATCCCCACCCTCGCGGGGGAACCTACGGTAATGCCGCTTCTACGCTCGCGGGTTGAGCGTTTAACTGCACCGGGCCTGCGAGTTCGAAATTGAACAGCGTCGAAATGCCGATGAGCGCAAGCACGAGCGCGCTGCCGACGAGTACGCTTGGATGCGGGACTTTCATCCGCATGAGAATCGCAATGATGCCCGCCGCCGCAATGACCGAGAACAGAATGGAAAAGATGGCGATGAGCGTATTGAGGGGCGAAGCGAGCAGACGCGCGAGCCAATTCGGCGAAGCGCTTGCCGGGGCGCTCGCTGCCGCACCCGGCTGGTCGACCTGCGAACCGAGCACCTTGACGGGAGAGGTGGAGGTGGGCGCCTTTGGAGCCGGTGTTGCGAGCGCCGTTTTTGCCGGCACTGCCGGTGTTGCGAGCGCCGTCTTCTCCGCCGCTGCCGCCGGGGTCGCGAAAAATTCGACGACGAAGGTGGTCATCCGCCCTTCATACATTCCGTTTGCCGTGCCGAAGCCGATGTGCGTGTATTGCGGCTTCATGATATTCGCGCGATGCGGCGCTGAAGCCATCCATGCCGATTCGACATTCTCCGAATCGGTGAAGTTGACGGCGAGGTTCTGTCCCGCGTAGCTGTATGTGTAGCCGACCTGCTCGAGCCAGTACCACGGAGTTTTCCCGTCGGGAGAGACGTGAGCGAAATATCCCTTGGCCGCCATGTCGAGCGCGGCCGCCTGCGCCGCCTGGTCGAGAAGCGGGTCCTCGGTAACGCCGGAGAGATTGTTCATCGCGCGGTCCTGGTTCGTGAGCGCGGCGAGCGTCGCTGGCAATACGGACGCCAAGAAATCGGTGTTGAAAAAGACGAATTTCGTCTGCACGAGATACGCGCTCTCGAACATGACGACCGCGACGACGAGCGCCGCGATGGACGCGCTGCTGAAGAGATGCGGGCGGTACTGGTTGCGCTCGTGCGGAAAAAAATAGTCGTGGAGATGGTGCTTGAGCGGCTTGCGAGGTTCCTTCATGTGGTCATCACGATACAATGAATCTCACAAATAAACAACCCCCGCCGAAGCGGGGGTTGTTTATGTGGAGAAAACCGATCAGTAGGCCGACATTCCCGAAGCGGGAGTGGTCGTCGCCGAGCCCGTGAGGACCGTACTGCCCGCCGCGGAATTCGTCGTCGTGACCTTGCCCTTGTTGAGCTCGGCGCGGGTCAGAGGGCCGACGACGCCGGTCTGTGCGATTCCCTTCTCTTTCTGGTATATCTGGACCGCCGCTTTCGTCAGCGTGCCGAAGTAGCCGGTGACGGGCCCGCTGTAGAAGCCGTTATCGGTCAGATATTGCTGGAGCGCCGTCACGTCGGCATCGCGCACGCCGACCGTGAGGGCCTTGGTGAACATGGGCTTCGTGCCGGCCGCCGACGTGGCCGCCGTACCGGTTGAAGGCGTCGCGCCCTTGTTGAGCACGGCACGCGTAAGCGTGCCGACGTAGCCCGTCGAGGTGACGCCGTTCGCCTTTTGGTACGCGATGACCGCCGCGAGCGTCTGACCACCGAAATAGCCGTACGCTATGCCGCCCTTCGTGATGGCCGGAATGTCGAACCCTGCGGCGATGAGGACCTTTTGGAGTTCGGTTACATCCGAACCCGAGGAGCTCATGTGGAGGTCACCCGTGAAGTTGAACGCCTCGGCACCGAGCACTTGGCCTGCCGGAGTCGTCACTGCGGGCGTCGTGGCTGTCTGGGTCGCCGCCGGAGTCGTTGCTGCCTGGGCTACGGTAGCTGCTGTCGCAGTTCCGCCGCCTCCGCCGCCGCTATTCGCTATGGTGTAGGTCGCGCTCGACACGGCCGACGGGACTGCCGCGCCGCCGGAATCGCAACGGATGGCATTGACCGTTACCGGCTGACTGAAGTGCAGTACCTGCCCGTCCGTATACGTGTCAGAACTGCACGTGGGCGTCGTGCCGTCCGTCGTGTAATGAACGGTCGAGCCGGATACGGAGTCGCCAATCGTCACGTCAACGGAGACGCGGAACGACGAGCTCTCCGGGCTGATGACCGGAGCCGGAACCGTCCCTGGCGGCAGGAACGAGGAATTGCCGTACCACGGCAAGAACGAAACATCGGTTGATACCATATCTCCGCTACCCGTTCCTTCTCCCGAAGGACCCGTCGCGTCATCCCACCAGTTGTTGGTGGCATCAAACAAGACGCCAGAAGCGTTTTGGACTCCGGAACCTGTATTTCCAGATACAGAATTGCCATTTACGAGTAGCTCATATCCGCCATTAACTCCGCTTGAACCTGTGGGAACGCCGACCGCAATACCTACTTCATTATTAGAGACGGTGTTACCTGACAGGTGAAGTGCGGCAATAGAAGCGGCTCCCCCATTACGCTGTTCGGCGGCCACAAGGATACCGCGAGGCGTAATTCCGTCAACGGTATTATCCTCTATCGTTACGTTCATCAACCACGCATCTGACGTCGCTTGATATGCGCGCGAGAGGATATTGATACCAGCCCGTGCATCAGCACCGCCGCCCGTTATAGTGTTGCCGGATACGGTGACACCAATTGTATCTCCAGCGGTTACACCGGTTCCATTGTCACGGACCGCAACTTCAATACCGACACCAGAATCGCCGACATCCCAGGTGCCGTTGGAAACGGTAATCGTGTTGCCCGAAACGGTAGAATTAGTAACGTTTGTCAACTCAACACCAGCATAAGCAGCGTTATCAATCACATTGTTTTGAACGGTCCAGCCAGATTGGACACTGTCGTCATCGCTTCCCACTAATACTCCATTCCATCCAAGGTCTTCAAATGAATTGTCCTGAATAGTAATGCTTGAAGCGTCTGTATTCCAAGCAATGACACCGCTCCCAGTGCCGCCTTGCTCATTAGGATTCGTGTAGTTTCTTATAATGAATCCTTCTATGATGACATTGGAAATCGGGCTTCCGTCGCGAAGCAAGGCGATTGCGGAACCGTCGTCGAGACCAGCACCGTCAAGAACCGGTGCATCTGAACCGGGACCAGCGGCGGCATCGCCAGGGTCTCCGCGAAGCGTAAGCGATTTATCTATACACAGAGAGGATGGTTCATTTCCACAAGCCGCAACTCGCGCTATGGGTTCAGTATACGTCCCCGCCGCGACATTGACCGTGTCGCCAGAAGTTGCGGCGTTAATTGCGTCTTGAATGAGACCATAGTATGTGACACCATTTACGGTAATCCCATCAACATATGCCTCAGATTGATTAATCCAGTTGTCAATTTCTATTTCAACAAAAGAAACGGGGGTGCTTGAATTTATTTCCGTACTGGAAAGTTCCCCACCTGGATCGTTCGCAACTTGCCCAGCTTTCCAATTAGCAAGAGTCCCCCATGGAGCATCCTGATCACCAGCTCCTAATTTAGCTACCCAAAACACTGTATTATCATTTATTTCTCCAGCACCATCGTTTGCTGCTAACTCAAAGGTCTGAAGCCATTGACCTGTAGTGGCGCTCCCTGCCCAATCACCATTATTATAGGCCATCTCTGCCGTCAACATACTTTGATTCACATCATTAGTTTCGAGAGTAATATCAAGATGCGCTGGATAACCACCGACAGTATTAGTCCACCAAGAGATTGAGGTTATGTCTTCTAGAGTTGTCACTGTAGGGAACTCAATCCTAATTCTTCCCTCCGCACCCTGTTCCCCTGTAGTCTGCAGGTAAATTGAGTGACTGCCGTTTTTAAATTCAGCATTCGACCACTCAGCAGTTGCTTCTCCTTCTGTATAGGACAGTTCAAACGGAATAACGTTCAATGTCGCTTGCGCGAACGCGAGAGGAGCGGCGGCGCCGAATGCGAGAACCGCACCGAGTGCAAAACCGAAATATTTAGAGTTCATGGTTAATGAAGCGCTATGCACTTTAATAAAGGCGGCCCCTTGGAGGTCTCGTAAGAAAGGCCTTTTGGAGGTCTATTGCCCCTAACATGCGAACCATACGCTTTCTCTTCATAAAATCAACATGTAGGTCAAGCGGCTTGGCCTGTGGATATGTGGACATCCAATAAAAGCTAGTAAATACGCCACGCTACGGCGAAAGTTATACACTTCCGCGCGTAACGCCCTTCATGATGCGACGTTTAAACGCTTATCCCCACTTCTTTTTTTAAGAACTTGCGCTTTTCCAATACTCTGTCGTGTTCCTTCCACCACAAGACAGTACAAGGTGGAACCTTGTATTACAAGGTTCCACCTTGTACTGGAATTCTGTGCTACGGGTCAAAATTTTGCGGGCCGAATGTGAGCCATTCGTCAACAAAATCTTTGAAATCATGTTGATGCGAGAAATATTTTGGGAACTCATTTTTTGACAATATGGTATCTTCCTTGCGCACTTTCCCGGTGTAGCTCGAATAACTCGAAAACGGGTACGCTTCAAGATACCCTCTCGCTTTTTTCAGATCTTTAATTCCCTCTTCTTTCCATTTTGGCTCGATGAGTTTTACGATATTTAAGTGGATGTAGGCAAATAAATATTTCAAGTGCTCATCTCGGGTTACATGTTCAGCGGCAAAAGTACCTTGGAAAAGAGGCCCGACTCTCTCGTATTTTTTATTGAAATACATTGAATAGGCAGTGTTCACTTTCCGCATGAATTCAGTAATGCCATTTTCTGAAATTTCCTTGACCAAGATGTGAATATGATTCGGCATAAACGCATAGGCACCGACGGCGACAATCTTTTCCCCCACATCAGTTTGATACAAGGTGGAACCTTGTATCAATCTATACACAACTGGTTTTGAACCATTGCACAAAAATAAAAGCGCCTGGAAGCGCTCCCGATCTTTGCCATCCAAAAAAATTTTGCGTTTTTCGACTCCCCTGCTGTAAACGTGATAGTACTCCCCTTCGGCAAAAGAAATTTTTCTATTCATGCCGATAATCTTATCACCGCCGGGCAATACAAGGTGGAACCTTGTATTGCCCGACGGGTATTATCCCCAGCGCGCCGTTACGCCGCTTGCGTTCCGAGCATATTCCTGTCATACTCCCCCAACTCGCAGAGTATTCGAGCGTCGCAGGGTCCACAAGACCACACGTGTTCAGTTTCGGCGAGGTTAATCAGTTAAATCCAATACATGGATAATCAGCAGTCAGCAGGTGGTGTTCAGGGAAACAAGCTCTACGTGGGCGGTATTCCCTACCGCTCGACGGAAGATGACCTTAAGAAGGCCTTTGGTGAGGCCGGCTCGGTCGTGTCCGCGAGCATTATCAGCGATCGCATGACGGGCCGCTCGCGCGGCTTCGGCTTCGTCGAAATGTCCTCCGAAGCGGAGGCACAGGCGGCGATAGATCGTTGGGATGGCAAGGAGATGGACGGGCGCACGCTCTCCGTTTCCTTTGCTCGTCCGCAAGGCGAGCGTCCTCCGCGCCGCGAAGGCGGTTTCGGAGGCGGTGAGCGCGGCGGATACGGCGGTGGCGGCGGCTATGGCCGCGGCGGATACTAATTTTCTCTCGCCGAGAAAACAACACGCGGCCTTTCGGGGCCGCGTGTTGTTTTTTTTTGTGCTAGTTTTCCCATTATGACCCGAGATGAACGGCTGCTATTGGACGAGAAATACGGCGGCCTCCGCACACCGGCATACGAAGCGGACCGCGAGCGGCTCGTCCGCGGCGAGCCGCTCGCATACGTCATCGGCTGGCAGCCCTTTCTCGGCCTGAAAATCTATCTGGACTCGAAACCGCTCATTCCCCGCCCCGAAACGGAATGGTGGACGGAGCAGCTCATGAGTGCGATTTCTGGGACTCTGCACAGATCGACGGATCGAGCAGGAAGAACATTTTCAGCAGAAAATGATTCTGTGCCCGGAAATCGCACTCATGAACTGCACTTCCTTGACCTCTGTGCCGGAAGCGGCGCTATCGGCTGTGCGCCGCTCGCGCGCCTGCCGAACGCACAGGTGTATTTCGGCGAGCTCGACCCCGCGCACGAGGCAATCATTCGAAAGAACATACGCGAGAACGGCCTCGACAGCTCGCGCGCGGATGTGCGCATCGGCGACCTCTTTGAACCTTTCGCCGGCATGCAGTTTGATATCATCGCCGCGAACCCGCCCTATGTGCCCGCCAACCAAGTGCTTCCGTCGAGCGTCGCCGAGTACGAGCCGAGCGGCGCGCTGTACGCCGGAGACGACGGCCTTGCAGTCATCCGCCGCATCGCGAAAGACCTCCCGAAACATCTCGCAACAGGAGGCGTCGCGTGGATAGAATGCGACACGAGCCACGCGGAAGCCGTGTGCGCGCTGTTCGCGCGACAAGGTCTTCCAGCCGCGATACGCACCGACCAGTACGATAAGCCGCGCATTATCGTAGTTCGACCCGTGAGATAATTTCTCGCAAGACAACAATTTCATGCGATTTCTGATGTGCCGCGAGACAGTTCACACCATCAAAGACGTGTTATCTCATGGGTTATAATTCCCGCAATGCCCGATCAGCCGCTGCAGCCGTTCTCTCTTCCCACGTCTCTGGCCGCGCTTCTGCCCGACGGCGTTTCTGCCGGCGTCGCGATTGAATGGTTCCTCTACGTCGTTTTCGCCTTTTGGGTGGTCTATACCATTGTCGCCGTTTACCATTGGCTGCAGTATTCGCACGCCTCGTGGGCCGCCTTTCCGGCTATTGCGGCGCATCTGCTCATCTCCCTGGCGCTCATCGGCTATGCGCTTTCCGGTAACGCCTCCTTCCTCTCCCAGTACCTGCCATGAACACCGTATGAAAGAATTCGAACTTGAGCCGGGCGAGCACGTCGTGCTTCAGGCCCGCAAACACTGGTTCCTTTTCCTTGCGGGGATGCTACCGTATGCCATCATCGCAGTCATCCCGTTCGCGCTTCCGAAATTGCTCGCATTTGCCCCGCCGTTTGCACCCTACGCCGCATTTTTCAACTTCTCGATGCCGCTCCCCCGCGCCGTACTGGGCGTCTGGCTCCTGGTGACATGGACCAGCGCCTGGGGCGCGTTCACGCGATATTTTTTGAACGTGTGGGTGCTTACCAATCATCGCATCGTGGACATCAAGCAACGGCGATACTTCTCCCGCGAGGTCTCGAGTTTGTTTCTCTCGCGCGTGCAAGACGTAACGACCAACGTGGAGGGCGTGCTTCCTTCCCTACTGGGCATCGGAGACATAAAGGTGCAGACCGCGGCCGAAGACATCGAGTTCACCATGCACGGCATACCGCACCCCGAAGTCATGCGCGACGTTATTTTGAAATACGTTTCCATCGATCCCAAAACGACGGGAGTATAAAAAAGAGCCGCACAAATGCGGCTCAAGCGGTCCGACGGTCAATCCGGACAAGAACTCTACCTCGCCATATCCCGGCGATGAGATGGGGTCGAGATCACCTCCCTTCCAAAGCTGTAATCATAATTGTCCTTTGGGAAAGAACTGTCAATCAATGCGCAGTGAATAGCGGTTCGTGATAAAATCGCCGTATGTCCGCGCCTCTTTCCACCGACCCCTACAAGGGCGTCCGCGATTTTTATCCGAGCGATTGGGCGCGGATGGATACGATGTTCGCGCGTATCCGGGAAGTGCTCTCCCTCTGGGGCTACGAAGAATACAACGCCTCCCCGCTTGAGCGCGCCGAACTCTACGAAGCGAAGACCTCCGAGGAGATAGTGAACGAGCAGACCTATACCTTTACCGACCGCGGCGACCGGCCCGTAACCTTGCGGCCGGAAATGACGCCGACTCTCGCGCGCATGGTCGCGGCCAAGCGCCGCGAGCTCGCGTTCCCGCTCCGGTGGTTCTCCGTCGGCAACCGGTTCCGCTACGAACGGCCCCAGAAAGGCCGCCTGCGCGAGTTCTATCAGGCGGACATAGACCTGATCGGGCTCCCCGAAGGCGAGGCGGACATCGAGATAGTGCGGCTTGCTTCGGAGATACTGAAGGCGTTCGGCGCGTCTGAAAAAGATTTCATCATTCGCATCAGTTCGCGTTCGCTTCTGAACGCCGCGTGCGCGGCGGCCGGTCTTGCGGGCGACGATATCCGGCGGTACATCCGACTTTTGGACAAAAGAGCGAAAATGCGTCCCGAGGAATTCAAGGCCGCGTCGGAGGCGATATCCAGCACGGATCCCCTTTCTCTCATCGACCCGAAACCCGTCCAGGCGCTTGTCGCGACGCTCAAGGAACGCGGGGTTGGCAATGCTGTTTTTGATGCGGGTATCACGCGCGGCTTCGATTACTACACCGGCATGGTGTTCGAGGTCTTCGACACGAACCCGGCGAACCCGCGTTCCCTGTTCGGCGGCGGCCGCTACGACGGCCTCGTCGCGCTTTGGGGCGGGGACCCCATTCCGGCGGTCGGCTTCGCGCTCGGCGATGTCACGCTCGCCGACTTCCTGAAAACGCATGGCTTCGTACAGGAGTCCCGCGCGGGCCGCCCCCAGCTGTATCTGGGCACACCGACCGCAGGCGATATTCCCGCCGCACAGAGCTTTGCCGACGCTCTGCGCAGGGACGGCGGACACATTTTCGTCAATCTGACCGGTCGCGCGCTGGGCGACCAGATAAGGGATGCCGTGAAGCGCGGCATCCCGCTCTTCGTCGCCTATGGCGCGGATGAGGTGGCGCGGAAAACGGTGCGCATGAAAATCCTCGCGACCGGCGAGGAATCCGAGATGAACGTGGCGGCACTGACCGCGCGCCTCCGCTCAAACGACTGATATCATGCGCGTCGTGACTTTTGATATCGAATCCGTGACCGACTCCATGGTGCGCGGGCGCATTGACGTGAACGAGCAGGAACTCACCGTCGTGGCCATTCACGACTCCGATACGGGCGAATACTCATCGTATTTCAAAGAGGATCTGCACAAGCTGTGGCCCATTCTCGAACGCACCGATATGCTCGTCGGATTCAATTCGGACACGTTTGATATTCCGCTCCTCAACCGCTATTACCCGGGCGATCTCTCGCACGTGTATTCCCTCGATCTTATGAGCGAGGTACAGAAAGTGCTTGGGCGGCGCATCCGCCTCCAGTCGCTCGCCGAAGCGACGCTGGGCAAGAGTAAATCGGGCGACGGCATGAAAGCGAGCGAATGGTGGAAGGAAGGAAAGAAGGAGCAGGTGCGCGATTACTGCATCGAGGACGTGCGGCTCACGCGGGAACTCTACGACTATGCGCTCCAGCATGGCATCCTCAAGTACAAAGACCTGCGCGACATCCGCGACATCAAACTGGATACTTCGCTGTGGGTTCCGGGCGCCTCGCGCGGGCCGGCAATGACTCATGCGCTGCCGCTGTAACGCGCGGTCAACGTTTCGCGCGGGACGGAAACGTTATATACTGAAGCTGGCGTGAAGTTTTTTGTCGTACAACCAGGCCAAAAGGAGGCGGGAATGGGACAGGGGACATTACTCGGATTTGCGAGCCAAAGGGAGCGGAAGGAAGAAGAGACGGTTGCAGAAGTGGGGCGAAAGCTCCACGCAGCCATCCAGGCCGTGCTCGATGCTCCGGCGCCGACGGAGGAGAAGGTCTGTCAGGCGGCGCGCTCGCTCGGGTGCAGGATACTTGCGCTGCACCTCAGCCCCCACGTCGGCGTCGGGGGCGAGATACGTGGCGCTAAAGCGGTCCGGTTCCTGTACCGCGCGATGTGGGGGAACCGCCCGATCAGCGGCGGCAATATCATCAGGCCGAGCATACAGGAACTGTTCGGGGCCGCGAACAAAAAATGACAGCGGCGGTTCGAAAGCGGAGGCATTCCCTCCGCTTTTCTCTTTGGTGCTACACTTCGAAGCATGAGACCTTCCTTCATGATCCCGCTCGCCATAGTTGCCGGCGGGATCATCGTCGCGATGGCGGTGTACGCCTCGATGCCGAAGACGGCCGGCAACCCGGCGCTCGTGCGGCCCGTCGGCATCTCCGATCACATTCTCGGCAATCCGGCGGCGCCGGTAATGATAATCGAATATTCCGACTTCGACTGCACGTACTGCAGAGGCTTCCATGACGCGCTGCACCAGATAATCGCGAACGCGGGCACGAGCGGCCGTGTCGCGTGGGTCTTTCGGCACTTCCCGCTTTCTGAAATACACCCCAATGCCCTGTCGCATGCGAAAGCCGCCGAATGCGCCGGGGAAGTCGCTGGCGAGGACGGTTTCTGGAAATTCGCCAATGCACTCTTTGCCAACCAGCCGGTTGACTCTTCTCGCTACGGGGAGCTCGCCTCTTCAATAGGCCTCTCGGGTAACGCCTTCGCGACCTGTTATGCGAGCGTCTCTGCCGCGCTTGACGCGCGCATCACGGCCGACCGTCAGAACGCGCTTGACATGGGTGCCGTGGGAACTCCTTTTTCCATTATTTTAGCCAACGGCAAGGACCCGGTCGTTATGGATGTCGCTTACCCCTACGACATTGTGAAGCAGCTCGTCGACCAGGCCCTCGGAAACACTCCATAGACTGTTTGCTGGTTGACAAATGCGCTCAACATGATATACAAGTAGTAGCGCTGGGCCATGATGGCTCATAGTTTTCTTACCCTACTACATTAGAAGGAGGGCCCGTGTCCCAGAAGTTCTTTCTGCAATCACTGTCTGTGTTCCCTGCTTCAGCGGTGACCGCTATGGATATCGCAGAACAGGCCGGTTTCGATGGTCTTGAAATGTTCCGGTTCCGCTTCTTGTGGAGTTATCCTTCTTTGGAGCGGTACCGCGAGAACGCCACCGTCCGCCAGCTTGAGCTACATCTGCACGAAGCTCTGGACTGGAATTCCGATGTTACTCACCCGGAGATACGCATTCCGGCACTGTGGGGCGGACTCTTGCCTGTTGACGCTTCGCTTGAAGATCAGTTCGGTGATGCGACAGAGCTTGTGGTTGCCTATGGTTACCATTGGCGAGAGGTCGTAAAGAACCGACGAGTTCATCCGAACTGGACCCTTCAGACGGCAACTACGGTTCCGAACGGCAACTACAATTGTCCGTTCGAGGAATTCATAGACGCCGTGGGTGAACATGAAATATCCCTTACTCTGGACACTCAGCACTTGCTCGAATACCAGATTGGGAAGCACGGCGTGGAAAACCTGGTGGGTGTTCCACCCGCTGTTCTGATGAAACGCCTTGTCGACTTCTTCGACAAATACCGTCATCTGGTACGGGAAATCCACCTCAACAACTTCAGTCCCGCCAGGGGCAATCGTGGCGGCCGCAATCTTTGGTTGGATGATGGTGTTCTGGACATCCGCGAGTTCTGCCAGCACGTGCAAGCGAGCGGCTGGAAAGGCTCCGTAACTCCAGAACTACATCCACGGTTTTTCTCCCGATTCTCGACACGGAAAAATGTCAATGTCGCGAAGAGATTACTGGAACAAGTGCGTGGGTATTGGAGCTAGACAGTTCGCGTTTGGAAACACTGGCGGCCTCTTAGAGAAGGGCCGCCTTTTACTTTACTCGTCGTCAATTAATTCAAGACGATAGATATCAAAAGAATTATCACCTTCAAACATGTCGGAGGGGTTCGGCAGATACAGGCGCCGCCGGGATATTTCCTTCGTCGCGTCATTCACCAGGCGATGGAACACCGTAAAGTCCTCCGCATGCTTGCGGAAATCTATTTCGTAGCGCCGCATCTGCGGACCTCCGTCGGCGTTCCTCGTCTTTTTGCATTCGTAGACGAGGAAGCGGCGCACCGGCTTCCCGAACATCTCCTGCACCGTGTAGTAATTGAAAATGGCCTGGATGATAAAAAGCGCCTTCGCCGCGCCTCCTTTGCTGAAGGAGGCGACGAATTTGTGGTCCACGATGTCCACGGCGCCCCGCTCTACGCGCGAAGCGACGACGAGGTCAGAAACCGCCTTGATGGGAAGCGGAAGGCCATCCACTTCAACCAGGCCCTTCACTTCAACGCCGAGCACCTTGTGCCTCGGCGGGCGCTCCAGATAGAACGAAACGGCGCGCAGATATTCCTGTTCCATCGCTTTGCGCTTTTCTTTTTTCGCGCGGCGCGTCTTGGCCTTCTTGAAATCGATCTCGAAATCCCCGATGCCTCGGATATAGGCGAGGCCTTTTTGCATCGCCGATTCCTTGTCCGCGCCCCGATAACACTTTTTCAGTACATTTTCCGAAAAAGTGTTTCCTCCAGCGTTCGCTCGGCCAGGCGCAAAATTTTCAACTTGCGCCTGACGCTCGCTCACTTGGCGGTAGAAATGCTCGAGCGCCAGGTGCCCGGCGCGGCCGACGATGGAAGCCGGCGTGGAAGGCGTATCGTATACCTCCTCGACGTACCGCTTGTACCAGGCCAACGGATTGCGCAAAAACGACATGAGCGACGAATGGCTCCAGTGCTTGATGGGAAGCGCCGGTTTTTTTGCATGCACTTTCTTCCTCCGCTCCATATCGTGAAGTATACCAGACACTTGACGCTTTTTATTAATCATGCGTAAATAAGCGGGAATGCTTCAGTTCCTGGCAGGTCTCTCTGCCGCCCGACTCTCCGGGATATGCAGTGAAACGAAAGGGGGAATACTTTGAAAAAGACAGACTGTCGTTCGCCGTTCGAACGCATAGCGTCGGCGATGATCACCACGTTCGTGGCGATAGCGATGCCGGTGACCATGCTCGCTCCGTTTACGCCGCCGGAGATAACCGACGCCTTACGAGACGTTTCGATCGACTGGGTGTCCTTTCTCGCTCTCGCGCTTTTGGCGGCACTCGTAGCCGGAGCGGTAGTATCGTTCAAACAAGCCGCGGACTGAATCAGCCGCAGGGGCTCTCGCGAACCATTTCGCGGGAGCCCCACTCTTTTTGCGAGATATCCCGCGCTCCACACGGCTTTTGGATGAAAAAACCTTGACAGTAGGCCGTCATTCGGTTATAAACGAAACAGAGATTCTGCTCTTATCCCATACAACCGGTCCAGAAACAGAGGAGAGGACATGGAGACGAATATGAAGCTGGCGGGCAGTACTGAATTATCGCAGGCCCACCTGCCGAACCTGTGGGCTGATGCCCTGCGCATCTTTTTCGAAGCGATGGTGAGCGGACAAGAGGACTACGTACGGTCGCCATGGACAGTCAGGATCAAGACGCTCGTGAATCCGTCCGGCAACGGCTTCTCACGGGCGGTCGCAATCCTCTACAACGGGGAGCCGATCTGGGACATGTACACAAAAGGACAATATGACGAGAGGGCTATGCCCTGCCTGGAAGCGGCTCTTCGCGGAGCGTACCAGCAAAGGCATTGGCTCGGCGGGCGCGGACAGCAGACGTTCGCTCTCGTGAACGTGACCTACCGGAACAGTGCGAAAGGCGCCTTCAATAAGCCCTTTCGGGGCCACGAACTCATCCGCTTCAACGGGTCATTGCTCGGAGAGGCCGATACGATGGGCGGCCCGCTGATACCGACCTGGTAGCAGACGGCACACGCTAAGACGCGCAGGGACATTTCTTCCCCTGCGCGTTATTTATTTTCAATACGACTTCAGGTGGCGGGCGCGTTCGTGGGTGCGGATTTTCTCCAGCGCTTTCGCTTCGATCTGGCGGATGCGCTCGCGGGTGACGCCGAACTCCTTCCCCACTTCTTCGAGCGTATGGTAAATGCCGTCCATAAGGCCGTGGCGCATTTCGAGTATCTTGCGCTCTTTCGGCGAGAGGTCGGTGAGGATGGTACGCACCTGTTCCGCAAGAATGCGCTCGGAGGATTCCTGCACGGGCGACGGTATCTTATCGTCGGGAATGAAATCGCCGAGCGTTGACCGCTCGTCGTCGTCGGAGCCGACCGGATTTTCGAGAGAAAGCGTGTCCTGGTTTATCTTTTCTATCTGGTAGATCTTTTCCGGCTCCACCCCCATTTCTATCGCTATCTCCTCCGCCTGCGGTTCGCGGCCGAGCGCCTGCGAGAGGCGACGTGAGACCTGTTTGTACTTTGCGATGGTCTCCACCATGTGGACGGGAATGCGGATGGTACGGGACTGGTCGGCAAGCGCGCGCGTGATGGCCTGGCGGATCCACCACGTCGCATAGGTCGAGAATTTGTACCCCTTTTTCCAGTCGAACTTGTCCACCGCGCGGAAGAGTCCCAGATTTCCTTCCTGAATGAGGTCGAGAAGCGTGAGATCGGGGCTGCGTCCCACATATTTCTTTGCGATGGAAACCACAAGGCGCAGGTTGCTGCGCGCGAGAATATTGCGCGCTTCGGCATCGCCCTTTTCGATGCGCTTCGCGAGCTCGCGTTCTTCGGCGGCGGTGAGAAGGGGGTATTGGCCGATCTCGCGCAGGTAGATCTGGATGGAGTCGTATCCGGTGGAATGACGGTCCTTGATGTTGCGCGTCGCGAGATATTCGTTCGCGGCATCTTCGAGCATGCCGCCTTCAAGCACATCAACGCCGGCGACCGCAAAACGCTCGTACAGCGATTCGAGAAAATCGACGTCGTCCTCGACATGCGGGAACGATTTCAGGATCTCACTGTAAGTGACATAGCCCCGCTCTTTCCCTTTTTCGATGAGCGCATCCGCCGAAAGCGCTTTCTGCGAGTCCGCTTTTGCCTTTGCTCCCCGCACCGCCGCGCGCAGGACGTGCTTTTTGGTGCGCTTCGGCTGCGCGCGACGCTTGCCGGCGGGCGCGCGCTTAGCCCCCCGCTTCTTTGCGGTTGTATGCATTTTCCTCTTCTTTTTTACGGTAGATTTTGCCATTCCAAAAATGGAGACGGGAAACTCGGGGTCTGCTGTCAAAATACCGAGAGACGCGCCGAGAGCACGGCGCACGCTTCCTGTGCACTTTGAACCGCCGCCGCATCGAGCGCGGCTTCGGCCCTTCGCAACCGTGTGACTGCTTCTTGATACGCCTCGCGAATAGTCGCTTCTTCAAAGGCGCGAAGAAGCTCATCTCCCGCTTCTTCCGCAGGTTCCTCGCCGAATGCCTGTTCCGCTTGGAAGAGGGCCGGTTCTTGAGGGACGTCAGCGGGAAGCTGATGGGCTCCAGTAATTCGACAATACTCTGACTTGATGCGCTCTGCAAGCGGGGTACCGGGATACACGTGGACAACGGCCAGAAGCATTTCCTCGCGCAACTGGCGCGCGGAACGCTTCGCGGTTTCGGCGGTACCTGCGCGCTTCATGGATTCTTCCGCATGCACCTGCGGCAATTTCGCGAGGGATTCGCGGACCGCCTCAGTGCTTAAGCCGAGCACGCGCGCCGTTGATTGCGTAAAGTGTTCGCGCTCCATGGGGCTCGGCATGGCGCGTATGAGCGGAAGTACTATCTCTTCGGCGGACCGCAAGAGGCGGTGCGAGTCATGCTCTTTCTCCGCAAGCTCCGCGAGAAAGAACTCGACGATTGGTTTTGCCGCGGCGACGCGCTTGGCAAACTCTTTTGCGTCTTCTTTGACGAGGTCCGCCGGGTCCTTCCCTGTCGGGAGCCGGACCGCCTTCACGCGTAGGCCGTGCCGCAGGGCCAGTTCCGCCGAGCGCGCGGTCGCCTTGAGGCCCGCCATGTCGGCGTCGAGAATAAGCATGAGATTCTCGCTATAACGCTTCATGAGGGCAAGATGTTTCTCGGAGAGAGCCGTGCCCGAGAGCGCCACGGCGTTCTGAAAGCCCGCCTGGTGCGCAAGCAGGACGTCTATCTGCCCTTCGACGAGCATCGTGAACTTGCGCGTCCGTATCGCGTCCTTCGCGGAGTCCATGCCGAAAAGTATCTCGGATTTATGATAGAGCTCCGTTTCCGGACTATTGAGATACTTCGCCTGGTCGTCCGCGGCAAGGGCGCGACCGGTAAACGCGACGACGCGACCGGCGGTGTCGCGTATCGGGAACACGAGCCGGTTGCGGAAGCGGTCGTAGTACGTGCCTTTTTTGCCGTCTGCCTCCTTGATAAGTCCGGTGGAAAGGAGTTCTTCTATCGTGAACCCTTCAGTCGTGAGCGCCTCAAGGAGCGCGCGCCACGCCTCCGGGGCGTGGCCGAGGCGCCACGCGCGGATGGTTTCTTCGGTCATGCTGCGCGCTTTCGCATACGCTTCGGCCGGGCTCCCCGGGAGCTTGCCCGCATACCATTCGCTTGCACGGCTCATAAGGGAGCGTAGGCGCTCTTTTTTCGACGCGTCTTCGCGATTTCCGCTTCCCTGATACTCGATAGTGACACCCGCCTTCTCCGCCAGTATTTTCAGAGCTCCTTTGAAATCCACTCCTTCGACTTTTTCGATGAACGAGAAGCCGTCGCCGCCGAGCCCGCAACCGAAACAATGCCACGTGCCGCGCTCGGGGCTGACATGGAAACTCGGCGTCTTTTCTTTATGGAACGGGCACAGACCCACGAGCGATCTGCCCGCTCTCTTGAGCTTCACGTATGGAGCAATGATGTCCTGTATGTTCAAGCGCTCCTTGATCTGCGCGACGCTGTCGGTGGCCATTTCAGTTGAGTTTACCGCGTTTTACAAACATTTGACAGGCCTGGAAATAAATGCAATCATTAATTTAGCTCAACTCTTGGAGGGGCGATGAAAATCGAACCGTTAGTGCTCGGAACGCTTGCGATTGGCGACATCGGTCTTGGGATGTACATCATTCGGATACCCGATTCATCCAATCTCATCGGAACCATGGTTCTGCTGGGCGGCATCATCGCTCTTATATGGATCTTCTTAAAGCGATGGTGACGTATCGTCGAGACAGGCGGCGCGAGAACCTTCCAAGGTTCCGCGCCGTTTTTATATTTTAAGTGAAGCACCGCGTGCGATTTTTGGGACTCTCGCAGCGCGATGGCGCGAGAGCGGAGCGAATTTTCAGCAGAAAATTACGCTGTGCTCAAAAATCGCACGCGGCGCGAAGCTCTAGAGCGCGCGGGTTTGGCGCGGGGCGAAACTGGTGGTGCGGGACGGGGCCGAGGACGGCGGACGCTCCGACTGGAGTTTCGTAATGTGCGCGTGCTTCTGGCTCCCCGCAAAGCCGGTGCCGGAAGGAATAAGTCGCCCGAGGATGACGTTCTCTTTGAGGCCGCGCAAGCGGTCAACGGAACCCCGCAGTGCCGCATTAATGAGTATTTTCGTCGTCTGTTCGAAGGACGCCGCCGAGAGGAACGAACGGCGCGAGAGCGCGCTCTCCTTGATGCCAAGTACGATCTCGCGCGCCTTCGGCGCCATTTTGTCCGCTCCTTCCATCTCCGCCATCACTTTCGCGAATTCCCAATCCTCGACGACGTCGCCGACCGAATGGTCGGTGTCGCCGGCATCGGTGATCTTCACGCGCGAGAACATCTGCTTCACCACCACTTCCAGGTGCTTGCGCGATACGGATGCGCCCTGCATCTCGTAGATCTTCGACGCTTCGGTGATGATATATTCCTGCACTACCGCGCGGCCCGCGTACTCGAACAGATCGTCGAGGTCGGCGGAACCGTCGGTCAAAATCTGCCCTCTCACTACCGTATCGCCCGCTTTAACGAGCGGCACGCGCGGATACGGCGCGAGGTATTCGTATGCCGAACCGTCCTTTTTGCCCTGCCCCGCCGTCGGAGCGACGACGATAACTTTCTCACGCCCTTCTTCCTTTATCTCCGCGACCAGGCCGTCGGATTTTGATATGACCGCCGGATTCTTCGGCGAGCGCTTCTCGAACACTTCCTCGACGCGCGGGAGGCCGCTCGTGATGTCGCCGCCGATGGATGCGACGCCGCCGGCGTGGAAGGTGCGCATCGTGAGCTGGGTGCCCGGCTCGCCGATGGCCTGCGCGGCGACCGTGCCGACCGCTTCGCCGAGGTCTACCAATTCCTGCGTCGTAAGGTCCATGCCGTAGCAGGTCTGGCACACGCCATAGCGCGTCTCGCAGGACATCGGCGAGCGCGAGACGACCGTGGCGATCGAAGAAGCGTCAAGAGCTTCGGCGTCTCCCTTGGAAAGGTAGTGCCCTTTCTTGAACAGGACGGTTCCGTCCTGGTCTTTTGCGTCTTCCGCAAGCACGCGGCCGCGAAGCGCCTCCGCGTAATTGATCTGAATGCCGGAAGCGCTCATCCGATTGATCTTCACGCCGCGTGCGGTGCCGCAGTCCTTCTCGGTCACGATGGAATCCTGCGCCACGTCAAAGAGGCGGCGCGTGAGGTAACCCGCCTTCGCGGTCCCGAGCGCGGTGTCGGTAAGTCCTTTGCGCGCGCCGTGGGTGCTCATGAAGTATTCGATGGGATTCAACCCCTCGATCATCGAAGATATGATGGGCACTTCGATGGTCACGCCGGCCGTGTTCTGGATGAGGCCTTTCATGCCGGCCATCTGGGTCAGGTTGCCGAGCGTTCCGCGCGCGCCGCTTCTCACCATATCGGCGACGGAACCCATGGGGTCAAGTTCAAGCGCGACCTCCTCCTCAACCGCCTGCTTGGCGCCCTGCCATATCTCGATGGCCATACGGCGCTTTTCTTCCTCGGACAAGAGACCGTTTTGGTAATCCTTCTCCAGAGCGGCGACCTTTGCGACGGCGCCATCAATGATGCGGGTCTTCTCTTTCGGCACGGAAACATCGTTGATCGCCCATGAGATGCCAGAGCGGGTCGCGTAATCGAAGCCGAAGCGTTTCACCTTATTGACGATGCCCGGCACGGCATCGAGCCCATAGCGCGTAATGCAGTCGGTGACGATGCGCGAGAGGACTTTCTTCGTGATGGTCTCGTTGATGAACGGGTAGTCGGCGGGAAGGACGGTGTTGAAGAGAAGGCGCCCGACGGTCGTCTCGAACGGACGATTCTCGAAGGTCGCGTATTTTTCTTTGCCGGAAACTGGCAGGACCTTGATCTTGGCGCGCAGATCGACGGCGCCGTATTCGGACGCGAGAATGGCCGCGTTCGGCGATGCGAAGTGTTCGCCCTCGCCCTTCGCTTTCTCTACCGCTTTCGTGAGCCAGTACACGCCGAGGATGATGTCCAACGGCTTCCCGGTGAGCACGATCATGTCGCCCGAGCCCGGCTTCAGGATATTCTTGTTGGCGCTCATGACATTCTTCGCCTCCCACTGCGCTTCCTCCGAGAGCGGAACGTGCACGGCCATCTGGTCGCCGTCAAAGTCGGCATTGAACGCGTTGCACACGAGCGGGTGGAGCTGAATGGCGTCGCCTTCGATAAGCTGCGGGCGGAACGCTTGGATGCCCTGCCGGTGCAGGGTCGGTGCGCGGTTGAGGAGCACATATTTACCGGCGATGGCCTCTTCAAGGATCTCCCACACCTCCGCGACGCCGTCCTCGATGAGACGGCCTGCGCCGCGAATGTTGAAGGCAAGTTCGCGATCGAGAAGACCGGCGATGACGAACGGGCGGAAGAGCTCGAGCGCCATGTGTTTGGGCAAACCGCATTCGTCGAGCTCCAGATCGGGGCCGACGACGATGACCGAACGGCCCGAGTAATCCACGCGTTTTCCGAGAAGGTTCTGGCGGAAATACCCCTGCTTTCCTTTCAGGTAGTCGGCGAGCGATTTGAGCGGTCGGCGCTGGGCGAGCGTCATGGCGCCCGCGGAGGCGCCGCTCTTGCGGATGGAATTGTCCAAAAGAGCGTCAACCGCCTCTTGGAGGATGCGCTTTTCGTTGCGGAGAATGACTTCCGGCGCGTGGATGTCTATGAGTTTCTTCAAACGGTTGTTGCGGTTGATGACACGGCGGTAAAGGTCGTTCACGTCGGAGGTCGCGTGGCGGCCGCCTTCAAGCGCGACCATCGGCCGAAGCGCAGGCGGGATGACGGGGATGCGCGTAAGGAAGAGCCATTCGGGGCGCACACCGGAGGCGATGAGTCCGGCAATAAGCGAAAGGCGTTTCGCGAGCTTCTCGCGCTCGGCAGTGCCCGCATGCTGATAGCGTGCGGAAAGTGTCTTCTCGAGTTCTTTCAGGTCAAGCTTGCAGAAAATGTCGTAAATGGCTTCCGCACCGATGCGCGCCTCGAAAAGCCCGCCGTATTTCACCGAGAAACGGTGGTATTCGAGCTCGTCAAGAACTTTGCCGACGACGACGCTCTCGATCTCCGCCTTCGTGAGCGTCATTTTCTCTTTCAATGCATCACGCTCTTTATCGCTGGTAAGCGACTTGTATTTCGATTTATATTCGCCTTCGAGTTCGGTCAAAAGGCGCTTTTTTTCGTCCTCGGCGATCTTGGAAACGATGTAGCCGGCGAAATAAACGACCTTCTCTATATCCGTTGCGGAGGCACCGAGCAAGAGCGCCATCCGTGAAGGAACGCTCCGCAGGAACCAGATGTGCGCGACCGGCGTGCACAGTTCGATGTGGCCCATGCGCTCGCGCCGGACTATGGAACGGGTTATCTCCACGCCGCACTTGTCGCAGACGATGCCTTTGTAGCGGATGCCCTTATATTTGCCGCAGTAGCATTCATAGTCCTTTTCGGGACCGAATATTTTCTCGTCGAAAAGTCCGTGCTTTTCGGAGCGCTGGGTGCGGTAGTTGATGGTCTCGGGTTTGGTCACTTCGCCGGACGACCATGCGAGGATGCGTTCCGGCGAGGCGAGCGCGAGACGCAGCCCATTCCAGGTGTCGCGGGGCGGAAATTTGCGGGGAGTGAATGCCATAAGGGTGAGAGAAATAAATAAATTACGCGGCCGGCTCCGGCGGCAGGTTCAACGGCTCCACATCGAGCGCGAGGCCGCGGATCTGGTTGGTAAGCACAGCGAAGGACGCGGGTGTGCCGGTGTGGCTGATGGGCTCGCCTTTTACGATGGCGTCGAAGGCGGCGGAACGGCCTTGGATGTCGTCCGATTTAATAGTGAGCATCTCGCGCAGGGTGTACGCGGCTCCGTAGCCGAGGAGGGCCCATACTTCCATCTCGCCGAAGCGCTGTCCGCCGTTCTGCGCTTTGCCGCCCAAGGGCTGCTGGGTGATGAGCGAGTAAGGACCGATGGAGCGCATGTGGATCTTGTCCTCCACCATGTGATGCAATTTGAGGATATACATGTAGCCGACCGCGATGGTCTGGGCGAACGCGTCACCCGAGCGGCCGTCGAAAAGCTGCATCTTCCCGCCGCGGTCGAAGCCGGCGGAAACGAGCTCGTCGCGGATCTCCTCGGCGGTCGCGCCCGCGAACGGCGGCACGACGGCCTGATAGTTGAGCGTATGCGCCGCAAGTCCGAGATGCATCTCGAGTATCTGCCCGAGATTCATGCGGGAGGGAACGCCGAGCGGCGTGAGAATGAGGTCTACCGGATTGCCGTCCTTATCGTACGGCATATCGCATACGGGAAGCACGCGGCTGATGACGCCTTTGTTGCCGTGGCGTCCCGCGAGCTTGTCGCCGACCGAAACGTTCCGTACCTGCGCCACCGTAACGACAATCTTCTTGATAATGCCGCTCTCAAGCTGGTCGCCTTTTTCGCGCGAGAACACGCGAACTCCGATGACGCGGCCGCGCTTCCCACCCTCCATGCGCAAACTGGTGTCTTTCACATCCTTCGCCTTGTCGCCGAAGATACTGCGCAGAAGGCGCTCCTCCGGAGTAAGCTGGGTCTCGCCCTTCGGCGTTACTTTGCCGACGAGAATATCGCCGGGGCGCACTTCCGCGCCGATGCGGATGACGCCCTCTTCGTCGAGATTCTTCAGCCGGAGCTCGCCGACGTTCGGGATGTCGTGCGTCGTCGTCTCGGGACCGAGCTTTGTGTCGCGCACCACGCAGTCGAAGTCCTCGATATGGACGGTCGTGAACTTCGCCTCTTCAACGAGGCGTTCGGAAATGATGATCGCGTCCTCGTAGTTCGCGCCGTTCCAGCTCATGAAGGCAACGCGCACGTTCTGCCCGAGGGCGAGCTGTCCCTGGTCGGTGGAAGAGTTGTCGGCGAGCACTGCGCCCCTCTTCACTTTGTCGCCGAGCACGACCGACGGCCTCTGCATGAATGCGGAGTTTTGGTTGGTCTGGGTAAGGCCCTGAAGGCGGTATTCCTTGGCTTTTCCGTCCTTGTTTTTTACGACGATGCGGCGCGCATCCACCTGCGAGACCTCGCCCGCTTCTTCGGCGAGAACGAGGCGGCCGGTCGAGCGGGCGGCATGCGCCTCGATGCCGGTAGCAACGAGCGGTATCTCCGGGATCAAAACCGGAGTCGCCTGTTTCTGCATGTTTGAACCCATGAGCGCGCGGTTCGCATCATCATGGTCAACGAACGGGATCATCGCGGTGGCGATGGAGAACATCTGGTAGGTGGAAGCGTCCATGAGCGTCACCGCCTCGCGCGCGACGATAATGGGGTCGCCCTTGTGGCGGGCTTCCACGAAGTCGGTGCGGATGCGGCCATGCTCGTCGAGCTTGGTCGCGCCATGCGCGATGTATTCAAGCTCTTCGTCGAGCGCATTGAGATACACGATCTCGTCGGTCGTCTTGCCATTTTTTACCTTGACGTACGGGGTCTCGATGACGCCGAAGTCGTTCGTGCGCGCGTGGGTCGCGAGACGGAGAATGAGGCCGATGTTCTGGCCTTCCGGCGTGTGGATGGGACAGAGGCGTCCGTAGTGGGAAGGATGCACGTCGCGCACCTCGAAGCCCGCCCGTTCGCGCGTGAGGCCGCCGGGACCGAGCGCGGAGAGCGTGCGCATGTTCTCTAGTTCGGCGAGGATATTCTGCTGATCCATGAATTGCGAAAGCTGATTGGCGGTGAAGAATTCGTGAACGGACGCATGGAAGGGCCGCGGATTGACGAGCGCCATGGGAAGCGTCGTTTCGCTCTCGATGGTGGACATGCGGTCCTGGATATTTCGCTTCATGCGGCTCATGCCCACCCGCATGCGGGACTGGAGGAGCTCGCCGACGAAGCGCACGCGGCGGAAACCCAGGTGGTCGATATCGTCCGGACGCGCCGACGGATCGGCATTCAGTTTCGTTATCTCCGAAATGATGCGGACGAAATCCGGAAGGGACAATATGCGCTTCTCAAGCGCTTTCTCGGTGGTCGGGAGGCCGAAACGGGCGTTGAGGCGGTGGCGGCCGACCTTTCCGAGGTCGTAGCGTTCCACCGAGAAGAGCGACTGTACGAAGTTCTTCGCGTTCTCGGGCGTCGCGAGGTCGCCGTCGCGCATGCGGCGGTGTATCTCGATATACGCTTCCTCGATTGACTTCGCTTCGTCGTGTTCGAGCGTGGCCTTGATGGCCGAAAGAGCGAGCGAGTCCTTGGCGAAATGCTTGGTGAGCGTCTCGCCGAGACCGCCGCCGAACACGGTCAGAAGCTGGGTAATGGGGAATTTGCGCTTGCGGTCTATCTTCACGAAAATGGCGCCGTCGGCTTCCGAATCGAACTCTATCCAGACGCCCCGGAGCGGGATGATCTTCGCGCCGAAGAACGGTTTGCCGCGGATAAGCTCCGAAACGAAGAACGCTCCGAAACTGCGGGCGAGCTGGGGCACGATGGCGCGCTCCACGCCAGAAACGATGAATGAGCCGTGCGGCGTCATCATCGGCATGTCCGCGAGGAATATTTCCTGCGACTTCTCCGAACCGAAGGTTTTGTTGACGAGCTTGACCGTCGCCTTTATCGGCGCCTCGTAGGTGCGCATATTGGCGCGCGCGAACTCTTCGTCGTATTTCGGCTCTCCTATCTCAAAACTTTCGAACCGTAATTCGAATTTCTTTCCCGAATAATCGGATATCGGGGAAAATTCCTTAAAAAGCTCCGCGAGGCCGTCCTTTAAAAGCCAGTCGAACGAAGACCGCTGGTGCCCAACGAGGTCCGGGAACGGAACCGAGGGAGCTCGATACGCACCAAATGTCTTCTGAACGATGTTTTTGTACATGTGGGTGGCGTGAATTAATAAAAATGGAAATATAGAAACACGAACGCACGGAAACAAATCCGCTTTCGCTTATGCGTTTTCTTCGGTTCCCGTATGAAGGCCCGACGGCCCGATGATGCATCGTTTACCCCGCCCTCCGTGACTCACTCGTATCTTATAAATGCGAGTATAGCATATCGCCCTTTCGCGGCAACCCCCTGGGGATAAAAGCGACCCCGTCCTTGGGACGGGGCGAGGCCTTATTCTTCATATCTCCGGTCTGGCTGACCGTTTACATGCAGTTTCTTTCTGGGGAATGTGGGAAGGATTTCTATCCTTGCTTCTAGCCTGTAGGTTCCGTCTGCCTCATTATCGCTGTATGGGATATCCGCATACCAGCAATCTTTCTGCGGGACGTGTCCCCAGTGATTCTTGAAGAGATGTCTTTTGGCTTCTATTTCGTTTTTATAAGGCCCATACCAATCAATCACATTTACATGCCGTACCTCAGACATCGATACTTTAATAAAACACATCGATTTTGCGAACATTCCAGTTCTCCCTCAATGGTTGTAAGTTGTGTGGGAAGGTACTCCGAACTTCGATGAGAATTCTGCTTGATTTTCCTCCATTCGTCAATGTTCGCGTTATGGCCGGTCAAGACCCATTTAGGACACGGCGTGTCCTAAATGCAGAATGGCGCCTTCTGTATTACCTCTTTTGGCGCCAGGCGTTGATGTTGGCGTGATGTCCCGTTTGGAGGACTTTGGGTACTTGATATTTTTTCTTCTTATATTCAATAGTTTCTGGGCGGGTGTAGACGGCGCGGGAGGCGATGCGGCGTTCTTCCACTGATGCATCCTTGCCGAGCACGCCCGGCAGGCGGCGCGTAACCGCGTCCACCACGGCGAGCGCCGGGACCTCTCCGCCCGTGTAGACGGCTTCGCCCACCGCAAACTCTTTGACCGGCGCGAGCGTCTTCAGGATTTTCTTCGCGCGTTCGTCAATGCCCTCATAGCGGCCGCAGACGAGCGCGATATCGCCGTATTTCGCGAGCGCATCGGCATCTTTGTTCGTGAATTGCTTCGCGCTTGGAGAGAACCAGATAATCACCGCCCTGCTTTTCTTCATCCCTCCTCGCGGACTCGTCGGGATCCGCAATGCCCGTTGAACAGCACGGGCAACGGGCATTGCGGACATTACCATCCCGGGGCCGCCGCCGTACGGGCGCTCATCGACTTTTCCCCATTTGTTATCTACAAAATCGCGCGGGTTTTGATAGGCGACCGATATCTTTTTCTCTTTCCGAGCGCGGCCGACAATGGACGCCGAAAGGTACGCGTCGCACTCGTCCTCGAAAAGCGTGATGAGATGGAATCGCATCATGATGTATCTAAACGCAAAAGATTCGCAATAAGGAAATGGTAGGCATTGAGATGCGATTGCTACATCTCATCAACCACATCATCGACGGTCTTGTTCCCACGATCGCTTTCCTTTGTCGAGGCGTCGGAGAGGTCCCGTTTGCCGCCGACGGGTTCGTTTATTTTCAAATTAACGCGCGCATTCCCCTTCATACCGACGACCCGGAGGAGGATACGGAGGGCCTCGGCCGTCTTTCCGCCTTTGCCGATGATCTTGCCCATGTCCTCGGGATGAACGGTAAGCGTGAGGAGGACGCCCATCTGGTCGATGGTGCGGGTGGTCTCGACCGATTCGGGGTGGTCGGCGAGGGCTTTGACGGCGTATTCGAGAAATGCTTGGTCTGGTTCCATGGGGGTATGTTAGTCCGCCAACTGGCGGATGATAGTTACGCGGCCGGTTTCTCCTCCTTCGCCGAAGCTTCGGCGGACACGTCTTCCGTTACAGGCGTCTCTTCCGGAGCTTTCTCGGCGGGAACCGCGCTTCCCTCGTCAGTACCTGCGACTTCGGCGATTATTTCCGCTTCGGTCGGCGCTTCCGTCGGGACGGCTTCCTTCTCGGTCGTCGGCACAGCAGGTGCGGGCTCCGCACTCTCCCCTTTCTGCGGCGTCTTCTTGGAGAGCACGTTCACCTTCTTTCCCTGTATAACACCCTTCGTGATGAGAAGATTATGAATGGAGCCGGTCGGCTGGGCGCCTTTGGCGAGCCATCCCTTTACTTTCGCCTCATCCAATGTCAGCGCCTTGCTCCGCGGATTGTAGGTGCCGAGAAGTTCGACGATATTGCCCGTCTTTGCCGCGCGCTCCTTTTCGAGCACGACAATGCGAAATGCCGGATCATTGGTCCGGCCGATGCGCTGAAATCGTATCATCAACATGAGGGCGACTATACCACCACACCAACTTCAGCGCAAAGTTGGTGTGGTGGTATAGCAGAAGCGGGGTTATATTGCTAGAGTACGGGAAATGTCGGCAGATGCGAACATCATATACGAGGGTCCGATAACGATGACCCGGAAAGGCATCGGGTTTTTTCCCGTGGGCGAAGACACGGAGGACCTGCTTATCCCAAGCGAGTGGACGAATCACGCCCTTTCGGGAGACATCGTGAAGGTCGCTCCGGCAGGCGCATATCGCGATCCCTCGGGGCGGATGCCCCCCAGAGCGGCAGGCAAGGTAGTCGAAATAATTTCCCGCGCGCGCGAGACGTTCGTCGGTACGCTCATTGAAGAAAATGGGCTCACCCTGCTTGCGCCCGACTATAAGAAGATGCATGTCCCTATCGTTATTATGGATAGGGGCAATGCGCATCTCGGCGACAAACTTCTTGTGCGCCTCGGGGAGTGGCCCGCTGATAAGGAGTATCCGCTCGGTACTATTGAAGAGGTTATCGGCAAGGCCGGCGTGCACGAAACCGAAATGCGCGCGCTGGCGCTCGGGCAAGGGTTCGCGAGCGACTTCCCTCCCGGCGCCGTCGCCGATGCGGAATATCTTGAAAAACACGGACGCCTCACGCTCGCCGATGAAGCGAAGAACCCAAAACGTCGCGATTTCAGGGGAATCGCGACGTGCACCATTGACCCCTTTGACGCGAAGGATTTCGACGACGCCCTTTCGGTACGCGCCCTTCCGGACAACACGACGGAAGTCGGTGTTCATATCGCCGACGTCTCTTTTTTCGTAAAGCCCGGAAGCGCGCTCGATAAGGAAGCTGTCCACCGCGCCACGAGCGTCTACCTCGTTGACCGCACCATCCCGATGCTCCCCGAGATACTTTCCAACGACCTCTGCTCGCTCCGACCGAACGAGGACCGGCTCGCGGTCTCGGCGGTCTTCACGCTCGACGGCGATGCGCGCATCCTCGATACCTGGTTCGGTGAGACGGTCATCCATTCAAAGAAGCGCTTCACGTACGAAGAGGCGCAAGAAGTGCTCGACGCGGGAACGGGCGTCATGCATGCGGAGCTTTCTACACTGCTCGACCTTTCAAAAAAGATACGTACGTCCCGCCAGGCGAAGGGCGCCATAGAATTCGATACCGCCGAGGTCAAGGTGAAGCTCAATGCCGAGGGCAAGCCCATCGCCATCACTCTCAAGGAACGGAAAGAGACGAACCTCCTTATCGAGGATTTCATGCTTCTCGCCAACGAAGCGGTCGCAAAATATCTCTCCGAACTCACGGCGAACGGCGGGCCGCATTTCGCCTCCCTCTATCGCGTCCACGAAACTCCGGACACCGATCGTATCGAGAATCTCGCTCATTTCCTCCGCGTCCTCGGCTACAACCTCAAAACGCAGGCGGGCCGCGTTACGGGCGCCGAATTGAACCGCCTCCTGGAGGGAGTAAAGGGAAAGCCGGAAGAATATCTCATAAAGACCGCAACGTTGCGGTCTATGGCGAAGGCGGTGTACGCGACGAAGAACATCGGCCACTTCGGTCTGGGCTTCGACTTCTACACGCACTTCACCTCTCCGATCCGCAGATATCCCGACCTCGTTATCCACCGGCTCATCAAAGCGCACGCAGGCGGCGTTCCGATCACTCCGCAGGAGATGCAGGAATTCGACACTCTCGCGCTTCACGCGTCCGAGCGCGAAGTTGCGGCTTCCGACGCCGAGCGCGATTCCATTAAAATGAAGCAGGTCGAATTCTTGGCCGACAAAGTCGGCCAGGAATTCGACGCCGTTATTTCGGGCGTTACGGAACGCGGACTGTACGTCGAAGAGCAGACCACGCACGCCGACGGCATGATACGCATCAAGGACGTCGGTGACGATTATTTTGAATACGATGAAAAGCACTACCGCCTCGTCGGGCGCCGCACGAAAAAGGCCTTCCAGCTCGGCGATCCTATCCGCGTGAAGCTCATCGCCGCACGAATTCCCGAAAAAGAATTGGACTTCGTCCCCGCAACATAGAGATATGTGGCAAGATTACGCGCTTACGGCAGTTCAGATATTCTTCTGCATAACCCTCATCCCGATGCTGCGCGCACAAGAGAAGCCGCCGCTCGCTTCCAGCATTTCAACCGGCCTGATCTTACTCATCGCGGCGGCAACGATGGCAACCCTCCATTTATGGCTCGCAGCGATATCGCAGACCATTACCGGCATCCAGTGGTTTATATTGGCGTATCAGCGCGTGCGAAATCGTTCGGCCGAAGCTTCTCCCGAGCTTTCATCGCCCCGATGATGCGCGTAAGCGCGAGCGCGTAGGCCGCTTCGCGCAGCGTGATGTCCCGTTCCTTCGCGAAATCGGCGATCTCGCGATAGGCCTTGGTCATCGTTTCCAAAAGCCGCGCACGCACAACTTCTTTCGTCCAGTGCTCGCCGGAACGATTTTGCAGCCATTCAAAATAGGAAACCGTCACGCCGCCCGCATTCGCAAGCACATCCGGTATCACGGTCGTATTTTTTGACGCGAGTACTTCGTCAGCCTCAGGAGTGACAGGGCCGTTCGCGATCTCCAAAATGATGTCTGCTGTGACGTCCGGGGCGTTTTCTTTGCGAACCTGCTCCTCAAGCGCCGCCGGAATGAGCACGTCTGCTTGCGCGACGATGACCGCATCGGCCGCGAGGATCTCTGCATCGTCCTCTGCAAGCCGCGTTGCGTCGCAGACGGAGCCCTGGCAGTATAGGTCGCGTACCGAACCTTTTTCCTCCTTTATTGAAAGCGTTTTCTCGACGTCAATGCCACGCCGGCTTTTGAGCGTGCCATGCGAGTCGGCGAGCGCAACGACTTTCATGCCCATCGCGCATGCGAGCCGCGCCGCCTGCGCACCCGCGTTCCCCACTCCTTGTATGGCAACGGTGAGGAATTTCGGATCGAACCTGCGGTCTTTGAAAAACGCTTCGAGGACCGCCATTGCGCCATCCGCGGTCGCCGTATCTCGGCCAAAGCTTCCGCCGAGCTCGACCGGCTTGCCGGTGATCATTGCAGGAGACTTCTTCCCGACGATCTTTTCATATTCATCGAGCATCACACCCATGATCTCCGGATTGGTGTAGACGTCCGGCGCTGGCACATCGGTATCGGGCCCTAAGTTGTCGGCGAATGCCCGTACGTATGCGCGCGAGAGGCGATGTATCTCACCTCTCGACAGCTTCTTCGGGTCAACGGCGACGCCGCCCTTGCCGCCGCCCATGGGAATGCCAACGACGGCGCACTTTACCGCCATCATCGCGGCGAGCGCCGACACCTCGTCCTCGTCGGCGTTCGGATGAAATCGGATGCCGCCCTTGTACGGGCCGCGTGCGTTATTGAACTGGACGCGGTATGCAGGAAACCTTTCCTTTTTTCCATCATCCATCTCTATTTCAAGCTCCGCCCGGAGGATGCGGTCCGGTTTCTCCAGCGCTTTTCGCTCTGCTTCCGATAGTCCGAGCAAGCTTGCCGCTTTTTCTACGTTGGTCTTGAAGTATTCAAATGCCGCCATGATTATTTCGCGACCGCTACCGCTTCCTCGAATTTGACCGAGAGCAATTTGCTCACGCCATCGCCGCCCATGGTAACGCCATAGAGAACGTTCGTGCGGCTCATCGTTTCGCGGTTGTGGGTGATGACGATGAGTTGGGATTTTTTCGCGAGATTCTCTATCATGTCGCCGTAGCGCCGACTGTTCGCTTCATCAAGCGCGGCGTCGGTCTCGTCCAGTATCAAAAATGGCGGCGGATTCACCTGGCTCATCGCGAATATGAGCGCAATGGATGTGAGAGCGCGCTCGCCGCCTGAAAGCTGCATCAGGGACCGTACCTTCTTCTTCGGCAGATTGACCGCTATCTCTATGCCCGGCCGCCGTTCGGGTTGCGGTTCATCAACGGCTTCTTCCTGTTCCTCCCCGTCCAGTTCTTCTGGTTCTTCCGGTTCCTCAAGTGTAAGCCGGGCGCCGCCGCCGCCGAACATGAGCGCGAAGTATTCGCCGAACGATGCGTTGACCTTCGCAAGCCCTTCGGAGAAATGTTTCGCGAGTTCGGCGTCTAGATCACCGATGAGAGCGGCGAGTCCGGCCGCCGACTTCGCCAGGTCGTCGAGTTCCTTGGCGAGGAACGCTTCGCGCTCCGCCACTTCCGCGTGTTCCCTCCGTATTTCCTCGCCGGTGCCTCCCGCTTCTTCCAACCGGATCTTCATACGTTCCAAGGCGCGTTTGCGGTCCTCCTGAACCTTGCGTTCCTCCGGCGACATCGCCGCAAGCGGTATGTACGAAGTCGCCGCCGGGCCCGCAAGGGCGACCGCCTCGCGTTTGTCGCGTTCAAGCGCTTCGTGGAGAAGCGCAAGTTCGTGTTCGCGCGCTTCGCATGTGACGACGATGCCTTCTTCGTGCGCCTTCGCTTGAGCGAAATCGAGAATGCGGCGGCGGTCTTCGCGGCCGGTCTCTTCGTAGGCGACCATCGCCTCGCGCGTGCGCGCGCGTATGGATTCCGCTTTCTCAAGAGCGGCGGACACCGCCGTATATTTTTTCAGGAGTTCCGCGTGTTCCGTCTCCAGCTTGAACGCGGATTCCTCTTCATCCGAAAACCGTTCGTCGCGCGGTGCTCCGTGCCGCGAAAAGAAGACCTTGACCGCGGAGCGGATAGCCGTGAGCGCGGCGCGCAACGCCTCGGGAGTACCGTCGGCACCCATGGCACTTTCGGCCTGCCGCTCGACTTCGTGATGCAACGCTTCAAGCTCCTCGCGCGGCACTTTCGCGTACGGCTCGCGCGCAACGACGGTCGCGCGGCGTTTCACTTCTTCGAGTGCTCCCTCGACGCGACCGATGTTGCGCGAAAGGGCCGCCCGCTCTGCGGAGAGTTCGGCGACTTCCCGCTCCGCCTTCCGCAACATCTCGGTCCGCTTGACGGTCTCGTGATCCGCCGTCTTCGGGTCCGCGATTCGGTTCAATTCGGCATCCGCGACGGCGAGCCGCTCCGCCGCACGCTTCTTCTCCGCACTAACCCTCGACTTTTCCTGCGCGATATACGCGTCCTCGATGGCAAAATAGGTCTGCGCGAGTCCGACAAGTCCGTTTTTGAGCTCTTCGGCTCGTTCAAGCTTTTTCACCTGGCTTTCCAAGAACCGCAGGTGCGGCGCGAGTTCCCTCCGGAGCGAGTTGACCTGTGCGATGTTCTCTTCGGTCTTGAGGAGCTTCCGAGCCGCTTCCTGTTTTTTGAATTCGTACAGTTTGAGCCCGAGCGCATCTTCAAGCATCGCGCGCCGCTCTTGCGCATTGGCGAGCAGAATCCTGTCCGATTCGCCCTGGGAAATGATGTGGTGGCCCGTTTCGCCGATGTTAGCGCTCGCTAAGAGCTCATGAATATCGCGCAGGCGGACACGCGAGCCGTTGATGGAGTACTCGCTCGTGCCGTCGCGAAAAACCGCCCGTTCGATCACGACCTCGTCAAAATCAATCCTGAACGAGCGGCCTGCCTGCGCAGGCAGGCGGGAATTATCGAACGTGATGGCGACCGAGCCGCGGTTTGCGCGAGGAACCGAATGCGAGCCGCCCCAAATAAGATCCTCCGCTCGCTTCCCACGCATACTTTTCATTGATTGTTCACCAAGCGCGAAACGGAACGCTTCGGCCACATTCGACTTGCCCGAACCGTTCGGTCCGACGATCGCCGTGGTCGCGCTCGCGAACTCCAAGACCGTTTTCTTGGCGAATGATTTGAATCCGACGATCTCCAACCGCTTCAACATGCTTTGAGTATAGCGCATTCACTGGTTGTTCATCGTGTACCTGTTAGCGTTGGGGCCTATGGATATACGGAGCGCCCGCGAATCCCGTGTGACAGCGTTGTCTGATGCACACCCCACGCCGACTGAAGCACACGTCGACTTTGCCGCGGAAAGCGTGAGTACCGGAACGATTGCGGTTATCGGACTCGGATATGTAGGATTGCCGCTCGCCATTCTTGCCGAATCGAGGGGCCACCGCGTCGTCGGTTTCGATATAGACAAGATAAAAATCGCGCTTTTGCAGGGAAGGAACGCACCGTTCCTCTCAAACGAGGAGTCGAGGGCTTTTCGGAAAAGCCGCATGCGCTTGAGTTCTGACGAGCGCATACTGGATGAGGCGCTGACCCATATTATCTGCGTGCCGACGCCGGTGAACGAGGAACATGTCCCCGATCTTGCTCCGCTCGTAGGGGCGTGCACGGCGGTCGGCCGACATCTGAAGAAAGGCGCACTTGTCGTCATCGAATCGACAGTGAATCCCGGCGTATGCGAGAGCGTCGCTCTGCCCATCCTCGAGCGCGAATCGGGCCTCGTCTGTGAAAAGGATTTTTCATTCGCGCATTGTCCCGAACGTGTCAATCCGGGAGACGCGACATGGACGACGCGGACCTTGCCGCGCGTCATCGGCGGCGCAGGCCCGACCAGTAACGCACGCGCGATCCTCTTATATGAATCTTTGATCGATGCTTCCGTGACGCCGATGAACTCGATGAAAGAGGCAGAGGCGGTGAAAATGGTCGAGAATGCGTTCCGCGACATTAACATCGCGTTCGTGAATGAACTGGCGATGTCGTTCGATAAGGCCGACATTGACATCATGCACGTCATCAGGGGGGCCTCGACAAAACCCTTTGCCTTCATGCCACACTTCCCCGGCTGCGGGGTGGGAGGGCACTGCATACCCGTCGACCCCTACTATCTGATCCGCTATGGAAAAGAGAACGGTTTCGAGCACCGCTTCCTCATCGCCGCGCGACAGATCAACAACGAGATGCCGCGCTATACCGTGAATCGTTTGGAGCAGTTGTTGCGCCGCAAGAATATGCCGCTCAAGGGTGCGGCCGTCGCGCTTTTGGGACTCGCGTACAAGCGGGATGTGCCTGACCTGCGCGAGAGCCCCGCACTTGCCATCGAAACCGAACTGAACAGGGGCGGCGCGCAGGTACGGAAATTCGACCCGTTCGTTCCGGAACAATCTACCGCACACTCGCTCGAAGAGGCCCTCTCCGGAGCCAACGCCGCCGTAATCGCCACCGACCATAGCGTTTTCCGTTCGCTTTCCCCAAAGGACTTCCTTTCTCATGGCGTCCGCGTCCTTATCGACGGACGCAACTGCCTTCCGAAGGAAGAATTCGTCGCAAGCGGGATAGCGTACCACGGTATCGGAAGATAATTGTCATGCGAACAGTTCCTCCGACGACGCACAGCGCGGCATCCGCTCCTGACCTATATGCTATATGAATGAATCTTCCAATCGCAAACTCCTGGATATGGGATTTTGGCTCGTCTTCTTCGGCTTGATCTATGTCGTCATACTCATCAAGATAGCGACGGGGAACTACATAAACCGCAATGTCTTCTTCGGCACTTACAGCATCCTTATCGTTCTGTATATCTTTTCGCGGTTTCTGCTCTCCTATCTGCATCGAAGCGTCCCGCTGGCCAACGACTATGAGCCGACCGTCGCGTTCGTTGTACCGGCAAAGAACGAAGGCGAGAATATCTACGAAACACTTCGACGTTTCAGCGAAGTGGATTATCCCGGCGAGAAGATAGAGGTAATCGCCATCAATGACGGTTCAACCGATACGACGCTTGCCGAGATGCGGCGCGCGGCGCGCGACATAGCGCCGCGTGTCGCGCGGGTGGAGGTAGTGGATTGGAAACAAAATCGCGGTAAGCGCCACGGCATGCATGAAGGCGTGAGACGCTCCCGAAGCGAGATAGTCATCTTCATAGACAGCGACAGCTTTATCGAGCCATCGTGCGTGCGGCACCTGGTCAAGTATTTTACGATTCCCGAGATCGGGGCCGTCTCCGGACACACGGATGTCTATAACCACGACGAAAACGTCCTCACCAGAATGCAGGCGCTGCGCTACTATATCGCTTTCAAGGTCTACAAAGCCGCCGAATCCATTTTCGGAATCGTTACCTGCTGTCCCGGATGCTGCAGCGCGTATCGTAAGAGTTATCTTGATGAGTTCATTGACGAATGGCTGCACCAGACCTTCCTCGGGAAAGAATGTACGTTCGGAGACGACCGTTCGCTCACCAATTACGTACTGCGCAATTATCGGGCGGCATATTCGAGCGAAGCAAAAGCGTATACCGTGGTTCCGAACAATTTCAAAACGTACCGGAAACAACAGCAGCGATGGAAGAAAAGCTGGGTGCGCGAAACTTTTATCGCCGCGTCGTTCATATGGAAGAAAGACACTGTAGCCGCTCTCTTTTTCTACAGCTACATATTTCTCGCGTTCGCGGCCCCGATCGTCTTCGTCCATGCCGTGATGTGGGAACCCATTTTTTACGGCATACTGCCGATAATCTATCTCTCCGGACTTTTCCTCATGCTCCTCCTGCACGGGGTCTACTACCGCATTTACACTCAGGACCGCAACTGGTTTCCCGCCGTCGTCAGCTATTGGTTCTACACCGTGATCCTCATGTGGCAGTTGCCGTGGGCCGTCGTAACCATCGCCGATAATCACTGGGGGACTCGCTAAGTATGTTCGTTGATCTTTCAAACAAAAAAATCGGCTTCCTTGGTATCGTTGTTCTCGCGCTCCTCGTCGTGACCGTGTCAACGTTCCTCATTGCGGCGTCCGCTCGGCCGGCGATGCATGCATTCACCGACAGTGCGCAGCGCGCGCGGGCTGAGCTGTACTATCTGGTACGGTTCAAGCTTCCCGAAGCGGCACTCGCGGCAGTTACCGGCTCCTCCAGAACGGAAGCCCAGTCGGCTACTTCGTCCGTGGTGTCGGCACGAAGCGTTCCCGTGCTCCTCTATCACGGCGAGGGAGATTCCACTTCCATGCCGCCGATGCGTGTATTCGTAGAACACATGCGGGCGCTCAGGGATGCCGGCTGGCATACCATCACGATGGAACAATTCAAGGCGTTTATGGAGGGGACGGGGACGGTCCCCGATAAATCATTCCTTCTTACCTTTGATGACGGACGCTCGGATGCGTTATATTCAGCCGATCCACTGCTAAAGGACTTCGGCTACACAGCCGTCATGTTCGTGATCACCGGTTTCTCGATGCCGGGGAACGGCGACGTTCCGCTCAACGATTTCTACCTCTCAAAGTCGCAACTCGACTACATGGTGAAGAGCGGCCGGTGGGACCTGGAAAGCCATGGCGACCAAGATCACTTGACCTACAGCGTCCCCATCGCTACGTCTACCGCACAAGACCTCACACTCGTCCCCGGACAGCATTTTCTCTCGAATTTTTTCTGGCTGCCGGATGCGGGACGAATTGAAACCCCCGCGGAATTCGTGACGCGCGTCACCAATGACTTGACGGCCGCAAAAACGCTGCTTGAGAATAATTTTGACATCGTAGTCGATGGATTCGCCTATCCCCTGAACGATCTGGGCCAGGACAGCATAAATGCGCCGCAGGCGGACACCCTGCTGAGCCGCGTCGTCCCCACGATCTACCCATTCGATTTCTACCAAACATGGCCGGGTAACGGAGATTTCTTCAATCATCCGGACCCGGATGTCCATCTCATAAAACGCATCGAACCCACCGCGTCGTGGAGCAGCTCGCATCTTCTCGAAGTCCTCAACGGCGGCGTTGTCAAATCGCTGCCCCACACTGCGTTTACCTTCGGTCCCGCATGGAAATCGAATTGGGGGACGGTACGACCGGACGATACGGGACTCGAATTATCGGCCTCGAAAGATTCGACCGGAGCGTCCGCGTTCCTTGATGGCAGCGGTACGTGGACGGATTATAAGATGAACGCATCCGCTGAGTGGAAGTATGGCACGTTCTCCCTCCTAGCCCGGTATACGGCACAATATGCGCCGTACGTGGTATGCGCATTTTCCAACAACCGCATATATCTCGAGCGGCATGATGGTGAAAAACTGGAAACTATCGCCTACAAGCCATATGCCCCGCCCGCACTGCCGGCAAAGGCGGATTTTTCCATGTCGGTGCAGGGCGATACTGCGAGCTGTAGTGCCTATGGGGTCAGGGTCGCCGGCTCTGTGGCCGGGATCTCGAGAAGTGGCGGCGTCGGCGCGACGGTATGGACGCCCTCTGCCGGGGAGGCGCAGGCAATACTCACCCGTCTCGCGGTCGAGTCCCTATGACGCATGAGTGGTTCTTCCGCCTTCGTATTGTCCTCCTCACCGTGTCCGGCATCACCCTCTCGAGCTTCTTGATAACGGCACTTCTCCTGTTCGCAGCCGGAGGACGGAACGAGCGGAATGTCCCTCATGCGGATACGGACACATTCATTTATTCTTTCAACGCACCCGGCATTCTGCACGAAACGACGAGTGCGGAGAAAAGTCCGAGCCCGTACTGGTTCCTTGAGTCCGGCGGCGAGATGATCATCGAAAACGGCATCGGAGAAACGCTGCAATATATGCTTCCTTCGCAGGACCGGTGGCGCATTGCATATGGACGCTCCAGCTCCATTGATACCGATAACGGTTTTCGTCCGCAAAATCTGTTCCGCCTCCTGACAAAAAGCCGGTGGGAGAATTTCAGTCAGCAGGCGCAATTCTATATTGCCAGGGACAATTTCTCCGCGAGCCAGAATCGGGGCGCTTCGAACGGGATTTTATTTATGAGCCGTTACAACGGAAATGGCGAGACGCTCTATTATGGCGGCATCCGCGTCGATGGAACCGCGGTGATCAAGAAAAAATACCGAGGAAGATATTATACCATGGCGCAAGCGAAGCTGTTTCCGGGCGTTTATTCGGTAAGCGGCGGTGGATCGAGCAGAAATCTTTTGCCGCATGACGAATGGTTCGGGCTCAAATTGACGACGATAACGAACGTAGGCGGTGGCGTCACGTTGTCTCTCTATGTGCAGCGCAGCGGTCGGGTTCCATGGTCCGAAGTTCTTTCTGCGACCGATACCGGAAAGAATTACGGCGGCACGCCGCCCATCATCGGCCCCAACCTTGCCGGCATCCGCACCGATTTCATGGACATCAAATTCGATGATTATCGGGTAGAGAATATCAGCGTACAAAGCTGACGCGTCAGCCGTCTCGCACGGTGCCGCTTCGCCTCCCTGTCCGCACACTACATATGCCATCGGTGTTTTTGCGCTTTATTCGACCGTATGCAATTACGAGCGTGGTGAAAATATAAAAGATTGATGCGGAGATACCGAACGGTCCCGGCGCAACGGCGCGCATAGTGTTCGAATCTGCTTGCTCACCAATTCGTTTTCATCAACGCACGTTCCGCCGCTGATTGTTCGGCTTCCTGCTTTGATTGACCGCTGCCGCGCGCGATCTCCTCCGAACCGATGCACACCGCGACCGTAAAGAGTTTCGCATGGTCGGGTCCTTCTTCCGAAAGCGTCTCATACCGCGGCGTGATGCCGCGTTTTTCCTGGGCGATCTCCTGAAAACGGCTTTTTGCGTCCTGGTAGGAACGTTTCGCGATGACCTCGTCTATTTTGCCGTACAAATTCTTCGCGATGAACGCCTCGGCACTTTCGTAGCCGGCATCCAGATAGATCGCGCCAATGACCGCCTCAAACGCATCTGCGAGTATCGCCTCGCGCGCACGCCCGACATCCTTCGCCTCGCCGCGGGAGAGCAGGAGATAGTCGCTCATGCCAAGCGCCTGCCCGAGCGCGGCGAGTGAAACGGTGTTGACGAGCGCGGCGCGGTAGCTCGTGAGCTCGCCTTCCGGACTTGCCGGAAATTTCTTGAAAAGGAAATTTGTCGCAGCAAGCTCGAGCACGGCGTCGCCGAGGAATTCCAGCCGTTCGTTGTGGTTGCCGGCGTACTCGCGATGCTCATTCAGATACGAACGGTGCGTGAGCGCCTCGATGAACAAGTTGGGTTTTTTGAACGAGAGGCCGAGTTTCTGCGCAAATGAATTGAAATCAGGCATAGGGAGTTTTCTCATCGCTCGCTTTATCCAACAGCTTTTGAACGGCCGCGGTGACGATGGGGAGCATATCATCGTAGAAATTGAGGTCAATGATGTCCTGCAACCGGAACCACTTCGTATCATCGAGCCCGCCCTTTCCCGGCTCAAGCTTCAGGGGCACATAATCGGCGCGAGCCAGGAAGTAGCTTACGTGCTTACGGTACTTCCCTTTCTCCGGATGCGAGGCGACGTACTCGTTCTCCCCGATCTTCTCTTCGATGGTGATGTCTATTCCCATCTCCTCTTTTATCTCACGGGCGGTTCCCTTCTCGATGCTCTCACCCGGCTCCAATTTGCCTTTCGAGAGCGTCCAGTGGCCGAACACGTCATGCACGAGCGCGAGGTAGTATTGCCCTTCGTGTTTCGCGTACACGACGGCGCCGCCGAGCGCCTGGAGCGGCATGTCTTCGTATTTCACCTTACTGCTTTTCTTCCCTTTCTCGTCTTTGCCGGGTTCACCGAGCTCTTTGTAGATGGCGCCCAAAACCCCGTTCACGAAACGGCCGGATGAGTCGCCGCCGAAGGTTTTCGCTAATTCGATGGCCTCGTTGATGGCGACTTTTGCCGGCACCTGCGCGCGGTCCGCAAAGAGGAGCTCAAAGAGCCCGAGACGCAGGATATTGCGGTCGACGGGCGCGATGCGCTCAAGGGGCCAGTCGGGAGCGGCTTTCCCGATAACGAGATCAATATCGTCTCTCTTGGCGAGAACGCCCGAGAGAAGAGCGTCCATGAACGACTGGTCGACATCCTCACCGCCGAATTCGGCGATGTTGCGGGCAAGTATCGCCCGCGCCTCCTTCTCCGATGCGCGGGTAGTGTCCCACTCAAAAAGCGTCTGAAGGACGATTGAGCGCGCTAGATGTCGGTTCGCCATGGCCCGTCACACTACCAAGGCATCGCAATTCACTTCGTGGATTGCGGCCGTAGTGATATCCACCATCATATCTTTGGGCATGCCACCGCCACGACTACGCAACCGCGCGACTTGCGAACCAACAATGCCTTGTAGTGTGTCGGGCATGGAAAGAGCTTGGCTCAATTATAGCAAATCGGGCAGGCGCGCAAATTCTTAGTGTGCAAAAACATGCGGACGCCGCAAGGCGCGGCGTCCGCGTCGGCTACGCGCCCCCGCCGAAACCGCTGCGCGCTTTCGGGCGACCACCCGTGGCGACTTTTCCGGAAATTCCTTTCGCGCTTTTGGCTTCCGCATTCATATGGACTTCACTTGCGTGTTCGTGCGCGTGCTTCGGTGCCGGTTCGGTCGAGGGTCCTTTTGTCTTCGTCTTGTGTTCGGATTTCGCCTTTGGAGTGAAGATCCGCCTGCCTCGGTACATGCCCGTGGTCTCGTCGACACGATGCGGGAGGCGGAGATTCCCGCTTTCCGCATCCTTGACTATATTCATGGTGCGAAGCGCATGATGCGACCGGCGATTGCCGGTATGGCCGCGGGTATGGCGCATGCGAATTGACATGAATCCTACCCTAACACGCGAGGCGGAAAATATCAAAATATCAAAGCGCCGCCGGTATGGCAGCGCTTCTTTTGAAGACGACCACTGCCCATGATGGAGCTAGGGTCGAACGTAATTTAGCTGGGAACGGGGTCCAAAACTACGACCCCAAGGAACGCGAGAATCCGCAATTCTGTTGCGCGCGGGTCACGCTCGTCGAGAACGTAGGTTGAACACTTGCCCTTTTGAGGTTCTTGGTGCGGACACGTTCGCGCCTGCTGCCGTGTACAACAGACGCACAATGCTATCAGCTGGTGTTCGTCTTCCCTGCTCAGAACGCGGAGTGCCGTTTCCGGATCCCGCAAATGAGCAAGGGAGGTGGTGTTTTGATCCACTCTTCCTCCTTCTAAAGACCTGGTCTTATGCCTACCCCCATTGGTCGGCACGGATTGACAGTATAGCGCTCTTTATGCCCGGCTACAAGCCGATAAAAGAACGGCGGTGGATAGCACAGGGGCCGTGTTTTGAGAGCGCTTCATAGTGTTCCTTCGTGCCGTAGCCCTTATGTTTTTCAAATTCGTACTCGGGGAATTGCTTCGCCAAGTGCATCATCAGGCGGTCACGCACCACCTTCGCGGCGATGGAAGCAAGCGCGATGATGGGCACGGCCTCATCCCCGCCAATGATGGTTTGCTGATCGTATTCCTCGGGCGCCTTCAGAAGCCCGTCGAGATAGATGGAAACCCCGTCCGGCTTGGGCGCAAGGTGCCGCACGGCGCGCGCGGTAGCGGAAAAAATAGCGCGCGTGAGCCCCCATGCATCGATCCGCTCCGCTCCCGTGCAGCGCACGCAAAATCGGAGGTCCCCGGCGCGCGCGCGTTTCTGCAATAGTCGGAACATCTTTGCCCGCGCGACCGGAGTCATCTGTTTCGAATCCGCGAGGCCCGGGAATTCACGACCGATGATGAAGCGTTCCGGCACGGCAACCACGCCGATGGCAATCGGCCCGGCCAAGGGACCTCGACCCGCCTCATCTACCCCAAGCACGTACTTCATATGAAGAGTATATACTGTGACGCATGGCGAGTCGCCCTGCCCCACATCTCCACTTCGCTCAGCGTTGGTACGGGGTACACTTCATCCACTCATGAGTCGATTCATCCATCTACATACCCATAGCCATTATTCGTTCCTTCAGGCATTGCCAAAAGTGGATGAATTGGTCGCAAAGGCGCGGACGGAAGGCATGAACGCGCTCGCGCTCACCGACACGGGCAATATGCACGGCGCGATTGAATTCTACAAAGCCGCAACGAATGCCGGGGTGAAGCCCATCCTCGGCGTCGATACATATCTCGCGCCGCGTTCACGGCACGAGAAAGACCCGAATATCGACACGAAGCGCTCACGCATCGTCCTCTTGGCGGAGAACAACGAAGGGTACAAGAACCTTCTCGCGCTCGTCACAAAATCGTGGACGGAAGGATTTTTCGAGCGCCCGCGCATTGATAAGGAGCTTTTGCGCGAGCGCGGTCGCGGCCTCATCGCCATCCTGCCATCCTTCGCCGGAGATGTTGCTCAGCTCTTGCGCGCGGGAGACCGCAACGGCGCCGCGGCCGCGCTCGCGGAATTCAAAAATATGCTGGGCGCTCAAAACGTTTTCCTCGAGATAACGCACCACCCGAAGGTCGCCGGGCACGAGGCGCTCATGCAGAGCATCATCGAGCTTGCGAGCGAAAGCGGCACGCCGCTCGTCGCCCAGCACGATGTCTATTATCTGGAACCCGGAGACCGTGAAGCGACTGAGACCATGCGCCGCATCCAGCAGGGCGGCCGCGGCAGGAACGAGGACGAGGACTTCTCCTTCATCAGCGATAAGACGGCTCGGTCTCTCTTTCACGACACGCCAGAAGCCATCGACAATGCGCGCGCCATTGCCGACCGTTGCACCGTAACGTTCGAGCTCGGAAAATGGACCTTTCCTTCCGTCCCGGTCTCGTCCGGATTCAAGAATCACGACGAGGAATTGCGGGCAAAGGCGTATGCCGGCATCAAAGTGCGCGGTCTCGCCGATACGCAGGAGGTAAAAGACCGCATTGAGTACGAACTGGACATCATCATCGGCAAAGGATTCGCCGTCTATTACCTCATCGTCGCGGACCTGCTCGCCTTCGCGCGTACGAGCGGCATTCTCACGACTACCCGCGGCTCCGCCGCCGGCTCGCTCGTTGCCTACCTCATCGGGATTACGAACGTGGACCCGTTGTTCTATAAGCTCCCGTTCGAGCGGTTCCTTAACCCATTGCGGCCCAAGGCGCCGGATATTGACATGGATATGGCCGACGACAGGCGCGACGAGATGATCGAATACACGAAGCGTAAATACGGCACGGACCACGTCGCCCAGATCGGCACGTTCGGCACCATGATGGCGCGGGCGGCGGTGCGCGACGTCGCACGGGCGCTCGGCCATTCCTACAACACTGGCGACCGTATCGCGAAACTTATTCCCATCGGTTCGCAAGGTTTTCCGATGACCATTGACCGCGCGCTCGAACTCGAGCCCGATCTGAAACTGCTCTATGACGAAGACGAGGACGCGCGGGAGATCATAGACCTCGCAAAACGCATCGAGGGGTGCGTGCGGCACGTTGGCGTCCACGCGGCCGGCGTCGTGGTGGCCCCAACCCCGCTCATCGAGTGGGCGCCCATTCAGCCCGACCCGAAAGGTACCGGCAAGCTCATCACGCAATACGACATGTACTCCATCACCGACGAGTACGGCGGCGTAGGGCTCCTGAAATTCGACTTTCTCGGCATCAAGAACCTCGCGATTCTCGCCGACGCGGTCGCCCGCGTGAAAGGGACGCGTGGCATTACCGTGGACATCGAGAATGTTCCACTCGACGACGCAAAGACGTTCGAGATGCTCGCGCGCGGCGAAACGGAAGGAACATTTCAGCTTGGCGGCTCCGGCATGACCCGCTGGCTGAAAGAACTGCGGCCCACCACCATTCACGACATCAACGCGATGGTCGCCCTGTATCGCCCCGGGCCGATGGAGACCATCCCGAGTTACATCGAGCGCAAACATAACCCAAAGCTCATCAAATATCTCGACCCGCGCATGAAAGAGTATCTTGATTTCTCGTACGGCATACTCGTATATCAGGACGATGTGCTTCTCACGGCGATAAAGCTTGGCGGTTACTCATGGCTCGAGGCGGACGCGCTCCGCAAGGCCATGGGAAAGAAGATCCCGAAAGTCATGCAGGCGGAGAAGGAGAAATTGACGAAGGGCTTTATGGAGTACGGGAAACTCTCCAAACAACTGGCTGAGAAACTGTGGGAATTGATAGAGCCCTTCGCCGCCTATGGCTTCAATAAAGCGCACGCCGCAAGCTACGGTAAAGTCGCGTACCAGACCGCGTACATGAAAGCGAATTATCCGGTGGAATACCTCGCTGCCCTCTTGACGGCCGACGCGGGCGACACGGAACAGGTATCAATTCTCGTCGCCGAAGCGAAGCGCATGGGCATTCCGGTCCTGCCGCCGGATGTAAATGAAAGCGGTGCCGTGTTCACGACGGTGCAAGCACCGATGGACGTGCCGCGAGAAGAGGGTCTGCGCAGGAGCGGAGGCGACGAGCAGGAGGAAAATTCCCAGCAGGGAATTATTCCGCGCTCTTCGAGCGGCACTCCGTCGGCGCAAGGGACGCCGATGACCGCTGAAGAGTATCGCTCGAAAGGTACAGTGTCATTTTCTGCTGAAAATGCACCTCGCTCTCGCGCCGGCGCGCTGCGAGAGCCCTTTCTCGCGACACATCTTCATCCGTCTCCATCGGCGCCCAATGCAATCCGATTCGGACTCTCTTCCATCAAGAATTTCGGCGAGGGAATCTCGGAGGCCATCATCGCCGAGCGGAACGCGCGCGGCCCCTTCAAAACCCTTTCCGATTTTCTCCTGCGCATCGGCACATTCGGGTCTGCTGACCTCAGTACCTCATCGCCTTCGTTCGTCGGCTCAAAGAGCCTGAACCGCAAATCGCTCGAGTCGCTCATCAAGTGCGGCGCGCTCGATTCGCTCGGGGAGCGCGGCACTCTGCTCAAACATATTGAAAATCTTCTCACGTTTCATCGGGAGGCGACGGTGAGCGCGCCGCAGGATTCGCTGTTCGGTGCGCTGAGCGCACCACCGGAGCTCTCCCTTCCCGCCGGTTCGCCTACATCACTCACCGACAAACTCATATGGGAGAAAGAATTACTCGGCATATACGTAAGCGGCCATCCGCTCGATGCGCATACGGCGCTCACCAAGAAAACCCGCACCTCGATCACAAAGATAAAGGAGGAACGACAACGGGGAATGACGGTTATCCTGCCGCTTCTCATCACTCTTACGCGCTCCGTTCTCACCAGGAGCGGAGAAAAAATGGCCTTCCTCACCGTGGAAGATACGGCCGACTCGATCGAGGCGGTCGTCTTTCCGAAACTTTTCAAAGAACACGGGGCCGTGCTCACCGCAGGCGCCTGCCTGCTTGCCAAAGCGAAGGTCTCGGTGCGGGGCGGCGAACTCTCGCTCGCGCTCGAAGACATTAAACCGCTGTGAGTTTTGTGGTATCCTCTTCGACAATGGACGCGAATAAGACGGATGACCACAAGAAGCTCGGAAAGGAGCTCGATCTTTTCACCTTCTCCGACCTCGTGGGCTCCGGCCTCCCTCTCTGGACGCCCAAGGGCACGATACTGCGCAACCTGCTCGACGAGTTCGTCTGGGAACTTCGGCGCAAGAACGGGTACGAAAAAGTCGAGATCCCTCACATCACGAAACGGGAATTGTACGAGAAAAGCGGCCACTGGGAAAAGTTCAAGGACGATCTGTTCCGCATTACGACGCGCGAAGGGGACGAATTCGCTTTAAAGCCGATGAACTGCCCGCACCACACGCAGATCTATGCGCGAAAGCCGTGGAGTTATCGCGAGCTTCCCCAGCGGTACGCGAATACGACCATGTGCTATCGCGATGAACAGTCGGGCGAATTGAACGGCCTTTCGCGTGTCCGGGCGTTCACGCAGGACGACGCACACTGTTTCTGCCGCGAGTCGCAGGTGAAAGAAGAATTTTTGAAGATATGGGATATCATCGAGGAGTTTTATAGCACGCTCGGATTTAAACCGAAAAAAATACGCCTCTCGTTCCATGACCAAAATCATCCCGAGAAATACCTCGGCGACAAGAAACACTGGAAGACGGCGGAGGACATTTTAAGCGACATCGCAAAAGAAAAAGGCGCCGAGACCATTGACGGCGTTGGAGAGGCGGCATTTTACGGTCCAAAGCTCGATTTTATGGCCGAAGACGCGCATGGGCGCCTTTGGCAAGTGGCGACCATCCAGCTGGATATGAATATGCCGGAGCGTTTTGACCTTACCTGCACCAACGAACAGGGTCAGAGAGAGCGTATCGTCATGATCCACGCGGCTGTCATGGGCTCGATCGAGCGCTTTTTGTCCGTCCTTATCGAGCACGTCGGGGGTGCCTTCCCTTTCTGGCTTTCGCCCGTACAGGCAAAGGTGTTGGGCGTTTCGGAGAAACATGCAGGATACGTACGGGAGGTTGTTGCCGCGCTGAAAACCGCGCATATCCGCGCTGAGATGGACGACGCGAACGAGTCGCTTGGAAAGAAAATACGCAATGCCAAATCAGAAAAAATCCCCTATCTCCTTGTCGTCGGCGACAAGGAGGTCGAGGCAAGAACCGTGTCCGTAGAGAGTCGGAACGACGGAAAACAGGATGCGATGCCGCTTGCGGATTTTATCGCGCGCGCAAATGCGGAAATTGCGCAGCGGAAATAAAACGCCAAACACACCTCGGGGACGATAATGGTTGCGAAATGCGTTTTACGCGCCGAGAACGGCAAGCGCGCGGGTAAGCGCAAGCTTCGCGCCGGTAACACCGGCCGAGTAACTTGAATCAATGGCCGTAGTGAGTGCGGCAACGAGCTTCTCCAAAGTCGGAGTATCGAGGCGCGCGATCACGCGTGCGACGTCGGCGTCGCACTCCGTTCCGTCAATGCGAGCGCGGTAGGCATCGTCGAGGAGGAATACCATGTTCGATATCAGCTGCTCGGAGGGGCCACCACCACGCATATGCTGGCGCAGCCCAGCGAAGACCGCCGCACGGTCGCCCTCGACGAGGGCCGCGATGAGCCCGCGGATATGGATTGGCGCCGTACTAGAAGCCGCGACGCCGGCACGTGCTGCATTTTCGATCGGCTCGACATTTTGATAGATGGGCTCAATGTTCTCGCGTACTGGCTCGGGTTCGGGCGCAGGATGGTTCCTCGCGAGCCCCTTTACGATGTCATCTATGGAGAGCGCCCCGTTGTGCGCAAATGATTTGAATCCCTCATACGGAGAGTACCCGCGCGGCGCCTCGCGCAATTCGCTCGCCTGCCGAGCTTGCATTGCTGGTGCGGCGGGTTCCTCTTTTTCGTTTGGCTCGGACGAACGCCCAGACAGCGATTCACGCGCCGCAAGCACTTCCTGAACGCGGTACCCAAAATTGCGGGCGGAACGGCCCACGAGCGGCACAGCTCCAAACAGCACCAGATAGGCGAGCGCAAGCGACCAGAAAATGAGCGCGGTCCAGTAGAGTGCGGTGCCGAGAGGCCCGAGGTCGAGCCCTGTGTACGGAAGCTCTGCAAGAGATATGGATGCCCCCAGTACCTGCCCAATCGCGACCCTGGGCAAGGAGCGGCTTCCGCCGCCCCCGCCCCCGCCCCCGCCTCCGCCGCTCGTGGCTATC
>LCRY01000002.1:69746-107404 GCA_001004905.1 Parcubacteria group bacterium GW2011_GWA1_56_13 | reverse complement strand
TACGGTCGCCGCACACGTTATCGTACCCCCGACAGCATCGGTCGCGCTGCCAGTGAATGTCGTATTGGCACTTACTGCGGGCGTAGTAACCGAGCCACCAGACACGGGGGTGACGGAGCCAATGCCGTTATCAATACTAAAGGCCGTCGCATTCTCGGTCGTCCAAGTGAGGGTGGAAGAAGAGCCGGACGTAACCGAAGTAGGGTCGGCGGCAAGCGTACAAGCGAGCACGGGCGAAGGCGGGGGCGTGACCGTAACCGTTACACTTGCAGCGCATTGCACCGAACCGCCGGGGCCGGTCGCCGTACCGGTGTACGTCGTGGTCACCGCCGGAGCGACCGATGTCGAGCCGGATTCGACGGGTGTAACGGAGCCGACGCCGTTATCAATACTGAAATCCGCGGCGTTTGCCGTCGTCCACGAAAGTGTTGAAGCAGAACCGCCTACAACGGAGGTCGGGGATGCGGAAAGCGTGCAGACGGGCGCGGGCGGCGGTATGACTACGATCGTTTCAATGGGAGGCGGGATGCTCGCTCCGGTGTCCGTAGTAACCGGAGGCGTACTGGCATCGCCACCGACGGCTGTTCCTATGTCCGTAAACGCATCGCCGCCGACGGCAGTTCCGATATCACCAACCGTAAACGCATCGCCGCCGACGGCAGTTCCTATGTCCGTAAAAGCATCACCGCCGACAGCAGTTCCAATATCGCCTACAAAACCGCTCGCATCGCCGCCGACGGCGGTCCCTATATCGCCCGCAAAAGCACCGGCGTCGCCGCCGACGGCCGCGCCGATGTCGCCACCGAAATCGCCGCTAAAAAATTCGCCGTCGGCGCGGGCGTGCAAAGGGGTGAACAAAGGCAGTTGGTGTATCTCGGACAAGGTAAAGCCGCGCGAAAGCGCGAAAATCATAAAAATCAGTGTGAGAGCGATAGAGTGTCGTATGGGTATGCGCATATGCTCCTATTTCCGGGGCACCTCCGAGGAGATGTTCCGGAAAAGGGAGCCGTTGGAACGTACATGTACGTTCCAACGGTCCGAACCAGCCGCCCTACGGGGCGATGCCGACCGAGAAGAACTTGCATGTCAGGATCTCGCTTTTGTGGAACCTGATGCGCGGCCTGACGTCATTCCCGACTCCTGAAGGCAATGGTGACAAGACTTCGTCCGGCCAGACCGTATCGATTCCGGAGTGCGACCGCGGATCTTCGGCGAACCGGAAGATGCCTTTACCGTTCTTCAGGTGGATGACACCGAGCGGTTGGGGCTGCAATTTCCCCGACGCAAAGTCCTCGTTCAGATAGCTCAGGACGATATCGCCATCAATCTTGGCCGTGTCGGTTCTCATCTCGTCCCACAATCGAGTACCGAGCGTCCGCGATAGCGCATCCGTCAGATACAGATTTAGGGACGAGCCGTCGGTGATGCGTTTTTTTGCCGCATCGATCTGCGCTTTCACCGCCGCACGAAGAGTGTCCGTCATCTTAGGGGATGACAAGCTGTAGATGAGCGTTCTGTACGTCCACCCCTGCGGACACTCACTCGTTACGTAGGGCTTGGGCGCAGCTGCGGGCGCGGATACGATGCGGGACAATGCCTTCTTCCCGTAGATGTTTTGACACACCTTCGGTATGCCGACCGTCCACGTTGTTCCGTCAAATTCGACGGTCCATTCCTCGGACGGAGCCGCGTACTCCATGCTTTCTTTCATCGGCGGCTTTTCGAACTGCACCGCTACATTCCGCCACAAGGCGGACTTCCCGGAACGCATGAAGTCGAGCTTCATGCCGTTCGTCACGTGGGTCGCCGTCCCCGGTTTCTGCATCGCCTCGGTTAGAAGCGACACGACCGGTTCCGGATACCCCGCCTGGCGAAGAACGCGGGGCGCATCGGCGATCGCCGCTGCGCGGCTCGTATACGCCTTGTCGGCACCAAAGTGCCGCCACGTCGCTCCGCCGGAGGTCGAGCTGACCGCGACTGCTGTTGCCGGCACGGTTTTACTCTTATCGTCGCCTTTGCTGCGCGACTTTGATTTTTTCGGCGCGATAGCTTTCACCGGAGAATCTGCGGGTGTCGCTCCGTTCGGAGCATTTACCGGCCCGTTTATCGCCGACTGTTGTAATCCCTTGCCGAGCTTCTGCAATTCCCCTAACTGTTCGGGTGTCGGTGGGGCCGATGCCAGCTTTGCGGAAATCCAGTCCCAGCGAGACCACACGGTAAGCAGAATGGCTACCACCAGCAAAAAGGCAAGAAACACTCTCGCCTTGTGTTCGTGATACCACCCTCTATGCCACCAACTTCTCGTCGCGTTCATCGCATTCTCCCATTGATGGCCGCGCAAGCGGCTGGTTATGGATCGAAAGAACATCTCTCCCTTTGCGGAGAGCCATCCGGCCTCTATCTAGATAGAAATCGGATGGCTTTCAACAAAATCTGCGACCACAACGAAGCGGTCCGTTTTTGCACCGAAAGAATCGCACGTCGAGAGCGTGAGGACCCTTCCGGTGACCGCGAGCGGGATGAGTGCATCACTGGCGCTTTCCTTCGCGACGGTCCGCACCCGGTAGGTATACGCCGTATCAGAGGAATAGACGGTTACAACGTCGCCCGCCGCGAGTTTCTGGATGCCGTTGAAGGTTTTGTACGCCCGATTTCCAACGATCGGCAAGTAGCTTGAATGGCCGAAGAGAAGGATATTGCCTGTTTCGCCGAGTTTTGCGGACGTCGGGTAGTGCACGGCCCCCTTCAGGAGCTCCGCGTCCAGGGCCGCAATGTCGGTCGTCGCCGGGTTCATGATGGGCGCCGCAAGCTTGATCTTGGGAATTTCTATCCTCACCGGCAATTCGGCGATGAGCGGAGATGCAGTATTCGTGCTCACGCTGTCTTCCGACACGATCGCCGGAGCGGAGGGCGCCTGTGGCGCATCGGGCAAAAGGCCAAGTGCTCCGAGAATCGAGACACTGCCGAAAAACGCGATAGCGAAGAGCCCGAGGAAGCTCAACTTCCGCGCATAGATTCGCTTGCCGGCCTGAATAAGCCGTGCCATGGCCTCAATAATCCTCTCCATATTGTCTTTCCCATAAATACACTATACTATTGACAATGTCAAGGTCTGGAGACCGTAAGGACGGGGTGTTGCGCACGGCTCCGTAAGGAAAGCTAACGAACGAAAAACTTGACATAGAAAAATGTCTATGGTATATGGGACGCATCGTATGAACGGCAGCCAACCAATCTCTCCTGCCCGCCAGGCGGCGGTTAATGGCCTTGCTATGGTCGGTTTTATCGCGCTCGTAGGAGCCGGCGTATGGCTTGCTATCTATTCCACGCGCTTTGTGCCGACGGTGGTGAACGGCGTCGGCGCGGCGGCGGTCTATCTCGGCTCGGTCCTTACTCCCGCACCCGATTCCTCGCTTTCGGTCGTACCTACGCCAACCGCCTCGACAACCATCCCATTTGGCACCGCGACAACCACGTCTGCCACCACGACCCAAGTAAGTCCCGCTAAGCCAAGCAAACCTTCCTACCCTATTGTCACGGCACCCGCGCCTCCCGCGCCCTACGGCCTTCCTGACCTTGCGGTGCAAATCAGTGCGGTCGGATACGTCACCTGTGATTCCCAACAGTGCTTCGTTCCCAGCGCGTCGGTCCCTTCCGGATATAAACCTGCGGTCAAATTCAACGTAAAAAATAACGGTACGAACGTGACCGGGATATGGAATCTGAACGTTTCCGTTCCCGGCCAGGATCAAAAGTTTGATAATCTTGAATCCATGCTCCCGGGTGCCGAGGCCACGTATGTGGCGTGGGTCACCGACGCGCGCACGGCTTCGACGCAGACCATAGCCGTCACGGTCAATTATGACGGTTCGGTCACGGAATCCAATACCGGCAACAACACCTCCTCCGCAAATGTGCAGGTTCTCTAGCTACACGTCCAGATTGGCCAACTTTGCGTTACTTTGAATAAAAGATTTCCGGCTCGCGACGTCGGTGCCCATGAGAATGTCAAAAATGCGGTCGGCCGCCTCGGCGTCCTCGATATGCACCTGCTTCAGTACGCGCCGCGTCGGGTCCATGGTCGTTTCCCAGAGTTCGCTCGGATTCATTTCGCCGAGGCCTTTATAGCGCTGGATGTTCACTTTCGCCGGTTTTTTTGAGGCCGTTTCCGCAATTTCGCTTTCCGCGGTTCCGGCGGGAAACTCTTCCGCATCCTCGCTTACCGGTGCGCTCTCGCCCGCGCCAACACCGAGTTCTTTCAGCACTTCCTCCTTTTCCTTATCGGAGTACGCATACGCGAGCGCTTTCCCTTTGGTGATCTTGTAGAGCGGCGGTTGTGCGATATAGACGAAGCCGCCCTCGATAATCGGCCGGAAGTGCCGGTAAAGAAGCGTGAGCAGAAGCGTCCTAATGTGAGCCCCGTCAACGTCGGCATCGGTCGCGATGATTATCTTGTGATACCGCAGTTTTGAAATATCGAACACGTCGCCGATGGCGGTGCCCATGGCGATGACGAGCGCGCGGATCTCGACCGAGGCGAGCATGCGGTCGATGCGCGCGCGCTCCACGTTAAGGATCTTCCCGCGAAGCGGGAGGATTGCCTGCGTTCTGCGGTCCCTACCCTGCTTGCTCGAGCCGCCGGCCGAGTCGCCTTCCACGATGAACAGCTCGGCTTCTTCCGCGCTTTTCGTCTGGCAATCGGCGAGCTTCCCGGGAAGGGTCATTCCCTCGAGGGCGCCCTTGCGCAATACCGAATCCTTCGCCGCTTTCGCCGCCTTGCGGGCTTTCAATGCAAGAAGCACTTTATTGATAATGGCGCGCGCATCGTCCGGGTTCTCCTCGAGAAAAGCGGCGAGCGCCTCGCCGAACACCGCCGCGACGGCGCCCTGCGCTTCTACCGAGCCGAGCTTGGCTTTCGTCTGTCCTTCGAACTGGATCTCGGCAAGCTTGACCGAGACGACTGCGGTAATGCCTTCGAGCACATCGTCGCCCGTGAAGTTCTCGTCTTTCTCTTTCAGGATATTCGCGTTGCGGCCGTACGTATTGAGCGCACGGGTCAGCGCCATCTTGAAGCCGGTGGTATGCGTACCACCCTCGCTGTTATATGTGTTGTTCGCGAACGCCGTGATCCTTGAGGTAATGTCGTCGACGTATTGCAGGGCGACCTCGACACCAACGCCGTCCGTTTCGCGGTCAACATAGAAAATATTCTTATGTACCGGGACCTGATGGCTGTTATAAAACGCGACGAGCGACTTCAGCCCGCCCTCGAAATAGAAGGTCATCGATGGTACGTCGAGATTCCGGTCATGGAGGAACAACCCTTCGACCTCGCCGATGGCATTTGCTTTGCTTTGGCGCGCGTCAATGACGCCGATGCGAACGCCCTTCACCAAGTATGCCTGCTGGCGCAGATGCGTGAGTATCTTCTCCCAATTCCATTCGATACCCTCCTTGAAGATGACAATATCCGGCTTGAAGATGACGACCGTGCCATGTTCCTTTGACGAGCCGACTTTTTTCACTCGCGCGACCGGCTTGCCTATCTTGTATTCCTGGAGATGCATTCCGCCGTCCTGATGGACGATCACTTTCGTATGCTCTGAAAGCGCGTTCACGACCGATGCACCGACGCCGTGAAGGCCGCCTGAAACCTTGTACGCCTCGTGGTCGAATTTGCCGCCCGCATGGAGCGTCGTCATGATGGTCTCGAGGGCGGAAACCTTTGTCTTGGGGTGGATGCCGACGGGAATGCCGCGCCCATTGTCGGCGACGCGCACGTAGTCGTCGGGCAAGAGCGCGACCTCTATCTCGTCCGCAAAACCGCCCATCGCCTCGTCACGTGCGTTGTCGAATATCTCGTTAATGAGGTGGTGGAGGCCGTCGGGACCCGTCGTCCCAATGTACATGCCGGGGCGCTTTCGGACCGGTTCGAGACCCTCAAGAACGGTAATGGAGGAAGCGTCGTATGCATGGCCCGCGGCGCCCTTGGCGCCGCGCTTTTTGTCCTCGTTTTGAGCCATTTTAGCCATGTTTCCGGGTGCCCCTATTCTATCATAAAAACCACCTATTTGGAGGGCGAAAAGTGCATATTATCTGACCTCAAAGCCGGCCCGGGCAAGCGCTTTTCCAACTCCGTCCATGACGCCATGTATCTCCTCGTCGGTCAGCGTGCGTCCCCTGGATTGGAACACGAGCCGGAAAGCATAGGAAACCCTCCCGTCCTTCTCAAACCGATCGAATTGGTCGGTACGAACGAGGAATGTGCCCGCATTCTCGCGGAGTATTTTTTCAATATCGGCTGGCGACGTCTCGCTCGGCGCCCAGAAAGCAACGTCCCGAACGATGAATGGATATACAGAAAACGGCTTAAAAACACCAAGCCGATATTGCTTTGGTTCATACGATGCGTCACTGGCGATCTGCGGCAGGTCCGCCACCGTTTCGGACGTTTCTATTTCTATTTTCTCACCGTTTTTCCGGAATACGGTTCCTATCTCGAACAGTTTTGGTTCTTCGTTCGATGTGAGTATGAGTGGTGCGACGTGTGTTGCGCGCGTAAGTGCCTCTTTCATGTTTTCGCGGAGACTTGCCCGCAGCGCCGGTTTTGACACATCAAGTGGATTGGCGAGCTGGATTTCTCCTTTCCTCGCGAATGATTGCGTTGATATTTCCGAGAAACCGCGTTCTGCGAGAAAGTCCTTGACCAATTCGATGCCCCGGTAACACGACTGGTCCGGCGTGCCGGAGATGGGCGGCAGTTCGGTCGTGGGAATGCGGTCGTACCCGAGGATGCGCCCCACCTCTTCAACAAGGTCCTCGGGAATGACGATGTCCGTGCGCTCGAAAGAAGGCGTGACGGTGAAACCGTCGCCGTCCGCCCGTGCCGAAAGGCCGAGTCGTTTAAAAATATCCAACGCTTCGTCCGCTGAAAAGCGGGAGCCGAGAAGGCCGTTGATGTGCGAGAGGGTAACTGAAACCGATTTTGTTTCCGGTTTTGCGGGATATACGTCCACAACACCGGCCACCTTCCCTCCCGCGATGTCTTGGATACGCGCGAGCACGTCGCGCATGCCGTATGCGACGAGTTTCGGCGACGGACGGTTCTGGAACCGCTGTGAGGCGTCGGTAAAGAGCCGCAGCGCCTGCGCCGAGCGGCGGGTTACCGTGCCGTCAAAATTCGCCGACTCGATGACGAGGTCGGTTGTCGCGGAGGTGACCTCCGCCATCTTCCCGCCTTTCACTCCCGCGATACCGACGGCAACATCTGTGTTTGCATCGGCAATGACGAGCGTTTCCGAAGTGAACACGCACGCTTCTCCCGAGAGCGTGGTCATCGTCTCGCCTTTTTTGGCGGTGCGGACGCTGATGGCATACGCGCCGTCTTTTTGCGCGAGCTTTGCGGCGTCAAACGCATGGAGCGGCTGGCCGATGTCGAGCATTACGTAGTTGGTCGCGTCCACGACGTTATTTATCGAGCGCGCGCCGACCGCCTCAAGCGCTTCTCGAAGCCACGCGGGCGACGGGCCTACCTTTACTCCGCTCACGAGCGCGCCCATATACCGCAAGCATTTTTTCGGATCTTCGATACGGACCGTAAGCTCGCTGGTCGGGGGGAGAACGGGAAGCGGCGCGCGAAGCGGGTCGTCTTTAAGCGGCACGTCGAGGATAGCCGACAGCTCTTTCGCGATGCCGCGGTGCGAAAGGCAATCCGCCGCTCGGTTCGGCAGCACCTTTACGTCGAGCATATCGTCTGACGCTTCTTCTATCTCGAACGCATGGAACGTAAGCGCATCGCACACCTTCTCTGCCGAAGGGAGAGCCGCATCGAAATACGTCTGGAGCCATTTCAACGAGACTTTCATAGCGGTTTTTCGTCAAACGCGTAGTTGAGCCGGATATCTCCGGAATGGAAGAGCCGTACATCCGGTATGCCGTACTTGATCATGATGAAACGCTCAACACCAAGACCAAAGGCGAACCCTTGGTACTTTGTCGCATCAATGTCGGCGTTCCGGAGCACTTTCGGATGGACCATACCTGCTCCCATGACCTCAAGCCATTTCTGCTCTACCGGAAACCACACATCCACCTCGACCGAGGGTTCGGTGAACGGGAAAAAGCTCGGGCGCAGGCGTATCTTCGCGTCGTTGCCGAAATACTCTCTGCAGAACCGATCCAGTGTGCCTTTCAGGTGTGCAAGCGTGACAGCGGTATCCACGACGAGTCCCTCAAGCTGATAGAACTGCGCCTCGTGCGTGGCATCGGTCGCTTCATTGCGGAATACTTTCCCCGGCACGATGATGCGCGTCGGTGCGCCGTGCTTTTCGAGCCAGCGTATTTGCACGGGAGAGGTGTGTGTGCGCAGGACTTTGCGTTCCTCGCCTTCCTTGGTGTGTATCCAGAAGGTGTCCCACATATCGCGTGAGGGATGGTCGCCGGGGATATTGAGGGCGTCGAAGTTGTACCACTCCGTTTCAAGCTCGGGGCCCTGGACGACGCCGAATCCCATGCGGCCGAAAATGTCCGCCATCTCGCGGACGGCGATGGTGATGGGGTGGAGGCGGCCCAGCTGCTTCATGGTGAAAATATAGCAGATTATGCTACAGTGACGCCATCATGAGTCCGGAAATGCTGGCCTACCCGTTTCTTTTCATCGCGATATTCTTCGAGTCGTTCGTGCTGGTTACCTTGCTCTCCAAGCCCGCGCGCGCGGCGCGCGCGCGGGCGCGACGCGAAGCACTTCCGTCCGTCGCCGTTATCGTGCCCTGCTGGAACGAGGCCGCGACGGTCGCCGCGACCTGCAATTCGCTCCTTGCGCTGGATTATCCGAAAGAAAAGCTGGAGGTTGTCCTGGTCGACGACGGTTCGACCGACGCGACGCCGACGGAGATGCAGCGCTTCGCGGGGCATCCGCAGGTGCGCATCGTGCGCAAAGAAAACGGCGGGAAGCATACGGCGTTGAACGCCGGCATTGCGCAGACACGCGCACACCTCGTCGGTTGCCTTGATGCCGATTCGTTCGTCGAGCCGGATGCGCTGCGCGAAATAATTGCATGCTTTGACGACCCGAAGGTCATGGCGGCAACCGCCGCCATGTCGGTACACCGGCCCGGCAATATGCTCCAATATATGCAGAACGCCGAATACTCCTTTGGCATCACGCTCCGTCACGCCTTCGCCTCCATCAACGGCCTCTACGTTACTCCGGGGCCTTTTTCCTTTTACCGGCGCGAGATCGTAGAAAAGTTGGGTGGATTCCGCTACGGGCATCAGACCGAAGACATGGAAATGGCGCTGCGCATCCAGCAGGCGGGCTACGGGATAGAGAATGCTCCCAAGGCGCGGGTGTACACCCAGGCACCCGCGACCGTTACCGGCCTCGTCAAGCAACGTACACGCTGGACGAGCGGTTTTCTCCGCAATATCTTGGGCGAATATCGCGGCCTCATCGGCAGCCGCCGCCATAGCGGGCTCGGCATGTTGGTGCTCCCGATCGCCCTCGTCGCGATATCAAGCGGCATCGGACTTTTCCTTCTGATGCTCTTCCTCTCCGTTGAGCGCATGATCGCCGCACTTGAGATCCGGGCCGGCATCCCGCTTTCCTACGCCCTCCTGCCTCATGGAACCTTCGACTGGTTCTACTTCCCCGTGAACTTCTACCTGAGCCTCGCGGTCGTTGTACTGCTTACGTCTATCACCCTCATCGCCATCGGCAAACGCATTTCAAAGACGCCCGGGAATATCGCGTTCGGACTTATTTCTTATACGTTCCTCTATGGTTTTATCGTGCCGATCTGGCTCATTCGCGCGACAAGCGACGTCGTGTTCGGGAAGCGCCGCAATTGGCGCTACTGATCTGTATGTCGCTTGTCGCCCGCAACGCGCTCATAGCCCTCGGTATTACCATCGTGCTGGTCGGCACGGTGGCGTACAGTATCAATTATCTCAATCGCGCACGCATAGCCGAACTCTCAGCAATAGAAGACCAATTGTCCATCGATACCATCTCCCTGGACACGCAATTTTCCCTGCTGGAGGCCGCGCCGTGTGACAGCAATGCGTCTTCAACTACCCTCACGAGCGAACTCGCCGACTTCGGCAACCGCCTCTCATATGCTGAAGGCCAGCTGGGCAGCGACGACGCACAGGTGATACGGCTGAAGGAGCAGTATTCCCTGCTCGAAATACGGGATTACCTCCTGACAAGGAAGATCGCGGAGGCCTGCGGCACGAAGCCGGTTACCGTGCTCTATTTCTATAGCAATGCCGGGGACTGTCCCGACTGCGACAAGGCGGGATATGCTCTTTCATATCTGCGCAATACCTACCCGGCGCTTCGCGTCTATTCATTTGACTACAATCTCGACCTCGGCGCCCTGCGGACGCTCATCACGGTCACGAAGGTGCGCAATTCGCTTCCCGCGTTCGTCATCAACGGCAAACACTCCTACGGATTCACGTCTCTGGGCGACCTTGAGAAGCAATTCCCCAAGGGCGCGCTCGCGACCTCGACATCCGTTCTTTGAGCCGCCTCCCAGAGTCGAACTGGGGACCTGCTCATTACAAGTGAGCTGCTCTTCCAACTGAGCTAAGGCGGCGGTCGTTCAATCGAGTTCTTTGTCGGATATCTTGGGTATTTCTGGATGTGTCACTTTCAGGTTGTCCTTAAAATCGGAAAGTGTTTTGACGAATTCCCGTGCTGTCTCGCGGGGCGCCGCATCGACCTCGGGATCCGCGCGCAGGCGTCGGACGAGGCGGGTAAGGAGACGCTCTATCGAACGCACCGCGAGCAGCGAGAAGTGCACGATATCATGTCCGACGCGGCTCGCCAGATGCCGCAGTTCGCCCCGGATAAACTCGGCAAGATCGATATGCGCGAGGATGAATTCTACGCGCTTGATGTTGGCATCCATGCGCGCCCGCTGCGCCGCATACAAACGCGTCCCACGCCGCGCCTCATAGGCCGTAAGCGCGAGAAACCCGGCGAGAAGCCCGAGCGCGGCGACGATAAAGATAAGATGGGCCATGCGGATCAGCGGGCGGAAAGACGCTCGAAACGGCTTACATCGGCACGCTCGCCGAATTTCTGCGTCGCCTCCTCAAGCAGATTGCGCATCGTTTTACCGGCGTCTTTGATGAACGGCTGTTCCAAAAGTTCTTCTTCATTCTCGGGGTCCATGGCGGCGACTTGCATGGCGAATTCCTTCGCGAGCGCGGCGAATTCCGGATTCTTGGCGACGAAGTCGGTCTCGCAGGAAAGCAGAACCATGGCGCCCACCGTTCCGTCGTGGACGTAGCTTCCCACGATGCCTGCTTTGAGTTCGCGGTCCGCTTTTTTGCGGGCGGACGCACCCGAATGCTTGCGCAGCACGAGCGCGGCCTTCTCGACGTCGCCTTTCGCTTCCTCGAGCGCTTTCCTGCACTGCATAACGGACACGCCGGTCATTTCGCGCAATTGTTTGATGCTGTCGGTCGTAATTTCCATGATGGTTCAAAGATAATAGCACACGCGGCCGCGAGACGGGAGATTTTCGGGAACTCCTATCGCGCGCTATGCGGCCTGCCCTTTCGCGAACGCCTCGGTGAGGCCGGTGAGTATGAGCTCCACTGTTTTTCGGGATGTATCATTCGCGACTATCGGGTACGCCGCATCTGAAAGATTGCAATCCGAGCTCATGATGGCGATGATGGGAATACCCGCGTCGTTCGCTTCTTTCACCGCATGCTTCTCGTGCCTGGTGTCCACGACCAGAAGAGCGTCGGGTCGCTTGGTGAGCGTAGTGATACCGTCAAGACGCCCGAGAAGGCGCTTTTTCTCGCGGTCGAGCTTCACGAGCTCGAGCTTGGTATGCTGTTTAGCGAGCGTGCCTGCCGCCGTCTTTTCGGAAAGTTCCGTGAGCCGGTCGATGCGCTTCTTTATCTCGCTCCAGTTGGAAATGGTACCGCCAAGCCAGCGCGTTGCCACGTACGGCGCGCCGATCGCCTGCGCGGCATTCTTCACGAGTCCGGCGATCTCCACTTTCCCTCCCACAAAAAGGACCGTTTTTCCTTCTTTCGCGAGCGCGGCCATGACGGTTTTCGCCGCTTCTATCTGCTCGCCGGTCTTCGCCAGGTCGATGATCTCCTGCCTCCCTTTCGCTCCCACGAGGAATGGCTTCATCGAAGGGTGCCGACGGCTCTTTACCTGCGCGAAATGCGCCCCTGTGTCAAAGAGGCGCTTCACGTCTGCCGTGTTGGCATTGCTGGCCATTATCGGGCCACTTTACTTGAAAACGGCCTTGAATGCAAGCAAAGAGCGAGGCGCATGCCCCTCGCGACTATCATTCGTCTTCCGATGCCGCGCCGAGACCGGCGCCGGCTGCGGCGGCATGAAGCGCGTCCACGATGTCGTCGATGTTCCCCGCCAGTATCTTGGGGAGGTTGTGCCACGATTCCTTGAGCCGGTGGTCGGTAACGCGGTCCTGCAGATAGTTATAGGTGCGTATCTTTTCGGAGCGGTCGGCGGTGCCTATTTGCGCCTTGCGCTGTGCCGCGTGTTTTTTCGCCTCTTCTTGTTCATGGAGCTGTTCGAGCTTCGCGGAGAGGATCTGGAGGGCCTTATCGCGGTTCGCTTTCTGGCTACGCTCGGAGGAGGAGCGCACGTCAATGCCGGTCGGCTTGTGGATGAGCCGCACAGCCGTTTCGACCTTGTTCACGTTCTGTCCGCCCGCGCCGCCGCTGCGCGAAAATTCCATCTCTATGTCGGCGGGTTGTATCTCTATCTTCGATTTGCTGCGGATAGGCAGGACGGCGATGGAGGCGGTCGAAGTGTGGATGCGGCCCGATTTCTCGGTGAGCGGCACTCGCTGGACGCGGTGGACGCCGGTCTCATAGCGGAGCGCCTCGTAGGCGCCCGAGCCCGCTATTTCGATCGTGAGGTCGTCTATTAAACGGGTCTTCCATCCGTGCCGTTCGGCGTATTTCTGGTACATCTCCTTCAAGTCGCGCGCGAAGATGGCCGCCTCGTCGCCGCCCGCGCCGGCGCGCAATTCCATCACCACCGAGACCGGCTTGGCCACTTCTTCTTTTTCCTTCGCGAGTATCTGTTCTATCTCGGCGAGGATGGTGGCTTGGCGCTCCCGGAGCCGGGCAGCGTCTTCCTCCGCCATGAGCTTCAGCTCGGCATCGGCGGCCGCGGCGTGCACCGCATCCGTTATATCCTTTTCCAGGCGTTCGTATTCCTCCGCAAGGTACGCGGTCGCGAAATTCTTCTTAAATTCTGGAGAGTATTCCATACGCTCATGTAAAGATTATCGTACGATATGCCGAGTCCCGCCCCGTAGCCAGCCGCGTCCGCGCGGCTGTGGTACCGGGGTCGCGAAATTCTTCTTAAATTCTGGAGAGTATTCCATAGCGTAAGTAAAGCACGAAATAAGATGCTCCGCAGGACAGATATTTTGCGGACCGCATAATTTTCTGCTGAAAATTTGCTCTGGCTCGCGCCGTCGCGCTTGCGCACGTCCGCAAAATATCTGTCCTGCTTCCAGCAGGAAAATATTCCGTGCCCCGAAAACACCCCGCCCGTTGAGCCGCCCTACTTTTTCTTTGCGGCGCGCTGTTTGAAACGCTCGACGCGGCCGGCCTTATCAAGCGTACGCTCTTCTCCGGTATAGAACGGATGGGACTTACTCGATATTTCGACGGTCACTTTCGGATACTCTTTGCCCTCGAATTTCGTCGTTTCGGTGGTCGCGATGGTCGAGCCAATGAGAAATTCCGCGCCCGAGGCGAGGTCTTTAAAGACGACCGGGCGGTAATCCGCCGGATGGATATCTTTTTTCATCCCGCGGATGATAGCACGGACCCGCCATTCCTGGAAGACCGGCGGGATTATTGACGACGACCGAATCGGGGACTGGGGAGGAGGAAACAAGCGCGTTTCATTGCGCACTGCCGGTCGAGGTTTGCGGCCCGGCGGGCAAGCTGGCAATAAGCGAGGTAGCAGATATCGAGGTCGCCGTAAGACGCGCTGCGCCCACGACATTTTCGGCGGTGGTGACGGACACTGACTCACCGGGCTTCAAATCGGAGAGAAGTATTGCCTGCCGAGTGAACGGTTCGGGGGGCACAGGCGCGACCGCGTTTTTCTGCGCCGCTTTGGCGAAGGCCGTCATTTCCGTTTCAAAAGATTTGGAATCTTTCAGTACGAATTTCTCGATGGTCGTCGAGGCGGTGGTTGCCAGAGCAACCATGTTCGCCCCGTCTTTTTCAAGCGGGTTTACGAAGAGCGTTCGCACGTATATCATGCCGCCATCAATACGCTCGATGGTGCCTGTTAAGTTTTTAGAGTCGGGAGGGAGCGGGACCACTTGATATCCTGCGAGGCGTTCTTTCGCGAAACCGAGCGCCTGCGAATATCCCGCCCACCATCCGGCTCCGCCTGCTATGACGGCGATGAGAATGACGGTTAATATTTTTGGCATACGTGACGTTTGTTCCATGATATAAAGTTACTTTTTAAAATCAGTACCATCCGCCGTAGTCGCAAGCATCCCGTATGCTACCCGTATTGGTGTATCCGGAGCAGACGCCGTTAACGCACACCTGGCAATAGCGGTCAGTCTTAGTGCCGCTCCCGGGCCAGCAGGAAGCTGCCGCATCATAGCAGCTTAAGCCGACACTCGACACGCCGCCCCCGAGCTGGCTCGCCCATTTCCCCGAAGCGCGGATATAGTAGTCGTTCGCGTTCTCGTTTCCGTATGTATAGGTGTTGTCGGCGTTCACCTGGCCCATCCGGCTCGTGCCGTTCGGGTCGAGGTAGTAGCCGGCGTTGTTTTCGTCGTAGAGGGCGCTGTTAAAGTAGAGCGGGCCGCGCAGGTAACCAGGAATCGGTGCCGTAGCCGGTGAAGTGGGCGTAGTTCTGAAAATTGATACCTCCCGCCTTCGTCTGTGCCGTGGCGCTCGTGTTTATCGGCGGGGGCGTGTTGTTGGAGGGTGCGGTGCCGGTGGGGCCGGTCCAGGCGAAGGCGACCGAGGCGAAAGCGACGACGAGAACGAGAATACCAGGAAGCTTAGAAACAACCGATGAAAGCAGGTCTCTTTTTTGCATAATGGTTAGTTAGGATGCCGTTTATTGTACCGTACGGCCGCCGCGGGAATTTCCCGGATCCTGCCGACAGTGGACAACGACGTGAGGAGCTTCTTTTTACCAAACGACACTAAGTATTCGAAAGGAAATCGATGTTCGGCCGTATGACGTTTTTTACGGTGTTCATGACTTGAGTCGCATAGGTCTTGCCTGCCGTGGTCGCGGCGCCGCCCCAGCCGGCGTAATAGCGGGCCGCCGCGGTGAATTCCGCCGTAAAGCCCCCTGTGCTCGCGCCATTGTCGGCAAGAAGGAATGACATGGCTATGATGGCATCCTTCGGATCCCAGGGATTGGCGATCGGCACTCCGTTCGCGCTCGCGACGCGGCCGGCGTACAGCGCCCATGTAGAAGGGATGAATTGAGCTGGTCCCATAGCGCCTCCCCATCCCCCGGCGCTCAATATCGGGCACGAAACGACCTGTCGGTGCGGATCGAATCCGAGCCGGCTTGCCAGAGCAAGGAACGGGGGCACGTCGCGTATCGGTGCCATGACCTTTGCGAACGGCGTGCCCGAATTCTTCCCTACGCCGGCGCCCGTCGCGTCGTTCGTGAGATAACACTGCCCGACATTCGCGCCGAGGTTCGACTCCTGGGTCAGGATGGCGAGCGCGAGCGCTGGGTCGACGCCGGTCAGTCGTTGCGCTTGTTGCGCATACTGCAGAGCCGTTCCGAATGAAATGGCGCTCGCATCGCGCAGGGGGAACAGGGCGGCACGTATCGCGGCGGCCTTTGCCTGCCGTTCCGCAAGCACTTTCTGATATTGGGCCTCCTGGTTCGTGGTTATGGCGAGTAGCTGCTGTTTCTGTGTTTTATTGCTTGCAATCTGTTTCTGCTGCGTTTCCACTTCGTATTTCGCATCCGCGGTCTGGTTCTGCCTCAGCGCCAATTCGGCTTTCTCGGTCTCGGTTTGCGCTTTCGCTGCGCGAATGTCGGCGAACAGATCACGCAGGTCGGTCTTGAGAGAAACGAAAGCGTCGAGGTCGCCGAAAAATTCGGAGACGTTCTGCGCGCCGAGGGCCACGCTTACGACCGAGTAATCATCCAGCATTTGCGTCTGGCGCAGGATCGAACCGAGAGATTCCTTCCCGCGCTCGATGCGGTCCGAGAGCTGTCCGATAACCGCGCTCTTTTTCGCTATCTGCGCGGCGAGCTGTTTGATGACGATATTTTTCGCGTCAATCTGCGACTGTGCCGCCTTGATCTGCGCATTCAGCAGTGTAACGTCGCCCTGCAAAGTGTTTTTCTTTGCTTGCGTCTCCTTGATGATCTTCTGCTGCGCCTCGATTTCCTTTTGGAGTTGGTCGTATTGGGCCTGAAGCGCAGCACGTTCAGCTGGCGTGAGATCTTGGGCCGCCGCGGCGCTCGACAGGGCCAAAACGCCGCCGAAGGCGGCAGTAAGGAACATACAAGCTATGAAGGCCCTCCGAACCATGTCGAAAGTATACCACCACGCCCATTTCATCCTGAAATTGGCGTGGTGGTATGGCAAAAAGTAGCCGCCGCCTGGCAGCCACTTATGCTTTGGCTGGCTTTTCTTCGGGCGCAGGAGCGGCCGCGGCTCCTTCCGCGGCGGCTTCTTCTTTGCCTTTCTTCTCGACCTCGATCGAAGCGATATCCGCTGGTGCGGCGACTTCCTCCACTTTCTCTTCCACGACCTCCTGAACGAGCGCCACGACGTCCTCGGGTTCGGACATGAGGGTGACTCCCTTCGGGAGCGGCAGGTCCTTGGCCTGGATGCGGTCGCCGAGCGCGGCGAGCACAGAGACGTCCACCTCGATGTGCGGCGGCAAATTCATCGGATCCGCCTCGACCTCGAGCTCGTACAACACTTTTACCAAGTTCGCCCCTGCTTCTACCGCCGACGATTCTCCAACGAACACGAGCGGGATGGCCACCTCGACTTTCTCCCCCTTGGTTACCGCGTAGAAATCAACGTGCGCCGAGCCCGGACAGCGAAACGATAGCCGCCTCTCCCGCCTCGCGGAGCACTTTTTCAAAGGCGCTTGCTTGGACTGATATCGGCATCGCCGCATAATGCGCGCCATACACAACGCCGGGGACTATCCCGGCGCGGCGCAACGCCGGCGCCTTTGCGCTTTCCGGACGCTTTTCAACCGCGAGTGTAAGCATAGGACCTGAATATAGCGGAACCCGGCATAAAACGCAATTCTTCCCTAGGCGCTTAGGGTCGCGGACACCTTGGCGAGGCGGGCAAGAAATGCTTCGCGGGCGGCGGACACGTTCTCTTCTTTCCCTTTCCAGAGGGCGAGTGCCTCTTCCTGCAAGGCGCGCGCGTACGAGAACGTGAGTGGCCATGGAGCGTCTATTTCCTTTGCCCTGCCGCTTATCGCGGCGAGATTTTCCGTCGCTTGATCCGGGGTTTGTCCGCCGGAAAGGAACATGACCCCCGCGATCTGCCTCGGCACGTGCTCCAAGAGCGAACCCAGCGTATCAAGCGCGACTTCCTCCGGCGTGTCGCGCTTGCCGCTGTCGTTCCCCGAGAGCGCCATGGAGGTCTTGAGAACCATACCCGCGCAATCGACCGCATGCTCGTCGAGCACCGAAAAAAGGATTTGGAATACCTGCGCCATGGCCGCACGAGACCTTTGCCGACTATGCGTTCCCTCATAGAGCACTTCTGGCTCAAGTATCGGCACGAGACCCGCCGTCTGCGCCTCTTTCGCGTAGCTCGCGAGGCGCTTCGCGTTCTCATGCATCGCCTCGGCTGACGGCAGTGTATCGCCGTCAATACGGAACGCCGCGCGCCATTTGCTGAACACCGCCCCTTGCTTTTTGTATTCCGCGAGACGCTCCGGAAGGCCGATGAGCCCGTTCGTAATGAATTCCTGCGGGCTCGCGGCAATGGGCTCCAGGCCGAGGTCAACTTTCACGCCCGGCAGGATGCCGCGCGTGGCGAGCGATTTCGGGAACGGCTTTTTGTCATCTCCCTTTTCGGTAAGCGACTCGGGAAAGAGGATGACGCCCGAGAGATATCGTTCGATGCCCTCCGCGCCGATAAAGAGCTCGCGGAACTGCCGGCGCATCTCCGCACCCGCAGGGATGCCAAAGCTTGCGAGGCGCGTCGTCGCGGTATGCACGCTCTCATCGGCGGCCAAGAGCCCTTTGCCTTCTCCAAAAAGCGAGCGCGCTACCGCGACAAGATCGGTCATATAAAAATAGTACCATGGCTTCACAGAGCGGATATTTTGCGAACCGCATAATTTTCCGCTGAAAATTTGCTCTGGCTCGCGCCGTCGCGCTTGCGCACGTTCGCAAAATATCCGCTCTGTTCCGCTCTCGCGCGGCAGTGCATTTTTTCGGGCTCTCGCAGAGCGACGGCCCGAGAGCGAGACGTGTTTCCAGCAGGAAACGACGGTCGTACCGAAAAAATGCACTGCCGCGCGGTGCGCCATGTTACACTTTACGCATGGACTTTATTGCCATCGGCGACACGGTCGTCGACGAGTTTCAAATGCGGCGGTCGCCGCCGCCCGCCTCGGTCTGTCGGCCGGTTTCATTTCAAATGTCGGCAGGGACCGCTTCGGCGAGGAAATCCTCGCCACCTTCGCGAAAGAAGGCGTCAACACGGAATACGTCGCCGTTAATGACGGCATCCCGACCAATCATCATTACGTGCTCTGCTACGACGCCGAGCGCACCATCCTGGTCCGACATGAAGCGTACCCGTACCGCGTTCCGGAAAATATCACGCCGCCGAAATGGATGTACCTGTCCTCCGTCGCCGAGCACACGGAGGCATTCCATGCCGAACTTGCGGAGTGGCTTCGTAAACACCCGGAAACGAAACTCGCATTCCAGCCCGGCACGTTCCAGATAAAAATGGGTAAAGAAAAATTGGCGGAGCTTTATGCCGCAGCCGAACTCGTCGCCGTAAATAAAGAAGAGGCCGAGCGCATACTCGGGGTCGGCCTGCCTGCGAAGGCAGGTGAAAGCGACATACAAGAACTCTTGCGGGACATGCGCGCGCTCGGCCCGAAGATAGCGCTCCTCACCGACGGCCCGAACGGGGCGTACGCGTTCGACGGCGAGCAAATGCTCAAAGTGCCGATGTACCCCGACCCGACGCCGCCGAAGAACCGTACTGGTGCCGGCGACGCGATGACTTCTACCGTCGTCGTCGCGCTTGCTCTCGGCAAGCCGCTTGCCGAGGCACTCGCGTGGGGACCGGTGAATGCCATGTCGGTCGTTCAGCATGTCGGCGCGCAAAAAGGTCTTCTCACCCGCGATGCGCTTGAGAAATTTCTCGCGGAAGCGCCGACAGCGTACCGGGTCGAGTCGTTCTGATCACTGCCCCAGGATCGATTCTTGAAGCGGCGCGTAGGCCGCTTCCCTTCCGCCGAAGTTCGCCAACGCGTTGTCGTACGCGACATGGACGATGAGAAGCGCCGCGCCCGCGCCCGCGATGGTTATGAGCAGTACCGCGAAATAGGAGTTTATTTTTTCTTTCATACGCGTTTACCGCAACGGTCCGTCCGGCTTGCCTCGCAGCTTGTGCATTTAAAACTCATAGGCCACCGATGAGATGCTTGACGGCATTGACGATGGCGCTCGCATCAAGCCCATAGTGTTCCAAAAGCTGCTCCGGAGCACCTGATTGGCCGAACTGGTCCCTGATGCCGAGCCGGCGGACGGGCACCGGGTGGTGTTCCGCGAGGAATTCCGCCACAGCGCTCCCGAAACCGCCCATGGCCTGATGCTCTTCGACCGTAATGACGCGGCCCGCCCGTTGTGCCGCGTCCAATATCGCCTCTGTATCGAGCGGTTTTATCGTCGGTACATGAAGAACGAGGGTCTCCACTCCTTCTTTCTCAAGCGCGTGCACCGCGAGCAGGGCCTCATAGCTCAACGAACCGGTTGAGAGTAGTGCCGCTTTCGGGGCATCGGAGTTCCAGAGCGCGAGCGCTTTGCCGACCGCAAACGGCGTTTCCTCCGTCGTGAATGCTGACGTCGCCGAACGCCCGAAACGCAGATATACGGGCTTTTCCAGACGGGCCGCCGCTACGACCGCCTTTCTCGCTTCTTCCGCATCCCCGGGCGCGATGACCGTCATTCCCGGAAGCATCCGCATCATGCCGATATCCTCCAGCATCTGGTGGGTGGCGCCGTCCGGCCCGACAGAAACGCCCGCATGCATGCCGCATATCTTGACCGGCACTTCGTTCAGCGCGATGGTCGTGCGGATCTGCTCGTAATTGCGCCCCGGACTGAATACCGCGTAGCTCGCGATGAACGGGATTTTCCCCGCGAGCGCCATGCCGGCGGCGACCGCCGCCATATTCTGCTCCGCAACGCCCAGTTCGACGAAGCGCTCGGGAAATGCCTTCTCGAATTCTTCCGCGCGCGTGGATTCTTTGAGGTCGGCACATAAGACGACGACGCGCGCGTCCGCCGTCCCCGCCTCGACGGCTCCCTTGCCGAATCCGTCGCGCGTCGCCGCCTTCGGAAGCTCGTCCGTGAACAGCTTCTCGTGGAGGTGCGCGTCCGGATTAAGCATATTCGTGCGGGACCTTGCCGCTCATCGTGCGGATGTCCTTCAAAAATCGTTTTGCTTCCTCTTTCGACGGCGGCTTGCCGTGCCAGCGGTAGTCGGATTCTATTTCGGATACGCCCTTGCCGGGAATCGTATGCGCGATGACCAGGGTCGGCTTTTCGTAGATGGCCTTCGCCTCTTCCACCGCCGCTATGAATGCGGCGATATTGTGCCCATCCACTTCAAGAACATGCCAATTGAACGCGCGGTACTTTTCCGCGACGGGCTCGAGCGGCATGACGTCTTCGGTCATGCCATCTATCTGGATATTGTTGCGGTCCATGACCGCCGTCAGGTTCGAAAGCTTGTATTTCCCCGCGAACATGGCCGCTTCCCAAACATTCCCCTCTTCCTGTTCGCCATCGCTCATGAGGCAGTAGACGTGCTGTTTTTTTCCGTCCATGCGGAAGGCATACGCGATGCCGGAGGCCTGCGAGAGGCCCTCTCCGAGAGGTCCCGAGGTCGTTTCGAGGCCGGGAAGGCGCAGGCGCTCGGGGTGTCCCTGCAGCCGGCTGCCGAATTTCCTGAGCGTGAGGCATTCTTCGACGGGGAAGTAGCCGGCATGCGCCATCGCGGCGTATCGCACCGGGCAAATGTGGCCGTTCGACAGGATGAGGCGGTCACGCTCCTCGGAGTCCGGCTTTTTCGGGTCGTGCGCGAGTATATGAAAATAAAAAGCGGTGAAGATATCCGCCATGCCCAAGGGGCCGGCCGTGTGTCCGCTCTCCGCGGCGACGAGCATCTGGATGACCGTCTCCCGGATAGCTTCCGCGTGCTTTTCGAGTGCGCGCACTTGTTCGTCCGTAAGTGCCATATCGTATAGGGTAGCACGGGGAACCGCCGCTTTTTCAAACATCACACACCATACGGCGTGGTGAACGTCTCGAATGCCTCAAGGGCGGCGGCGGGATCCTTGGCGCGCAGAATGGCGGAGCCGATGACGAGATTGGTGACATCGAGCGCGACAAGCTTTTTCGCGGACTTGAAGGAAATACCGCCGTCAACCTGTATCGCAACCTCCGGATGCCATAGGTGGAATGTGCGCACCTTCTCATAAACGCGCTCGTCGAACGGCTCGCCTTGCCTTCCGATGTGCGCGATGCCCATGAACTGCACGTAGGATAGTTCGCCGATAAAGGGTTCGACGAGCGCGATATTGTCCGTAATATCGAGCGCCAGGCCGTAAGAAACGAAAGAACCATAGCGTTTCCGCGCGGATGCGAGCAGGCGCGGCACGTCCACCGCGCTTTTTGCATGGAAAGTGAGACGTGTGGCGCCGAGCGCAAGCCACGGCGCCGCCGCATGTTCGGCGTCGAAGCACATGAGGTCGATCTCGTACTCGATCCGGTCGAGCGCCGGCAGCATTGCATTGCGTTTGACCCGGCGCTGCAGTTCCGCGGGAGCGGTATACGGCCAGGACGCCGGTGCCGCGAAGGTACCGTCCACGACGTCTATCTGCACCCGGCTGACCGAAGCGATGCGCGTGAGCAAGGAAAGTTTTTCCTCAAAGTCCTTGGACGAGATGGGGAGCACGGCCGGGACGACGAGATTCATGCGCTAGAATTTCGCGAGCCGGCGCGCGTGGCGCGGCGAACCGGAAAAAGGGGTCTCAAGGAAGATGCGGACTGCTTCATCGGCTTCGTCCCCGGAAACGAAACGGGCGCCGATGGAGAGTATATTCGCGTTGTTATGTCGGCGCGGAAGTCGCACCGCGTCAAAGCCGTCCTCGGAGCGGCCTCCTTCGACGTCAAGCGCCTCTGTTACGCGCATTGGCCCGTAGAATACGGCGGCGCGGACGCCTTTCACTCGATTAACGCACATCGCCTCTCCCTGTCCGCTGCCGCCGATGATGATGCCGCGCGCGGCATCCGCGGCGCGCGCGTTTTCTTTTGCGACGCGTTCGGCAAGCGGCATCATGAAATCCGGATAGTCATCGTCGCGATCCTGAGAGAACGCTCCCATATCTTCCACGTCGTATCCGAGCATGCGGATGTGCTCGACGAGCGCGTTCTTGAGCGCGAATCCGGCGTGGTCGGCGGCGATGAAAATCTTGGGCATTTATGGTGAGTTGGTCGAACTATTAGCGGCGGCGAGCACATGCCTGACGAGCGATTCGGTGTACCCCATTTCGTTGTCGTACCACGTAAGCACCTTCACCAGCGTGCCGTCGACCACGCGCGTCATGCCGAGGTCCGCGATGGAAGCGTAGGGCTCGCCGATGATATCGCTCGACACGAGCTCCTCATCGGTCACCTTGAAGATACCCTGCCAGCGGGAGCTTTTTGCGGCCTCGCGCAAGATGTCATTCACTTCCTCCGCGGTCGTTGAGCGCTTCGCGAGAAACGTAATGTCGGCGATGGATCCGGCCGGAACGGGAACGCGCAATGCTATGCCGTCGAACTTTCCTGTCAATTGCGGATACGCATCGGTAACGGCTATCGCGGCGCCGGTCGTTGTCGGCACGATGTTTTGCGCCGCCGCTCTTCCCTCTTTTTTGTCCTTCTTCGAGGGACTGTCCACGATGGACTGACTCGCCGTATATGCATGCGCCGTGGAGAGTATCGCTTTCTCGATGCCGATGGTTTCGTCGAGAATGGCGATGACCGGACTTGCGGAGTTCGTCGTACATGACGCGTTCGAGCTTATCTCGCACGTCGCGAGTTTCTCCTCATTCAGACCGACGAGAACCGTTGCGCCGGCGCTTGAATTCCCCTTCACCGGCGCGGTGATGACCACGCGCTTCGCACCCGCTGTGACATGCGCCCGCGCCTTCTCGTAGTCGGTGAAGAATCCAGTCGACTCGACGACGACATCGATATCGAGGTCTTTCCACGGAAGGTTCGCCGGGTCTTTTTCCGAAAAGAATTTCGCCCCTTTGCCGTCGAGTATCAGTTTCCCGTCTTTTGCCTCCACGGTGAAGGGCGCTCGGCCGTACACAGTGTCATAGGTGAGGAGGTAGGCAAGATTCTCGAGCGAACCAAGATCGTTTATCGCAACGATCGTAACGCCACGACCGTGCGAGCGGCGGGCGAATGCGCGGCCTATCCTCCCGAACCCGTTAATAGCGACGCGAATGGCCATAAGATGCGAGAATTAGGAATAGAGAATTAAGAATTCAGAATAAGGAATGGCGAATGAGTCCCGACCTCTCCATTGTACCCTATGGAACCCTATGGAAACCGTCTACTGCTTTGATCGAACCGCCCAATACAGTCACTTGGCGGTCTCACCGCCAAGTGACTATTCCAAATATATATCAAGCTCTTTTGGCTCTGCTTTTCTCCGTATAATCGCATCGAGAGAATCGAGTGCAAATTTCTTATACTCGCCCGTGTTCTTGAATTGACCTAGGACAATTTCTTTTTCACAAATTCCCTCGTTTCCTCCATTTGTATATTCTTCCCAACTCGACTTACTGCTCACCAACTTGGCGGTGAGACCGCCAAGTTGGTGGGCCCGATCATTTAAGTTCACATAGGCGCTGAGATGGAGCAAGTACTCATTGGAATCGATATGTACATCTTTAAATACGCCCTGAAATAAAGAACCGCTTCTTTCATATTTATTATTGAAATACCAGGTATATCCACCGCTCAATCTCCTCATAAATTCACTGATACCCCTATCCGTTAATTGTTCCAGAATAAAATGAAAATGATTTGGATTCAGACAAAAAGCAATGATATTGACCAATCGTTCTTCTGACTTGGCGGTCTCACCGCCAAGTTGGTGAAAGGAGTTCTCATACAAGCTTCCTATCGGATCTATGGTATTGAATTCGATCATGCTTGTGAAAAATCTGTGTTGGTCATGACCGTCGCTGAAGATAGTGCGCTTATCAACGCCTCTGTTGTAAATATGAAAGAATTCTCCGTTTGTAAAAGCTTTTTTCCTCGTGCCCATAACTGCATTTTATACCACTCAGTTGACAATCCACTTGGCGGTGAGACCGCCAAGTGGTGAATTATGGAGAGGTGGTGTCGACTGGAGGGGCGGAGGTCGTGTCGGTCGAAGAGGTGGTTGTGTCGATGGTGGTCGTGGTAGTGCCGTCAGATGGCGAGCTTGCCTGCGGTGAGCTTGTCGAAGTTGCGGGGGCGGCCACCGTCACGACGCGGGAGGCGGAGCCGGTATTCCCCGCCGCGTCGGTGGCGGAGTAGGTCAGGGTGTAGAGCCCTGCGGTGGCGGTATTAACCGCACCCGATACAGTTATATGTGCCGTGAGGTCGGTCGCCTGCTCCGAGCTATCAGTCGGAGGGTCGGAGGCGGTGGCGCCGGGGTCGGTGAAGGTGTCGCCCACCGTTATCTGCATGGCGGCGTCGCCGTTGAGCGTGACCACTGGTGCGATGGTGTCGCTCGAGGAGGGAGTTGTCGTTGCCGTAGGACCGGTCGTTCCTACAGTCGAGGTTGCGGTAGTGGTTGACGTGTCCGTCGTGCCTGCAGTGAGCGTAGTCGAGGTGGTCGTAGTTTGCGAAGTGGCGGTAGTGCCGCCGCTCAATTCCACGCTCGGTCCGGAGATAGTCGTCGTGGTGGTCGCCATCTGCCCCTCGGTCTGCACGAGGAAGTAATCGAATGAGGCGTCCGTCGTTTGCGCGTTTGCGAGCACCACTTTGAACGAACCTGCTTTTTTGTCGTTGATGTACCAGGAGCCCGTAACCGGAGCGGTGAACGTTATGAATACTTTGGTTGCCGGCGTCACGTACGCGTTGTTGACCTGCGCGACGGTATTGCCCGCGAGGATGGTAACCGTGCCGGCAGAGGCGGTGCCGGCGGAATCGGCGGCGGCGACGAATCGGTCGGCGACGAGCGTGCCGAACTGGGCGAAGCCGCTCTTAATGAACACGCCGAGAGTATTGAGCGCGTCAGTGAGCGAGGTGGTGGAAAGAGATGTCGTGCCGCTGGTCGAAGTGATGGTCCCGTTCTCGAGCGCCGCGACGCGTGACTCAAGAGAGGTGATGCGTGCTTCTTGTTCTTCAAGCGCGAGCGCGAGCGCGGAAATGCCCGAAAGGTTATACGTCGCGAGTTTGTACAGGTCCACAGAACCGAGCGCGGTCAGAACCGCGCTCGGTATCTGCGCCGTGAAGGTCGCTTGCGGTGAGCTTGTCGAATTCGTGCTGCCGAGCGTAAAGGACGTTGCGGGAATATTGGCGGTCTCATATGAAGTCGCGAAGACATTTCCCGAGACGGAGAACTTGGCGGAGATGCCGGCGATCGACGTTCCGACGCCGATGTCGCCCGCGTTGCCGACCGTAAGCGCGGTGGACGATGCGGCGCTCACGATGAATTTTGTCCGCGCATCCAACTGCTGTATCGCGAGGACCATCGGGGCGATGAGGCCCTGGTAGTCGATGGTGAGCGTGCCGTCGGGCGCAAGCGGAGTTGGGTTCGTGGTGGTAACAAGATTCGGGAATACGTTCCGGACATCCTGGGCGATGAGACCGAACTGCTCGTTCGTTCCGCGCTCGGCCGCGGGTTTCCAATAGAAGGAGACGGGATTCAGTGCGCCGATGGCCGCAAGCCCGCTCGCTCCCGCGAGCGGGCTGATGTCCTGCTTTAGGCGCTGGTCTGAAGCCGTGCAGGCGAGGAGGCCGTTGCTGTTGCTGGTGTATCCCGTGCAGTTCTTGTATCCGTCGAAGGTGATGTTGTTGGTCGAGCCGCCTACCTCAAGCAAGGTGGCCGGACTCGTCGTCCCGATGCCGACGAGGCCGGAAGAGGAAATCAGCATTCGGACTACGCCCGCGGTGCTATCGCGGAATGTCAAAGCATTGTCACTGCCTAAGAAAAATTCGTAATTCTTTCCCGCCTTGCCGATAGAAATAGAAGTATCGACCGCATTATAAACGTCCAGTACGCGCGTTGCTCCGACGTACGAGGTCGGCGTCGTCGTGCCGATGCCGACGTTGCCGCTTTTTATAATCAACTGATTGTCTGTGAACGATGTTCCCGATTCGCTGTGAGATATTTTGAAAGCATCAATGTCTTTGTCATAACCTAAAACTGCCTTTTGAATGTCGTTTGACCGGAATCTTATGGCAGGATTATTATCTCCAACGGATTCTATTGTTAAAACCGTGTTCCCCGTACTGTTCAAATGCAACAAAGCCTGCGGGCTCGTCGTCCCGATACCGACGTTGCCGCTCGTTAGAATTGTCAAAAAGTCGTTTGTGCCAAGCGCGGCATTCTGAGAAATCTTAAAGGCATTTGATGCACTTATATCTTGCCCAAATGCCCAGTAGGTAGTCCCATCCGAAGTTACATAGCGGGCGTCTCCCGTCGCAGACGAACCGCCTACTTCGACTATTACAGAGGCCGCTGCAGATGCAGAATTGGAAGGATTTTTTACCCTCAGCTGCACTTCTCCACCTGCTACGGTTTTATTTACATCGAGCAATGTCTCCGGACTCGTCGTCCCGATACCGACGTTGCCGCCAGTGCCGATCGTCAAGGCCTCGGTTTCGGGATTGCCGATATTGCTCGTTATCGTGAACGCTCCGCGGTAATTCCCGGAAGCATCCGACTTGAGGCGCATCCCGAACACATTGTCCTGCGGCGCGCCGACTGCGCCCCGTGTCAGCGATATCCCCTCATTGGCGTTCGCGATATTGCCGGTATATATGGTCAATTTATTCGACGGTGTCGTCGTCCCGATGCCGACGTTGCCGGAAGAGGTGATGCGCATTCTTTCGGCCGTTCCTGAACCGAGGGCGAATGTCAAATCACCGCTTACTCTTGAAATATCCACTCTCGTCGTCGCATCTGACGAGTTGGCACTTAGAACGATACCTCCATCGGTCCCACCGGGCGTCGTGATGACGACTTGGCGCGCATCAGAGCCGCCAAAAGGCGTAAACGTTCCAGGACCGTTTACATGAAGGAGGCTAGCCGGGCTCGTCGTGCCGATGCCGACGTTGCCGGCGAGGCGGTAGATGTCAGAGCCACTCACCGTCCAGTTGGAGCCGGTGCCGGGATTTAGCACTACTCCGTTCACGCGGATCTCCGTGGCGTTGAGCGAACCGTTCACGTTCACCTTATAGGTGCTCGTGTCCGTCGTCCCGATGCCGACGTTGCCGCTTTTATCTATTCTCATCCGTTCGGCAATTGTTCCTGCATTATTTGTCCAGAAAGTAAGCCGTCCATTCGTCGATGCCGCTGAACTGCCGTCGTTTGCGCCGACGACAAGACCAAGACGCTTGTCTGCAGATGGACTGGCACTCGTGATAAAAGCCACTGCACCAGCAGAAGAACCGTCGCTGGTGGCACTACTACTAAGATTAAGCATCCCGACATCACTTCCGCCATAAACCTCTAAAATGCGCGGCGATGCTCCGGAACCTTGTGCCGCAGGACTTGTCGTCCCGATGCCGACGTTGCCGTCTTTATCAATACGTATGCGTTCGTTACCTCCCGTCGCAAATACCATGGGAAGAGTTGTACTTGCTACCTGAAGGAACATGCCTCCGTCATCAGCATAGAATCGGGCTGTACCGCCGTTATTTTTCCCAAACCGAAGACCCCCACCGTCAGTCCCGCCGATAGCCAGAGTTCCATAGTTAGTTGCTATAGACCATGGACTCGTCGTCCCGATGCCGACGTTGCCGTCGCTTGTCATTCGGATGCGTTCATTTGTGTCGCTGGAATAAATTCTAAGGCTGTTGTCTTCGTAGCCAGCGATGCGGACGTTGTAATCCGGGGTGGCAACACCGGTGCTGTTAGTCGCGAGGTCAAGATAAGCTAAATTACCGGCCTCAGCACCTTGTGCTCGAATATCCACACCTGCGTTTCCCGTGCCTTCAAATATTGCCTGATCTCCTGATGAAAGAACATGTAATGCTCGCCCTGGCGTCGTCGTCCCGATGCCGACGTTGCCGGTTTGCGTAATGTGGAACAAGTTGCCTTTCTGCCCCGTGTCGCTGGCATCTCCGACGCCGAACATACCAATGCTATTACTGTTGCTCAACTCATTGGGCGTAGAAATATAGAGTAACGAACCTTGGTTTTGTCTGTTTGTCGAAATATCCGTAATGGTAATGTTGTCCGAGTTACCGTAGACCGCGAGCGGTGTCGCGCCCCCAAAAGTGTCATCATAAATTTCCAACTTCGCCCCCGGCGTCGACGTCCCGATGCCGACGAGGCCGGAAGCATCGATTACCAAGCGCGCCGTAACGTCGTTCACTATAGTCCCCGAATAGCTTGTGATAGAACCTATTTCATATAGCGCACCCGTCGCGCCTGCTGCCCATGCGGGCCGTGACGCAGACATAGCGGCGTCATTGTCAAAAGTCACGATGAGCGGACTGCCGTTCTCGATATGGAGCGGGCTTTGCGGACTCGTCGTCCCGATGCCGACGTTGCCGGTGCTTGTAAATACCGGCCCCACTCCGGTTATGCCGTTATAGAACCTCAAATTACCAGCGCCGCCGTCGTTATTTGAACCGGTAGAAATGATTTCCCATACGTTTCCGCCGGTATCTGCGCTTTCAAGTCTAAAATGAACACCATCTATGCTTGAACTGCTTAAATGCAGTAAGCTTTGCGGACTCGTCGTCCCGATGCCGACGTTTCCTGCCGAGCGATAGATGTCGGAGCCGCTTACCGACCAGTTGGAACCCGTGCCCGGCGAAAGGAGGACGCCGTTTGAGTAGACAGCCGTGGCATTAAAATCTCCGTTAACCTCCAGTTTGTAGCTCGGCGTGGTATCGCCGATGCCGACGTTGCCGCTTGTATCTATTGTAATGACACTTCCAAATGCTGTATTTCCTATGAGGCCGAACCCGGAAGCGTTGGTGCCTAATGAAATCCCAGCGCCACCGGCTCTTATTCTCACTATATCGGTGCTCGCTGCTGCAGCACTCACATCTAATAGCGCCGTGGGACTTAATATCCCGATGCCGACGTTGCCGCCGTCTTTGACAGTCACGTACGGCGAGGCGTTCTTATTGCCTAGGTGGAAATCGTCACCTGAAGTAAAGAACATTCCGACATCCCCCTGCGTTGTCCCGAGCATGAAGGTGTCGCTCGCCCCAGATACAAAGAGATCTAATTCTCCAGCTCCGTTCATCAGTGTTACAGCATGGTTATCTGTGAGTCCCCAACTCCCAAATTGGACCAGTGGGTCATTAGATCCAGTTTTATACACGTCCAAGAGCGCCCCTGCCGATGCCGACGTTGCCGGAGGAGTTGATTGACATTCTCGTGCCGGCAGAGGTCAAAAAGTCCAAGCGGTCAGATACCGCGTTAGACTCCCGATGGTTGTAGATGACTCCTCCCCGCGCCCTCGCGTCGTCACTGAACAAAATACCTCCCGCTATGTCGGTGCCGGAAGAAGGGGAACGAAGGTTTATATACGCGTAGGTATTACTGTCCACCGTAAGTACGTCCTGATTGGCAACCGTATTCGCGGCACCGACAGGATTTGAGTCAACGATATGCAGACGAGTGCTCGGACTCGTCGTCCCGATGCCGACGTTGCCAGCAGCTGTAATCCTTAGTCTCTCTTCTGGAAAACCGGCCCCGTTATATGTCGCAAATGCAAGACCAGCCTTGCTTGCGTCATTTTGTGCGTAGCTTTCAATGTACGGAGCGTAGGTAGCGGGATTCGAGCCATATGCTGAATCTGGGGCGAGCGAAATCCTTACGGCAGAACCAGCAGAATATGCCGTATTGTTGATTAGATACATAGAGGCGAACGAGCTGCCCGATGTACCACCCTCGATATGCAGCTTCGCTCCCGGACTCGTCGTCCCGATGCCGACCGTGTTTGCTATCAGAGTCCCTGCCGAGCTTCCTGCCGTGCCGGTGCCAACGCCGATTTTGCCTGCCGAGATGCGGGAGAGGCCGGTGTCTCCCGCTCCCGCGCTGCCAAATGTAATGGTGCTGGCAATAAACGCATTGCTCCAATAATTATTTGTTTCTCCCAAACTAATGCCGCCGCTTACGATAGAACCTATGGCGCCGGCATTGATATAAACCTGTGAGTTGCCGGTACCGCCGCCAAGAAACAGGTCGCCTTGGCTGCCGCCACCTAAACCCTGAATTGAATTTCCGACTTGCAAAAAATTGTTTACGGTTAAATTACCGGTGCCATTCGTATATGTATTCGTCGTGCCGATGCCCACATTTCCCTTGTTCGTCACGATAAAGTTGGTGGCGGTCGAAGAGCCAATGACGAACGACGGGCCGGTGATGCCGTTCGGGTTCACCGAGAGTTGGGCCCACGGACTCGTCGTCCCGATGCCGACGTTGCCTGAATTATCTTCATTTAACGTAATAGCTCCGGAGCCCCTGATTTTTAGTATATTGCCTGAAAGTGCCATGAGAGATGCGCTGTCATTATGGCTTGTACCAGCAGTTGACCAGGAAATAGAGCGGCCATAGCCGGTAAGAAAATTACCCATCGTACCCAGATCAATGGAACCTGCGACACTCAATTGATTCGACGGCGCAGCGGTACCAATACCGACCTTTCCCGCATTCGTCACGATGAAGTTTGTCGCGGTTGAGGAACCGACGACGAATGCGGGGCCCGTGATGCCGTTCGGGTTCACCGAGAGTTGGGCCCACGGACTCGTCGTCCCCACCCCCACCCGCTTGTTCACCGTATCGATGGAGAGCACGGAGTCGCTCGACGCATTGGTGAAGTTGAACTGGTTCACGAGGTTCGACTGGGGGGTGAAGGCAAGGCCGGGGGCGGTGCCGTTTAAGCCGACAGTGGTAGTGCCGGTCACTCCTGCGGCAAAGGTGATTTCGTTTGAAGGGTCGTACTGTATGCGGAACTGCGGCTGGCTCGTGGACGTGATGGTCTGGGAGCCGGAGTTGATGATGCCGCCGGCAAGGAGGTTGCCCGAGTTGTCCACGCGGAAGAGCGTGGTGCCGTCGTTCTGTTTGAAGGAGATGAAGTCGCCTGAAGGGGCGATGTCGGTCACGCGGTATGCGCTTAGGAAGGTTGTGCCGTTGGTGACTTGCTGGAGCGAGAGGAGGGCGTCGGGAGAAGAGGTGCCGATGCCCACGTTGCCGTCGGCGTCGATGCGCAGGCGTTCGACGCCGCCGGTCGAGAGCGCGAGGGTGGAGGCGGTGGGAGACCAGAAGCCGGTGCCGGTATCGCCCTGGAAGGTATAGGCGGGGGCGAGGGCAACTCCGAGGTTTGTCGATATGAATCCGGCAGCGGTGGTGGTTCCGGTCACGGTGAGGGCGCCGGCAACGGAAAGAGGGCCCGCGAACGTGCTTGTGCTCGTATTGGTCACGACAAGATTCTTCACCGTCGTCGTGCCGGCGGAGAAGGTGCCGGCGAAGGCGTTCGTCCCGTCCGCATCGCTTGCGGTGAAGAAGGGTGCGGAGACGTCGTTCTCGACCGAGCCGCCGTTGAAGGGGGCGGTCTCGGTGTATTTGAAGACGTGGTCGTATGCCACCTGAGTGGCGACCGGATTGATCATGCCGGAAACCTCGGCGATGATGTTTGCCCGAAGCGTGGCGAGCGACTGGTCGAGCGAAGCGAGGGAGATGCCCTGGACGATGGTGGTGTATGTGGCGGGCGTGGTGCTGGCGGAGAGCGTGGTGAGGACCGAGCGTGTGGGAGGAGGGTTCGAGACGACGACGGGCGGCGGGCCAAGCAGGAGGGCGAGCATGCGGTTGGTGGCATCGAAGAGGTTCTGGATAGTTTGGTATGTGGCGAGGGCGAGCTCTTCGCCCGCGGAGAGAGACGGGGCGATGGCAGCGAGGAGCGGTGCGGTCGCCTGGTTGATGGCGACAGCGCCTTTGCCGATGGTGCCGAGGTACGCGTCGTCGAGGGCGGGAGGAGCGGCGCGCAGGAGGGCGAGCGAATCCTGTGCGAAGTGTCCGGCGGCAAAGAGCGAGGCGAGGGAGAGGCGCGCGGTGCGGTCAGAGAGGGCCAGGAAGCGCTCGGCGGCGCGGTATTCTGCGTCGAAGACCGCTTCTGCGATGGTGGGGGCAAGCTCGGATGGAAGAGCGGCGGTATCGAGGAAGAAGGAGGTGGCAAGGGCGGGAATGCGCGCCGTGGTGCGGGCGAGCGTGTCGCCCGCGGTGCCGAAAAGCGCGGCGAGAGCGGCGGCGCTCTTCGGCGCCGCCTTTGAGAGGCCGTATGCAAGCGACGCGTCGGCGCGTATCGCCGCGTGGGAGGCGTTGACGATTGCGGAGCCCAGGGCGAGGTTCAGGTCGGAGACGAAGCGGGGGGCGCGGGAGAGGAGGTCGCGGGCGGAGACGGCGAGTGCCAGCGACCGCTCGCCTAATGTGTCAATGAGCGAACGATACGTGGAGAATGAAGCAACCGTCGCGGTGTACGCGCGTTCACCGAGGATGGCATGCGCACCCATGAGCGCGTCAAAAGTAGCCGATGGCGAAGTCAGAAGATGATACGCATCGCGCGCGAGCGTTCGTAACTCACCGTCCATACTCATTCTTGTCGAAGCTGGAAGCGTGCCTGCCACGATCGCTTCCATCGAAACACTGACGCGTCGCGCACTATCAACGTTCATACGTAGCGCCGAAAGATCCGGTTGTGCAAGCGCTCGAACATCCGCGAGAGCGAGCGGCGTGTGCGCATGTTCGACCTTTCGCGCTTCTTCGACTTTTTCAGCAATGCGCGCGGACACGTCGCCAAAGACGATTCTGACATCGAAAGCGGCGTCCTTCGTGAGAGAAGCGACGCGGACGGCGATCGGCGGTACGAGAGTATGCGCGGCAAGCGCCGAAAGCGTGATGACGGCGAGTGCCGTCATGCCTGCCGCGTATTTAGAAAAGAGAGATGGTGAACCCACCGTCGTTTCTGCTGGAGTAAATACTGGTTTCGTAAATCCGTATTTACTCCTGCGCGCGGGAGGAGGCGCATGGACGACTGCGGGAACGTTAGAGGCGGGAGACGGCGGGCGGCGGCTCTGGTACTCGATCGCGCGGGAACTTGCGAGCGAGCGGGCCCGGGCTTCTTTGCGCTCGGACTGGCTTCTCATGAACCCCTCAAGAGATGCAAGATCGACGGACCACTCGTTGTGGGAGTACGTCCCAAGTATTTTTCCCGTTCGGCACAGGTAGGAGAGATATCCCTTGCTGTACCCAGAGAGATTTGCGGCTTCGGGAATTTGAATATTTTTTTGCGATTTTTCGTTGAAAAAAGGAGCCATGGAAATCGCTATAATCACTAATAGTTTACTTGATTTCTCAGCAATATTACGTAGAAATTTTTGACCACTGGGGATAAGTGGCTCTTTGTTATCAACAAGGACCGCTTCCAAAACGGAGCCAGGATCAAGAGCAATGCGCTATTGCCCCTCTTTTTACCAACCTGATGTACACACTTTATGCACGTTAAGCGCCTTTTGCTCTATACAAATATCTCGGCTTATCGAGATAAAATCCGGTTTATTTGCTGTATCTTATAAATATTCCATAACAAGTGTTCTTGCAGATCTGATTCATATCAAATCAAACTCTGAATTTTAAAAATCATCGGCAACAAACGTAAGGGAAAATGCCAAAGTGGGGTTTTGGCTTAAAATGGAGAGTTAATCCTTGGTAGGTCATTTTATGACCTGTAGCAGGTTTACAGGTCGCCTTGAGTGAAGAATATACCGTACATGAACCTGTAAAAAACTCATTTTCGTGAGTTTTCAGCACGCTCAAAACCGGAAAAATTTAAAAATCAAGACCAGTACGCAGTTGCTGAATCCAAATTATAATTAGCATTTCCTAGATATATCAGACACTAAACTAATACTTATCACGAACGTCTATTTTTTCGCGAGTTTTTATTGATTTTGCGTGCGTCGTAAAATATTGAAAACATTGTGCGACATAAATCACTGACAGAATGCCCAAAATAGTCAGTTATTGCCCGGAGTGGACGCTTTTTCGACACAAGCAGTGGTTTATGGCCAATATTTCTCGTATAGCACTTTTTGGTCAGTTTCTCTGTTAATGTAACCGTGATGTGTCTATCCGAGACAAGAAATTGAGCAATTATGCTATCTATTATACGAAGCAACTCCGGCAATTATACCGACTTGGCTATCCGAGGGTATATATGTATCAAAATATCCCGTCCCAATTACTGCAAGTCCAGCAAGCACTATCGCAATAAGCACCCCCGTTATTTGAATGGTCCTTACCGCACCTCTTCCTCTCGCAGGCCTTCTTTCCTGCTGTTCTTGCACGAATTCTTCGTCGTTCCGTACTTCGGTCACGTGATGGCGAGGTAGAAGGTCATCGGGCGGCAGTTCGTAGACCGTACGAATGGGTATATTCACTTCTTCTGTCTCCGGTTCTCTTGTCTCCTCTGTCGGAATTTCCGTAGAAACGATTTCCGGCTCGTTTCTCGGTTCTGAAACGTCCGATCCGCCGGAGTTACCTACTCGTTCGAACCATGCGCGCCACGAATCCTGTAAATGCTGTTGTGATACTTCCGGCGCGACGGGCGCAGGTTCGGTGGAGAGTTCGACAGCTTGGGGCCGGTTCAAAGAAGGAAGGAGTTCTTCCGAAGACGCTTCGTAGCGCGGGGACTCCCACGTCGGCGAAGACAGCGGCGCTGATCGCACGGATTTTTCCTTTTCAGATGCCCCAAAACGGTGGTCGCGTATCGCCGATTCAAGTACATACCAACTGCGGCCGACGAGCCGCGCCGGCACTCTCCCCTCTCTGCAGAGCTGTCCGATATAGTCCTTCGCATACCCGGTCAGCTGGGCAGCTCGTTTCGACGATATGTAGTTCTTTTCTCCGATGAGAATCTGCTCCATTCCGGACAGTATAGCCGTATCTCGGCTGGTATGGAAGGGCTGTGTACAACTAGCCCACTTTCTCGGTTATGAGCTTACGGATGCTTTCCGGGTTTCCTGCCCCGCCGCTCTCTTTCATGGACTTCCCTATTAAGTACTGCAGGGCCGCCTGTTTGCCGCTTTTATACTCTTGCACCGCTTTCCCTTCTCTTGAGAGGACCGCATCCACCGCCGCGGCCAAAGCTCCCGCATCGTGGATCTGCACGAGGCCATGCTCCCTCGCTATCGCTTCAGGGTCTCCTCCTTTCTCAACCATGATGCGCAGGGTGTCTTTGGTACCGCGAGAAGAAAGCGTGTGGTCGGCGGCAAGGCGCATGAGTTTCGCGAAGGCAAGCGCATCGAGGGATGCGAAATCTTCGCGGCCTCGGCTCGCGTATATGCCGGCGAGGTCCGAGATAATGTAATTCGCCGCACGGGTCACCAATTCAGTATCGTCGTCGAGCGCCTTGGCGACCATATCAAAAAATGTAGCGCGTTCCGGCGTCGCGCCGAGATACGCGATGTCGCTTTCTTTGAGCGCGTATGCCGATGCGTATCGCGTACGCCGCTCCCAGGGCAGCTCCGGCAGTGTCGCGCGGACCGCCTCTTTGGAGAACCCGGGGACCTCCGATAGGAACAATTTCGGAAGATCCGGCTCCGGGAAATACCGGTAGTCGGCGCTTCCCTCCTTGAAGCGCTGGTGGAAGGTTTCCTGCCTTTCCTCGTTCCACCCGCGCGTCTCCTGCTCCACTTTTTTTCCTTCCGAAAGGAGAGCCGTTTGGCGCTCTATTTCAAACGCGATGGCGCGCTCGACGGAGCGGAAGGAATTGAGGTTTTTCACCTCCACTTTCGTCCCGAAATCGCCGCTTTTTGATATCGAAATGTTCGCCTCGATACGCATTTCTCCCTTCTCCAGGTTCGCTTCGGAGGCGCCGAGGGTGCGCAGGAGGAGCTGGAGTTCGCGCGCGAATTTTCCCGCCGTCTCCGCGTCGGGGATGACCGGTTCGGTCACGAGTTCCATAAGCGGGATGCCGGCGCGGTTGAAATCTACCAGGCTTTTCCCGCCCGAATGGATGGAACGCGCCGTGTCTTCCTCCAAGTGGACGCGCGTGAGCGCGACTCCCGTGAGTTTCCCGCCCACGACAAGCGGATGAATGTACTGGCTTATCTGGTACCCCTTCGGAATGTCGGGATAGAAATAGCTTTTGCGGTCGAACTCGGTGAAATCGGCGAGCGTGCCGCCGACGGCCGTGCCGATGCGCAGGATGTGGCGGACCGCTTCGCGGTTGATGACGGGCAGCGTGCCCGGATGCGCCATGCACACCGGGCAGACGTGCGTGTTCGGCCGCGTCTCGTCGGGGTCGTTTTTGGAGTCGCAGAACATCTTGGTCCGCGTCTTTAACTCAGCATGCACCTCCAATCCTATGGTTGGGATGTACTGTTTTTTCATATAGTCAACCGACTTGCCCCATTAGAAATGGGTTTTATTTCTAATGGGGTGGTGGGGCGATAGGCAGCCATTTCCCCTAGAGTATAACTTCCCGCCCGAAATGCCTAGACCTCCGCGAGCATGCGCGTGAGCCGGTCGGAGAACGTTTTGAGCACTGTCGGGTCCTCGACCGTTACGGCAAGCACTTCCCTGCCGATATCTCTAGCAAGTGCCTGCACTTTTGTTTCGCGTTCTTCAGGCGAAACGAGGTCTATTTTTGACAGGACGAGTATCTCGCGCTTCTCGGCAAGCCCGTGACCGAAGGACTCTATCTCTTTGCGCACTTCGCGGTATGCCGCGAGAGGGTCCTCCTGGGTCGCGGAAACGAGATGCAGGAGAATGCCCGTACGCTCGACGTGTTTGAGAAATTTGATGCCGAGGCCTCGGCCGGACGAGGCGCCCTCGATGAGGCCCGGAATATCGGCGAGAATGCGCCCGTGGAAATCGCCCAGGTTCGGCTCGAGCGTGGTGAACGGGTATACGCCCACCTTCGACTTTGCCCGCGTGAGCGCGTTTAAAAGCGAGGACTTCCCCGCATTCGGCAGGCCCACAAGCCCCGCATCGGCGATTATTTTGAGCGTGAGGTGGATATTCCCGCCCTTCCCCGCCCTGCCGGCCGTCTGCTGAAAGGGGTTTTGGTTGGTCGAGCTCTTGAAGCGCGCGTTGCCGAGACCGCCCCTGCCGCCACGGAACACAACGATGCGCTCGTCCTCTTTGGTTATCTCGTACTCGTCC
>LCRY01000002.1:0-69736 GCA_001004905.1 Parcubacteria group bacterium GW2011_GWA1_56_13 | reverse complement strand
CGCGACCGTGCCGACCGGCACTTTGAGCTCCGCATCCGCACCGTTCGCGCCGTGCTGCAGTTCGTTCCTGCCCGCTTCGCCGTTTTCCGCATGAAATTTCTTTACATACCGATAGTGCGCGAGCGCCGCCAAGTCGCGCACGCCGACGAGAACGACGTCGCCGCCTCTGCCTCCGTCGCCGCCGGAAGGCCCGCCGCGCGCGGTTTCTTTGGTGCGCAGCCAGCGGACGACGCCGTCGCCGCCTTTGCCCGACTCCGCGTATATCTTCGCTTCGTCAACGAATGCCATAGGACTTCACCCTAGCATGGATGGAAATCCGAAGCACGGCACCGATCACCTGCCATCCCGCATATCCGGAGTTGCCCGTATTTTTTACCGCTTAACCGGTTCTACGGCTCCCGGAAATGAAACTCCAGAAGACGATACCGAAGGTGATGAGGACATAAAGCCAGCCGAAAGGATAGACGCCTTGCGAATGCGTCAGGACCGGCGTCAGTGGTGAAAAGCGGATGGGGTAGATGAGCAAGTCGAGGACTACCGCAATAGGAATGTAGAAAGCGGAAAATTTCAACCATTTTTGAAAGGTCACCGCGTTCGCAAATAAAAGAACGACCGCGACAATAGCGAGCATTTGTCCGAGCGCAATAAGAGGCCAGCCAAGAGTATCTAGATATGGTGCATTGCAATAAACAATCGATCCGGAATGTATCTCTTGGCACGGGAAAGGCCATGAGGGATTGAACCAAACACCACGAAAATACTGTCCCACAAGGTACACAACGCCAGCAAGGACGAACACGAGCGCTTTTTTATACCGTAGATTCATATAAGTAATGTCTTGAGCGTATTAATCATACCAAGAATAATTTCGGCCTGGGCAACCGGTATCCCCTTCTCCGGATTCTTGAGTGTGACCTGCTGTTCAACGTAGTGCGCGAGCGTCGTAAGCAGGCTTAGATCGCTCTTGGTTCCCCCTTTCTTCGCGCTCGCGAGTTGACGCTCGATCTCTCCAATTTTCCGGTCGAGTTGGTTCTTATTTTTAGGAAGCCGGAATGCCCCGATAGCAGCTCTCATGTAGCGCGCATACGCCAAAGGGTCCGAGCCGGCAGACGATGAGACCGCAGAAAAATCCGTCGTGCCGTCGCCGTTCACATCAACCACAGGCACAGTCGGCGTCCCGCTCGTCACCGAAAAGGACAATGTCGAGCTTGCTGTCGTGGGTACGCTTGTGAACGTCGCCGTAGTACCTACGATGTCGCCGTTTACGGTCTCGACGTCAATCGTCGCCGAACCGGTAGCATAGCCGCTCGCGAGCACCTGGTATGTGCCGTCTACCGGCACGCTGATGTACTCTTCGTCATCAAAGACCTGCACGGAACTGCCTGGGATATCTCTTTTTACGCCGGCAAATTCGGTTCCCGGAATAGGTAAGACACCGCTCTGTTTTCCATTGGCATCGGTAACAACCGTATTTACCGGAGAATGCGAACTTATACGGAGCTTAACGGGATTTGTACCGTTCGATGGGCTATTGATAGAGATGTATGGTTCCATGATACTGTCCTTTTGCGTGAACAAATTGAGAAGTACTTTCTGGAGCACAGTACTAGACGTGAGATTTTGATGGATGATTTTGATTTTTTCATTTTTCTCAAAAAGAAATGAGTCGAAATATAATCCTTGACTTAGATCCCCCACCGCACTTGGTGACACTACTGTGCCATCACCGTCTTGTGTCGTGACCGGCACATGTTCAAGATACGGCGTTTCCGCGCACAGGAATGTACTTGCGGAAGTGTTGCATGAAATCCTTTGCTTCGTGGTGTACGCGAGCGTTTTTACCGTATCCTGCCCCCATCCGGCAATGCTCGTTACCGTAATTCCCGGCGGAGGCGTCCAACTATCGAGTATGGAATGAGTGGCGGCCGCCTTGTCAACGAGGGCGCTTGAGAGCGCGAGCGGGGTACGGAGGTCGGACGGGCTTCCTGCCTCGGCATTCAGCCCGGCCGCATCGGCCAGAAAGCTTGCGAGCGCGGAGAAGGACGTGAGCGCCTCCCCGAAGCTTGCGGCATAGGTGCCGGAAAGCAGGCCGGTCGGATCGAACGTAACCACGGGATCGGCAATGCGAGTGAAGTACGCGGGCGACGGCAAAAGACCGTAGGCGCTTGGCATCGTTTCGGCAGCCGCTCGAATGTCGCCGCTGTCGGTTATCAGTCCGAGTCCGTTCGTCTGACCATCGCCATGAAGCATCGTACCGATATCGCTTGGTGTGCCCCATTGCGGAGTTCCTATCATGATGATGCGGTCAATATATTTCGACGCATCGGTGCCAAGCCTTATCGCGAGTGCTTTTGCAAGCAGCCCTCCGTTGCTGTGGGCAACAATGGTGACCTTCTTTGTCGGAGAACTGGATGCCATATCGCGAAGCATGTCGGTCAGATATATTTGCTTGATACTGCCGTCGGGTGTTTCGGTCGGAGTACCGTTTTCTACGATGTCGCGCACGTCATACCGCCAATCATACGGATACGCTCTCCACTCCTTGACCGTACTGCTCGCGACGAGAGCGTCCATAAAGCGCACGAAACCGGCATACGTCTCCAGATTGCTGCCGAACATGTCCGCGATCGTGCCGATGAGCGGATTATGCGCTTGCACGGTATCCACGATGTCTTTCGTATAGAGGGGGTACTTGCTCGTTCCGTCGCCATTCAGCGCGAGATACGTCACGTCCGTGCGATAGTCCGGCTCCCAAACCTGATGTTCGATGCCGAGAGCGCCGCGATAATACAGCCGGCTCGCCTCGATGCCCGGAAGAAAGAGGACGTTCGATATGCAGGCGCCATTGAAACAGGGGTCCGGCGGCGCGGCGGTTTGGATGATCAGGTACGGAATGGTGGCGGATGCATTGCCTTTTATCTTTGTCCCGTATTGGTATTGAGAGAGCCCGAAGAAACCAACCGACACCGGCTGCGTGCCATCGGCATACATACTCGTCGTCGTGCCCGTTTCCACCATGAAGGTGTGGAATGCCTGATCCGCGAGCATCGCCCTGTCCTCCGCAGTGAAGTAATATGTCTGTAATCTTGAGTTGCAGTTTTCAACACCGGCCGGCTGTAGGCACATTCCCTGCGGCGTACCGTATACATTGCTCGCATTCGGGTCCTTCATGATGAAAGTCAGGTACAATTTTCCCTGTCCCAAGGGGAGATTCCCCAAACTCGCGGAATCAATGAATGAGTTGAGGTAGGTCTGCTGGGTGTTGGTCATGATGCCCGTTTTGTCACTTTGTTCATAAACCGTAACCGCTCCTTCCGGCGCCAGCGGGATAACGGGAGGCGGAGGTGGCGTTCCCTCGATGATGAGATACGGGATCGTGCCGGCGGCGTTGCTTTTCAGGTGCGTACTGTTGTGGTACTGCGAGAGATTGAAGAAGGTGGCGCATATCGGAGTTTCGCCGTCGGCCACGCCAAGCGTCGTCGTTCCGGTCTCAACGTTGAAAGTGTGGAATGCGCCGTCTGCGAGAAGCGTGCGGTCTGCAGCGGTAAAATAGTACGTTTGCAAGTTCTGGTGGGTGGCGCACGTGCTAAGAGCGAAACCTCCTGGCTGACCGTACATATTGCTCGCATTCGGGTCCTTCATGGTAAAGGTGACGGACAAGCTATCTTTCCCCAAGATCAAATTCCCCAAACTTTCGGATGAGATCCACGTGTTCTGAAAGGTCGCCTGTTGCGAAACCATTTCGCCCGAAGCATCGGATTGGGCGTAGAGCGTCGCTATTTCCGCGCGCGCTTGGTTCGGAAGGCAAAGAAAACCGCCCGTTATGGAGACGGAAAACAGAGCTGCCGCAAAAATGCGGGCACTCATGATTTCCTACCATATCACTTCTTCAGTGCATTTGTGCCTGCAGAGCAGACCTCTGTGCATAAATCTGCAGGGGTGCCCACGTGCTATATCCCCATCCCATTTAGGACACGCCGTGTCCTAAATGGGATAATGAAATAACGGGTATGGATTTCTACCATTTAGTAAATCGCGGTGTTGATAAACGAGAAGTATTTACGGAAGAAGGCGATTATATTCGTTTCATTCACGACATGTATGTTTTCAATGATACACAGAGTGCTCCGAATTCAGCAGTGAAGGCCCGCATGGCGATACGAAAGCGTGACCTACTGGTCCGCATACACGCGTTCTGTCTTATGCCAAATCACTACCACATTCTTGCCTCCCCAGTACGGGATGGGTCCTTGTCTCTTTTTATGCGAAAACTCAATATGGGCTATGCAAAATATTTCAATGAAAAATACGGACGTACGGGCGTATTGTGGCAAGGAACATTTAGAAAGGTCTTGATAGAGCGAGATTCTCATTTCAGATATATCCCCTACTACATTCATCTCAATCCTTTGGATCTGACACATACACAATGGCGCTTGGGCACCCTACACGATCACAAAAATGCTCTCGAATATCTGCATAAATATCGTTGGAGTAGTTATCTTGACTACAACGGAATACGAAATTTTCCTTCCATCCTTCACACTTCCGACCTGCGCCATATGCTTGGTACGAATAAGGAACAAGACGCGGAAATAAGGTCAATTATCTCAGCACCAGAGCTCGCACAGGCGAGTAGTAATCTTGAAGTCCTCTAGGTTATATTCATTTAGGACACGGCGTGTCCTAAATGAACGGCATGCCCCAAATGCACAATTAAGGGGCATCGGGGACGATGGTCCAGCCCTCGGCGAGGAGGGGTTCGGCCTTTTTATACTTGAGTTTTTTGGTTTCCCCGCCCTTTTTGATGGTAACGAAATCATTTCTGCCGTACCCGGCCGCTTTCACGAGCGGTGCCTGCGCGCCCTGCTCTTCCTTACCCGCTTCGGTGAGCGAGGCACGTATTTTCGCCTCTTCCGCCCGGACGCGCGCATCGTCCATGTTCATCATGCGCGGCAGGGCCTCGGCGACCGTAGAGCGGATATTCTCCTCAAGCTGACGGAAGCGAGCGAGCCCTTCGCGACGGTACTCTATCAAGGGGTCCCGTTGGCCGTAGGCGCGCAGCGACACCGAGCGGCGCAGGTAATCCATGGTTTCCAGGTGCTCGAGCCAGAACGTGTCGGTGACCTGCAGAACGAGCCGTCGCAAATGCGGGACGAACGCGTCGCCGAATTCGGTCTTCTTATTTGCAAATGCGGCGCGCGCCGCCTCGTCGTTGCCGAGAAGCGCTTGCACCAACCCCTCCACTTCCGCGTCGCTTCCCGTAAGCGCGGCGCGGCGGCGCGCGTAGATTGCGAGGCGTTGGGTATTCATCACGTCGTCGTAGGCGAGCACCTGTTTGCGGGAATCGAAATTGAATCCCTCGATGCGTCCCTGCGCGGTCTCGAGCGATTTGGTTATCATCGCGCTTTCTATCGGCTCGTCCTCGGGAATGCCGAAGCGCCCCATCACCTTCTTCAGCGTCTCGGACGCGAAAACGCGCATGAGCTTGTCCTCGAGCGAAACATAAAATCTGGTCTCTCCCGGATCGCCCTGGCGGCCGGCGCGGCCGCGCAGCTGGTTGTCGATGCGGCGCGCGTCATGCCGCTCGGTGCCGACGACCATGAGACCGCCCTTGGCGATGACCGAGGCGCGCGCGTCGGGCGTGGCGAGTGCGCCGCCCAATTTGATGTCAACGCCGCGGCCGGCGAGGTTCGTCGCGACCGTGACGCGCCCCTCCGTGCCCGCCTCGGCGATGATCTCTCCTTCGCGTTCGTGATTCTTCGCGTTCAGCACTTCGTGCGGTACGCCCGCATCCTTGAGATACGAGCTCACGGTCTCGTTGTCCTCGATGGAGACGGTTCCCACGAGGACCGGCTGTCCTTTTTGATGCCGCTCTTTGACCTCGCGCGCGACCGCCCGGTATTTTCCCACGCTTGTCTGGAAAATGAGGTCATCGTGGTCCTTGCGCTGTGAGGGTTTGTTCGTGGGCACGACCACGACATCGAGCCCGTACACGGTATAGAACTCCTCTTCGGAAGAAAGCGCCGTACCTGTCATGCCGGCGAGCCGCTCGTACATCCGGAAGAGGTTTTGGAAAGTCACGGTCGCGTAGGTGCGCGTTTCCGCCTGCACTTTTACCCCTTCTTTGGCCTCGATGGCCTGGTGGAGACCCTCCGACCAGCGGCGGCCGGGCTGGAGCCGTCCCGTGAACTCGTCCACGATGACGATTTCGCCCCCGCCTCCGGCGGACACCACATATTCCTTATCTTTATGGAACAGTGCCTTGGCGCGTACCGCCGTTTCCAGGTGGTGCGCGTATTTTACTCCTCCTTCGGCATAGAGATTCTCCAGGCCGAGCGCCTGCTCCGCTTTGCGCATGCCCGCGTCGGTTATCTGGACCGCCTTCTGCTTCTCGTCGACCGTATAATCGTTCTCCGCTTCAAAACTGCGCACGATATCGGCGAAGCGTCCGTAGAGATCCTGCGAATCTCCCGAGGGGCCGCTGATGATGAGCGGCGTGCGCGCCTCGTCGATCAGAATGGAGTCCACCTCGTCCACGATCGCGTAATGATATGCGCGCTGCACGATCTGCGATGCGTCGTAGGCCGTGTTGTCGCGCAGGTAATCGAAGCCGAGTTCATTGTTGGTCACGTATGTGACGTCGCAAGCGTACGCTTCTTTTTTCGTCACGGGACGCAGGTAATCATAAAATACTTTGAAGGAACCCTCCGCATCGCGTTCCGTATCTTCCTTTTGCGGCACGTGCGATGCGTCGTATTGATAGGCACCCGCGCTCGTAATGACCCCGACCGTGAGGCCGCAAAAATTGTAGACCTGTCCCATCCACGCGCCGTCGCGGCGCGCGAGATAATCGTTCACCGTAACAACCTGCACTCCTTTGCCGGCAAGCGCGTGGAAAACCGCAGGAAGCGTCGCGACGAGCGTCTTGCCTTCACCGGTGCGCATCTCCGCGATCCTTCCGCGAAGCAGAGCGAGGCCGCCGATGAGCTGGACGTCGAAATGCGGCTGGCGCAACGTCCGGCGGGATGCTTCGCGCACGAGTGCGAACACGAGCGGAATATCGGTTTCAAGCGTTGCTCCGGTTTCTCTCGCACGTACACGCACCTCGGAGAGCCGCGCGCGCACCGATTCGTCCGGAAGCCCGGCGAGCTCCTCGGAAAGCCCGTTCGTTGCCGCGACGATAGGCGCCGCGGCCTTTAAAAAGGCCGCGGATTGATTTTTTGAGAACAAATTGGACAGTCCCAACATCGAAAAAGATTATACCACTGCGCCTACGTGTCGTCTAAAAGAAAAAAATCCCGCGTTAAGACGGGATTTTTTCTTTCACGAAACTAGCGGCGTCGCTTTGCAGCCTTGCGCTTCTTCGTTCGCTTCGCGGCCTTACGCTTTTTTGCCATGGTGGTTGCGAAATTAGGTTTACGGCTGATATGTCGACCCGTCTGTGCGCGGAATGGTTCCATGCGCAAACGTTTCTGCATTTCATTATCCCGCGTCAGAAAATTTTTTGTGCGCTTAGACGCGCCACATGTGGATAACCCCGTCATACTGAATGGCATCGTCCTGCGCCCATCGCGCGCGAACGTTTTTCCATCTGCACAAGACGCTCTGAGAGGCGAGATGTGGCTTAAAAATGTGAATGGTGGGACAATACGCGATGCCATTTCAGCGTGTCGGGGATAAGCGTACGAAAAATAATTTATCCAAATAGTTCCACTTCACGCTCGATGCCGATACCGAGTTCTTTCTGCACGCGCTCCGCAATATGGCGCGCAAGCGCCTCGACATCGTGCGCACGCGCGCCCGCGCGCGCAACAACGACGAGTGGTTGCTTCTCGTAGAGGCGCACTGGTCCCCCCGCGTACCCTTTGAGCGACAACGCGTGGTCCAAAAGCCATGCAAGCGCCAGTTTAACTCTTCCGTCCTCCTGCGGAAAAGTCGGGAGGTCGGGAAAACGAGCGCGGAGCGAGTCCGCGAGCTCGCGCGAGACGACCGGATTCTTGAAAAATGACCCTGCGGTTCCCTCCGCGTCATTGCGGGGAAATTTTTTCGCGCGGATAGCGCGCACCGCGCGTGCGATATCGGCGGGCGCCGCGAGCGGTTCGCCCGCGGAGCGCGCGCGGGCGAGATCGGGGTAAGAAATATTCGGCGCGCCGGCCGACGAAAAACGCAACGCGACCGCGGTGATGATGCAATTCCGATTATTTTTGAAAAAACTGGTGCGGTACGCGAGCGCCGCGTCTTTTTTCCCGATACGCGCATGAACGCCGGTCGTACGATCGATCGTGTCGGCATATTCGAATACATCGGCAAGCTCCGCGCCGTAGGCGCCGATGTTCTGCACGGTCGCTCCGCCGACCGTGCCCGGGATACCGGCGAGGTTCTCGATGCCGAACATGCCGCGTGTGCCGACCGCGTCGACGACCGTATCCCACAATTCGCCCGCGCCTGCGACAAGGAGTGTGTCGGCGCCATCATTCTGGAACGCGACGCCGGCGAGCTGGATGCGAAGAACGACGCCGTCAACGCCAGCGTCCGGCACGAGTATGTTGCTACCTCCGCCCAGAACATGGAGCGGGAGGCCGCGCGTGCGAGCGAGCACTATTGCGTCTTCAATATCCTTCTCGCTCCGCGCCGCTATGAAAATGCGCGCCGACCCGCCGATATGAAATGTCGTGAGAGGGGCGAGCAGCACATTTTCCTGTAGGATCATTTTCCTTCTCGTATCTGTTTGAGCGCGGCTGCTGCGGAGGAAGAGGCCTCTGGGTATTTTGCGACCGCGGCATTCAAGGTTGCTATGGCACCGGCCGCGTCACCGGCGGCATAGTAACTGGCGGCGAGCGAGAACCATGGTTCGGGACCCGTTGCGGAAGCGGCGCGCGCCTTCCAGAACGCGATAAGCCGCGGCCAGTTCTTGCTCAGGTAATACGCAAGCGAGAGAATGTCGTTCGTCGGGTTCGTCGTGCCGAAGGCGGCAAGAAGTATCTTATCGCCCACCGCAACGTCACCAACGGCGATGTTGCCGGCCGCAGCATAAGCCGCGAGGGCGGAGAACTGCGGCCCAAGCTCGTATGCGGCATTGAAATCCCGTTGCGCCCCCTGCATGTCGCCCGTATTCCACTCAATGACACCCTTATCCACGAGAAACTGTTCCTTTTTTGGAGAAAGAGCGAGGGCGGCGTCGAGCTCCTTTAGAGCGCTCTCGGTATCGCCAGCGACGCGGTAGATATAGGCGAGTTGGGAACGCCCACGCGCATCCATTGGGTATGCGACGACTTGTCTTTGCATCTCGTGTATAGCGAGCGCGAGTATTTGCTGTTTCGCATCGTCCGGCAGCGATGCGCTTTGTGCAACCGCGGCCGCGTACGCGATGAGCTGTTCGCGGATTTCCTGCGAGGCAAAGGTCGGATGCGCGGCGAAATCCTGAAAAATCGCGGTGCTATCCGAAAGATTCGAGGACGAGAGCGCGGTAATGAGCCGGGATGCCGTCTGCATACCGGTAATATTTACGGTCCACACGAGCGTGAGCGCGGCGACGGCGCCGATGGGCAGCAGATATGCCATGCCGTCGGCGGCAGGAACTTCGGGTGCCGTTTCAAGTCGTGTGATGGGCCGCGCGACCTGCGAATCCACGAGCGCGAGGAGGGCGAAGAAATAAAGGTACGAGGAAAGGTTGTCGAAGACGAAAAAATTATGAACGGCGTAGCCAAGGAACGCGGCAGTGAGCGCGATGCGTTCAGGACGCGACAGTTCGGTGCTTCTCCAGAGCAACAGGACGGCCGTACCGAAGAGCGAAAGATACAACAAGAATGCCGGGACGCCGCCGGCGGAAAGCCAGTCGATGAACGTGTTGTGCGCCCGATCGAACCACTGCTCCTGCTGATAGAGGGAGGGGTCGTAGTATTTGTTGAACACATGATTGAATCCCTCCTGTCCCCAGCCGAGGAGCGGACGCTCCTTGACCCCTTCGAAAGCCATGCGCCAAAGCGTGAAGCGAGTTTGGCCGTCGGACAGTGAGATGGAAGCAACTCGTTGTAACACATGGTTGTTCTGCACGAACGATGAATGGCGCGCAAGATAAAAACCGCCGGTGAGAACGAGAATGAGAGCGAGCGCACCTATGGCATAGCTGCGGATGTGTCTGCTCGCAGTGACCGCAGTGAGAAGCGCCGCGAGTGCGAGCGCGAGTACGAGCCCTATGATCGTACCGCGCGTCTCGGTAAAGAAGATGAGGACGCCTTCCAGGACCGCAAGCGCGATGAGCGACCACTTAAGCCATGCGCGCTGTTCCGTGAGCGCGAGCCAGAGGGCGACGAAAATGCTGAACAGGAAGTAGATGGCGAGATAGGCGGAATTGCCGAGGGATGCGTCTATGCGCGTCGAACCCTGGTGTATCGCGAGGACGCCCGCAAGCTGCAACAACGCATAGACGGAAATGAGAAGCGAAACGCCGAGCGATGTCAGGAACCAGGCGCGCCACTTGCGCTCGACCCGCAGTACCGCGCTCGCCGCGAAAAAGAATCCGAGCAAGTGGATGAGGAGCACCCATCCCTCCATGCGTTCAAAGTTGCTCCAGAAGGCCTTCATCGCATTCAGCGCGAACGCGTCGGCCACGAACATCCAGAGAACGAAGCCGACGACCGCCGCACCGATCCAGGAAAAGCGCGGCCGATATGCCCTGTCAAGGAACGCAAGGACCGCCCATGCGGCAACCGCTATCTCTATTAGTGAACGCAAATAAAACGCCTTGCCGGTAATGAAAGGAAAGAAAAAACCGTTCACGACGACAAGCGGCGTGAGCGGAAGCAAGAAAAGCGCACTGAGCGCCACCCACCGTGCTATCTGGCGAGCCGTACCGTTACCCTCCATGATGGACGAAATGATACCACAGCCACGTCCGGTTTTTGCGCATGCCCTGCCTCATCCGCGGCGGTCGTGGTATTTGTAAAAATAGGAATCCGGGCGCCCGAGAAGCTCCTGCGGGGCGCCTTCTTCCGTGATCTTTCCTTGCTCAAGCACCAACAGGCGGTCCGAGCGTTCGATGGTGCTTAGCCGGTGCGCGATAATGAACACGGTTACGCTGCCGTGCAAGGCGCCGATGGCTTCTTGTATGAGTTTCTCCGAAGCCGAGTCGAGCGCGCTTGTCGCTTCATCCAATATGAGAAGCTTGGGACGGCCGGCGAGCGCGCGGGCGAGCGCCACGCGCTGGCGCTGGCCGCCTGAAAGCATGACGCCGCGGTCTCCGGTCCTCGTGCCGAATCCTTCGGGCAGCTCTTTGATAAAGTCATATATATTCGCCTGCTTCGCGGCGCTCTCGATGTCTTTTATGGTCAAGTCCTGGTTGTAAAATCGGATATTTTCTTCGATGGTGGCGTTCAATAGGAATACGTCCTGCGATACGTAACCGATATTCTTGCGCCACGCTTCGAGGGATATTGATTCGCTCGGCACGCCATCGAGCGTGAGCGAGCCCTCGGTCGGCTTGAAGAGCCGTAGCAGCAGGTCGGCGACCGACGTCTTTCCGGCGCCCGAAGGCCCGATGAGCCCGACGGTCTCCCCTGCGCGTATGGAAAACGTAAGGCCGCTCAGGATCGGCTTGTCCTCGCCATACGCGAATGAAACTCTCTGGAAAGCGAGTTCCTTGTTAAGCACGAATGGCTTTGTTCCTTCGAATGATTCGCGATGCTGGTCCAGATTGTGTTTGAATTCCGCGATGTTCTTGGCATACGGCAGCAGCCCGCTTACGGATTGCATGGCGTTCTGTCCGGACTCAAGGTAGGCGAATATTTTCTGTATCAGATAGAGGGAAGCGGCGAAGGAAATGATGCTGAATGTCGGCGTGTGGTACGTCAAGAGGAACAGTAGCACCACGAGGACAATGGAGAACGGCTGGAAAAAACTTGAGCTCACCGAGCCGACGAGTGATTGGCGTATCGAGAGATGACGCAAGAGGCGGATGTGCGCCGTACCATTTTTGATGGCGGCGCGCTCCATTCCCGCGGCTTTGATCGATTTCATTCCGATGATGTGCTCGCTCAGGAATTGCGCAAACTGCTTCTCGACTCTCGCGGTTTGCTGCCCGATGCGCTCCGTACGGCGAAGGAGCGGCCGCAAAAGGAACAGCAGAACGGCTCCGCCACCTATCGCATAGAATGTCATTACCGGCGAGATATTGACCGCCACGAGGAGGTACATGAGAAAGCCGCTGAAGGATTGTATGACCTGAACCATCGCGCCCAGGAGAACTCCCGTTTGCTGGACGTCGCGCACGAGCGTGTTATGCATCGTTCCTATCTTCTGCTTCAGCGAGAACGGCCATGAGGCAAACAGCGCCCGGCGCAGTACTTCCTCGCTTTCTTTCCCGAGAAAGTCCGCGCCTATCCAGCCGCGAAGATAGCCGAACACAACGACGGAAATCGCTCGCACTATGAACAAGCAGAGGATGAAGGCGAGCAGATACCGGAAGCTGAACGGTATCCCGAAGAAACCGAACGTGCCCCGTATCGCATTCGTGATGAAATCCGTCGCGCCGTCGCCGCCGCCCATGAAAAATGACATGAGCGGAATGACCGCATTGATGCCGATTCCTTCAAGGAGGGGGCTCAGTATACCGAACACCACCAGCGCTCCAATGTGCCAGCGGTACCTGCCGAACGCCTGTCGGAGCGCCTGTATCGTGCCTTTCATATCGTCGTCATAACTATAACCCGCGTGGACGGGCAAAAGAAACTTGGCTCCTCGCGAGAGGAGCCGGTTGTGCCCGCAGTATGTCTGCCGGGTTTTACCCCGTGAGATAATCGTTCGGCAACTCGCTATCCATGATGGTCAGGAACTCGTCCAGCTCCTCGACGTGAACCCCGACTTTCTCACTCACGCTGGCAAGCGTCCCCTCGTACCGCGCGATGAATGGAGATACGGGAACACCCGCGCTGTCGTCGCGATTGTATTGGTCAATCAATCGCAGGATTTCGATCTTACGCCTATCTTCCACGATGCCCTCCTGTAAGGGTAGTGCCGGTTATGGCGCGTTCCGGAAAAATAATACCATATCATTTGAATTTTCCTACGCCATTGCGCTAACTAGTTAAGGCATCGTCGATATGGCAGACCTCGGGAGCAGATAACGAGAGACGCTCCAGTTGCGTCACGGAACGGGAGTTTTTTGACTCCAGAATGCGCGCATGCCGTTCACGGCGCTGGATAGTCCACCCGTGGGTATTCGGGACTAAGTCGCCCGCGCGCGGAGCGACGAGCTTGGCCGCCGCCCTGCCCGGCCATAATATCTGCTGCGCGGCGATGGTCCCCATCTCTTCCATTCCCGCATTATCGGGATCATGCACCGCGTCAGCGGTTAACACGAAGCCGGTGTGGATGAGGTGCCCAGTTGACCACAAAGCGCACGTGTTCCAGGGAATCTGGAGGCCGCTTGCGCCTGATACGAGCACACGCCCGCCCGGCGGCGTCTTAAAATCATGGCCCGCGAGACGTGCGCCGACCACGAGCGTTTGATCATCGGAGTGGGACTGGAGCAGTGACAGGAGCGACTGGGTCACCGGGTATTCGGTGCTCGCGAACAGCAGGTGGCTCACTTGCCGTTCCGCACACTTCAGAAGAAGAGCATTTGGCGCCTGCACCACCCTTCCCCACGGTGTGACCGGAAACGTCACAACGTCCGGATAGTGTTCGCGCATGAAATCCTGACTCCCTGAACGGTCGGCTTCACTGTTAATGGCCACAAATATGCTTGATGCGGGAACAACCGCACGAGCCGCATCCACCCACGCCGCGAGGCGCTGTACATCCCCCTCGGTGAGCCCGTAAAAGCGCGTTGCGACGCCAAGTTTCTTATGCATATATTTCTACTCCATGATAAATTCCACGGATTGCACTGCTCTTTCGGCCGCTTGCACCGCCTCCGCGAGCGTTGGCGCGCAGGTAATGACATACCCGACTCGAGATGGATGGTTCACGATGGCGGAGATTTCATCCCCCGCCTGCACCCACGGGTCTACTTTTTTGACGTGAGGCATGCGCTCGGCCTTCTCTAACCCCCGTATCTCTTTAATCGTGCCGGGCAAAGGAAAAAAATACCGCTGCGAAGTCGCCATATCCTTGGTCGGCACAAAACGTTTTGCATCGACGGAATTTCCGACCGCCATGTCAATAAGTATGTCGACGATGTCAACGCCGGTCGACCACGGCACCTTGTCGTAGCAAAAATTGCCGCCGCTAAGCCTTGCCGCCACCTCTATCACATACGCTTTCCCGTCCCTACCGAGTACCATGTCTCCTTTAGCGGGGCCCCAGTCTATACCAAGCGCCCGTACCGCTTTCTCAAATTCTGCCTTGACGAGCGCTTGTTCGCCTGGATCTAACGCAGACGGGATATCTCCGCCGTCTTCCACGAGATAGGGCGCTGTTTTTTCGATCCGCTCATAATTGCGGTCGGAGAAGCCGGTGCAATAAAAGATGCCTTCGTGCATGATGCCCTCGGTGCTTATCTGCTGCCCTTCGATATACTGTTCCACAATAAGGTTGCCGGAAAAAGAATATTTTTTTGCGTATTCGAACGCCCACGGCACATCTATATCTTCACTAAGCCGCAAAACCCCCCGGGCGCCCGAATTGTCCACCGGCTTTATGACGACCGGATACCCTACCGTCTTGATGAAGGCCATGAGCGATTCGACTGAATCGACCGGAGCAAACGCGGGTACGCGGACGCCCCCCTCCTGAAGCGTTTCTTTCATACGAAACTTCTGCACGCATACCTGCGCAACAGAAAGCGAAATATGCGGTACGCCCAAGAACTCCGCGGCAGCCGACACACAATGCGGAATATCGCTCGCTATGGTCATGACACCGTCTATCTTTTTGTTGTACGTTTTAAGAAACGCGAGTATCGCGGGGATGTCCCGCGTGCTGATAGCGTAAAACTCATCCGCGTACAAAGCCCCTTCCGCCTCTTTGTTCATGTCAAGAACAACGGTGCGTATACCCTTTTCCTTTGCGCGGGCGATGGCATTTACCTGCTCCTTGCCGGCCCCGAGGATAAGAATGGTCTTCATATATGCTAGGAGAACAGCATTCCGCCGTTCACATTCAGCGTCTGGCCGGTAATGGAGGCGGCGTCGTCTGATATGAGAAACATAACCGCTGCGGCAATTTCTTCCGGTTTGGTAAGTCGGCCGATCGGAATCTGTGCGGCTTTTTGTTTCCCCGCCTTTGAGCGCATTTCCTTTTTACTCATATCCGTTTCTACCAGCCCGGGAGAAACCGCATTGCTGGTGATACCTTCGCGCGAGTACAACTTCGCCAGGGAGCGGGTGAAATTGATGAGCCCCGCCTTTGCCGCGGCGTAATGCACCTGTCGCATACCGCCCCACTGCCCTCCTATGGAAACGATGTTCACTATCCTTCCCCACTTCTGCGCGCGCATGGCGGGCAATGCCTCCTGCACGACAATGAACGGACCGCGCAAATTTACTGCGAGCAGATGGTCCCATTGCGCGTCCGTGATGGACTCGAGCGGACGTTCATCGGCAATGCCGGCGTTGTTGACGAGGATATCAGGACTCTTCCCAAAGCGGCGTTTTGTCGCAGTAAGCGCTTTCTTTATTGATGCGCGGCTCTTTACATCCGAGCGTACCGGGAATGCCTCGGGGTATGTGCGCGCAAGTGCAAGTGCACCGTCTTTATGAGTACGATATCCGCAGGCGACGCGATACCCCGCCACAAGGAGCATCTTGGCGACCTTCTGCCCGATGCCGCGGCTCGCGCCAGTAACGAAGACAACCCGTGATTTTTGAGTATGCATATATTTAGGAATGCTTCCGGCGGATAAGTTTTTTAATCTCTTGTATGATGTGCCGCGCGGTCAGTCCGTATTTCTCCGCAAGTTCCGCCGCCTCGCCCGACTTGCCGAAGCGGTCCTGAACGCCGAGCAGTTTCATCGGCACCGGGTGATGCTCGGCGAAAAACTCGGCAACCGCGCTTCCCATGCCGCCGCGAACATTATGGTCTTCGGCAGTAAGAATTGCTCCCGTCTCTCGCGCCGCCGCGCGGAGCTCCCGCTCGTCGAGCGGTTTGACGGTCGAGAGATTCACGACACGGACATGAATGCCCTGTTTTTTGAGCACGTCGGCCGCGACAAACGCACGTGCCACCATAACGCCACATGCGACGATAGTAGCATCAGTGCCCTCACACATGCGCGTCGCCTTACCGATGACAAACGGCTGCTTCGCATCAGAAATAACCGGAGTGGGACTGCGTCCGATGCGCATATATACTGGGCCGGTATGGTTGAGCACAGCGTCGAAAGCGAGCATAAGCTCATTGGCATCGGCCGGCACGACGACGGTAACGCCCGGAATCGAGCGCATCACCGCAAGGTCCTCGAGCATTTGCGCGGTCGCGCCGTCAGGTCCCGTATCAACGCCCAGATGCGAGCAACAGAGCTTCACGTTGCGGTTCGGATACGCAATAGCGGTGCGGAATTGTTCGTGCGCGCGCATTGCGCCGAACGCGGCAAAGGTGCTCACGACCGGGATGATGCCAATGTCCGCACAACCGCCTGCGGCCGCCATCATATTCTGCTCTGCAATGCCAAATTGCATCACTCGCTTGGGGAACGCCGTCACGAACGGCTTCGCTCCCGTACCGCCGGCGATGTCCGCATCAAAGAGCACGAAATCATCGCGCATTTTACCGAGATGTACCAATATACGCCCGAAAGCTTCGCGTAACGAAACATTCTCACCCTTCTTCCAGAATTGGAGTTTGGTTTTTTTCATACGCGTAATTCTGCAAGCGACTGCGCGAGTTCTTCGTCCTTCATCGTCACACTCCCATGCCAAGCGAGTTGGTCTTCTATAAAAGACACTCCCTTGCCTTTCACTGTACGCGCGAGGATGAACGAGGGCTTCCCTTTTTGGGCACGTGCATTCTTGAGCGCGCGCCGTATCTGCCGTACGTCGTGACCATCAATCTCCTCAACATGCCAACGGAACGCACGCACTTTCTCTAGAACTGGCTCGTAGTCCATCTGAGTTTCAACGCGTGCGTCACCCTGAATGCCATTTGCATCCAGTAAAGCGACGAGTGTATCGACCTTATGGAATCCCGCGGCCATGAACGCTTCCCAGGTGTTTCCCTCTTGCATATCGCCATCGCCGAGGAGGACATACGTGCGGAATTTCTTTTTTAGATACCGTCCGCCGAGCGCCATGCCGAGGCCCTGCGAAAGCCCCATGCCTAACGAGCCGGAGGGCGCATCAACGCCGGGAATCTTTACATCGGGATGCCCTTCGAGGAAATGGTCGATTTTGCGCAGGCCGAGGAGCTCCTTCTTCGGGAAATAGCCGCGCATCGCAAGCGCGGCATAGAGCGCCGGACACGAATGCCCCTTGGAAAGAATAAATCTATCCCGGTTGTTCCAGCGCGGAGATCGTGGACGCAGATTGAGTTCATCGAAATAGAGTACAGCGAGCATATCCGCGACAGAAAGTGAACCTCCCGGATGTCCAGAACGCGCTGCATGAATCATGCACAGCGCATGACTTCGTATCTCTTGGGCTTTACGGGCAAGATCAGTCATAGGTTTGTTATATCACAGTCCGTCCGTTCTTGTCTTTGTGGCTATAATTAATGCCGCGTTTCTCGCTTTGCACTCCTCAACATAATACCCGCGAGTAACTCCGAATACTTTGATAATATGGAAATACTTTGACACTAGAGTCTTTAAAGCCTTCAGATCGTATTCCTTCACGTGCTTTGGGTTAATTGGCTCGCCAATTCCATAAAATGGTCTCTTCATCAGAAGAGGTACTTCTAAAAATAGCGTGCCGCCTTTTCTCAACCATAAATGACAATGACTGAGAAAATCGGAATCATCGGGAACATGCTCCATAGTATGGATTGAAGTTACGATGTCAAATTCCTTCTGAAAAGAGAGATTGCGATAATCTTCACATAAAAATGAAAGCTTGCTGTTTTCTTCATATCTCTTTTTGCACGTAGTAATAACAGCAGGATCTATATCTACACCCAATACGCAAAAACCATTCTCGTGCAATAGATTACTCCCCATTCCATAACCGCAAGCAAGATCTAACGCATGCTTCCCGCTTCCTTTTTTATATTTTATTACCATTCTGTATGGATCTATGGGCGTGTCTTGTGAATCCCATTGTTCTGGCCAGACTAGATCCATAGTCTGTCTCAATTGTTTAAAATAATTTGCGGTATATGTTGGAACATCTTTGAATTCCTTGACTTTGAATAATTCCTGGTGCAGCTCGCAGAATCCCCACGGATTAAATGCATATAGTTTTAATAGAGTCGAGTCCTTATTAAAATAAGAATCCATTTTTTCGTAAAATCGAGTTTGTGTAACATCAGCGCCAAACCGGATGTCAAAATCACGAGGGAGAGGCACGTAGTCAGAATCGCTTTCTTCGAGAAATCGAACCATTCGTTTGACAAGATCAATATCAATAAAAAAATACCACGACAACACTCGCACCACAGTATGCGCATCGTATTTTTTTGCACAGTTCAAAATGCGTCGGGTCACATTCATTACATCGCCTCGAAATGACTCGATTCCCCATTCCTTGGCCAAATCATCGATAATTTCCGCCCCAGGAAGGTCAGGATATGCCAACACGATATGGTCAAATAAACCGCTTTCCTGCAGTGGACGAATTACATTGTAGTCCCTTAATCTTCCCTTAACATCGGAAGGGGCGATTTGTACAATTGCGATACGTTTCATGGATTTATGTTTAATTAAGCTCAGTATGCGGCCTATTCACGAGACGTATGTGCAACACATCATGAGCGGTCTTTATCCGTTTTCTACATTCTATTTCGTTACTTCCAACGGCAAAAATAAACCCAGTAACTTCGTTTGAATCGTGTGGTGTGCGTATCTCATCGCCTATATTTTTTAATAGTTGAATATCTACAATACCCTCTTCATGTTTAGCAATCTCAATACCTTCAATACTTATTATTACACCTCGCTCGGCAATTCGGATATCCTCGTATACACAAAACTGCTTTACGCGTGTCGCATCCCATTCTATATCCATGCTATTGCTCTGAATCGCATCAAATACCGGTACACATAGTGATATACCAAAACTGGCGGGGATCAAATACAAACTACCGCGTGGACCGTGCAAACGTGCTGCGACCTCTAATACGTAAAAATTTTTTCCATCGTATAACGCGTCAATTTTAACGGGACCCTGTTCAATTCCCAATGCCCGACAAGATTCTTCAAAAAGAAAGAAAAAATCTTTTTGCTTGTTCGGTGGCAAACATGAGGGGCAAATTGCACCAGATTCGACCGCAATTGAATCACCGGTGAACCGATCAGAAATACTTAGAGGAACAAATATGCCATTGGAAAAATATGCATTACCATCGTGAATAGTCCCGTGTATGTATTCTTCAACTACACATCGGCTATTTGCTGAACAGTCAATAGCATTACGTACGGCTTCGGATAATTTGTCTGCAGACTTTACTAAAACAACCCCTCTACCGCCAGAAGAAACATCTGGTTTTATAACATAGGGCGGTGCGCTTCGTGTGGGGATAGATGCCAATCCCTGGGCATCAGAAACAACAACCCCGTTCGGCGTCCGTACTCCCTTACGTAGCCAACAATCTTTCGATAATGCTTTCGATTGACTCACCACTACCGATAGGATCGATGGAGCTGGCAGTTTTAGTGCGTGTAATAATATCGCCACCGTTGTGGTCAGTTCTGTCAGTGTAAATACTACCCGTGGGAGATTGTCAGGTGTTCTAATCAACAATTCTTGCAATATTCGTTCTGGATCGCGACCGTCTGCCTCTAATACATAATCAGCAATGTTTGCGCACGGGCAATCAGAATCCCGATCCGAGACGCCGACAGTCCATCCAGCGGCCTTAAGCTGTCGAACTGCCTCGACCTCCTGGAGGCCTCCGCCAATCATTAATATATGTTTCTTACCATTCATACCGGTTCAATAATAATCTCTTCTTCGAGCATGCCCGCCACATTTTTTACCTTAGACCAATCGACATCACGGCCCACAACATACCCAATTTCATCTTCCACTGTTCCTTCAACTTTGACAAAGTCTCCTTCTTTTTTCCAGATGTATGCAGAGCACCCAGGAAGTACGGTGGAGAGAGAAGTTGGTAGACTGCGCAGACGACCTTCTTGAATCGGATACACGAAAGCTATGGCTGTTTCAGTTTCGTTTTTAGTATATCTTACGTGTTCTATGGTAGGAAGGTTTAATACTTCATCCAAAATATACCCATACGCATTAAAACCGCCATATAGCAACAACTCGTTAACTCGGCAATCCAAAAGAAGACCAAAATCAATGAAATAGCTGACACCATCTCGTACGAGAATATCAAAATGGAAAAACGTATCACGTAGATGCATAGATAAAGCGGCGACTTTACATTGATTAATGATACGCGCTCCTAGCTTTCTGTCCACGCGCGAAGAAAATCCAGCGATATTTTTACCGTCTGTGCGTGTATATTTACGCAATACTAGAGAAAACGGCACTTCCTCTTTTATTGCAATGCCGTTATACGAATAAAGATCACCGTCTATATATTGCTCTAGAAAACACGAATTATCAATAACCTGCTCATCGTTCAACATATCAACAAAAAAAACAGACTTTGATCCGACACCTCCCTCTATTGGCTTGCACACCGCTTTACCATATCTTTCCAAAAACATGTGTGTGCCACCACCTTGGAGAGATTCTGTAAACGCTGGAGTCGTGATGCCCGTTGCACTACAAAATCTTTTGAATGCTATTTTATTCCAAGAATTCTCCAACCATGATTCTTTTAAGTTAATAGGAATATTAAGTCCCTTAGTCAATCGGCTTGCTGATAATTGACCTTCTTGTAACGACGTGTACGCAAATACAAAGGCGGTTGCATGAAGTATATTAGCTTGCTTCAACGCATCTATGATGGCTACCGAATCAAAAATACTTATGTTTAAAAATAAATCGGCGTATCGCTTAGCCGGACTGTCTGAATCATGATCCACTACTGCACATCGCATACCGCGGTCTTGCACAGCTTGTATGATAGGTATCTTTGAATCACTTCCTCCAAGACACACGACCCATTTTTTTGAATCCATTGTAGATTTATTCTTTCTCATCCTTTTTTGCTAATAGAGACCACTTCACGCCCGATACCTTGCTTCGCCCAATCAATAAACATTTTCTGAATTAAGTCGCTCTTATGGCGATACAAAGCGGACTCGAACGCCTTGCGTTCACTGTGGCAGACTCTGCCAAGCTCTGGATGCTCCACATAATTGCGGCCGGAGAGCAAAAAGAGCTCCAGGGGATACGTCGCTTCCCGCTCGATCACCGCCATATCGCGGGATACGAGAAGGCGGGAAGCCGACTCGATATCGAAATAATTGAGGTGGTGCTTCGGCACAACCCACCACGATGTATAACCATGATGCTCGACCAGAAGTTTCTGGAGCGGGTTGAAATCGTTCGGTGAGACGACCAAGAGCACGCCGCCCGGCGCGAGCAGGCTTCGCGCCTGCGCAATAAGTTCTGTCGGGTTCGGTACATGCTCGAGAACGAAGTTGAGCGTAATCGCGTCGAACGGGCCGTAGCGCTTTGCCTGTTCAGCGGTAAAAAAGTCCGTCACCACTTCGCAACCGAGACTTCGCGCGTACTCACCCGCTCGCGGTGACGGCTCAAAGCCGAGTGTCTGCCACCCGCGTGCATTACCACATTCCAAAAACAGCCCTGGGCCTGACCCTATATCAAGTAGTTTTCTGCCCTTCGTATGCTTTTCAAGCAGATCATAATAGTGATTGTAGGTGAGCATCCACCAGTCTTTGTCCTCCTCGACTTCTTTAAAATAGTCCTTTCGCTCTTCTTGATAAAATTCATCTTCATAAAACGTCTTAAGTACCTCAGGCGTCGGAAGCGGCATCACATGTTTAAAACCACACCCCGTACACTCAATGACGTCTGAACCGTCAACCGTCACCACTCGCGTACCGGAATGTTCGGGAGTATGCATAGCACTAGGCGAAGAGCGCTGTCTCTCCGAGCATCTTCACGAAGCCCGCTTCGCTCGGGTCGGCATAGGTCGGCGCGATGTCCGCTTTATGGAAGAGGACCACCGCTTCTCCCTGCATCTTGAGCGGCAGCATCGGCGGTAAGTCCTCTCCGGCAACCGTGCCGATGACACGTTCATAGTCGACGCTCGAGATGCCGATATCGGGCCGGAGCAGGGTGAGCATTTCTTTTGTTATTGTCGTACCCTTCGCGACCGCTTGATTGAGATACACTCCGCGGCGAGCCCATTGCCGTTCATCGGCCTCCTTCATACGGAACTCGCCTTCAACACCCGGGTGGGTAACGAGCGTACCATGTGGTGCCGGACGCTTGATACCATCGCCAAGCGCTTTGTCAAAGTCCGCACCGAATTCTTCACGAAGCTCTTTAAGAACTTCTTTTTTATCTGCACGAGCGTCAATAGCGCGAATCTTCATCACCATCTGCGCAAACTCTTCAACCGACATCGAGAACACATCATCAAGCGAGCCGCGTTCCTTCTTAGAAGTCACATGCTTCTCGATGATGGATGCACCCATCGCGACAGCCATCAATGGCACCAATGCGCCTACAGAACCGTTATCTGAATAACCGATAATGGTATCGAGGGCGTCTCCGAGCGTGTTCATCGCCGAAACGTTCGCGTCTTCAAAACTCGTCGGATAGACCGAGACGCACTGGAGAAGCGCGATTTCTTTTGCGCCGTTCGTGCGGAGAATGTGCACGGCTCGCTCGACCTCCTGCATCGTCGCCATACCGGTTGAGACAATAATCGGCTTGCCAAAAGTGGCGACACTCTCGAGCAGTTGCAGATTCGTCAATTCGCCGGAAGCGATTTTGACCGCCGGGACGCCGACCTCGTCGAGGAATCGCGCGGAGTCGATATCGAAGGGCGTGCATAAGAGGTCAATTCCCTTCTCATCACAGAGCACTTTCAACTTAGGGAACCATTCACGCGGCGTCTCGGCAGTTTTAAAGTAGTCGTAGGTGCCCTTGAGCCCAGGCGTAAGCGGGTTAATGAGCGTATCGGCCGTGAAAAGCTGGAACTTCACCGCGTTGGCGCCGGCGTCTGCCGCTTGCGCGATGTACGCTTTTGCCGTTTCCCAGTCATTGCCGTGCGTGCTCGCAACTTCAAAAATGACATAGGTTGGGTTCCCCGGGCCTACCTCTTTCATTCCTATCCGCATATGCAAAGATGTTACGCCTCGCGCTCCAGTTTGTCCTCTGCCGACGCCGAACGATAGTCCCCGGATTTGATCGCCTGAATGCCGCGCTCCTCGGAGACCAGGCGTTTTTTGTAAGCGGGTGTGTCCTGCACCGCGGCGAACTGCGCGGCAAAAGAGGGGTCTGCCGCCGAGAGTAACGGTTCGGAAGCGGCGCATTTCACGTCAATGTCGTTGTGTTCTTGCTCCAGAAACGCGCGGATGCGTGGGACATGGAAACCGCTTGAAACGAACAAGAGGCGCTTCCACCTCTTTCGTCTTGCAAGTTCGAGAGAGGCTACGAGGCCTGCCCGCGTTGTGTTAGAACTCTCCTCTTTCAGTATGCGCTCACGCGCTACACCGAGTCCGATGAGCTCGTTTTCGTATACGTCAGCCAGCGTTGGGGCAGGACGCCCGAGCGTGTGAGAGGTCGTGACAACCGCCGCAGTTGGATATCGCCGTGCCAGAAGTGCGGCAGCTCTCACACGATCGTGGCCGCCGAGTGTGCCGAATGCGTCATTCTCGTCATATGTGGTGCTACGCCACTCGGTTTTCACGTCGTTGAGCGGGACAATGCCTGCCGGAAAGACAATGATGGCGTCCGGGCTCATTTCTTTATCCTGCTCCATAAGCTCGGATTAATGGCGCCGCGATTCATCTGTCTGAAGGCGGTCTCTATCTCGGACGCCCATTTCGCACCGGATGCGAGCTCGTTCATGATGGCCTTGTCTTCTTCGAGCTGGGGAAGCGTCTCGACGCCAAAAACGACCTGTTGAGCGCGGCAATGCTCTTTTACGAACAGAAGAGCAGCCCACGCGGGCGACAGATTGTGCCGCTGTGCGATTTCCGCGAACTGGAGCAGGTACGGGCGAACGTACGAGAGGTGCTCCGGCACTCGTTCGGGCGGCATGACCAAGAGGCCCTGCAGGAACGGACTGCGGGCAAATACGGTTACGTTATTCTTCTTCGCCAGCTCAAAAAAATCAGTCGCGTCCAAGCGCTGGTCAAACGCGTTGTAGGGCACCTGCACGTAATCAACGCCAAGCTCGGCGGCCTGCAGGGCCTCCGGCTCGTCATAAATGGAGACGCCGATGTTCTTCACGAGGCCGGCCGCTTGTGCCTCTCGCATGCCTTCCACCATGTGGCGCAGATATATGTAGTGGGGCGAATGGAACAAATAGCCGTCCAGGGATTCCAAATTGAGGCGCTTGAGTGATTTTTCTAATTCCCTCATGACTACGTCGGACGCTCTTGTGCCATCCGGATAGTCGTTGAGCGCGTGCGGCCTCATCTTGGAAATGATGCGAACTTTGCCTGCCAGCGAGCGCTCGCGTATCCATGAGCCGAGCACGTCTTCCGCCCCGCCATAGGCATAGGCGGTATCAAACGTATCAATGCCGACGGCAAGCGCCGCGTCCAGGATGGAGAACGACTCCTCGCGCGTCGGCTGGCCGTGCGTGTTATTGAGGCCGTATTTCATGCCGAGCTGTACGGTACCAAGTACAAGTTTTGTTTTTTTGTCCGTCATGGCGTTTTTTTCATCTCTTCGTCCATGTTCAAAGACTTCGCGAGTCCTTCGTATCCGGTGCCGCCTTTGTTTATCTCCAGAAGTTCCGGCTGTCGCGCGAGTAGCGCAAGAACATCGTCTTTATTGAAACTCGGATTGGCGGGGTGGAGTTTCTCGAATACTTTCGTCACGAATTCAAAGTCCTGCGCAGTGTCAACCGACCAATGCATTGATGAATAGTCGCCCTCGCCCACTGTCCATGGTAATCCATGGAAGCGTTCCGGATGATTCTTGAAGTACTGGGCGATATGCTCGCGCTCGGAATGGAGCCGCGCCTGTTCCGCCGCTTCCGCAAATGCGGTGAAGGTGCATATGTCGGTATCAAGACCTTCCGGATAATTCGCCGGGGTGCCTGCATAGGCGAAGGGATTGTTCGCGGCGATAAAATGCCGCACGGCCTCATCAATAACTCCCGGGTCGTGGAGCGGGCAGTCGCCCGTGAGGCCGACGATCACGTCGGCGCTCGCATCCTTCGCCGCCCGATACATGCGGTCAAGCACGTCATCTTCGCTTCCGCGGAAGACACTGACACCGGCACGCTTGGCGAGCTCGGCGACGGCATCGTCTCTCGATTTTTCGGATGTCGCCACGATGACACGTTCAATTTCTTTTGCGCGCTTCACGCGCTCAAGCATGCGCGCAAGCATCGGCTCTCTCAAAATGGGTTTTAACACCTTCCCCGGCAGGCGGGTGGAACCGATACGTGCTTGGATGATTGCAACGACCTTTGCCATAGTCAGTTCAGGCGTTCAAAACCCGTGTGTGCTTCGGGACCGCGAAGCCGTTTGCGCACATCACCCTTTTTTATCGCTTCGGCGATGACGCCGAACGCCTCATCCGCGGCACGGAGATAGTTCCTGATACGCGCATCTGTGTGTGCGCAAGAAGCGAAGAACATATTTGTCGCGAGGAATCCTCGGTCCAACATTTCCTGCACGAAGAGCGTCTTGAGCGCCTGGCTGTCCTTGCCGTATTGGAACGTAAAACTGCTGATAGGGATAACTCCACCGAGAGTGATGAGGAGGCCGTGTTTGCGCGCGAGATTCGTCCAGCCGGCGCGTACTGCCCTGCCCGCTTTTTCTATGCGTTTCGGGGCGTTTATCCGCTTCATTTTCTTAAGCGCCGCGAGCGCGGCAACGGGCCCGATGCGTTCGGTCCAGTAGGTACTGGATATAAAAGAACTCTGCGCCGCCTCCATTACCTTGCGCGTTCCGATGATGGCTGCCATCGGGTAGCCATTACTCATCGCCTTGCTAAAAACGGCGATGTCCGGATTGACCTTGTATTTCAAATGCATGCCGCCGTACGTGAGCTTCCATCCGACGGTTATCTCATCAAAAATCAGGACGGCACCGGTTTTATCGGCGATGCGGCGGACTTTTTTCAGGAAATTATTCCGCGGTTCGACGCCATGTATCGGCTCCATTACGATGGCGGCCAGATGCTTGCCCGTCTTCCGAACGATAGCTTCGAGATCTTCTATATTGTTGTAGTGGAACGGCAGGATGGTCCCGCGTAGGCCTTTCGGCACCCCGGCGGGCAGAAGCCCCGCGAGCAGGTATTCTTTGAGCCCGTCTTTGCGCGCAAGGTTCGTCGCAAGGTACCAGTCGTGCCAGCCGTGATAGCCGCAAAACGCGATGACATCTTTGCCAGTGTGGGCGCGCGCGATGCGCTCCGCGATGGCCATCGCCTCCCCGCCGGTACGGGCGTATCGGACCATCTGCGCCCACGGATGGACCTTGCATAAGAGTTCGGCGAGTTCCACCTCTTCCGGCGCATTTAAGGTAGACATGGAACCGTTATCAACGGCTTTCTTTACCGCCGCGTTCACTTCCGGGTCAGCATAGCCGAGAATGCAGCTACCGACGCCCATAATGGACATGTCGATGTATTTCTTCCCATCCAAATCCCACACCTCGCATCCTTTTGCCTTTGAATAATACGCGGGCCATTCCTCCGGCAGGAACATTTCCGCACGCTTGGAAAGGAGCTGGTTCCCTCCGGGTATCAGTTTCTTTGCCTTTCGCCATAGTTTCTGGCCCGTCCTGTTCCTAAGAGAGTTGGTCATGTCGGTGCGAGGATGCGCTTCAGTGTATTAGCAATAAACTGCTGTTGTTTTAGCGTGATGTTTGGAAATAATGGAATGGAAATCTCGGAAGCAACAAATGCTTCGGCATTCGGACAAAGACCTTTCTTGTATCCGAGTTTTTCGTAAAAAACATGGAGATGTACGGGTACGTGGTGAACCTGCACGCCGATGCCCGCTTCGCGCAGTTTCGCGAAAACTTCGTCGCGTTTGTGCGCGATACGGGGCGCAAGCCGCACCGGGTAGAGATGCCACGCCGACTTTTCGTGGATACGTTCTGGAGGCGGCAGGATGAGACCGGGAACATTCTTGAACAATCTGTCGTACCGCTTTGCGGCCGCGCGCCGCTTCGTTATGAACGTATCGAGCCGTTTCAGCTGGCTTTCTCCGAGCGCGGCGGACATTTCCGGCATGCGATAGTTGAAGCCGAGCGCCTGCATCTCCTGATACCATGCGCCGTGATTTTTGCGCGCAAATGTCGTCGCATCTTTGCTGATGCCGTGGCTACGGAAGAGGCGCATGGCACGAGCGTAGTCCTCGTTATCGGTAACAATGACGCCTCCCTCGCCGGTCGTGATGGACTTCACCGGATGAAAACTGAACATTGTCATATCCGCCTGCGTGCCGACCGGACGGCCGCGATATGTCGCGCCGAGCGCCTGCGCGGCATCCTCTATGAAAACGAGGCGGCGCTTCTTGGCGAGGGTGTGGAATTCCGAAAGAGCGGCCGGGCAACCGGCGTAATCCACCGGCACGATCGCTTTCGTCCGCTTGGTTATCTTCCTACGCGCGTCAGATACGCTCATAGTGCCGGTGTGCATATCCGAGTCGGCAAATACCGGCTTCGCGCCGAGATAGAGTGCGGCGTTCGCGGTCGCGGCGAACGTGAGCGCGGGCACGATGACCTCATCTCCTTTCCCCACCCCAGCGGCGAAGTAGGCGGCATGGAGGGCGGCAGTGCCGGAGTTGAAGGAGGCGGCGAATTTCGCGCCGACTTTCTTTGCGATAGCTTTCTCGAATCGCTCAAGTGCGGGGCCCTGCGTGAGCCATCCCGAACGCAGGACAGCCGCGACCGCCCGTATATCGGCCTCATTGATGTCTTGCGTTGAATAAGGAATCATCTTCATGGCCTATTTTGCATCATTTTCTTTCCGCAAGCGAACGGACAACGGCGACAACGCGTTCGGTCGCGCCGAGCGGCCATACGTCCCGCAACGGTCGCGTAGCGTATGGCCAGTCTCGCCGCACATACGCCGCGAGCGCGCTCCTGAGTTCCTCCGGCAAGGAAACGCGTGTCGTCACGCCGACGCGGTTGCTGACGAGCGTGTCCGGGGCCGAGAGCCCGGGTTCATAGCAGAGCGCCTTTTTCCCCGCCGCGGCGGCCTGCATGAGGACGGGCGTCGCGGGACCGATGATGAGGCCGCTTGCCGAAAGAGCTTCTTCGAGCGTTTTTTCTGGCGCGAGCGTTACCCGCCCATCAAGATATGCGTCGTATTTGCTCCGCTCGTCGCGCGGATGGAGCCGGACGGAGAGCGTATGGCCGGGAGGCAGGGCCGCCGTTACGTCCGCAAGCAAACTGAATTCGTCGGCCGCCGCCGGCGCGAAACCCGGAAGGCGAGCATCGGCTCGGATTGGCTGCGATACGAACAGGACGCGCTTTGGGTCTTCGCGGTCGCGCGTGATGCCATCCGCAAAATGGTCGAAATGCGGATTGCCGGTCACCGCGATGCGCTCCGGCGGGAAGCCCTCCGCGAGCATTTCGTCCCGCGCGACTTCGTCCATCACGCAGATACGGTCCGGCAGGTACGCGAAATCCTTGGCACCGAGCGTGGAAAAGCGCTGCCAATAATTGGACCAGAAATCCAAGACCGCAACAATCGGCACCGCATGGCGAAACTCATCGGTAACCCGCTTCTCGACGCTCTCCCCTCCGCTCGTGCCGAGGACGACCACGTCGGGCTTGATCGCGCCGAGCGGAAAGCCGCGCGCCGCAAACATGTGTTGGGCGGCGCCCTCGACCCGCGCTACGACCGTATCGCCGTGCGCCATGAGCGCGGCAGCTACCGGCAGAATCGCGTTCGCTCCGCCCGGGTCCTGTGCGGCGAAAAGCGCTTTCATCGCTTCTTCGCTTGCGCGAGAACTTCCTTCACCGCGACGGCGAAGGCGTCGATGTGCGCCGCGGTGTAGGGATGCTGGCAGACGTCGGTCCCCACGAATTCCCGGTAATGCATGCGCTCGGTCACTGGGCACAGGCCTTTGCGGTAATCGGGCTCCGCCCTGCCGTTGTAGTCAAAGGGAAAGTGCGTCCCATTGAATGCCTGCTTCTTCTGGAAAAGAGGAAGGAGATACAGCGGCTCTACATATCCCGCGCCGATCGGGAAGCCGCGCTTTTGCAGTTTCCTGACGAATTCCGCCCGCGAGAGGCCGGCCGCCTTCTCATCGAAACGCAGCGGATAAGCGTAATACACGTGGCTTCCGCCCTCGGGCGGGCGCGGCAGAGTAAGCCCCGGGGTGCCGGCGAGCCGCTTCGAGAGGCGACGCGCGAGTGCGACGCGCTTCCGGTTCAGAAAGTCGAGCTTTTCGAGCTGCACTTCGGCGATGGCGGCTGTCACCTCCGTCATGCGGTAGTTCGTGCCGAAGATGGGACCGGCGCCGGAGTACTCGCCGGAGAGGTTCTCGCCATGGTTGCGTGCAAGCAGTGCGCGGTCCGCGAACTTCCGGTTGTTAGTAACGAGTACCCCACCCTCGCCGGATTGTATCTGCTTATGAACATTGAAGCTGAAAACGCCAATATCGCCGATCGTTCCCGTATAGCGGCCATGGAAGCGGGCACCCGCTGACTGCGCGTTATCCTCGATAATCGCGAGCCGGTGTCTGCGCGCAAGCGAGAGGAGCGCCTTCATGTCGCCCGTCCGCCCGAACAGATTCACCATCATGACCGCCTTGGTCCGCCTGGTTATCTTGCGTGCGACGTCTCTCGGGTCGATACAGAAGGTGTCCGGCTCGATATCGGCGAAGATCGGCACCGCGCCGTTCATCAGCACGCAAGTCGCGCTCGCCGACATCGTGTACGGCGGGACGATGACCTCGTCTCCCGGACCGATACCGAGCGCCACTATCGCGCCATGAAGCGCCGTCGTCGCTGAATTGAAGGAGGTCGCGTGCTTCACTCCGAATTTCCGCGCGAATGCCCGCTCGAACCGCCGCACGGCACAGCCACCGAAAAATTCCGGACCGGGCTCCCCAACGAACCCCGACAACGGGCCTTTTTTCATGACGGCGGTCACCGCCGCTATCTCGCGACGGTCTATGTGGTACACGGGTGGAAAGGTTATGTTGTTATTTCTTTTTTGCCGCATGGCGTATTGCATCGAGCGTCCGCAGGACCGTGAATCCCTGCTTCGCACCGTTCGGACGCTCTTTCTTCGCGAGCGCCTTGAGTGTTTCCGCGAGTACGTTTCCCTCCGGACTTGTGTGCACGCGCGCGCGCGCCCGGTCGAGCTGGCGCACCTCTTTAAAGAAGGATCTTCGCGGCGCCGCTTCGATGAGAGTGGTGCCGTAGTCAATGAACGAGCGCTCGCCCTTCGTGCCGAATAGGCGGATGTCGAATATCCCGTACGCTTTTTGATCCACACTCTGCAACATCACCCGCGCCCCCTTTTTCGTCTCGAGTGTCGCATCCATGCACGGATCCCCAGGGGGGTGCGCCGCTCTTTTATTGACGGCGGCCCAGCGCACTTTCATGTCCTCTCCGAGCAGGTAAAGTAGCGAATCGATGGCGTGACCGCCATTATTGTATAACCCGTTGCTGTAGTAACAGGTCACCTGCTGTACCGCGCCGAGCGCACCCGAAGTTATAGCGCGGCGAACGCGCGAGAAGAGCGGCGCGAACCGTCGCGGATAGTTCAGGACGAACGCGGCGTCGGAACGTTCGACCGCGCGGGTGATCTTCGCCGCCTCAACCGCCGAGGATGCGAGCGGCTTCTCGCAGATGATGGCTCGGACACCGTAGCGCAGGCAGAGCCGCACGAGAGAGAGGCGGGCCGAAACGGGTGTGGCGATGACGGCGATGTCGGGACGCTCCGTCTGCAGGCATTCCGATGCCGAAGAATAAGCGCGTGCACGTGGGAACAGCTTCTTCGCTCTCGCGAGCGCCGTGGGCGACGTATCGGCGAGCGCGACGAGCTCCGTGCGCGGATCACGTACTGCGGCGCCGGCGTGGCTCGCGGGTTTCGGGCGACCCGCCTCGCGCTCGTAAAGGGCACCCACCTTGCCACAGCCGATCACCGCGACGCGATAGCGCGTCATGGCTATTTCGCGAACAGTTCCGCCGCTTCCTTCCGCGAGAGGAGAAACTTCTTATTGTCGCTCGTGTAGAGGAAGTTGTCAGGGACCATGCGGGAGCGCTTGAGCCACACGGGGCCGCCGCCCGCACGCGGTGTAATGACGAACAAGCGGGGCAATTCGCGCGCGTATTTGACCTCGTACTTGGTCATCAGCGTCTCATGCAGCTTCTCGCCGGGACGCGCGCCGATAACCTCTACCTTGCACGAGGGCGCGAGGAGCTTCACGACATCGGTAATGGGCATGTTCTTCATCTTCGGGATGAAAATCTCACCGCCCTGCATGAGAGCGAGCGTCTCAAGGACGATGTCGATAACCTGCTCGATGCGTATCCAAAACCGCGTCATGTGACGATCGGTGACCGTGATACTGCCGTTTTCGCGCTGCCGCTCGACGAGCTCTACGAACGAACCTCGACTGCCGATAACGTTGCCGTACCGCACAACGCTGAGTGCCGTGGTGCCCATTCCGGCATACACGTTTGCCGCAACGAAGAGTTTTTCCGCAGACATCTTCGTCGCGCCATAGAGATTGATGGGCTCGACCGCCTTGTCCGAGGAGACGAGGAGTACTTTGCCGACCTTCCGGTCGATGGCTGCGTCGATAACGTTCTTGCTGCCTACGACGTTGGTCTGTATCGCCTCGAACGGGTTGTACTCTATCGCTTCGACGCGCTTGAGCGCCGCCGCATGCACTACGATATCCACGCCTTCCAACGCGCGCTTGAGTCGCTCCGGGTCGCGGATATCGCCGATGAAAAAGCGTAATCGCGGTTCGTCGCGATAGTCGGCCGCGAGCTCGCTCTGTTTGAGTTCGTCGCGGCTAAAAACGATGAGTTTTGCCAGCCCCGGAACCTTGAACAGGCGCTGAATAAACGCGCGGCCGAAGGTGCCCGTGCCACCGGTTATGAGGACTGTCTTGCTTTTAAGAAAACTCGTTGGAGCGCTCCACGCCTGTTTCTTAGCCGGCTTTTTACTTGCCATAATCTTCGCATTCTAATACATATATCTACAAATTTCAAGGCATGCCACTGAAAGATCCACTAACACAACTCTATAAGACCGGCATCTCGTAACGTCTCGATAATTGGATAAAGATCCCAAGGTGTAATCCCAAGAACTGTGCATAGATCAACAAGATCGTGCTTCCCGTCAGCATATGCAAGTACATCCATCATTCGATGAGTGTGTAAGTCATACTGGTTGCCAAGCGTCGGATAAAGACCCCGACGACCCATCTGTGGTTCACCAAGTACTGTGGTACTGTATCGGTGATTGCGTTCGATCAATTCCAAACAATCCTTCATCACACCATAGGTACCTTCAAGACCGTTTGGAGTAATAAGGGAAAGATTGTCGAGAGAAGAGTGATACTCTGGATATCTGCCATATTTGGTTCGCATAACAGAAACCACAGGCAAATCAATACCAGGCGCGCAATATTGGCGTTCGTCACTACCACGATCTAAAAATGAATACGTTATAAATTCAGGATGTCTGTGCGAGAGCACAAGATGTACTACACGATCTGGTAACGTGCCACCGAGGCGTGAAGGAAGGTACGAATAGGCCCGCTCATCTCCAACGCAGGTCATATTGAATCCAGCAATAACATGCTTTTTCATTGCTTCAACATTGTGGCACAAATACATAATAGAACCGATAGTTTCGGGGATAAAAATGATACGGTAGGTGTAACGTCGCGGCTGACTCATAATCCATCGCGCGAGAAATGTTGTGACGACAGGACCGGAGAGTTCATTGTTGGCAAGCGACGGATGACAAACATAAGTCGAGATAAATATCTCCTCCTTGTGTTCGCCTGGCACAACAAGTTCACCATACGTGAGCGAGCCATTCTTGAGGTCGCTATCTATATGCACATGGTAAGTACCCTCAGCAAGCTTCTCTCGCTCTCGATGTGCCAAACAAAAGCCCCAGCGTTCTTCGTAAAATGAAGTGATGTATGGAATAGCATCCGGTTGATTGGGTCGTGAGTAGAGATGTTCTTGTAACTCCGAGAGCGTTATGTCAGTGTCGACCGGCACCGAGTAGTGCACTACATGTAGATTGCTCTTCTTAAAATCTATTATTTTGTTTCCTGTTGGGTCAAGTATGTATGCATCGCGAATCACCCATTCTTTCGGTATCGTCCAATCGAAGACTTTTGTGCCACTCGGTACTTCATGTATCGTGAGTGGGATAATTTTCTGCAGAATGCGTAGTGTCTCGCGAACGCCAGCTCCCGTAAGGCTACGGCAAATTGGAAAAAGCTCAGTCGCGAGTGCATGCATTGCCTCACCCGCTCCGGCATCGGTGAAGTGTTCCTGAGAAGAATGGGTCATGGTTTTTGCTTGAGAAGAGAATATATATCCGCATCGAGCAGCTTACTGCCTTCGTCAAACAGGTCTCGCGCCCGCACGGCGAACACCCTGCCATGCCCGAGCGGCGCTTCGCGCATCATACCGGAATCTAAAAGGCGTTTGCCTAACCTTGAAAATTCAGGATCAACATTGCCGTCGAGCGGTCGCACGAAATACGTATAGGAATCGCGATACGAGCGCTCACCGTCCACTATAACGCCTTCGAACGTCTTCATAAAGCGGTACGGCACACCGTGGATCTGTTCGACGTAATGAACAAAGGTACATGACTGAAAACGCGCACCAAAAAAAACCAGTAGGCCATCCAGTCGATGCACATTGCCAAATATTGAATGCGCGTCGAACGAGTCGTGACTTATGTCTGCAAGCTCGGCAGACCGTGGGCCTCGTGTTGCAACAGAAAAGAATGGGTGGAGTGTACGCGAAACGCCTGGTTGCCCTCGATAGAACTCAGTCAGCGCACCGACCGTTGAACGATCGTCTGTGTGGTACGGTTTCCCCTTGAGAAAATTGTCTGTGAAAGTCGGCATAATTAGGGTCCCTTTCTCTCCAATAATCTCAGTAAACGCCGTAACGAGTGCCGCCATCAGTGCCTGAGTATCCGGTTGCGCAAGCATGCCGAACGCCTTGAGTGATGAGTGCACAAACAGAAGGTCTCCTTGTTTTATACCAACTTGTCTAAAAGCCGCGAGAACATCTGTATCCTTTACCGAAGCGCCGTTGTCGGTTCTGAAGAGCTCCATACTAGAGAGGACTGCTCGCAAGAGATGGGAAAGCTATCGATGAGCCTGAGAGAAACCCGCCCTCATGGAGGCAAAGTTTCTTTATCAATGTCGCGATTTCTCTTGTTGATTGTTTATCGGTCCCGCTTTTGTTCGCGAGAAAATCCTGAACATTTTGCGGCAAATCATCGTTCAGACCGCCCGGAAGAAAGCTGGGGGAAACGGCGAAAACGCGGATCCCTAGCTGTTTCGTCTCCGCCGATAATACGCGCAAGAAACCCCTGAGTGCATACTTCGCAGGTATATAAGCTCCCGATGGCTGCAGCATGCCTGGCTCTATGGCTTGTGTGGTTACACCAATATATGCGGAACCTTCCGGCATGTGCTTTACGGTCTCTTTCGCCAGGAGAAACGCCGCCCTCACATTCGTATGCATCGTGACATCAAAAGATTCTGCAGAAATTGAGAGCACCGGCAAACGTTCTAAAGACGGCGAGGCCGCATGGATGCAGGCGGATATCGGACCGTGAGCCGCAACAATTTTTGCGATCACGGCCTGTACGTCCTTTTCATCAGTGACATCACAGGTGTACACTTCGGCGCTTGATTCGGACGTATTTTTTGAAAGTGATACGACGCTCCAGCCAGCCTCTTTAAGCTCCGCAACGATGGTCGTACCGAGATAGCCTGTACCGCCTGAAATGATCGCAAGGGGATCGGCGTTCATATCATTCATCACGTACCTGCACGTGTACCCTTCCGGTAGCAACCAGCATGTTCTCCGCATAGAGACGAATGTCGAGTTCAATAATATGTGTGGACGGACTCGCGATCATGATCTCTCCTTCGATCCTTACGGTGTCTCCGATACGAACCGGCTTCTTGAATTCAAGTGATTCTTTCATCAAAAGAGCGTGCTTGCCCGGCATATGCATCCCGACAAGGCGTGAGACTAAGCTGCCGAGGAACATGCCGTGCACCAGTCTGTCGCCGAATTGCGTAGAACGAGCATAGTCGTCGTCCATATGAAGCGGGCTGTAATCGCCGCTCAGATCGGCAAAAGCGCGCACATCGTCAGCACGAATCGTACGCTCAAAAGACGCTATTTCGCCGATCCGAAGAGAGACAAATTTCCTATCTTCTGCTTGGATCATACGTTGACCGATTTGTCTCGCAGTATCTTTTTAATATCTCCCAGAGTCTGTACTCCGAGTACTTCATCCATAGTGAACGAGACATCATACTCCTTTTCAACGTCCGCGATAAAGAGAAGATAATTCATCGAATCCCATTCTGGGACGTCCTGCGCGGTAAGCATATCCGTAATATTCGCGGAATTAATTTTAAAATGCTCTGTCACGAGTGTGTTAAAATCTTTCATGCAAGAGTTATCCAGCTCGGTGTTTGGAATTGTATCACAGGAACATTCTGCGCGTTTTTAAACAAACGTTCTACAAATGCACGGGCAAGCTCATTCTTTTCTGACGCCTCGAACGTTATACCGAGAGTCTGTGCGCCCTCGTCCTTCGCGCGCTTCGCAATTGCGGCGAGAAAAGCGTCTTCAATGCCACGACCGACTACTCTACAACTCATCAGGAGCGACTCAATATGCCATATTTCTTGAGCTTTACGTACGAGAGCAAATGCGATGACACCCTGATCACCAAATTGGTCTATGGCGCGCCCGTGAAATATTGCATATGTATCATCTTGCATAAACATTTTTATTTCATCCTCGGTATATGGTCTTTTTTTGATGTTGAACTGGTTCGTTTTCTCAGTAAGTTGAGTAACGCGAGAAATCGCTGATTGATCATTCTCGCGAACCGCAAGTTCAATACCAAGACTTTTCAAAAATTCTTCGCGATTTTCAAATTTCTTTTCTGTCTCCTTGCGCAATCGCTCGGTTACGTACAAATTCCCTCTCATCTTGTCTTCGTCGGTGATTGTTTTATGCTCAAAATGTGGCAGGGCATGGAGAAACTTCGAATACTGAGACGTATCCGTAGGTAAGTCTGGCGTCTCGACTTCAGGAAGGAATGTTCGCATCGACTCACGATTAAGAGGACTGTCGTCAAGAAACACCATCGAATCAAGACATATATTGAGCTCCTTGGCTAACGCTCGCATATTCTCAACCTTATCCTGCCAATTGATGCGATGTGCCGCAAAATGCCTTTCTTTTAAGATCATATTGGGGTGTGTTCGTATGACCTGTAAAGCGTCCTCGAGATTGTTGCTGCTGTTAATTGCAAGAATGACGCCACGGTCATATAAATCCAGTAATGCCTGCTGGAACGCCATAAAACCTGCTCCTGGAGGTTTTAGAGATAATTCTATATTGTCAAAACCTTCCTCGCCAATGACTCCCCCCCAGAGCGTATTATCTAAATCGAGTACAATACATTTTTTCATGATAGTTGGTTGAATGCTACAGCAATCGCCACCGTTGCACTATGTGAGATTGAAATAAGAAACGTTCTCGAGCGCTTACCTTTAATCCATATTTCTGGTTTGCCCGATGCATGATGGCGAACTTCAATCTCTAAGAACAGAATCGGTGTATCACCGTACACTTTTCGTACGGCTTCTTTTGCTGCATAGGCACCCGCGAGATGAGGCGCATAATCCTTATACGCATAACAGTATTCTCTCTCGATTTCGGTAAATGTATTAACGATGAATCGCGCGTTACGTCGCATCTTTTGGTCTCTAAATCTCTTAATATCGGTTACGTCTACCCCTATGCCTAACACATTCATGGATACCATAGTAAATGCTTCCACTGTAATATTCAACTTTTATACTCTTTTATCCCCGCCCAAAGTGGTACAGGGTCGCCACCGAAGTGACGCTTAAAGTTCATGATGTCTATTTCCTTTTTACTCATTTCTATTCGCTGCGTACCATCATACCAACCCATGTCATAGTATTCGAATCCTCGACGCTTGAGTTCTCCGATGATATGCCATTGTAAAAATGCTCCTACTCCACGCAGACTACGGTACTGTGGATTGGTCGCCGCCATACTGTAATAGGCTCGGCGCTTATACGTACTTATAAGCACACCAGAGAGATACGGACCACCATCTTCCCCTCGCGCAAGAGCAAGTGACGCGAATCCTCCGCACAGGCGATTAAATGTCTCTGCCCACTGTTCAGGTGAGTTAACAATGCGCCCCGCGGCCGCATGGTACAAATCAATAAATACGCGCCACACGTCTTCTGTGATATTGGTACAGTCAAAAAACTCTACAGTGTAGTCCTTCTTTTGTGCAAATGTAATATCAGAACGATGCCCCTTTGACATTCGCACAAGTAGTTCCTGCTCATTTTTAGATAAATCAATTACATACGCGATAGTGCTCGCGTCAGTATAGCCGAATTGAGCAAGCGGGTTCTGTGTAGATATTTCCACTTGCATAGGACGAGTGAGTGGATCGATGAATATTCTTGCACGAACAGCATCAAGACGTATTGCTCGTTGGTCTGTTTCTCTCATACATTCTTGGAGAAGTTCTTCGTGCTTTTCGAGAAACAATCCTTGTGCTAATGCCGGCGCAGGCGTCGCCATGTTACGACTATACGCGAATTCCCGTTCATGCGTGTCAGGTATAGCCCGCAATATAAGTGGCGCAATGGCCATAAGTACGCCGTTTTGCATAATACCAAATGAGTGATCTGAATTATTTGGGTCTGCAAGCATGCCGTGACGACTCATGCTACGGTGTCGCCCCCATGTTTCTGGGGACGCATCACAAAAAGCATCCCACTGTTCATCGCTTATCTGTTGCCAGGATAGTATCTTCATACAGACCGTGAGCGCAGTATGGACCCCGTATCCTTCAGTACCTCCTCGGAGACGAGATGGGAGTACGGGATAAGAAGCATAGGTTCATAGCGAGGATGCATCATGTCCCGGTCGGCATCTATCCGATAGAGGTCGGATTCGATACCCGCTTCACGCAGTTCGCGATTCAGCCGCTCGAGAACATCTCCCGAAGCGAATACCGGGAAAGCATAGGGAAGATGGTCGCGAAGCATATCTCCCCAACCACGGGGTACGAGGTGTCTAGCCGCCACAAGCAATGTCTCCATGATGTCCCGACGCTTACGCCGAATCTCCTCAATCTCGGAGCGCTTCGTCGGCAGACCGCCGAGCTCGACGCTCTCGATACGCGGGTTGAGCAATCTGGCGGTATACAGCAGGCTCAATTCCCCGCTTCCGCCTCCGGAAAAGGTGCGGAATATTGAGGCCTCCTTTGCAAGCGTTTCCGCGCTTTTAACGGGAGCGCTCTTGCGCCGTTCGCGCAAACGACGCGCGAGCGACGGGTCGGCCACTATGACGCCGCCAACCATCGTGGTGGTCGAAAAGAACTTCGGCAGGCTGAAAGTTGCGATGGTGCGCGGCGCATCCTTTTGGGGAACAGAGAAAAATGCGTGTGCGATATCCTCTACGACGACTCCGGATGGTCGTGTGAGCTGTATGAATCCGTACTGAGGGTATTGAATCGTCGCATCGGCGGCAGACCGCCCGGCGGCGTCGACCGGGAATGCGCAACAGGTGACGGCATCGAGTACGCATTTGCTTATCATCTGCGGTACCGCGACGCGATGCGTGTATCTGTCGAACCCGAGTTCCTGCAGGGTTATGAGGAGCGCGGACCTGCCGGAACTCGTGAGGACGACCTGCCCGTCGAACCATTCAGAAAGCAGTGCTTCCATCTCCTCCACGGATACGGAGGATGCTACATCGACTGACGGCGGAGATTTTGGAATGCGCAACGTCATAGTGATTGGATGAGCATATCCTCTCGGGTATATCCGTAAGGAAGCTTGTGTGATTGCGGGAGAGTCGATACTTGGTAACCGCGTTTGCGATAATGCGAGATAAACTCGTCTATTCGCGCATCGTCGAATCCGAGCGTAACGGCATCTGCAAAGAGCGTGAATGGGTCTTCGTAGGTCGCAAGCTCTATTCCTTTTCGCGCGGCCCATTCCATTTCAAATTTCTTTCCTTCCTCGCTTTCCCTAAAGCGGCGGGTCCTGTCAGCGTTTGGAATATCCCCAATCAAGAGCTTTCCCATTGGATTTAGCAATGCGAGCGCCGCATCAACAAAACGAAAAGCTCCAGCTAGATTTGCTTGATACTGAATCACGGAGTACATAAGAATCCGGTCAAAAGTCTCGTTCAAACGAGTTTCTGGAAACGCGCCGGCGATAAATACTATGCCGGTGCTTTTGCATTGTTCTTTCGCAACCGCAATCACGTCTGTATGGTCGATACCGACAGTCCGAAAGACATACGGCGCAAGCTCTTTCAGTATCGTAGCGGGGCCGCAGCCGATTTCAAGCAATGACTGGCCTGATGTAAGCGAGAGCTTTTGAACAATGTCTTCAGGTATGAAACTTTCGGCTTCGGCTTGCATGTTGCGACGGCCCGCCTTAAGCGTAACCGAGGCGTCCGAACGGGCGAGTGCACCGAAAGCTTCAAAAGGGTCCTTCATACAATAATATAATTCCTCAGTATGCCTTGCCGTCCGATTACTGCGGACACAGGAGTATAGGTATCATTCATCGGCATTTCAGCAATGACAAGCGGATGACAGTTCTTTATGACCTCTTTCATTCCAACTAGTACGTCCTTTTCATGCCCCTCGACGTCTATTTTTGCGAACGAAACATTTCTTATTCCTTTTTTGTTCACAAAAGCATCAAGCGTTGTCGTGTCCACAGTCACACTCTCGCAATCTCCTTCATTTATCAAAGAATGTCTAAACGTTGAATTTTTCACAATGAAAAAATCCTGCCGGCCAACTATATCAGAAACCGCCGCATTAACTGGCACAATGTTTCGGTACTTCTTAGTATTCTTAACAAGAAGGGCGAAATTGCGCGGTTCAGGTTCAAACGCATATACCGTATCAACGAGTGGAGCAAGGAGGCGACTGTAATACCCTATATGCGCACCGATATCAAATGCCACACCCCCGCGGACATTCTTCCGGATATATTTTGACGTTTCAATTTCGTACCGTCCGAAAAGAAATGACAACTTCGTCTTCAAGGGAAGCTCGCTCGGAATATAGAACACTTGAATGTGTTCAAGTATTCTGACCGTCCCGTGCGCGAGTCGTTTTAGTAATGTTCTCATAGAGCGACTATACCAGAGGGTACGCAGGCTAAATTGTTATGCAATAGCGACGCCATACGCTGCGCCGATTTTCCGTCAAAAGAATACCCCTGTAGAAAATCCCGGCCACGGGCAATGAGTTCTCGCCGATATGCGTCGTCGGAGAGCGCTCGCGCGACTGCTTCTGCGAGTTCCGCGGCGGCGTATAGGATCGGGGCCGCAGGGGCGTACATCCGCGCATGATACGTGTCGTCCTTGCGCCAAGGGTGGAGCAAAAGCGGTTTACCGGCGATGAGCACCTCATAGATGACGGTAGAGTTGCCACATATCGCTATATCCGATGCGCAGATGAGAGAAAAGAGATCTTCGGTTGCCATGCACACGGCATCAGGAACAAGACTGCGCGCAAAGTCACGTGACGCCTGCTCTCGATTGCCGGGACGGAACTTGAAGACGACCTGCAATCCCGGCGTGCGGGCCGGTATGCTCGCTACGGCGCGGAAAAAGTCGGCGAGCATGAACGAGTCGATGCCGAAGCCGACCCCCTCGTCGGGCACCGCCGCCAGGAGCACTGGCCGCGCGGGGTCAAGTCCGGCTTCTTGTAGCAGACGTGTGCCGTGCGCCTGTGCCTGCAAACGCTCGGCAATACAACGGTCGAAGCGCGGAGACCCGACGAGGATGATGCGCTCCGGCGCATAGCCATTCTGCTCATAAAATTCGCGCTCATGCGAGCCGTACGCGGCGAGGTAGTCCGTCTCAAGCCGCGAGAGCACCGAACGCGGGTCCACGTACGCACCCGCGTGTTGGAGTTCTATCGAGGGGATACCGAGTCGCCGAGCGACCCTCGCGGCAAGAAAGAAATGCGGCTGCCGACCGCCAACTGAAGCACGCAATAGCACCTTATCGGGCCTCTCACGCACCACGATTCGTTCGAGCCCTTCCATATCTGCAACGATGCGCTCGGCGTACGTCCCGACGAGATACTCCAGGGCCGGTTCCACGACCGCCCATGGGATATCGGCACGCTTCCATCCCTCCCAATCTTTAAGTGCCAGCCGCGCGGCCGGCCACGCAGCGCGAAATCCCTCTGTGGCGCTACGAGCCGCGGCGCGGCACGTGCCGCGCGCAACGGCGCGCGGATGCATGAAGCGTATCCGATGCCCCCACAATTGCCGCCAGGGAATGTTTTTGAACTCGCCGCGTTCCATGAGCACAAGCTCCGCGTCATCCATCCGCGTGATGAACGGAGCTATGTTGCGCCAATACTCGCTCGCGAAGATTTTCAGCGGCCGACGAGGTGCGAAACCGATACAAAAGTTGTAGAACGCGACGATTGTCTCTTGGAGGCGCGAGCGCGGATACACATGCCGCGCCGGAGGTCGGGATGCATCCCCGAGCGTACGGAATGCGAGACCGCGTTCCGTCGCGAGCGAGCGCGCCGCATCCACTGCGGCCCGCACTTCAAAATGAGCGAGCGGGCCTGCCGTCGCCGATATTTCCACAGTACTATGCGGGATGATGAGCTCTGTGGTCTCAGGTACAGCATCGAGTATCCTCGTTGAGGAGTAACGCCAGTACGCAAGACGTCCAAGATACGTATCGACCATTGGCTCGAATGCCTCGCCAATAGGTATCCCTTTGTGCATAAAAAAATTCATCGCAGGCAGTCGGTACCATTCTCGTGCGGCGGCCCGTGTTGCATTCACCAGTTCCGCCGTACGTACGCCATCTGATGGACAGTCACCCAGCGAGAGGCAGGCGATGCCGCGTGACTTGAGTTCTTGTTCAAGCCAGAAGTTGAGGCACGCGACGCGCGTTCCCGACGTCGCTAGGTCCGCATGAGATTGCTCATACAAGACGAGCAGAGCGTCCTGTTCTTTGCTCATGTATTTTTTATAACGCTGTGCGCGCGTCGAATGGTTACGAGACCTTGAGCCCATCGCGCACGGCCTTCAGGTCGGCTTCAGCCATGATGCGGACGAGTTCGGCAAACGAAACCTTCGGTTTCCATTTGAGAACCCGCATCGCCTTTTTCGCGTTACCGAGCAATGAATGCACCTCCGATGGACGATAGTGCCGCGGATCGACCGCGACCCGGACGGTCCCCGACGCGTCGCGGCCGACCTCCTTTTCTCCCGAACCTTCGAATGTGAGCGGCATGCCGATCGCCGCAGCGGCAAGCGCCAGAAATTCGCGCACCGATCGCTGTTTTCCGGTCGCTATGACGAAATCCTGCGGGCGATCCTGCTGCAGCATGAGCCACATGGCATGCACATAATCGGGCGCGTACCCCCAGTCCCGTTTCGCGTTCAGATTGCCGAGCATCAATCGTTCCTGCTGACCTGCCTGTATTTTCGCCAAGGAGATGGTAATCTTCCGCGTGACGAAATGCTCGCCGCGGCGCGGGCTTTCGTGGTTGAAAAGAATGCCCGAGCAGATGAAAAGGCCGTGTCGCTCGCGATACCCTTTTACATAATCCTCATGCGCCTTGTGTTTTGCTATGCCGTACGGCGAGACGGGCAACATGGGGGATTCGTCGTGCTGGGGCGGCGGAGTCGCACCGAACATTTCCGATGTTGATGCCTGGTAAATCCTCACGTCCGGATTGTGCCGCATCGCGGCGTCGACCAGGCGGCCGACGCCCGCATAGTTGATTTCATATGTTTCTTCCGGCACCTTAAAAGAGATGCCGACGTCGGATTGCGCCGCGAGGTTGTAGATCTCGTGCGGGTCCGACTGCGCGATGGCGCGTTCGAGCGCCGCGAGATCGCGCAGATCGCCGTAATGGAACACCACTTGATCCTTGAGGGATGAAAGGCGGACGAGAGGGTCGCGGCTCGAGCGCCGGATAAGGCCGTGCACGTCGTACCCTTTCTCAAGCAGCAGCTCTGCCAAGTAGGATCCGTCCTGGCCCGTAATGCCGGTTATGAGGGCGCGCCGTTTCTTCATAGGGCCGATAATACATCAAGGAATCGTTTCGCGCTCGTTTCCCAGGAAAATCTGGCGGCATGTTTCCTTCCTCCCTCGATCATCGCTTGCCGAAGGCCGGGGTCACGCGCGAGCCGGAGGAGAGCATTTCCGATGGCTTGCGGGTCGAACGGGTCCACCAGCAGTGCGGCATCTCCGGCTGCTTCCGGAAGCGAACTCACGTTCGATGTCAAGACCGGCGTGCCTTCACTCATCGCTTCCACGACCGGCATGCCGAATCCTTCGAACGCGGAAGGAAACGCGAACGCTATGGCGTTTCGATACAGGAATGCGAGCACTTCGTCGCTTATGGGACCTAGAAAATGGATGCGGTTCTTTAAATTCTTTTCGGCCACGAAGGCGGCAACATTCCTCCCGTACAGCGAAGAGAAGTCGCACCGTCCCGCCACAACGAGGTCTTGCGGCACTCTGGCGGAGATATTCGCGAACCCCCGTATCAGATTCAGGACGTTTTTACGTTCCTTTGTCGTGCCGACAAACAAGAAATACCCACGCGGCGGCACATCGATCGGTTTCTCGGCGATCAGTGAGAATTCTTTCCGTCCAGGATAAATGACTTCTATCTTCCCGGCCGGAACACCGTATTGCTGAATCAGGTCCTGCCGCGTCGCGTGCGAAATGGTTATGATTTTCCGCGCCATGCGAAATGACAGTCGTGAGAAAAAGTCCAGGAACCATGTCCACATTGACGGGGACCCGAAGTGCCTATAGGCAAAATCGTATACCAAAATCGCAGACCTGCGAGAAATCCATAGCGGCATGAGCGGCCCGTTCCAGAGATATACGTCCGACCGAGGGACAAGGAGTAAACCAACCGATTTCCATAACGGGCCGAGTGGCACTGCGATGGTCGGAAAATGAGCGAGACCGCGTCTATGCAGTTCTTCCCGAAGGCCGTTTCCTGCTTTCGTATAGATGCGGCATTCGATTCCGGATGCCCGTATCTTATCCAGGCCGGCAAGGAGGCTGAGGAAAAACTCTTCAAGACCGGCGGCGTGCGCTGCGGAGAAGCCGGTGACAATGCCTATCGTCATACGGTTTTTGCACGCCCTGCCACGAAAGCGCAGAAAGCGAGGATACGCTGCGCGCGCTCGCCCCAGGTGTGTTCCTGCGCTTTCTCATAGGCGCGATTCACGCGAACGGCGTTTTCTTTTGAGTGAGTTACCGCCTCGGTAATCCTCTGGGCGAGTGAGGCGGGATTGTCCGGTTCGTAAAACAACGCATCCCGGTCCGTAAGCACGTCCTTGAGCGCAGGGGTCCCGCTTGCCACCATCGGGATTCGAGATGCCATGTATTCGAATAATTTCATCGGAGATGTGAAGCGGTATGATTCCTCATTATGCGCTGTACCCAATACCAATGCCACATCGGAAGCGGCAATCCACGCCGGTATGTCGCGCGCTGCCTTGGCTCCCACGCAGTGTAGGTTCGGCGGGAGGTCGTTTCCTGAAAGACGTTCGAGCTCTTCGGCCGTGCCTCCGACCACGTAACAGGATATTCCGTTCTTAACGAGTTTCTCGCAGACAACGGGAAGGATTTCAAGACCTTTCCAAGGATACAATCGCCCCACGTACAGTGCGATCTTCTCCGCCGGCGGCAATGAAAGACGCCGACGCGCTTCGTCCTTGGGCATGAAAGATGCGAACATCTGAGCGTCCACCCCGTTCGGTTCTACGATCATGCGAGGTAGCGGGAATGAGAATGTCTTCGCGAGCGATGCCTTGGTCAGCGCATTTGTTGCGACGACTCCCCGCACATGCTTAAAGAAGAAACGCTGGACCGCCGTTGCCTTCTTTGGCGCGTGTATTTCGGTGACGCACATCCCCAAAAGTGGCAGGACCATCGTTGAGAATGTATCCATATCGATCGTATATATGAGAAACCGCTCGCCGCGAATGCGTTTTTCGAACAGGAAAAAAACGCACCGCATCATAAAGAGCACGGAGCTCACCAGGAAACCCGTCCTCCCGCACGTATACAGATCCGGAACCTGAAGGCGCACCAGGGAAATATCGACGCGAAGCTGGTAAAAAGAGCGCAGGTCCGCCGACGGAGATCCTCTCCCAGGCACGACAAGGACTACATTCTCGCCAGCTTCTGCAAACGCTTCGCACATCTTTGCGATCTGAATGCCGTGCGCTTTCTCGTTCGGCATGCGTGCATTCGCAATGTAGTACATCTTCTTTATCATGGCAGGCGATAAATCTCGAAATGGCCGTCGGCGTACACACGCACCGCGCCCAACGCTTCGGGATGATACTGTGCGTCGCGGGCAACATCCTTCAGTATGTAAGAGACGTGATATTTCTCCAGATACGTTTTAATGTTCGGCTTGATATCGGTCCGAAATCTCCGCTCCATATTCGTAAAGAATTCCTCTCCCAATAGACCAATGGAGGTCGGCGGCGTGCCACAGTCTTTATCTGCGTCCCAGAAAAAGAATATTCGGCAGATTTTTATCCCGCGCTCGATGGTCTTGGCGTTATGGAAGGCATCCTGACGCCCCATGTATCTTGGGAGTTCTCGTTTCAAGTCCTCTACGGTCGGGTCGTTAAAATATTGGGAGACGAGGTACCGTTCGCGAAATTCGCTATTAGACACCAGTTGCCACATACTGAACTCCGTGAAAAGCGTGAAATGCCTGGTAAAGACCGGCAGGCTCGGCGTAGCGTAATTGCTGGGATCGCTCCACACGACGACGGGTGCCTTCTCACCATGTTGCAGCCACGCGAATGGCGCGGCATATGACTGTTCGGTCTGCCAGAATTCACGATTCGCCTCTACCTTGAAAAAAGGCGCGAAGTAATAGTACGTATAGTACAAATTCACCGCCAACAGAGCTGCGAACATACCGGCTGAGAGTAATCGCAGTGGTCCCGACAGCTGCACGCGATGCCTCCATACATACATGCCGACAATGACCGTGGAGAAGGCGAGCCAGGGTAGCATCAAAATACGAACATGCTCACCGGTCTCAAGCAACTTGCCGGTTATAAGATTACTCCCTTGCATGACCCATAGGCCGAGACCGCCTATGGCGATGAACGAGCCGAGCAGGATGAACTCTTCATCCCCGCGCAGCGGGCGCGAGCGCCAGTAGAGTACCGCGAGGAAGACGAGTAGCAACCCGATCCACCCGCCCGAGTAGATGATTTCTGCCATGGGCAGGTGCGTACTCACAAGCCCGAAACGGCTGATGCTTTCCCAAAAATACGGTGAGGCATGGGAGATCCAGAGCATGTAAAGCGGCACCGGGAGTCCGATGAGGCCACCGATAAGCGACGAAATGAATGTTGCTTTCGCTAATGGCCAGTCCTTCCGGACGAGTGCATACAAAAGAAGGAGACCGAGCGTGATAATGGCGATCTGCCAGAGATACGCAAAAAGATAAAAGAGCGCGCCGGTCGCAAGGGCGAGCAGCGTGATATTTCTGCGGCTTTGTTCGCGAATAAGGCGCGCAAGCGCGATATAGAACAAAAAGTAGAAGGGATACACTGGCTGCAGGTTGGCCGGCCGCCAGACATGGGCGTATGACTGCAAGTAGACGAGTACCGTAGTGAACACGGCGAGCCACGATGGAATGCGGAACTCCCGAAGTAGCCAATACAGGGAAACGGCGAACAGCAAACTCCACAAAATGAAATTAAGCATCAGTGCCACATTGAGCGGCATGCCCGCCAAAAGAGGAACTGCGTTCAGCCACGCGCCGCCGAAGATGACGAGTGGTGGGTCATTGCGATGCTCGAGGAAGTATGGGTTGCCGTCGCTCAGATACCCCTCCCCTACCGTTTGCACGTGCGCGAGGTAGATGGTTTCGTCGGTGAACGTGGGCAGGATGCCCCGCCATGCGTCCCCGACTATCAGGTAGGTGTCGAGAATGGGGACTAGGGTAAGCGCGAGCACGATCCCCATGAGCATCACGATTGGACGACGGGCCCTCAGGAAATCTCTTATCGCGGCCGCGTACGTCATAAGGGTGGACCTGTTCATGCGCTGATTACGACAGCCATGACCTGAATCGTTCGACAACGATAAGCCAAATCATCCTGAACCCGAGCGCGATTGCCTTGGACCGTCTGCCAGTTATCTTCGAAGTCCCGATGCGCGCGCCGTACCGTACGGGAATCTCGACGACGGATAGCCGATGCTGAAGCACGCGAATCATATACTCCGGAGAAAACCAGCTACCGTCGACCGTGAGTGAATGTTTAATCCGCTCATAGGCGAGACGATGAATAAGTTTGTAGGTGCAGCCGATATCCGTAAAGGACGGACCATTGAAGAGATATTCGAGAAACTTCGCGACCGCCCAGTTCCCCATACGCAAGAAGAAATCCATGTTCGCACCAGAGCCGCCGCCGGACCAAACAGGATTCCGCGACGTGCGCGTGCCGAATACCGTATCGTACTCTTGACTGTAGACCAGGAACCGGTCCAGATCGGCCGCGCGGAACGTGCCGTCCGGCTCGCACGTTACGATAAGATCGCCCGTTGCCTCGCGCATGCCGCGCCGCAGCGCCGCTCCGTATCCCTGCACCGTTTCCTTCACATACTTCGCCGAGGTGAGTTTAATCTCGGTGTCACTGCCGTCTTTGGAGTTGTTGTCCACGGCGACCACTTCATCCACGGCTGGATGCTGGAGGAATTCCTCTATCGCCGTGCGTATATTCTCCCGCTCGTTATATACCGGGAGAACAATGCTTACTTTTTTACCACGGTACATGGCATCAGAAGAGGCGGTCCTTCCAGGTCCGCGGTGTCTTGTCGTTCACGATCTCAAGGTCAAGGTGATAGAGGAACGACTTTGGACCGCGAGTGCGGATATACCGGATCATGCTGGTGAGACCGTCCTCAAGCGACATGGTGGTTTTGTAATCAAGAAGCTTGCGTGCTTTGTCAGCACTGCAAGTCGCATATCGCACCTCTTGGGGCCGACCCGGCATGTAGACCGGCGCCAATTTGAAATCGAGCAGTCTGGCGATAGTCGCGGCAAGCTCGTTGATAGTGATAAACTGGTCATCAGGACCAATATTGATGACTTCTCCGACAGGTGCGGCGTCGGTGCCCATGCGCTTCAGCGGCGCGACCACGTCATCCACGAAGGAAAAGCCGCGTTTTTGTTCTCCGTCGCCATAGATGATGGGCTGCCGCCCCTGTAGCATGAGGTTTATCATGATTGACGCAACATTGCGGAAAGGGTCATCATATTTCTGACGAGGGCCGATGATGTTATGCGGCACGGCAATAACGTACTCCATGCCGTGGACCTCACAGAGATTGCGCACCGTAAGTTCCGCCGCATACTTCGCGATGCCGTACGGGTCCTGCGGCCGACAGTCCATATCTTCGGTAAACGGGATTATTGGCTGCGTGCCATACCGCGCCATCGAAGAACACTGTACGAACCGTTTCACTTTGTTCGCGATTGCAGCCGAGACAACCGAAACCGTTCCACCGAAAATGTTTTCAGACACGAGATATGGTGAAAAAACGGAAAGTCCCTCGTAGGCGTATGCCGCAGTGTGATACACCACTTCAACTCCACGCAAGAGTTCGGCCATCTTGGCGCGGTCGCTGCAATCGATCGCGTGCAGTTCTACTCCCGCCGGCACGTTGTCGAGATAGCCGCCGACGAGATTGTCGCAACCGATGACGCGATGCCCGTCCTTCAGCAAGCTCTCCGCGAGGTGGCTTCCAAGAAAACCGGCAACGCCGGTGATGAAATAAGTATGGATATCTTTCACGATATGGTGTTCAGTATAATCACAATCCCGCTACTTTTCCACTGTCCACCCGCGACCTAAAAATGAATAGGCGATAGACGAAAAAACTGTACGTCGCGACGATCGCCGCGGCGATCGCCTGCGCAAATAGATAAAAAACACCAAGCTTGCCGATGAGAATATATATGACGGCGGTATTGAACGCCACATTGCCGAGTGCGAGCATTGCGTACTGGAAAAATTGCACGGGCATGCGCTCCGGCGTCCGATCCTCGAACGTCCAGTATTTCTGTAGTAGGAAGCCGACTGTCATGGAAAGAAGGACGGCGATGGCAGAGCCTCCCAGATATGGAATGCCGGCCACATACAACACATGAAAGATACCGAGGTTCACGCTGACGCCCGTTGCGCCGGCGACAAGGAATTTCAGAACACGCATGCCGCCATAGTAGCATTCGACGAAATGCGTTAAAATGACCACCAAAGTGAAATTCTCCCGCCATATAGACTATTTCTTAAAGCTCCGCACGCTTCTCGGCTCTCAAGCAACGGTTGCGTTCGCGCTCGCGCATCTGCGGAACAAGCTTCGGCCGCCGAAAAAGGGTTTGCTTGCGCGCGTCCCCGTCGGACCACATGTTTTTTACTTTCCTTCTCTTGACTCGTTTGTCGGACTTTTTACCGAGATATTTTTCAAGGAGACTTATTTCATCGGCCCGACGGATGCACCGATAGAGGTCATCGACTGCGGAGCCAATATAGGCGTTTCGCTTCTCTATATCAAACTTCGCGCTCCGTGCGCCCACGTTCAGTGTTTCGAGCCAAATCCTGCGGCCCGGACAGTCCTCGAGAAGAATATTCAGGCGAACGGATGGGAAAAGGATGTGCGAGTATTCCCCTATGCCCTCGGCGCGAGCAGGGGCACGGCAAATCTGTTTGTTGATGATACGGAAGAGACAAGCAGTAGCGGGAGCATAGCGAACCACGCGGGGAAGAAAAACCGCCCACAGCATTCCTATCAGATAGAAGTCGATACCCTCTCGCGATACATCGTCAGCACGGTACACCTGCTTAAACTTGATATTGAAGGGCCGGAATTCGACGTTCTTGAAGAACTGCGGACGGGAAAGAAGCTCTCTCAGGTGGAGACGATACAGCTTGAATACCACTATATTCCCGGTTCCTTCACGCGGCCGCTCTCGGAAATGCTTGCGCTACTCGAATCAGCGGGATTCCGCACTTTTGTGAAATCCACCTCCCAGCCGCATCAAATAATCAACCGCGATGTTGCGCATGCCTACATGATCTTCGCGTGGCGCTAACAAGGAGCCGGTGCCGGTGGTGTCTTTTTGCGCGCCACAAAAAATATATTGTCGTGCAAATCAAGCGGTATAGCGAGTGCCCCAAGCCGCGTGCCGCGGAGCATGTTCCCTATCCGATTCAGCAATGGGACGCCGAGCCAGCGGGCCGTCGTTTGAAAAATGTAGGGTAAACTGAAGCGCTTCGTGATGCGGCCAGTCCATACTGTCTCCAGTCCATGCTTGGAAAGCAGCAGGCGCAGACTATAGTCGTTGAGCAGCACCAAATGTTCCGGGGGGAAGAGCAGATGCCAGCGTCTGCCCATGATACGCGCGTATGCGCTTCCACTGTCCGGAGTGCTTCCCATAAGAATCCCTCCCGGAGCGAGCAGGTCTGCAGCATGCCTAATGAATGAATCTGGGTGCGGCACATGTTCGAGCACATCAAACAAAGTTACCACCTCGAACGAGGCGGACGGATAATCAATCGTTTCGAGTGTTCCCACCCGCACGTCAATTCCCTTTCTCCTTGCCTCCTGTGCGGCGGTAGAAGAGACATCAACGCCGGAAACGCCAAAGCCGCGCCTTTTCGCGAGCGTCAAGAAATAGCCGGTGGCAGCCCCCACATCAAAAAGATTTCCTTTTGCTTGGTAACGCGAAATAAGGTCGAGGCAGCGCTCGAAGGTGCCTCGCATCATCTCCTTTTCCGTATCATAGGAGCCATATCCTCCGCTTCCGCCGCCTCCAAAAAAATATGTTTCGTCATATATGGCAGAGGTGTCGGGAGGCGGGTTCTCTATAAAGAGAGTCCTGCACTGGGTGCATCTAGCAACATCAAATCTACCTTTTTTATACAGGGGACGTGCGGGACCGCGGCAGACCGGACAGTTCATTTTTTCTTAAACCGAAGCTTCCATGGCGTTGAAAGCCCCTCGCGTATTATGTGCCCGGAGATTTTCGACTCTCCCCCCCTCCGGGCCTTGAAGTGGATAGGAACCTCTTTAAAGCTACACCTGAACGAGCGAGTGGCGCAAAATTTCAGTTCCATGAGAAAAGCGTAGCCGGACGCCTGCAGACGCGACAGGTCGATCTTGCGTAAAAGGTCGGCTCGGAAGCACATATACCCGGCGGTCAGGTCCCGGACAGCAAGCCCCGTGATAGTGCGTGCGTAAAAATTTCCCCATTCTGAGAGTAGGTATCGCCATGGCTCCCAGTTTTCTATCCCTCCTCCCGGTACGTATCGGGACCCGATGACAAGGTCGTGCGTTTCGCCGGCGCGGAGCATGTCAGGCAGATATTCCGTCGCATGCGAACCGTCCGCGTCCATGGTGAATATTCTCTCAACGGCGGGATCGGCAAGTGTCTGAAGCATTCCCGCTTTATACGCCTCGCCGAGCCCTTCCTTCCTCCGCCGCAAGAGCAATCGCAGATTCGGATACTCCCGCATGAGCGCGCGCACTTCTTCCGCCGTTCCGTCGGGAGAATTATCGTCAATGACCATGACGCCGAGATGGGGGTCGACGGCGAATATCTCCGACACGATGAGCCGGATATTTTCGCGCTCATTATAGGTCGGCAGTAATATAACCGTCTTGCTCATACAGGCCTGCGGAACGTCAGAGAATAATTCGCGACGAAGCTCGTGGCGGCGACAATAGCGATACTGCCAACCTGCGCGAGCAGATACCAGCCGTGGAAGAAATCGAACCCGAGACGCTCAAGAAAGAGCTTGCTCGTGTGCAGGAACAGGATGTTCAGCCCGAGACTCGCGAGCGCGATGATTGTGTAGAAAAAGAATTGCCTTCGTATCCCGGCGTACGCGCGGTCACGGAACGTCCAGTATTTTTGGAGCGCAAAGGTCGCAAGAAGCGCCAGGTGAAAGCCGACTACCGCCCCGACGAGATACCAATCCTCAAAGTGGAATACGTCGACCCATATGTACAGCGTGCTTGTCTGGATGAGTGCACCTGTCATGCCGGCGACGCCGTATCGGATAAGGAGCAAAAAAGTTGGTGTGCTCATCGTGATTGCCCCGAGAGGGCCGTATGGACCAGCATAGCGTAGCCGTCCGCTTCCCCGGAGAGTACGTAGTGCGCAAAGAGGTCGGTCCGATGCGCTTCAAAGAGGTCCGCGCGAGTGATGATGCGCGGCACTTCCCCCGACAGGATGAGCGGAACGTATGCTTCTCCGAAGCGAATGGTCGGAGTGATCTCCGCATATTGGTACACAGCGCGCCCCGAAAGGAACGGTACGGCCTCGGGCGCCTGATACACGAAGATCTTCGCTTTGGCGGGGAGCCCGGCGACATATCGCGCGAGCGTTTCAGTGCGCGTCGAATTATAATGTACCGCCGTCCACGAACGGAATGCCGTTTCGTACGCCTGGAACAGAACGAGTCCGCAGAGACAGGCGATGACGGCGAGGGAAACCATGCGAGCACGGCCCCGGGCGAGGTAGAGGACCGACTGCGGAAGATACAAGAGCACGAAAATCTGGGCGGGAAAGAAATAACGGTAGTACCCCGCAGTGCGCAGATACGCGAACGCCACGAATACGCTAAAGAACAGGAGCGATTCTTCGGCGAACGAAACGGCTTCCCTGCGTATTCGGCGCACGGCGTAACTGGCACACCAGGCAACGAGCGCCATAAAGAAATAGAGCGGCTGTCCTTCTGCGAACAGCCGGTGCACATTAGCGGCGATAGCGCTTTTGATGTCGACGGCGTGCGGATTGGCGTATATGGCAAGCACTTGCGAAATTCCCACCCCGTCAAACTGGAGAAAGAACCAAACGATAAGGGGAACGGCAACGCCAAGCGCACCGAACGGAAACGCTGTCCTCAACGAGAATTCACGGCGGTGCAGGAGGGCCGTAACGAGCAACGCTGGCAGGAACAGAATGAATATCGGTTTTGTGGCAACCGCAAGGCCCGCTCCCGCGCCGATGCACAGGACTTTCGTACGTGTCAGTTCCCCTCCATACAAGAGCGGCAGGAATGCAAGGAGCATGAACAAAAGCCCGGGAATTTCGCCGAGCACGTTGCGGCCATTGCCGTAAATTGGAGCGAAAAAGACAAGGAGAAAGAACCCAAACCAGGCGGCAGTGCCGCCTATGGCTCTGCGTGCATATAGAAAGAGAACCGCATAAAAACATAATAGGAACGCCAGCATCACCAGGCGGGCGGCTTCAAGCGACACGCCGAAAAACGCGAATGCTGCCGCAAGCGGGAGCGTCAGAGGAAAACCTGTGGTAATGTACCACGCCGGCTCGAAAATGCCCGGCGCCACGGGCAATGCGGCCTCTCCAGTGTGAAGAAGTCCGACCGCCGACTGTATGATGAGTCCTTCGTCCATCCATGTTTCCGGGCTGTCGAACAAATGGAACGATGAGAAGAATAGAATTGCCGTAACACCTGCGCAAAGCAGCACGAACTGAATCATTCGGCAGATCTTCGGTGCGGACACGAAGACATAGTATAAGGGAATTCTTGCGCAATCAACCGCGCTTGGGCAGTATGTCGGCGAATAGATGCTCAAGAAAGCGCGGCATGTACAAGTAGGATCCAAAGACGTTGCGCGCGTTTTTCTGGGCCTCGATGAAAGAATTCTCGCTCCGGTCATTAAAGAAACGAATGACATAGTCGCCAATGTGCGCTATGTCCCGCCAGGGAACGCGCACGATGCAAGCGTTATAGTCGATGCGGTCCTGAAGCGGGAGGGGCATGTCTGTGTCGATGAGAATGGGTATCCGTCCGAGCGCAAGCGTTTCGTAAAAGCGTAGCGAGTAATTGCCGTCGCCGCCCGGAGCGAGCGTGAAATGTGCATGCTGGATCGAGCGTATGTATTCCGCCCGTGCCTGTGCCGGCGGAACCTCGATGGTGTTTCTGTGCGCCGAATAGCGCTTCCGGACGATGGTGTTGAGCACGATGCGCGGGTCGGCCGCCAAACTTGAGAGGGCGTGGCGTCTGAAGTATATGCCCTGCTTACGCGGTCCGTGGCGCACCGCATAATTGCGGATGACGTACCGTATCCGCTCGCCCAAACTCGAAAAGTCGGCCTTCCCGACAAACGAGACGATCGGCTTTTCTCCTTTTGGCAATGGCTCGATCCCCCATGCTGCCCCGACGTCTTCGACGTATGCCGGCATGAGTATCTCGCGCGCGGAAAGCGCGGTGCGATAGGCGGAGGGGCGGAGAACGAATGTTCCCGGCAGTGCAATCGGACGCGCATCGTCCTGATAGGCGGAAACAAGAAGCGGAATATGTGCCATGCGGGCTGTGTCTTGGCAGCGCGCCAGATATGAAGGATGGTTGCGTAATTGAACGTATTCATGCGGCGCTATGACGATGTCAGCTTGCGTAGCGTCGAGTACGCGGGCAAAGATATTTTTATAGGCATCGGGCGGTATCGTCTGAAAAAGCTTGTTCCCCTCCTGCGAACGGTCGGCAATGAACGCCACCTGCGGTATGTTCGGAAGAGGTTCTGGAATGAATACTTTATACATGCGCGTTGAATTGATAGCCAAGCGGATTGCGTTCCATGCTGCGCGGACGAAGCCGCACGAACAGCGCATCGAACGTTGCGTATACGCAATACGCAAGCGGCCGTGCGAAGCGCGGAAGTGAAAGGACAATGGTGTTGAAATTCGCAAGCAGAGGACCTCTGCCGACGCTGCGGATATCCACATTGGTGAATCCTGCATCGAAGAGCGCGCGCCGCAGGGCCTCAGCCGTATAACGGAAATAGTCGTGCGGATCGGGGTGGTAGCCAGTCCAGAATGGCACGAACCCTAGGAGCGTGCCGTGAGACGCGAGTACACGCCGTATTTCTTTCAAAAGAAACTGATGGTCGTAGACGTGCTCAAGTACGTTGCATAAAAGGACAGTGTCGAAATGACGATTCCCGTATGGCAGCGGGTCTTTTTCAAAATCAATCCCTGTAAGGGCTCCGTCGATGACTTCCACGGATACATCGCCCGCGCGGCGAAGATACGCGTAGTAGTCCGGATTTCTGCCTCCGCCCACATCCAGGACCCGTCCCCGGAGAGTGTGCCGGGCAAGTTCGTAATTCATTAGAATGCGAGCGAACGATTGTCCGGCGTACAGGTAGCGGAGCGTGTGGAAAAGAGAATAGCGTCTCATATGATTTTAAAAAGGAAAAAGCGGTGGGAAGGATCATCCGCATACGAACGGGAAACGAGGAGTTCGAGTCCTGCCTTCTCCGCGTGCCGCATGAATGTGCGAAGAGAGAATGTTTTCTTGCCCAATTCCCAATAATGTTCGCCATTAAAACAGTGCTCCTTCCAGAAAAAGGGGACCTTGAAGAGGAGCGAGAAGCGCCGCAGAAGAGGCACTTTCGCGATAAGCGAAAAGACGTATCCGGGATGCGGAAGGGATATGAGGACCTGCGTGCGGGCGACGCGGCGCATCTCCGAGAGCGCCTGCGGTACGTCTTGAAAACGAATATGCTCCAATACTTCCGCCGCGAGGATCGCATCAAATGATTTGTCGGGAAACGGCAGTGCGGTGATAGAACCAACGACATCCGGACCCAGGTCCTCCGCGATATCCACCGTGGTCACGGATATGCCCGCGGCGGACAGTTCGCGTGCCGCCACACCATCGCCAACACCGATCTCCAGGAGCGTTTGCGGGCTCGCGCGACGCATCAGGTCCATTTGGTGCCAGTAGGAAGTCCAGCGCTCCAGAGAGCGGTACGCTTTGCCTGAATAATGCGATTTGCCGACTTGGGCTTGGTAGGTCATGGCATCTGAAATATCTGAAGCATAGCGGGAATTAGGCGCCCAAGCGAGTGATACTTCCGAACGTACGCGAAGGTTTCGCTCTCAAGCGCTTTAAGCGCCGGGTCGTTGGTACGGACGGGCAGTCCGCACGCGAGGGCCTCGAGGACTACCTTGTCGAGACTCCCCGTCTCGCTCGTGTGAATAAGAAAAGCGGCTCTACGATATTCGTCGCGCAGTTTCGATTGATCCAGGCTTCCCAGAAATTGGACACGCGCACCGAGTTCCTGAGTAAGCGCTTCAAGATGGTCCCACTCGGGCCCATCGCCAACGATACGTAGCTCCTTACCATCCCCTGCTGCCGCGCGAATGGCGAGGTCGTGCCGCTTGCTCGGCATGAGCCGCCCAACCGAGAGCAACCAGTCGCCGCGCGCGACGCTCGGGTCGGGGGTGAAGAAGACAGTGTCGATACCATGCCCGATCACGCGCACCTTCCTGCTTTTGAGCCGGAAGCTCTCTTTTGAGGCTGTAAAAATAATGTTTGAAAGAAGTTCCGCGACACACAGTTTCAAATCGACGCTCTTGTGCGTATACCAGAGCGCAATGCGCTTATGCAATAGCCGCCAAAAAAGGCCGCCTAGTACGATATATTCCGGATTCATGTGCACGAAAACGGCGTCATAGTCGCGACGAAGCCGCCACACAAGCGAGAGAAATCTGAACACATACCGTAAGCGCGTTCCTATGCCCTGCTGGGCCTTGGCGAAGGAGGATTTGCCGAGCGAATGCGCGCGGACATTGGCCGGTAACGCGTGCGCTCCTTCCCGGAGGCAAATGACTTCGATGTTCTCCGCATGCTTCGCGAACTCTTCTATCCAGCGCACGAAAAACCCGAGCACGGGGTCTTCTACATCGACCGCCTGCGTGACGACGAGTAGTTTCATGGCGCGAGGACGCGGGCAAGGTCGGCAACAACGCGAGCCGGTACATTGCCGACAGTCGCGAGATGCGCGCGGGCGGCGGCTTCGGCGCGGATCGGCAGCTCCTGTCGGACCGCATTATCCTCGATGAGCCCGACGATGGCGAGCGACAGCGCCGTCGGATCGGCAACCGGTACCGAGAGTACTTCTTCGTATCCCTTGAATACTTCTCCCACAATGCCGACGTCGGTCGTGATGATAGGGACCCTCGCGAGCGCCGCCTCGATGAGCGTGCGACCGTAGCCCTCATAGGCGCTCGCCTGGATGAAGGCATGCGCGCTCCGCATCATTCCCCAGGCCTGCGCGGGCGGGAGCCATCCTTCGACAAAAATCACATTGTTCGAGAGATCGAGGCGGTTGACCATACGTTGGAGCCGATTCTTCTCGCGCCCTTCCCCGATGATGAACAGTCCCGCCATCGGGTAATGTGGCACGACCAGTTTCAGAGCCGCCAGAATATCCTCGACCCGTTTCTCCGGTTCGAGCCTGCCGACCGCAATAAGTATGAACGTAAATCCCGGATGCGCCGGCAACCGGACCGCTTCGGGAACGGCCGGATCAACCGCGACCGGTATCATGGCGGGCTCGGGAATGCGGCTGCCATAGCGCGCGGCAAGCGACCGCTTCACCCGTTCTGAAACGACGCGAATGCCATGTGCCGCGGGCAGAACGCGGTCAGCGATGTCCCGACGATAGCGATTCAAGAGCGGCATGCGCACGCGCGGGGAACGCCAGTTGCCGCTCCGAATGAACCACGGGGACAGGAAATCCGTGTGCACTTGAATATGCAGTTTCGCGCTCGTGCCGCGCACGGCTCGAAGCGCCGCAAGGCCGTGCTCGAAAGGGTCTTGCGCAGAAACAATTTCGATCCCTTTTTCAAGTATGAGCGCGTGTGCCCGCTTCGCGAGCGCGCTCACGCGGAAGAGTTTCCATCCGCGCACCGGATAGAGATGTAGGTTCCCTTCGTGCTCTTCACGCGCGGAAAGGCCGGCGGCGGAAACGATATGAAGTTCTGCCATCAGGGCGGCATACGCGCGCATACGTGCGCGGACAGCACTTGTGGCGTCGAATATCGTGGGGTCATTCGAAATGAAGATGACTTTCATAGTTTTTTTAAAAGCTCCGTCGTCGTCCAGAGCATATGCAGGACTGAGAAATCATTCATTTGTTTTTGTGCGGCGCGAGCGCGCTTCTTCGCCGCCGCGGGATCGTGCTCCACCGCGATAAGCGCCCGCTCCAGCGAAGCGTCGTCTGCCGGAGGTATGAGAAGTCCCGTCTCTCCGTCTACGACGAGCGTCGCATTGCCCCCTGCGTTCGTCGCGATGACCGGCGTTCCGATTACCATTGCCTCGATGAGCACGTGCGAGAGCCCCTCGTAGTGTGAATTTAACACGAAAACATCCGCGGCTTTTATCCAGCCGAGAGCCTCGTCCCGCGGCAGGCCCGAAGCGATATAGACGTGCCAGTGTGCGTGTTTCTGCGCAACGCGCTCGATTGCTTCGAAGCCCTTCCAGGGAACGCGCCGGCCAGCTGACACGATGAGGAATTTTCCCTCCTTTTTCTGGCGTTCCGGTATGCGCTCCGGAAGTTCGATGCCGTTGTGTATCACGGATATTTTTTCTTCCGGGATGCCCCACGCCGCAACGATGTGCTGCAAATAATGGCTCGGTACGATGACCTTATCTGCAGCGAAAGCAACGCTTTTCTCTATCGCCTGCAGCCGGCGTACGAACCAGGAGGATTGTCTTTTCTGCACGAATGCATCAAGCTCCTGCGTGACGCCGAACCGCTGCACTCCCTGCTCCCAGGCGTAATCGCCGACGATCTTCACCACAAAGGGCTTCCCCGCTTTCTGCGCCGCCTTCATCGCGGGCAATCCGACCGAGACCGGATCGAGCGCGAGCACCGCGTCGGCGCTGCGCGCTACGCGAAGGACGCGCCGATAATACACGTAATGGCGGATGAGTTTCGGCAGGCGCCGGACATCGCTGAATTTCACTACGTCAACCTCAATGCCGTTTTTGGGCAGCCCGTCCTCAAGAAGCCTTACGTACGTCGCCGGCCCGCCTATGTCGGGCGGATACAGCGGTGTCGCGATAACGAGCTTCATACGGGCAGTTTAGCGGCTGGCGAGCGCTTGGTCGAATACCTGTCTCATCTGCCGGGCGATGAGATTCCAGCCGTATCTTTCGCGCACGAGCCGAGATGCGTTCGCCGTCACGCGCGCCACTTTCCCTGGATTCGTCATAATGTCTTTAACGGCGAACGCTATTTGCTCCGGAGAGTCCTTATCTACCGCCCACCCCGTCGCCTCCTTATCGGGATCACGCTTTTCATCGAATAAGAAATCAGCGATGCCGCCTTCCTGCGTGGCAATGACCGGCAGCCCGGCCGCCATCGCCTCGATGAAGGAGTTGCCCATGCCCTCCGAACGCGAGGGACGGATGAAGATATGAGCCGTCCCGAATGCGCGCGCCAATTCGGCATGCGGAATATATCCTTTGAACAATACGCGATCAGAAACATTGAGTTCCTGAGAAAGCTTTTTTAATTTCGCCTCGTCGGGGCCGGTGCCATAGACTATGAATTGCACATTCTCCGGCAAAAGTACAAGAGCGCGGATCACATCATCAATGGCGTTCTTGCGTACCAAGCGCGAAGCAGTCACTAGATTCAGCGTGCCCGCAGTCATAACCGATGGATGCGCCGTCCTTGCAAAACGCTCAAGGTCTACGCCATTCGGAATGACGACCACCTCTTTTTCGAAACCCATGTGACGCGCCCACCGCGCAAGGTAGGTTGAAATGGTCTGTATGGCGGACGCGTGCCTGAATCCCATCGAGAGGAGCGGTCGTAGCGGAAGAATAAACCATCGTGAAAACACGTGTTCCCAAGGATCGCCTTCCTGGAGCGTGAGCAGATATGGCACTTTCAGTCTCATAAAACGCAGCAGCACAATCGGAAAAAGCATGTAGCTCATCATTGCCCACAAGCAGTCAAAATGGAGTGTGGCATGCATCGCGCGCGCTGCATACGCGGCGCGCGGCACGAAAAGTATCTTTGAGAGATAGGAGTGCCCGTTCCCGACCCGATGCACGAAAATATTCCCTATTTTCTCCTGTGCCACATCGGCACCGAAATTCAGGGTGAGCATGTGGAATTCGATGTCGGACATTCGATCGGAGATTTCCTTCACGGCCACTTCGGCGCCGCCGACGTGTGGGTAGTACGCAAGAGAGAAAATGAGTATCCGCTTCATGTCTTGCGAACTTCCGCGATGTAGTCGGCCAATTTCTTTTTCGGAGCCCAGCCGAGCGCGCGTGTTTTCGAGACGTCGATATCGGAAGTCATGCGATTGCCTGGCGCGGAGGGTTTCATGACGATATCGCCGCCGAATAGCCGTGCGACCTCCAATATCGAGTATGCGTGTTCATCACCGATGCCGAAGTCATCCCCCATCCCGTTCGCACTGACGAGCAGAAGACCCTCGATGATGTCGTCAACATGAGTAAAGTTTCGTTTTTGCGTTCCCGGTGCCGTTACTGTGAGCGGTTCGCCCGCATGCTGTTTCTGCCGGAAGATCTCGATGACGGTACCGTATGTGCCAGAGCGTTCCCCGGGACCGTACACGTTATAGAAATAGGTGATGGCGTGCGGTAGGGCGTACCAGGCGCTGTAATTTCTGACCAGCTCGGTGTTGCTGGCCTTCGTCCAGGCATATGGACTCTGATCACGGCCGAGGCCTCCATCGCCGAATTTCGTTGAGGAGCCAGCGTAGATGAGTTTGCCGCCGTGCTTGCGCCAAAATTCGAGCACGCCGAACGTTCCGTCTTTATTCAAGTCCCACACGAGTGCTGGCTCCTGAAGACTCTTTTCGACGCGCGAGTATTCGCCCAGATGAAAAATAATATCGGGTGTCTCGTTCACGTGCTTCTCGATGTCCTTCGTGTGACCCTCACGATAATCCACGCCCGCAATGTGATTTTCACGGCTGCCGGTAAAGTAATTGTCGAGAGAAATGACGCGATGACCATCCCTTGCCAGGCGGGCGCAGAGATGCGAGCCAATGAACCCCGCCCCGCCTGTTACTAAAATCAATTTTTTATCACGCATATTCAATTTTGCCACCAGCCTGCCCCGTAACCAACTGAGCGTAGCGAGGTTGTGGTACCGGGGTTACAAGAATAAGTTTCATTATAGGAATATGAATGCGCTACCCGCGAGCACTATGATGCCGAGGAGACCGAGTGTCCACGGCGAATGGAAGATGCCAGCACCGCGACTGGTTTGAGGAGGCAATGCCGCCCCCGCGGCGGCGAGGTCTGTCGCCGCCGCGGGGGCGCGAACTTCTTTTTCATGCGTTTGAATGTTCGTCTCCGTGCTGGTAATCGGTGCGCCTTTGCTGACTCCGGGCGGCTCGACCGCCTTCACTGTTTCATAACCCGCTCCGTCGGCGGAAGGTTGCGATGCGGGCGTGGCGACGGTGATGGAGCCCTTCAAATTCGCAAAGGTGACCGGACCAATCCCGCTTACTTTTTGGATATCCTCGACAGCCGTGAACGGACCGTGCTCGGTGCGATATTCAACAATGGCAGCGGCCTTTGAAGGGCCGATGCCTTTAAGCGTTTCAAGAAGTGCGACATCCGCCGTATTGATATTCACAAGTGCCGCGTACGCGACCACCGGGAGAAAAGCAGCCAGTGCGAGAAGTCCGGCGATGCGCATACACGGGCTATTGTTCGCCCTTGAGCACCTTGCGGAGAGCATCTTCAGGAACTTCGAAAGGTTTTTTCTTTGGCGCGGCCGGCTGCTGCTTGGCCGGAGCCGGTTCCTCACTTCGTTCGCGTTTCTGCGGAGCGGACTGGTTCCTCTGTAAGACGGCGGCAAGAGTGCCTTTGAGTGATTCTTGGCGCTGTTCCTGCTTCCTTTCTTTTTCTTCGCCGTCCTTCGCCGTCATGGAGCGCAGGATGGCCTTAAGGTCCTCGGACGAGCCCGCCTCTGGCGGGAAGGTCCTCGGCGTCTTTTGCCACGAGAGGCCTTGGAGCAAATTGCTTCGCCGGCTCGCGCGGGAGGCGCGGAACTGAAGGATGGACGAATGGCCTTGCGGCTTCCGGTGGTGTCCGTGGATGAAATTCCGTCCGCTCTTGGGTGGCCTGTCGCGGTTCGCTCCTCGCTGCTTCTGTGGGGACGGGCGGACGCACTGCGGGCTTTTTGCGCATCCTGGCGTCCGGCAGCATCGCCGATGCGGCGCTTGCGGCGAGCTCTTCGATGATGACGTGCTCCACGTCGGCACGCGGAGCGGTGAACTGGGCGCGTGACGAGGCGATGACCTGCTCCCTATAGGAGACCGGGGGCGGTTCGATGGGCGGAATGGTCACCGCGGAAAAAGGTGCCGACCCGACGCCATCTATCATGAGCGTGAGATAGACCTGCCGCCGGTCGAGGCCGACGACGTCCTCTTTTGTGAATCGCGGCATGAAAATGGTCTCCAGCACTTCGGCATCAAACGGCCCGACGCGAAAGGCGACGGTCGTGCCGACGTTGCCGAAGACGGCATCGCGCACCTCTTCCTCCATTTGTTCTATGTACTGGTGCGCAATGACGAGGTCCAATTTATATTTGCGCGACTCGGAAAGTATTTCCGCGAACGTCTGGTTCGCGAAGTTCTGGAATTCGTCGACATAGAAATAGAAATGTGGGAGTTCGGCGAGTTTTGCGGCAGAAAGGTTTGCCCTGCTCATCGCGGAGAGAAAAATGCGTGTTGTGAGCATGGAACCGAGCAGGCGCATGTTCGTCTCGCCCACGAGCCCCTTGGAAAGGTTGATGATGAGGATTTTTTTCTCATCCATCATCGTGCGGATGTCGAAGGAAGATTTCGGCTGACCGATGATATTCCTGATGAGCGGATTGCCGGTGAATTGGCCGACCTTGTTCTGGATGGCGGGCGTCGCTTCCTGCGTGTATCGGTCGGTGTACGTCGTAAATTCCTTGACCCAGAACTCTTTCACGACCGGGTCTTTCACATTTTCAACCACTTTTTTCCTGTATTCCTTGTCGGTATACATGCGGTTGACGCCGAGCAGAGTTGCGCCCGGATATTCGAGCAGGGCGAGAAGCGTGTTCGTGAGAATGTACTCCATGCGCGCGCTCCATGCGTCCTCCCATATCTTCTTGAAAGTCGCCATGAGGCCGGAAACGACGAGATGGCGCTTATCGTACCCGACGTCCTCCATCACATTGAACGCGATGGGGTGCTCGAGGTCGAACGGCGCGAAATACACCACGTCCTTTATGCGATTCTCGGGTATATAGTCGAGGAGCCGGTCGGCGGTCCCCCCATGCGGATCGATAAAGGCAAATCCCTCCCCGTTCCTGATATCCTGGATCGCCATGTTCTCGAGCAAGGTCGACTTGCCCATGCCGGTCTTGCCGATGACGTACATGTGGCGGTCCCGGTCTTTTGCCTTGATGCCGAAGGGAACATGTTTCCCTCGCGCATCAGTCGCCGCGAAGTAGGTAACGCGCTCTGGATTCTCCATTGCGTTCTAGTATACCCGAACACCAAACGAGCCGTAAATCGGCTTTTGCGTCAACAAGTTTCCCAATTTGGAGGTACGATTTCCTTCCTTTCTATGCTTTGGGAAGTTAACGAACGGCCGATTAAGACGCAACGGCTCGTTATGGTGTGCGGGTATAGCAAAAAAACCTTATTCTCTATGAACGCGCAATGAAAGACCGATGCCGAAAATGCAGGCGCCGAAAACGACGAGAAACAGGGTACGGGCCGCGATTGGCAATCCGGAGAACGGTGTAAGTATGATGAGGACGCCGAGAAGCAAAAGGACGCTGGAGCGGGACATGAGCGTAGTGTATCACACTACGCGAAACCCCGTGAGATAGGCGAAGCCGCCATCTCACGGGGTGGCTATATCTGTAGTCTCGAATTACCTCGCCTCGATTATAACCACAAATTCCCCGCGCACCGTATCCGGGCGAGCGCTGAAGTGCGCAAGCATCTCGTCTGGCGTACCGGCGATGACCTCTTCGTGGATTTTCGTGAGCTCGCGCGCAACGATGACCCGCGATATCTCGAGAGCATTGAGCTCCCGCAATAGTTTCAGTATCCGGTGCGGCGACTCGTACAGTACGACGGGAATTCCGCCTTGTGGTGAGTCCGATCGAACCATCGCCGCGATTTTCCCGAGCGCGGTCTGCCGCCCTTTCTTATGCGGCAGAAATCCCATGAAGGTAAATCCGGTCGTGTCTACTCCGGCGATAGAAAGCGCGGTGGTAAGTGCGGAAGGTCCCGGTATCGCCTCGATGGTCGCTCCTGATAAGCGCTTGCGCACTTGCGCCACGAGCCGCGCCCCCGGGTCGGAGATCCCCGGCGTGCCCGCGTCCGTGACCAATGCGATGTGCTCCCCCGCTTCAAGCCGGGCGAGTATATCGTCGGCCTTTTTCACCTCCGTCGCCGCATCAAGCCGTTGCAGCGGCTTTTTGATCTCATATCGCGCGAGCAGCTTCGAAATGACGCGCGTGTCTTCGGCATAAATGACGTTGCATGCCTTGAGCGTCCGCAGGGCGCGCAGCGTGATGTCTTCCAAATTGCCTATCGGCGTCGCGACGACGGAAAGCTTGCCTTGAGCCATGTCGAGAGACGTTCCCATACTATGTCCCCGCCACGAGCGCGTCGGCGATCTTGTAGATGTCGCCGGCGCCCATAGTCAGGATGGTGCTATCCGTTTCCACCTCTTTGAGCGCTCGCTCAATAGCACCGAAATCGAGTGCAACGGCCTCTGTGCCATTCTGTCGAATGCGCTCGGCAAGGATCTCGCTTGAAATACTCCCGTCATCCACCTCCCGCGCGGCATAAATCGGCGCGATAAGTACCTTGTCGGCCTCGCCGAACGCAGTCGCGAATCCGTCCAAAAGATCGCGCGTGCGACTGTAGAGATGCGGATGAAATGCGACGATTATCCTCCCGCCCGTTTTGCCGCGCAACGCACGAAGCGTCTCTCGTATCGCGGTCGGGTGATGCGCATAATCATCGTACACATCCGCGCCTCGAGAGCTTTTTCCTTTGTATTCAAATCTGCGCCAGGTGCCGTGGAATGAAGCTAGCGACGCGCGGATCGCATCATTCGAGATGCCGGGATGTGCAGTGCGCGCGGCCGCTGCGGCCGCGCGGGCATTCATCTGATTGAACCCGCCGAGCAAACGGAGTTCATACGGGGGTTCCGCTGTGTAATCGATGATGCGTATGCTGGCTTCGGCCAGGAGCGGCGCAATGTTCTGATTATTCGGATCGGTGACGACGGCGCCGCCTCCCGTTACGCGCTGAATGGCTCTGCGGAACGTCGCCTGTAATGCCTCAAGCGACGGAAAGAAGTCGGTATGATCCCATTCGAGATTCGTGATGACGAGCACCTGCGGGGTGAGCTCGAGGAGGTGGTCACGATACTCGCACGCCTCGACGACGAACAGATCGGACGTTCCCGAAATATAATTCGAATTGAAATCCTTCACGATGGAACCCACGACCGCAGTCGGCGAGGCGCCCGCGTCCTTCAGTATTTTCGCGAGCATGCCGGTCGTGGTCGTCTTGCCGTGCGTACCGGCAACCGCAACTGTGCGCTTTCCCGCCGATATCTCGCCGAGCATCTGAAAGTATGATTTCTGCGGAATATCGAGTTCGGCGGCACGAGCGCGTTCTGGATTGTCCGCCGGAACCGCGTCGCTGTAGACGATTACCTCGACATCCGCAAGAACATTCTCGGCCCGCTGGCCGATCATGACCTTGACACCTTTTTTCTCTAACAGCTCGGTCACCGGGCTCGCTTCTCTATCCGAGCCAGTTACTTGCGCTCCCCGGTCCTTGAAATACTGCGCGAGCGCGCTCATTCCTATCCCGCCGATACCGATGAAATACACTTTCTTCATAGTGTTTGCACGATAGCATTGAACCGGTCGCCGCGGTCGAATTCGTTCTTGAACATCCCGAACGAAGTAAACGCCGGAGAGAACAGTACGGCGTCGCCCGGCGTCGCCGCATCGAAAGCGTCGGTTACCGCCTCCACGAGCGTGTCATACACCGGCGCGCCGAGCACTGTCTCTCGGATGCGTTCCGTACCGCTTCCGGCAAGCAGGATGACTTTTTTGACCTCGGGAAGCTTTGCGAGAAGTTTATCCATGTCGAGTTTCTTGTCGGAGCCGCCCAAAATCAAAATCAGATTTTGATTTTGCCCTGAGCTTTGTCGAAGGGCATCGATTGCCGCAATGGTCGCTTCCGGCGTGGTCGAAGTCGTATCGTTATAGATTTTCACGCCGCGCACTTCCCGTAGCAGTTCGAGCCGGCCCGGTACGCCCGGAAACGACTGTAGCGCCTCGCGGCTCGTCGTATCCGGTATGCCCACCATACGAGCGGCGGCAAGCGCGAGCGCCGCATCGTACCGGTTATGTACCCCGAGAACCCTAAGTGTCCATGTGTCCGGCAGTTTAAGCTCGTCAACGACTACTGTTTTCGCTTCAATCTTGTCGCCATATTTGTCTATGACCGTCGGCGCGCATTGTGTACCGAGTACCAACATGTCTTCTGGCTTTTGGTAGAGAAAGATATTCGCCTTGTCCGCGAGATAGACATTCAGGTCGTCGTGATAATAATTCAAATGGTCGGGATAGAACGTAGTGAATACGGCGACATGCGGACTCGTCTTCGCTTCGCCGAAACCCTGTAGTTGCCACGAGTCCAGCTCCAGTACTGCGATGTGCGCGGGTGTCGCCTCGGCAAGAAGCGCCAACGTAGAGACGCCGCGCACGTTCCCGCCGAGCAGTACCGGCTTCCCCGCTGCTTTCAAAATGGTGTGCAGCATGTGCGCGACGGTGGACTTGCCGCGCGTGCCGGTGATGCCGATGCACGCGACCCCGGACATCTCGGCAAAAAGGTCCGCGCTCATGCGGACTGGTATTCCGTTCTTCTTCGCTTCGGCGATATACGCCGAATCAAGCGGGACGCCCGCGGCTTTGAGGATGAGGTCGCGACCGCGGAAATCCTCGAGTCGGTGTTCGCCGAGCACGAAGGTGACGTTCGTGAACGCCTCAAGCTGTGCGACCGAGGTTGCGAGCTCCTCGCGCGATTTCAGGTCGGTCACGATGAGTTCCGCGTCCTGTTCGGCCAGATACCGCGCATCGCCAACGCCCCGGCCCAAAAGGCCGAGACCCATCACCGTAATCCGCTTGCCGCGGAAATGCGCCGAAGCATCCACACAGGGAATGCTACTACCAAGCGAGTCGAGTAACAAATGAACGTCTTCGTTCATTTGTTTGAGACGAGCGCGGGGAGAAAGTTATCTGCTTTACCCAAATGTGGTTCAGTTGCATGGTGCCGACGTTTCGGCGTCCGTGTGCGCGAGCGCGGCGTCGCTTAGGGGCACGACGATTATCTGATAAGGGCTGGTAAACGCTTCGGTCACCATACAGTTTGTGCCGGGCTTTGTAAGCAGGACGTTCACGGTGCGCACCACATCCTCGTCGGTCACGGAGGCGACTTCTATCGCATAACCGCCTGTTGGCCTTTGTCCAGCAAATACGCCGATGGCGTATTCTGTTGAAAAATCAATCTCGGGTACGGATGCTCCGCTACTGCCGTGAGCCATAGTCCAGAGCTTTTCAAAACCGTCCTTGGAGTACGCTGCATAATTTTTGCGCGCCGGAGCGTTGGTCGCTTGCGTTCCGGAATCCAGAACACGGAAGGACACGGAAGGGGACGGTTCGGGCGTCGTGTCGGTGGAACTGGCAGGGTTCGCCATGCTCAATTCGGTATTGGGGAGGCCCGTTTCTGCATAATACAAGTATAGTCCGCTGCCTATGAGAACGGCTGCGAGCGCCGAACCGCCCACGATAAGAAGATTGCGCGGCATACGCTCTCAGTATAATCGCACGTGGCAGAAAACGCGCGGCGCCATGGGTATAACCCATTATTTTTGCTGGTGGAAAGGAGAGATGATTTTTGATAGTATCAGCTGACGCAAGATGTATGAATTAGCATACATCTTGCTCGTTCGGCGAGGATGAAACCGAGAAGCTCATTTCGTTCTGCCTCACTCGCAAGTGTAGCTCAGCTGGTAGAGCACCCGACTGATACTCGGGCGGTCCCAGGTTCGATCCCTGGCACTTGCACTCGATTTCCCCAGGTCGCTTTAGCATTCTCGTTCGCCCCCGTATACTAAAAGCACAGATGGTCCATCGTGGAAACACGCGTGAACCGAAAAGAATCCGCAACGTGCGGATGTCTACCCTTGAAGATAAACTGCGTCGGCACAAAAACAGAAGGCGCGTCTGGCGTCGTTGCGTTGCCCGTCTCGCTCTTTTGAAAATCGAGCAGATAACGTACGACGTCCCATCGAGGGATGGGACGTCGTAGCCGCGCTTTATCTAAACACAATGGTGCTTGTGATGAGAATGGAGCTCGCGACGGCATTTAGCACGGAAGCGATCCCTATCGATATAAGGCCGCGGTGAATTGCATAGAACAACCAGACGATGCTGTTCAAAAATATGATGCCGAACGTAACGGTAGATACGCCGGCTGTTGAGCCGTTTGCGAGCACGACCCATACTTGCGGGTATAGCGCTATGCCAGCTATAAAGCCATTGATGAACGCAAGCCGGTCAATCGTATGATGGTGGATATCAATGGGTGCCATTGTCTTCATTGTATGACATACCGACAGCGGTGTCTTGGGTTTTACAAAAGAGGATTGCCCGTCATGTCCTCACCCGACTCGCGGTTCGGTTTGTTCGCCGAACATCGCTCCGCCCCTCACACGTACACAAAAAGCCCTTCCGGGCTTGTTTGTGATGTATGCGCTCTTTTGTTCCGCCTATTCTGCTCCCGCTTGAAGGCTCACGTGTGGCCTTCAAGCGACCACCGGGTTACGTTATCCGGCTTCCGTGTGTTGTTTAGAGACAAACACAATCTCTCTTACTTCTTGCGAAGTAAATCGACATGATTTTCCTTTCGGGAAAATCGGTTCCATTTTGGATATGTTCCACGAACAGCTTCCGCTACCCGTGCCTTGTTACGACTTAGTCCTTGTCATTGAATTTGCCGTAGTCCTGCGCGAGGCAGACCTTCGGGCACCCCCAACTCCCTTGACTTGACGGGCGGTGAGTACAAGACTCGAGAACGTATTCACCCCGGTTTGGCTGACCCGGGATTACTAGCGATTCCGGCTTCATGAGGTCGATTGCAGACCTCAATCCGTACTGGGGCCGGTTTTATAAGGATTGGCTCCGCCTTGCGGCATTGCTACCCGTTGTACCGGCCATTGTATTATGCGTGCGGCCCAAGGTATCAGAGGGACATGCTGATCTGGCGTCATCCCCACCTTCCTCTCCCGTGAGGGAGCAGTCTCGCCTGGCCATATAGGCAACAGACAACGG
>LCRY01000001.1 GCA_001004905.1 Parcubacteria group bacterium GW2011_GWA1_56_13 | reverse complement strand
GCCCGGCGAGCGTTCCGTGTGCTTTTGGCCGTGCGAGCGCGGGCCGCCGTGGAAACCATGGCGCTTCACGACGCCGGCAAAGCCCTTTCCCTTAGTAACGCCGGAAACCTGGACCGTATCGCCAACAGCGAAGACCGACGCGTCAATCGTGCCGCCGACTTCAGCCGTATCTTCGGTCCGGAATTCGCGAATGTCGGTGTAGCCCTTGCCTTTCGTGTGGCCGAGGAGCGCTTTGCCGACGTTCTTCGGCCTGCGAACGCCCGTGCCGACCTGGATAGCCGCATAGGCGTCCTTGCCATCCTTGGTCTTGACCTGCGTGACCGTCACCGGGTCGGCAGTGAGAATAGTCCCCGCGCGGGCACGGCCATCCTCCCCGAACACGCGGGTCATGCCTTCTTTCTTGGCGAGAATGAATTTCATAGATTTTCTTCGCGAGCAAATGCGAGCGGTAGAAAATCATGAACCCCGCTGCATATTCGCCTCAAGAGCGTCTCGCAAGATGCGGGGGCCGAATAGGCCCATCCCGTTTTGCGCGAAGCGTCTTGCCGCTCGCTGACGAACTATAAATCTGATTTACCACAACCGCCAATTCGCTCTTGCAAATATGCGGCTGGGGTCATTGCCCTAAAAGCAAATCGCGCGACAGCAATCGCTGTTGCGCGATTTGCTGGAGGTCCCCGTGAGATGGCGGCTCCGCCTATCTCATGGGGGACATAGCGATTTAAGCACTCTACACGAGGCGACAGAAAGATGCAAGAAAGCCGCTCCGAATCCGCACTACATCGAAGTGTATATTCTGATCAACTCCCTGTTCCAGGGCAGCCGATACCAGAATCCCATGCGAGCCCCCTTAAAGGGCCGATAGGTCATCCGGTTGAACCACGGCCAACGTCTTCCGATGATTCCTACAGAGATCGTAATGAGATATCTCATTGGAAACTAAAGAGTACCACGGGTGCCCCCACCGCAGGCAATATCGCCGAAAACGCACAACCGCCCTTGCGGGCGGTTGTGCGTTTTCTTGGTCGTCTTTGTTAAACCATTCCCTCGACTGACTCGGGATTAGTTAAAACCATAGTCGCGCGGACGCTCCTTGGTTTTATACCATCTTCACATCAATGGTCACTCCCGAGGGCAGGTTGAGGTTCGTGAGGGCCTCGATGACCTTCGGCGAGGGATTGAGGATGTCGATGAGGCGCTTATGGACGCGCATCTCGAACTGTTCGCGCGCGTCCTTGTAGACGAAGGTCGAGCGGTTCACCGTCCAACGCTTTATCTCGGTGGGAAGCGGCACCGGGCCGACGACGACGGCGTCGAAGCGGGCGGCGGTGTCCATTATCTGCTTTACCGAGAGGTCGAGTATTTTGTGCTCATACGCGCGGACCCGAATGCGGAGTTTGTGCTCCGCCGCTGCCGGCGCTGCGGCCTTCTTGGGCGCAGCTTTTGCATGCGGCACCTTAGGCGCCGCGACCTTCTTCGTTTTTGGTTTTGTTTTCGGCTTTGCCGCCGCTTTTGTTGGCATTGTACGAGTGGAACGAGTTCGGTTCTTACGCGGTTATCTTCGTTACGACGCCGGCGCCGACCGTCTTGCCGCCTTCGCGGATTGCGAAGCGCTGCTTGTCCTCAAGAGCGACCGGTGCGACGAGCTTCACTTTGAAGGTCACGGTATCGCCCGGCATGACCATTTCCTTTCCTTCCGCGAGCGTTACTTCGCCGGTAACGTCCGTGGTGCGGATGTAGAACTGCGGCTTGTAGCCGGAGAAGAACGGCGTGTGGCGTCCGCCTTCGTCTTTTCCGAGCACATACACTTCCGCCTCAAAGTCGGTATGTGGCGTGACCGAACCACTCTTCGCAAGCACCTGGCCGCGATGCACGTCTTCTTTCTTCGTGCCGCGGAGAAGGACGCCGGCATTGTCGCCTGCCTGCCCTTCCTGTAATTGCTTGTTGAACATTTCAATGCCGGTGACGGTGGTCTTCGACGTCGGCTTGATGCCCACGATCTCGACTTCCTCACCGACTTTCACGACGCCGCGCTCGATGCGACCGGTAACGACCGTGCCGCGGCCTTCAATCGAGAAGATGTCCTCGATAGGCATGAGGAACGGCTTCGCGAGTTCGCGCTCGGGCATGTCGAAGTAGGTGTCCATTGTGTCCACCAGCTGCTTTATTTTCTGCGCCCATTCGTCGGTCGTATCCTTGGCGTTCAGTGCCTTGAGGCCCGAACCGCGGATTATCGGCGTATTGGCGCCGTCGTAGTTCTGCTTGGTCAAGAGCTCGCGAATTTCCTCTTCGACGAGGTCGATGAGGTCCGCCTCAGCCACCATGTCCACTTTATTGAGGAAGACGATGAGCTTTTTGAGGCCCACCTGCTTCGCAAGCAGGATGTGCTCGCGGGTCTGGGGCATCACGCCGTCGGTTGCGGCGACCACGAGGACTGCTCCGTCCATTTGGGCGGCGCCAGTGATCATGTTCTTGATGTAGTCGGCGTGTCCCGGGGCGTCGATATGCGCGTAGTGGCGGTTCGGCGTCTCGTATTCGCTGTGATGGAGCGCGATAGTAATACCGCGCGCCTTCTCTTCCGGCGCGCTGTCTATCTTGTCAACGCCCTCAACGCGGGCGCCGTAGCCCTCGCCCTTCAACATATCGAGGACGTGGAGGATGCCGGCGGTGAGAGTCGTTTTGCCGTGGTCAACGTGGCCGATGGTGCCCACGTTCATGTGCGGCTTTGCACGATTAAATTCTGCCATAGTAATTATCGGTAATATTCTAATAAACCATGAATATTCCGACGCCTTCCCCGTAGCCAACCGAGCGAAGCGAGGTTGTGGTACTGGGGTGAGTCGGAACAAACTCTCGGGCTTGCCGACTCACAAAAGCAGACAAGCCAAAGAGCGACGCCAAGATGCGTTAGGCGCACTATACGAGAAGCCGTAGGGAAATGCAACCTGTTGCGGGGATAATGAACGTTCTATAAATCCTTGATGCGCGGGTGATTGCTCTTTGACTTCTACTTTCTCAAACCGGTTCCCCGCCGTAAATCCCCTTGCCAAAAGCATGCGGAGACGCTGTTCGTCAATTGGCGGGACGTTTGCGGCCAGTAGTGGTCGAATTCTTTTTACTTTCGTGATGCGATTATATCCTGTGCAATGTTCGAGGGTACCACATCATAATGATCAAACTCCATTGTCATCGAGCCGCGGCCTTCGGTCATGGAACGGAGCGTCGTCGTGTAGCCGAACATTTCGGAGAGCGGCACCTTCGCCTTGATCACTTTGTTCATGCCGCGCTCGTCCATGCCTTCTATTTGGCCGCGCTTCCCCGAGAGATTGCCGGTGATGTCGCCCATGAACTGCTCCGGCACGATGACCTCGATGCGCATGATGGGCTCAAGGATGACCGCTTTGGCCTTCCCCGCCGCCTCCTGGAACGCCATGGAAGCCGCTATCTTAAAGGCGATCTCTGAAGAGTCCACATCGTGATAGGAGCCGTCGTAGAGGTCTACCGAAATATCCACCATCGGAAAGCCGGCGAGATAGCCGCGTGCCATTGCCTCGCGTACGCCTTTCTCCACCGCGGGAATGTACTCCTGCGGCACAACGCCGCCCTTGATGTTGTTGATGAATTCGAAATGGTCTTCGCGCGTAACGTTTTTCGCGACTTTCTTTTCCGGATCAACGGGCTCCATCTTCTTCATGCGGATCTTCACATGCCCATACTGGCCGCGGCCGCCGGTCTGTTTAATGTACTTTCCTTCCGCCTCGGCGGCGCCGAGGATAGTTTCTCGATACGCCACCTGCGGCTTGCCCACATCGGCAACGACGTTGAATTCGCGCTTCATGCGGTCGACAAGGATTTCCAAGTGCAGCTCGCCCATGCCGGAGATGATGGTCTCGCCGGTCTCCTCGTCCGTCGTGATGCGGAACGTCGGGTCCTCGTCCGCGAGCTTTCGAAGCGCGATGCCCATTTTCTCCTGGTCCGCCTTCGTTTTCGGCTCAATGCGCAAACTCACGACCGGTTCGGGGAATTTTATTTCCTCAAGCACGATGGGATTCGCTTCATCACAAAGCGTGTGCGACGTCTTGGTGTCTTTGAGCCCGACGGCGGCGGCAATCTCGCCAGTGAACACTTTTTCGACTTCTTCGCGCTTGTCGGCCTGGAGGCGCACGATGCGGCCAACGCGCTCCTTGGAGCCCGTCGTCGAGTTGTACACGTATGAGCCGGCGGTCAGCGTGCCCGAGTAGACGCGGAAGAACGTGAGTGCGCCGACGAACGGGTCGGTCTGGAGCTTGAACGCGAGCGCGCAGAACGGTTCGTCATCCGATGCGTGGCGCTCGAGCGGCTCACTCGTCTTCGGATTCTTTCCCGTCGCGGGCGGCAGATCCAAAGGCGACGGAAGGAAATCGACAACGGCATCGAGAACGAGCTGGACTCCCTTATTTTTCAGCGCCGAGCCCGTGTACACCGGAAATACCTCGTTTGCGATGACCGCCTTGCGCAATATGGCCTTCAATTCTTCGAGTGCTGGTTCTTTCCCTTCAAGGTACGCATTCATCGCCGTGTCGTCGTTCTCGACGATGCGCTCGATAAGTTCGGCGCGATATTTTTTCGCGTTCTCGGCAAGATGCGCCGGAATTTCGCCCGCTACCACCTCTTCTCCCATGTTCCCCGCAAAGGTATACGCCTTCATTGTGAGAAGGTCCACGACGCCTTCGTGCGCGGCCTCTTCCCCAATGGGGATTTGCATGCGGATGGCCTTCGGCGAGAGCCGATCGAGAATGCTCTTGTACGAATTCTCGAATGACGCGCCGGTGCGGTCGAGCTTGTTGATGAAACAGACGCGCGGCACCTTCGCCTCGTCCGCATAGCGCCAGTTGGTCTCGGATTGCGGCTCGACACCGGCGACGCCGTCAAAGACGACGATGGCGCCGTCGAGGACGCGCATCGAACGCTTCACCTCCGCGGTGAAGTCGATGTGCCCCGGCGTATCAATGACATTGAAGCGATATTTCTTCGCGATGTCCTTCTTGTCCGGTTGGTCCGTCTTCGTCCAGAAGCACGTGATGGCCGCGGCCGTGATGGTGATGCCGCGCTCGCGCTCCTGTTCCATCCAATCGGTCGTCGTGTCGCCTTCGTGCACTTCGCCGATCTTGTGCTGGCTGCCCGTATAGAAAAGAACGCGCTCGGACGTAGTCGTCTTACCCGCATCAATGTGCGCGATGATGCCGAAATTTCTCACCTTCTCAAGCGGATAATCGCGATTCATATACTAAAATTACTACCAAGCGAGCGAGAAAAGAATGATACTCTTATATCATTCTTTCGAGCGAGCGCAGGGAGAAAGCCTTTCATAAGGCTTACCACGCGAAATGGGCAAAGGCCTTGTTCGCCTCAGCCATGCGGTGCATCTCGTCCTTCTTCTTGATGGCGTCACCCTCGTTTTTCGCGGCGAGGAGGAGTTCGGCGGCCAGTTTTTCGGCCATCGGTTTCCCTTTTTTCGCGCGCGCGGCGCCGATGAGCCAGCGGAAGGAGAGCGCGAGCCGGCGGTTCTGCGGCACTTCGCGCGGAACCTGGTAGTTCGCACCGCCGACGCGGCGGGAGCGGACTTCCATCAGGGGCGAGACATTGCGAAGCGCCGCCTCAAACGTCTCAAGCGGGTTTGCGCCGCCTTTTTCGATGGAGGCGAGCGCGTCATATACGACCGCGCGCGCCGTGTCCTTCTTGCCGCTCCACATGATGGCGTTAATAAAGCGAGTGAGCGTCTCCGAACCGTATTTGAGGTCGGGGCGCCACGTGCGCTTCTTTTTGGTAGGGCGACGCATGATTATGCAGACGGGCGCTTCGCGCCGTAGGCGGCGCTTCTCCAGCCCGCCGGTGTCCAGCTTGCCGCGCACGATGGTGTACTGCACGCCGATATCCTTCACGCGGCCGCCACGGAGCATCACGACCGAGTGCTCCTGGAGATTATGCCCCTCGCCCGGAATGTAAGCCGTGACTTCCATGCCGTTCGTGAGCCGGACGCGGGCTATTTTGCGAATGGCGGAGTTCGGCTTCCTCGGCGTCTTCGTGGTCACTTTGGTGCAGACCCCGCGCTTGAACGGCGAAGGGTAATACGTCGGGCGATTCGAGAGCACATTGAAACCGCGGGCAAGCGCAGGCACCGTCGTCTTGGACGATTTATGCTTGCGGCCTTTTCTGGAAAGCTGATTGATGGTAGCCATGGAGACAAAAGAAGACCCGCGGAGGGTCACAGGCAATATAAATGAATAATGCGCCAAATGCAACCGACGGCGCACGTTTACTCGATCGGTTCGCGATACGGGTCGGCGGAGTAGCCTTCGGCAGGCGGAGGCGAAGTTTTCGGACGCGACGGGGACGCGGCGGGGGACGGAGGAGCGGGTCTTGGGGGAGGCATTGCGCCCGGCAGGTTCGGAGGCGGCCCCGCTTCGCTCGTCGGCTGACGGGCTATGGAAGGGCGGGGGGGTGCCATGCGCGGACCGGGCGACGGCACATTGTGAAATTCGATGTGTGGTTCTTCGTGGTCTTCAAGCAATCTGTCGGTACCGAGCGGCTTTGGGGGCGGCGGCGCCGGGGGAGGGATTTTATTCTGCAATTTAAAATATTTGGGGGGAGGAGCGTATTTCGGCACCGAGACAAATGCTTCCGGAGGGCGCGAGGGCATCTGCGGATTCGCGGGAATGACGGTCGTACGCGGAGGCAGTATGGTCGCCCGCGGCGCCACAGGTGCCGCGGGTCCCGACTGTTGCGGTTTCTGTTCGCCACGGCGCATCTCTTCCCGAAGCGGAATAAAAATCTGCTCGTTCACGTCCTGCACGATGCCATTGATGGTCTGTTCGTCGAGCTTCGCTTCCTCGGCAAGCGACTGCGTAAACTCATCCGGATTCTCGATGCCCATGAGAAGAAGCATTATTTCCCGCTCGAGAATGCCCGCCTGGTCAATGCGCAGGCGATGCTTCATCATTAAATTTTTCGCGACCGACGTGTACCTTCCCTGCGCAAGGTAGCTGCGAATTGGCGGCGGCAACGTCTGCATCACCTCCCGAATACTGGCCTCTAATGTTGGTTCGATTTGATTCTGGTCCATAATTTAGGTCCCTGGTGCTTTGGGTTCTTCAGATTTCTTTTCTTCTTTTGGTTGCTCCTGGTCTTCAACCACTTTTCTGAGAGTATCAAGAATTTGTTTGTTCGGATCTTTGGTCGCGTCCTTGATAATCTTCCGCGCCGAAGCGCTGCCTCCCGGACCGAATAGCGCCCAGCCCAGTACAGAACGATTGATATTTTCGGCATATCCCAGTTTCGCGTTTCTCTCCGCGTCTGAGACTCCTTTATTGGCCCTATCCACTTCATCCTTAGCTGTTTTGAGTCGGATTTGTGCCGCCTCAGCCTCCGCCGCGCTTGCATCGCGTCTTCCCTTTGCGGCATTGAGTTCATTTATAGTTTGCTGATCGGTAAGGATGCCTTTCTGACGATTGGTGTCATAAATTTTTTGCAGACGTTCGGCTTCTGCCTTGTCGGCCTTCGCTCTCTCACCAACGTCTTTTGCCCGCGCTTGCTCTTCAGCGAGTGCACGTTGTTGTTTAGCGGTCGCGCCCTGTTCACTATATGCCTTACCAATGGATTTTACATAATCCTCATGGCCCTTCATTGCCCGTTCTCGACGTCCCCTGTATCCGCCATCCTGGGCCTTACCGGCATCGACTCCAACTGCTTTCAAACCGCCAAAAAGAGTGGCCCCTCGCACGTCAAAACTTCCCTTTGCTCCATAATCGGCCGCTGTAGCGAATAGACGCCCTGCCTTTGTGCCTCCAATCCGACTTCTGCGAATGTATTGGGAAAGACCTTGGGCTCCCCACCCGACCGTATTGCGTCCCGCCCACGCAGTCGCGCCGAAGCTGAGCTTGCCGGCACTTTTGATTGCCCAATCACCGCCGAAGGCGGACAGTTTCTTTGAAGCGACGACGACCGCGAGCAGAAGTCCCATCGCGACAAGGAAGGAAAGTATCATGCTCGCGAAGCCGGCCAGATCATTCCCGTTCACGAAACCTATCCAATTTTTTGAGCAGGTCCCGCCACCGCAGAGGCCGGTAAGGAATTGAGCATCCGTGATGACCGCAAGAGCGACATACAACAGGAGGAGGAGTACAGGTGCCGTGATGGTCTGTTCAAAGAGTGCCGCCCACCACTTGTCCGCAACACTTTTGAGTTTCGGTATGGCAAGCCCCGCGAAGCCGAGAGGCGCGACAATGATAAGAACGAGGAGTATGACGAATCGCGCGATGAGTATGAAGGCGAGCGAGAACATCACGAACGCCGTAATAGTGAAAAGGATGATGCCCATAAAACCGATGAGCCACGTGTTTCCGGCCTTGTACACTTCAGTATTCACCCTGCCGGCGGTATAGATGGTCTGGAGCCCCAGCTGAGCCATTATTTTGTTCGAAATACCTTCATTTTCAATGGTTGTTTGAGACAGTGAGACCTGTGAGGGCACAGTGCCGCCCTTGATTTGCGTATAAAACTGCGTTGCGAAAAGATTCCCGGCATCTATCACCGCCTCGGCCGCAAAAAGCGAGAAATTGAGGAGTACGGCACTGACGACAAGCATGGGAAGCATTTTCTTCCCAAATCCATACCAGTCCACGTTGAGAATCGTCATAATTCCGGCGGCAAGGAAACCGAAAATGAGTGCTATGTTGCCGAAATCGCGCATGATGCGCCAGGTCACGCCGACGGCCGAAAGCTTGTTCACGTAATCCCCCATCGTGACGACTGTGTAATACACGGCGTAATCGAGCGTGATCGCCGCAACCCCAACGAGCCACGCAAAAAGGGACATTATCCAGGTCATGATGGTACCGAATCCCTTGCTCATGTCGGGATCCGGCGGGAGCGCCTTCGGTGTTGCCGCGGCTGCTTTGTCGACTGAGCCCCCAGGATTGTTCGCCGTCGCTGTGCCATACGCACTCGAGAGACAGTAAAGACCATTAGTATCAGGGTCTGAAGCACAGGTGCCGATAGAACCATCCGCTGTGGTGCAAGAACTGCCTACATTCGTACAAGTGGTTTGCGCATGCGTGGCGGGCGCTGCGCCCGCCACGCCGACAAAGAGCGCGAGGGCGATGAAGACGATGGCGGGGAAACGGGTCATATGGCGGCCTCCGTTCCTCCTTGCGAAATTGTGGTGCACCCCGCGTTTTTAATCGCTTGGGCATTCGTGGCAAGGAGACTCATCTGGTCAATGAGCGAACCGCCCCCTACCGTAAGAGACCCTGCGGGAGTGGCGACTGACTGCCCAAAAGCCTGCGTGTCCTGTTGGACGTTTATGACGTCAAAATCGGTCGGCGACATTGTCTGGAGCGTCTGCAAATCGGCAAGGTATGCACCGCTTTTCGGGTCAATGCCGGAGTTCAGTTCGGTCTGCACCTTCTGTACGAGAGCGCTCGCCTCCTCAATCGTCGCGAAGGCGGCATCCGCCTTCGCGAGAACAGGGGCTATCTCAGTTGAAAGCGCCGTGCGTGCCGCCGTTGCCTGTGCTTCATAGGTACTTGCAGTGTCGGGATTTTGGATTGCAGCCGTCGTGCAGAAATTCACCAAACTGGCAACTGTTGTCGATGCAGCGTTCGCCGACGCGGCTATCGTATTCCATGTTGATCGGTATTGCGTTATACGGTTCGACATGTCAGAACCAGATGACGGAAGCGTGGCCGCATTTTGATACACCTGCCCTGGCGTGACGCCAAAGTATCCCGGTGCCGTCTGATACTGCACGAGCCGTGAGGTGGGCTGTGAGACGGACGTCTGCCCGACGCCGAAGAGGCCACCGGAGTCCGGGCCTCCGAGAAGCTCGGAGGCAAAGTTCACCGTGGCGAGAACTGTCCCCACATTGCCGAGGATTTGATTCACTTCTTTCGCCAAGCTACCCATTTCGGCGAGCTTCTTCCACGGGAGAGTAATCGCCTCATCGGCTACGGCTTTGATAACCGAGCCGGGCGTTTTGATGGTGCCCGGTGTGCCGTCGCTCTGCGTGCAAGCATCCCCGGGTGCAGTACCCTCCATCGCCGTCCCATCACCCGAATCCGTAGTCGGCATTTCAGCCGGACCGCACCAGGAAAGAAATCCCTGTGCCCAATCTAGTTCCGCACTGCGCGCGGCTTGTGCGCCACCCACGACGGACGCCAGATGGCTCTCCGCAGCTTGATTTAAAATGTATGGATTGTTCGGATTGGGGCCCGTAAGCGCTAACCATGCTCCCGCGCCGCATTGCGGCCAGTTGCCCGCAAGAAAGGCGTCCGAATTCGGGCATACGCGATTCAGCGTGTTTTGATTGGCGGCGAAGAATCCCGCAGAACTTGTATTCTGAAGGTAGTACGTGCGAAGCGATGAGCTGATCGCAGCGGCGAACGGTGAATTCGAATTCCTGCCGAATTGGGCAAAAAATGCGGATGCTTGCGTATCACCTACCATTTGCATGTGTCCCTGCAGGTTCTGCACGAATTGCGGCACGCCGGTGCCGTTCGTCTTACCGATGACGAAGGCGATGACACTCGCGGTGATGAGCTTCATCAGGTTGCCCGAGAGGACGAAAGCGAGCGGCTGAAGAACGTAGGTATTAACTTCCCGCGCAACGTTTGCGGCAGTATTGGTGACATCAAGCGCGGCAGAGAGTGTGGCTTTTATTGCAGAAATTACAGTATTGGTAATTATGACTGGGTTCGTTTCGAACGATGAAACGGCTTGCACTTTTTGCGGTGCGACTAGAAAAACAGATGGCACGATTAGTGCGACAACGAGTAACGATGCTAGTGTTGAAGAAAATAGACGTGACTTCATGGTTTCTTGGCTACCTGCTTGCTCGCCGCGACATCCGAGATGAGATTGACGAAGGAAGCGCCCGGCGTGCTCGCAAGAAGAGAAACGTCCGCATCCTTGTAGATAGTGCCGATGCGTACAAAAGCGTTCCCGAGTGCGAGCACCGCCTGCGGATATTGCTGGAGTGCAAGCATCGCCGCAAGAGGGTCATCGTTCACGCGCGTGAAATCGGTCGCTATCTCGCTCATGCGCATAAGCGAGTTTATAAGAGCGAGATCGACGCTGGCGAGTTCTTGCGGTACAGGAAGCATCGCAAGGCCGGCTGCAGAATCACGATACCCCTTTGCTATCGAGGCGATATGCGAAAGCGCAGTGATGTCGTTATTCTCCACTGCATTCTTTAAATAGTTAAGTTCACTGGTCGTCGCATTGTTCGTATTCTTCAGAAGCACGGCTTCCGCGTCCGCGGCAAATGCTCTGAGCGCCTCCGCACCGGAACCGGACACCGTGAGGTCCTTCGCCGACTTGAAATCGGGTGCGGCGGTTATCGCGGAGGAAAGTGAGCTTAGCGCTTCGTTCGCGACATTCGCCATATCACTTTCGGAGAGATTCTCTCCTCCTTTGCGTTGCTTTGCCGCAAGATAGAGCGTGAAAAAATTCTGCGCGAAAGCGGCAGTGAGCGTTCCTTCCGCAGGCGCCGGCGGAAGACCGTTGGGACCGGGTACTGCCGGTGAAGAAGCCAGGGTAGACATATCGGCGATGGCCCTCGGCACGATGAGACCCTTCGCGACCGCCTCACCGTCGGCCATACCGAGACGAAACGTGTCGGTGATGTTCGCCGATGTGCCGTAGAGTGCTTCTTCCCAGTCGGGAAGTCCATCGCCGTCCGAGTCCTTCTCCGCGATCGCCTGCAGTAGCGCCGATTCCGTCGACGCCTGCGCCGCCGGAGGCGACTCGATACCGCGAGCAAGCAGGTACGAACCGATGATGGCTGCTACTGCAAAAAACGCCGCTAGGGTAACTCGCCAATTTCGCAGAATTTGCCCCATAGTATCGCCATAAAGTATAGCAGTCGCCGGCGCGATAGCCGGTCGGGTGCCGTCTCATCTGTGCATTGTTTGCTATGCGTTTTTGGCCCGCCTCGCCGAAGACGGCGAGTCGAGGCGCGCGAGCGAAAGTCCTTCGACTTTGCTCAGGGCAAGCCAGACCGCAAGCGGCAGGTCTTCTGCCCGGCTTTTCGCGGGTATTCCCCCGGCGGAAAGGCCGGCATCCGAAAGGTTATTCCGCACGAATTTGCGTTTATGCGCGAATCCCGCATGCAGGAGCTCGAAAAACCGCCGTTCCTGCTCTTTGGTGGCGAAGTGCTTCCGTGAGATATCGCGGACCGTCAGCACGGCGGAATCGACGCCCGGAGACGGCTTGAAGGCGCCGCGCGGCACGGTGAATTCGTACTTCGGCGTGCCGTATGCCTTTACCGAGAGCGAAAGAATGCTCTCTTTTTTTGCGCGGGCGATGCGGGCGGCGACTTCTTTCTGCACGAGAAGGGTCATCGCGCTCGGCTGGTTGTCCGATGCAAGGAACATCCGGAATATTTCGCCGGTCAGGTAGTACGGAATATTCGCGACAAGTGCATATCCTTTCGGAAGCGCGGAAAGGGAGAACGTGCGTATGTCCGCGTGGGTGAGCATAAGCCGGCCTTCGGCGATGTCCGCTTCAAACTCTTTTTGCAATCTCTCAAAAAGTCCGCGGTCCGCTTCGACGGCGATAACTTTCTTCGCGCGCTGCAGCAACTGCCGCGTGAGCATTCCCGTGCCGGGGCCGATCTCGAGCACCACGGAATGCGGAGAGAGTCCTGCGACAATCGCGATGCGCTCCGCGATGAGCCGGTGCATCAGGAAATGCTGTCCAAGGGATTTGCGTGTGCGCATACGTAAGATGTATACTTTACACCGTATGAATGATCTACGCCTTACGCCTCACAACTTCGATAGGACATTTCGCGCAACCTTACGCTACAAGCACGGCTTCGAACATGCAGACCTTGAACGCGCGAAAGGGATCATGAGCGATGCTATCGCGCATGTTGAGCACAAAACGGGCACGAGTTCCGGCATGCGAGCCCACCACCTCGATACAGCCATGAAATTCCTGAATAAAGAGCATGAGGAGTGGAAGAAGATGCCCGAACACCAGAAACAGCATATCGAAACAGCCCTGAAGGAGCATTTCGGCGTTGCAGAACCAGAACAGAAGAGCGGCTAAGCCGTGATGATTTCCTCGCCTTCGTCAAAGACGAGGAGCGACGGGTCTATGTCGGCAAGAAAAGAAGAGGGTTCGGACAGATAATCGCTCCCGTAAATTTTGCGGACGAGCGCGAGCGTGAGGATAAGACGCTCTTTTGCGCGCGTCATGGCGACGTAGAAAAGTCGGCGCTCTTCCTCGGCATCGCGCTCTTTCTCATCCATCCCCTGATGCGGGAACAGCCCTTCTTCCATCCCGCTCACAAATACGGTATCGAACTCAAGCCCCTTGGCCGCATGGACGGTCATAAGGGTAACGCCTTTTTTCTCTTTCCCCTGTCCCGAGTCCTTTGACGGGTGGTCCATCTCGTCCTGATCGCTCGCAAGCGCGGCCTCGGCGAGAAATGCCGCAATGCCCTCCTTTCCGGGAACGTGGTCGTGTCGCACCGCGACCGACGCGAGCTCTTCCACGTTCTCGAATCGCTCCCGGTCCTCCGTGCTCCCCTCGTCAAAGAGCACGCGACGCATGCCGCTTTTCTCGACGACGAGCTTCACGAATTCCGACGGCAGAAGTACTATCGCAGCCCGCGCGAGTTCCTCAATAATGCTCTCGAATGCCTCCACCTTCGCTTTTTCTCCCGCGCGAAGCATGACACGCTCTCCCGCCACCAGTTTTCCGAGTGTCACGCGTCCGATGCCGCGCGGCGGTGAAGCCGCCGCGCGCAATTTGTCCGTTTCGCGCGAAGGATCAAGCGCAAGCCGCATCCACGCCAGCGCGTCCTTTACCTCTTTGCGCGCGAAAAAGCGCGTGCCAAGAATCCTGTACGGAACACCCGCACGGAGTAATCCCTCCTCAAGCGCGCGGGACTGGAAATTGGTGCGGAAGAGCACCGCGATGTCCTCCGGCTTATGCCCCTCCCGCAGCAGCTGCCGTATCTTTAGCGCAATCCAGCGCGCTTCATCTTCGGCGCTGCGGGCGACATGGACACGGATGGGTTCGCCGGCGGCTTTATCGGTCGTCGCGTATTTTTTCTTGCGATTTTTGTTCTTTTCGATGACCGCATTCGCCGCATCGACGACGTTTTTCGTGGAGCGGTAATTCTGCTCGAGCACGATGGTCTTCGCGTCCGGATAATCCTTGTCGAAGGCAAGAAGGTTCTCGATAGTCGCGCCGCGCCAGGTATAGATGGTCTGGTCTATGTCGCCCACGACGAACAGGTTCCGGTGCTTGGCCGAGAGGATGTTCGCGAGCCGCCCTTGGAGCGCGTTCGTGTCCTGATATTCGTCGATATGTATGTATCGCCAACGGTCTTGCGCAAGCATACGCACGTTCTCATGCTCTTCAAGCATTCGCACGGGAAGGGCGATGAGGTCGTCGAAATCAAGGGCTTTCTCCTCGCGAAGCTTCTTTTCGTACCGCTCCCATGCGAGGCCGACGATCCGGTTGCCGAATCCGCCGCGCGCGTACTTTTCAGCGAATTCCTGCACGCGTACGCCGTTCCCTTTTTCACGCGATATCCTGCCGAGAACCGTCCGCGGCGACAGTTCTTTCGCCTCGACGTCGAGCGCTTTGAGCGCCGCGGCGACCACCTTTTCCGAATCGTCGCGGTCATACACGCTGAAAAAGCGCGGAATGCCAATTACCTTGCCGTAGCTCTCGAGAAGCTCGCGCCCAAGCCCATGGAAAGTCGCGATGAAAGGAATTTCTCCAAGCCCCTCCTGGTCCCGCTCTATCGAGCGGTCCTGAAGCATGCCGCGGACTCTCTGGCGCATTTCCCGGGCGGCCTTATTGGTGAAGGTGACGGCGAGAATGCGGTTCGCTGGTACGCCTTCGCGGATGAGGTGGTATATCCGGGTGGTCAGTACCCGTGTCTTCCCGCTTCCGGCGCCCGCGAGCACGGAAACGGGCCCGTCCTTCGCGAGGACAGCGCGCTGTTGCGCGTCATTTAATCCGTGGAGGTATTTCACCTACCGAATATAGCGTACAAATCGCTTTCCACAGAATGAAGAAAGCATGATTGACGGGCGGCTTCACCTCGGCTACACTTCTTGTATCGGCTGATACGAAAGCATTCAAGGAATGGCTTATATACGAGAGTATGTAAGCCATTCTTGTATCCTGACAGACAACCCGCCCCGCCTCGTTTTCCTATAAAATTCACTCAACAGCTTTTCATATCGGGATGTGCGATTGTGGCGCTCGCCGCGGTCCTGCCGAACTACGCCAGCGCGTTCTGGTCATTCTCTACGAACGCTGCGGCGGCAGTGAATGCATTCATGCCGGATACGGGAACGCCAGCGCTCGTCGCCGCCACTAATTCGGACCCGAATCCCAATAAAGGCCTCCTCGACACGCTTCAGACAAGCGGTGGTAGGGCCCTGCTTGCTTTTTCCGGGCCTTCCGGCACGATCGCCGACGTCGCGGGGTCCGCGACTCCCGGTCGTATCTCCGTCTACGTCGTACGACCGGATGACACGCTTTCGGACATTGCGGGCATGTTCAACGTTTCCATAAATACGATTATCTGGGCGAACGACTTGAAGAGCGCGCGGGACGTGCATCCGGGCGATACGCTCGTTATCCTTCCGGTGTCCGGCATCGAGCACAAGGTCGTAAAGGGGGACACGCTCGGGTCGCTTGCAAGGAAATACAGCGGAGACGCAGACGAGATCGCGCAGTTCAACGGACTTGACGAGAGTGCGCCGCTTGCCGTTGGTACGACCGTTATCATTCCGGGCGGCGAGGTCGTCGCGCCGCCTGCGGCGCGCCCGCAAACCGCCGTTTCCACACTTCGCGGTGCCGGTGGTACGTTCATCGCCGGCTATTACGCCCATCCGGTGCCGGGAAGCCGTGTGACCCAAGGACTGCATGGTTGGAACGGAATTGATTTTGGCGCTCCGCGCGGCACTCCCATTCGTGCGGCGGCAGACGGTACGGTCATCATTGCGCGCGCGGGTGGTTGGAACGGCGGCTACGGAAACTACATCGTGCTTCAGCATGCGAACGGAACGCAGACGCTCTATTCCCACAACAGCAGTAATGCCGTCGGCATGGGTCAGGCGGTGACACAAGGACAGGTCATCGGCTATGTGGGCGCCACCGGCCGTGTGACCGGCACGCACCTCCACTTCGAAGTCCGCGGTGCCGCCAACCCCTTCCGCACCTGCCGTGTTGGTTCTGTGTGCTCTCCGCAGTGAGCGCGCAAACAGCGATTATATTTTTTGTACCCTCACCCGTTGCAGTAGCTTCCACCTGCCGACGGCAACCGCGGATTATTTTCGACGAATGTACATTCGAATCCAGACCTTGGGTCGTTTACTCGAATCCGAACAGCCCGCGGGGACGGTACTGTAGCGCTTCGTGTACGAAGGCGGGGGTGACCGAATCAGCACCGGCAAGATCGGCGATCGTGCGCGCTACCCGCATCGTGCGATGAAAACTGCGCGGGGAAAGGTTGAGGCGGGCGGCGGCGCTCATCAAGGTCTCTTTCGCGGCGGCACTGAACGCGCCTTTCGTATCCAGTTCGCGGCCCGTAAGCGCGGCGTTCGTGGCGCCGCGCTTGCCGATCCGTTTCGCCGAACGGGCGCGAGCGGCGACAACGCGCCTGCGTACGTCCGCGGATGATTCGCCGCCGCCCAGCTTCGCGAGCGCGTCATGCGGCACGAGCGGCACTTCGATCCAGAGGTCAAGGCGGTCCACGATGGGTCGCGAAATGCGGCGCGCTTGTTTGGCCGCGGCCCGGAGCGCGACGCGCGCGTCGTTCGAGATCGTGTCTGCCGGGTTCATTGCAGCGACGATCATGCAATCAGCCGGAAATGTAACGGTGGCCCGCGCCCGAGAGACGGTCACAATCCGGTCTTCAAGCGGTTGCCGGAGCGCCTCGAGCGCTCGTGATTCAAATTCAGGAAATTCATCCAAAAAGAGAACCCCTTTGTGCGCGAGCGTCACTTCGCCCGCTTTGGGGAAGGTGCCGCCGCCAACGACGGCGATGTGCGAGACCGAATGATGCGGTGCGCGGAACGGCGGCCAATACATCGCTTCGCCGTCGCCGAGGAGTCCGGCCGTCGAATGTATGGCGGTCACTTCGAGTACTTCATCGTCGGAGAGGGGCGGCAGAATTCCGGAGAGCGCACGGGCAAGCATCGTTTTGCCGGTGCCGGGCGGACCATATAGGACGATATTGTGTCGGCCGGCAGCGGCGATTTCGAGAGCGCGCTTAGCACTCTCCTGCCCTTTTATATCGGCGAGGTCGAGCGCGGGCTGCGGTGGGACCGTTCCCCTGTCGCGAACCAGGCGCGGCAGGAGCTTTTCCCCGGCAAGATGCTGAAGGAGCTCGGCGAGCGAGGCGGGCGCATAGACGGCGAGGCCTTCGGCGAGCAGGGCCTCGCGCGAGTTTCCCGGCGGCACGAAAACTGTTTTGACGCCGTGCTGTTTGGCCGCAAGAACTTGCGGCAGGACACCTTTCACCGCGCGGAGTGCCCCATTGAGCGCGAGCTCGCCCACAAGGAGCGCGCTACCGGAAAGCGGCTGTAGGTCATCGGCTGCGATAAGGTATGCGAGCGCGAGTGCAAGATCGTAATGCGAACCCTCCTTTTTCAAATCCGCAGGCGAGAGCGAGAGAACGATACGTTTGTTCTGCTGCTTCGGCGGCTTGTATCCGCAGTGGCGTATCGCGGCGCTGATTCTGTCACGGGCTTCTTCGACCGCCTTATCGGGGAGTCCCACGACCGAGAACGCGTGGAGTCCGCGCGTGAGGTCGGCTTCGACACTGACCAGTTGAGCGCCGGCCCCGATCGGTTGCGCCGCGAGCGTTTTCGCATATCCGCGCTTATTCGCCGTGACGGCTGTTCGTTTCGTCCTTTCTGCAACTTCCGATCGGGTCGCCGACATCGAAGGCGGGATTATAAATGCTTCATGCAGGTCGTAGCGGCGGGATCGGCATCGAGACGCGCCCCCTCTATTTCCTCGCCGCATACTTCGCACTTTCCGTATTTCTTTTTTTCGATCCTCGAAAGCGCGGCAAGAATGGTGTCGTAACGGGCTTCGAGATCGGCGAGGATGGCCGAGTTGCTCTCGCGGCTCATAACGACGTCCGCTTGGTCAGCAAGGTCCGACTCCATGCCGGTTTCCGAGGGCACGGGCTCCCAGTCGCCCGGAACGCTCGGGCTCTTACGGCCGATAGTCCCCATCTGCGCTTCGAGCTTCGCTTTCTCGGCCTCGAGCTCCCGCTTAAAGTGTTTCATTTTCATGGGGGGTAATGATAGCAAAGAATCAGTTCTGTGCGCGGGAAGTTGCAAGCCGCCCCAGTATGTCTACGAATGCCGCCGGATCGCGCGCGATAACGAGCGTTTCCTGGTTCCAATAGCCGTAAAGAAGCGTACGGCCTTCGGCGTCGCGATATATGCGAACATCGTGGTTGCCGACGATCTCGTCATGAAATTCGGGTGTGGTTGCCGCCCCAGGGGCTGCTTTTGCGCTTGTTTTTTGTGTAGTCGTTGCGATTGTCTGCGCCGGACCTGTCTGCGGCGAACTTGTCGAGGTGGTAGCAATCGATGCGGCCGCTTGCGGCGAACTTGTTGCCTCCGCAGAGAACGCTGGCGGCGGCACAAAAAAGAGCGCGCCAAGATCGCGCGGCATCGTCGGTTCCCACGCAAGCATGCCTGCGAAGGTGTCTCGGTAGGAAGCAACGGATAGTATGAAAAATGGGCTTTGTCCGCTCCCCGAACGGATAACGCCTGCCATGCTGCGCGCGGCATTCACGTTACGCAGCAAAATGTCGGGTGCCGGTAGCTGCAGGGCGGAAAAAACATCATCTTCGGTCGTTGTTACCGGATCCATATAGAGAAGACGGACGGCGTTTAAAGCAAGCGGACGCGCCGCCGATTGAGTGACCACCTGCCATACATCCGAAGGAGCCGCGCTCAGTATCTGTTCCCTCTCGTCGACGAATATCGGGGCCGATACCACCGGCGCAAGAACGACCGGCTCCACGCTGGCAAGGTAGCGCGTGTAGGCAATGTACGTTCCCGCCGTTCCCATGAGCAGGAGCACGGCGGCGGCAATGACGTAGAGCATATTCCTGTTGTCGGGAGATTTCTCCAAAACGGCATGGGGCGCTCCCGACAGAGCGTCCTGTTGCGCTGCAAGCACGGTCGCCCTCGAGGCGTGCGTTTCTTGCATCCTCCGTGAAAAATCTCCTGCGTACGTCTCCAGGGGAGATTCCGGCGGCTTTGGTTTTGCCTCTGCGGTTTGGTTCGCGGGAAATTTTTCCGGCAATCTGTCTTGTGGATTGCCGGGCGGGGCAGTGTCCGTGGGAACGGGTGTCTGCGGCGGCTGGATCGGGTTTTGAGCAAGCGTCGGCGGCTCCTTCAAGGGGGCGAAGTTGGGTATCCGTCCCTTCTTGAAGGCCTCTATGTCGCCCTCAAACGTACGGATATATTTCTCCGGCGTCTGCCCGGTGTTTGAAGACGGCGGGGCGCCGGAAGCGGCCGTCGGTACGGTCGGGGACGTGTCCATGCACTACGTATAGTAGCGCATGGGGGGCTGGTGCGAGCGCGTTATCCCTAAACGGAGTGCTGTTGTGGTGAAGATTCCTGCTTTTCAGGAATGTTTTAGCCGCGAGAAGAGATGGTAAACCGATGCGGGTCCTCGCACATGTCGGTGAATGCGTGCGCGGCCTCCTTCAGCTTGCCCGAGGACGACTTGCCGAAGGAGATGACCTCAACTTGGCATCCTTCGTTTATATCGAGATATTGGATAAGCGGGACGAAGTCACCGTCGCCCGTAACCAAGACGACCGTGTCGAGCTTCGGGGCGAGTTTCACCGCATCAATTGCGAGTCCGACGTCCCAGTCGGCCTTCTTTGCACCGTCGGCGAAGACCTGTAGGTCTTTCACCTTCGTTTCGATGCCCATCTTGGTGAGTGCTTCGAAGAAGCCCTTCTCTTCGCCGCTCTCCGTCTTAATGACGTAGGCGATGGCACGCACGAGAATGCGGCCTCCGACTGCTTCCTCCAGGATATTACCGAAGTTCACGCGCGCTTTGTAGAGGTGTTTGGCGCTGTGATAGAGATTTTGCGTGTCAATGAATACGCCGACACGCTGAGCTGGATGTTTGATAACTGCCATAAAAATAAATTACGAGTTGCTAGGGTATAGCCCTAAAAAATGCTTATACAAATAAATCGCACACGTACCAGTGTAGCACTAAACCCTCGTGGCTACTTCTTGAGCCCGAGTTTCTTGACAAGAGCGTTGTAGCGGCGTTTGTTGGAAGTCTCAAGGTAGCGCAAATGAGAGCGACGATCGGCCACCATCTGCAGAAGTCCGCGGCGAGAATGAAAATCTTTCGGATTTTTCTTGAGATGTCTCGCCAGGTCATCGATCTGTTTCGAAAGGAGCGCGACTTGCACGTCCGCCGAGCCGGTGTCCGTGTCGTGCCGGGCGGCATTCTTGATAGCCGCCGTCTTTTTCTTAGTGGTAAGCATAGACGCCTCATCCTACCACGCCCAGCACGAAATTGCAAGAGTCACATGGTGCCGGGCACCGCTTAGAAAAATAATGTGCGACGTTGGGTGTTAAAGTAATTACATGGAAGCAGAGGCCGCAAAACGACAATTTCTGGAATACATAGAGATAGAGCGCGGACGCGCGGTGAAAACGGTCGAAAATTATGATCACTACCTTACCCGTTACTTCTCCCGGATGGAGATACGAAAGGTAGGTGACATCAGCGAAAAAAATATTCGCGACTTCCGCCTGTGGCTCAATCGTCAGAAGGGGACAAATGCCGATTCAATGAAGCGGCGTACCCAAAATTACTATATGATTGCTCTCCGCGCATTCTTGAAATTCCTGCGTAAGCAGGGCATCGAATGCATCTCTCCCGAACGCATCGAACTCGCCAAGCTTCCCGAACGTGAACTTGACCTCATCACTCCCACAGAGCTCGGACGACTTATGCAGGCCGCCCGTGGTTCCGGGGAGAAGGGTCTGCGCGATGCCGCCATACTCGAGCTCCTTTTCTCCACCGGACTGCGCGTTTCCGAGCTCTGCGCGCTTGATTCGGACATAGATATCACTCAGGATTCCCTTTCGGTGCGCGGCAAGGGAGACAAAGTCAGGGTCGTCTTTCTCTCCCCCGTCGCCAAGAATGCCGTTTCCGCGTACCTCAGGGCACGCAAGGACATGGCGGAGGCGCTTTTTGTGAATGTCCCCGTCGGAAAGATCATTCCGGCGCGGCTCACGCCCCGCTCCGTCGAGCGAATTATCAAAAAATGCGCTGCCAAAGCCGGTATTACAAAAAGAGTAACCCCACACGTGCTCCGTCACGTCTTCGCTACCGACTTACTCAACAATGGTGCCGACATCCGCTCCGTCCAACAGCTCCTCGGCCACGCCTCCATCAATACGACCCAAATTTATACGCACATCACCGATAGTCATTTGAGAGAAATTCACCGCAAATACCACGGGAAATCCCGTAACTAAGGCCGGAGCGAAACCTGCCCCGTGGCCAAGTATTCCGATGCCGTGGCAGGGGTCGTCCACTGGGCTCCCAAGAAAACAGCATGTCAGATAACGAGAAGAGGCCCCGAAGGGCCTCTCTGAGCTCAATGCATACGGTTCTTGTAGTCATCGGTGAACGTCCACCAACGGGACTTGCAGGCTCTGCCTTCCGCGGAACAGATGTAGTTCACCGTCGAAAGTTTCATCCGGTTCCCGCCGCGTGACTCGTAGATCTGTACGACGAGATCCAAAATATCATTATCTGGGAAATCCCTTTCGGCGACTTCCAGCATCTGGGACAAACTCGCGACACCGTCTTCCTCGTCAATGAGTCTCGGAACGAGATTCCCTTCGGCGTTAATTTCGAGTCCGAGGTTTCCGTTGGGGATTTCCCAAATTTCGGCCAAACCCTTGAGATCAGCGAGCAACACTCGATGAATGACGGCACTCATGCGCCCTCCCTTGGCTCCATCCGTTCGGTGCACAACGTACGACGTAAAGAGCGGCCATAGAAAGCATACATGATAAAATGGGACAAAATGAGCTCCATCCGCATCGTCTCGTGGAATGTCAACGGGCTGCGGTCGCTTGCGAAGAATGGTTACTGGGAATCGTTTCTGGTGGGTACGAAACCGGATATTTTCTGCCTACAGGAGACAAAAGCCGCACCGGAGCAGCTTCCTGAAGCGCTGCTCTCCCCTGTCGGCTATTCGGCGTTTTTTTCCTCCTGTCAGATCAAGAAGGGCTACAGCGGCGTCGCTCTCTACTCAAAAATTGAGCCGCTCTCGGTCATCTACGGCATGGGCATAAAAGAATTCGACCAGGAAGGGCGCTTTATTGGGGCCGAATATGAGGACTTCTGGCTTTTAAACGTCTATTTCCCTAATGCCGGGCAGGGTCCTGAACGGCTTGATTACAAGTTGCGTTTTTACGACGCATTCCTCACATTCGCCGAGACATTACGCAAGCAGAAACCGGTCATTTTCTGCGGCGATTTGAACACCGCTCACGAAGAGATAGACCTCGCGCGGCCGAAAGAAAACGAGGAGAATACCGGATTTTTGCCCGAGGAGCGCGCCTGGATAGACGAAGTTATCAGTGCCGGGTACGTGGATATATATCGCCACTTCTTCCCCGCCAGGCGCGAGGCATATACCTATTGGGATCTATTCACTCGTGCGCGCGACCGCAACGTTGGCTGGCGCATTGATTATTTCTTCGTCGTGAACGAGTTCGTAAAGCGCGTCAAAAAAGCCGACATCTACCCAGATATTTACGGCTCCGATCATTGTCCGGTCGCGATTACCCTCGCGACATAGGACTACTGCCCCGTTTCATCGAATTAAAATTAAAAAGAAAGGCCCCGCGTGGGGCCTCAATGATGGCAAACCCTGACGACTGGCCACCATCTCGTTAATCGTTGCTGCCCTTCGGGAACCAGGAAGTCGTCAGCGAGTTCACCTGGTCCTATGGGAAGCCCCGTAGACGGTCTGGAGAAATGCGACGAAGGCCGTCATCAACGTCGCTCTCGTCGGCTATTATCTGCCCTGCACTTCCACACTAATTTTAACACCGAACCTGCAGGGTTGATACTAAAGGACACTATCCACAGATGTGTCCTTTACAATGTCCTTTACTAGGAATACATTTACTCCAGGGTACGCCGGGTTCTGCTTGGCGCACCGGGGAGTTCCTTCCCAGTTCTTTCTATCAAAGCGCTAAATGAGGTGCCTGCCAACGCTCCGCGGCGATCCGCGACACAAGCCCTTCGGCATGGTATTCCACGTGAAAGCGCTCCTTCAAACTAAAAGCCGCTCTACATTCTCCGGCCTTGAGGCACCATTTACGCCCCTGCTCCTTTTACGCCTCGGCCACCTTGAGCGGCTTTTTTGTTCCCATATCTGTTTCGCGTGAATCAGATTTCACATACTATTTGGATTACCTCGGGATTAACCAATCGAAGGCTCATGTGTTAGCACACGTGATGTTTCTCCATTATGCGTTGTATTTCCTCATCTTCTGCCGCTTCCCGACGTTCCTTCCCTGCTTCCCCGAGCTTTTTTAATTCGTTTTCTGGCAGTTTGAGTAGTTCTTCGGTTCTTTTATCCAAATACTTCTCGGTGTTCTTGGCCGAATCATCAAGAACCTCTTCAAGGAGCGCGTGAAGCGTATACCCAATGACCGGACCGGGGTTCACGTGGAACTTCTGCATTATTCTGGCTCCATCTGTCTTTAGCATAGCCACGGAAATAGGATCCCGTAACGCCTGGTCTACCATTGCTTTGTACTTGCGGAAACGGAACGGCTGTTCCTTTGGCCTTCCAGTCCCTATCCTGTCGCATATTCGGAGATTAAGCAGGTCCCAGATGTTCTCTTCCCCGACGTTCTTTATCATCCGGCGTACGGCAGAGAGGGTAATTTGTTCGGGATCGGAGAAAAACATATGCCAACGGACAAGCTTTACCACCTTTTCTCCAGTTTCGCGTGAAAAATGGAAGTTATCGAGCGCTTTTCTCGTTACACGTGAACCGACTACATCGTGCCCATGGAAGGTCCAATCGTTCTTTTCTTCCGACCAACGCCGTGTTTCCGGTTTAGCGATATCGTGATAAAGGCCAGCAAGGCGGATGTCAAAACTCCATTCCTTATCGGCCGCGTGCTGCATCGTGCGGAGGTTATGTTCAAAAACATCGTACGAGTGTGCCTGATTCTGTTCCACTCCGATCCCTCGCACGAGGTCGGGTACGATGAATGCGAGGATGCCGAGCTGGTTGGCGAGCACGAGCGCGTCCATAGGCCGCCTCGAATTGAGTATCCGCACGAATTCATCGCGTATCCTTTCTTTAGAAATACGGCCTAAATGCTTGCTATTTTTGCTTATTGCGGCTGCCGTATCGCCGTCTATGCCGAAGCCAAGTTCCGCGACCAAGCGAACCGCACGGAGCATGCGGAGCGCATCTTCGTCGAAGCGGTCCGATGCATTGCCGACGGCGCGGATAAGTTTGTCCTTTATGTCCTTTTGACCGCCATAGGGGTCAACGAGTTGTCCTTGAGAGACATCGAGGGCAATGGCATTGACCGTAAAGTCCCGGCGAGCAAGATCCTCAAGCAGGGAAGTTCCGAATCGAACGGTATCTGGCCGACGTTTGTCAGAATAGCCGGATTCGACGCGATACGGGGTCACTTCCACGATGGCGAGTCTGCTGTCTTCGGAGCCGCTTTTTATCCCCACGGTCCCGTAGTCGTTTTCGTAAAAAGAATCCGGAAATACGGTCTGGATCTGCTCTGGGGTAGCGCTTGTGGTGATGTCCCAATCCTTAGGTTCCAGGCCGATGATGAGGTCGCGGACACACCCGCCGACGAGATATGCCTCATAGCCGTCCTCTTTGAGCCGTTTGGAAATTTCTGAAACCTCTTTCGGAATGCGGTACTGCATTTCCAAATCCTAGCATAGTACCGTAGTATTACAGGCGCGCCCGCCTTGCCGGCGAGGCAGGCCCCGATGGTGAAACGGATATCACGCGACGCTTCGGACGTCGAATTCTGGGTTCGATTCCTGGTCGGGGCACTAGAAACACAGAGCAGTGGCGTGGTATCATGCTGCGGCGCGGGTATGGTTCAGTGGTAGAACAACTGGTTGCCAATCAGTTGACGCGAGTTCGATTCTCGCTACCCGCACCCGGACAGAAAACGTGCTTGAGTGGCACGTTTCACACCTAGACGAAAAATACTCTGTATCGGCAATGTATTTTGTAGGGAAACAGAAACCGCTCGAACAAACGCGGGTCTGTTTGAGCGGTGGGGCCAAGTTACCAAGCGCACAGTTCCAGGAATTCAATCTCGGTGATCTTGAAGGTGTAGAAGGGCCCGAAGCCACACTCTTTCACCCGAACAACCTTCGCGGAGATTTCCTTGATCTCGACTTCTGCCACGTGAGGTGAGTGAGGGTATCGGACACGCCATCTTTCCTTCACCCTTGGCGCCTGTTCCATAACGATGATGTGAATCAGGTGTTCAATGCCTTGTTTGAGCTTGTTGCCGCGCTCGTTCAGAACCTGCGCTTCTCCCTCGTTCAGGTTTAAATGGTTGTATGCGGCTTCGAAGATAGATACTGCCTGTCGGCCCTTTGGATCTCGAGACGTGATCAATGCAGTTTTTCGTGCAAGCATCGTCATCATCCTTTTGCTGGGTGCCAGCGGACTCCTTCAGATCGAAGGTTTGCCATAGCAGGGAATGGCCAAGTGAATAAGCCGCTCTCTGCTACAGCAAACCCTAAATTGAACGTATCAAAGAACTGCGATGACAGTAACAAACGAACGCTAACCGTCAAGCAACTTCCCTAAGAGGGTTCGAATGCATTTTTTTCTATCTTCTGTATCGAGTCAATTAACTCGAGCAATTTGAGGTCCCGATTGATGTATCGGGTTCGAACATCGTGGACGAGCCCGCACACAAGCGAGCGTACGAGGTTTTGTGCGGTGATTGGGAGAATCGCTCAAATAAATAGTCATTTTTGCGTATATTTTTGTTTTGTGTTGAAGTGGATAAAGCTGTGCATACTGTGGATAAAGGACATGGGACTTTCCCATCCGTCCATGAAATACTTAATGAATAAGCCATATTTATAAAGGGCATGGATATCTCGTCCTACACACGCAAGGAGGTCGGCATGCTTGGCGAAAACGTAGCGTGCGAGTATCTACGGCGGCACGGGTTTTCCATCCAGGACCGAAATGTGACGCGCAAAACCGGCGAACTTGACCTCGTGGCGAAGAGGGAAAATACCTTACATTTTGTCGAAGTAAAGACCATACTCACTGACGAATTCCGCGACGAAAAAAGTTCCGAGGACGAGTATGATCCGTCGCTCAATCTGCATGAGGCGAAGGTACGGAAAGTCGCGCGCACAGGCGAGTGGTATGTCCTTGAAAAGAATTGGGAAGGGGAGTGGCAGGTGGATGGCTGCCTCGTGTGGCTCCGGCGCCGGGATGGGATGGCACGAGTCAGTTACCTGCCGCAAATCGTGTGAGGTGCTAAAGTGCGAAGCAACGGGGCGTAGTGTAACGGTAGCACGCGACCTTTGGGAGGTTGTAGTCCGAGTTCAAATCTCGGCGCCCCGACAGAGAACTTGACCGGCACTCTAGGGCAAATGAGCGACGAGAATGGCCTCAAGCGCGGGAAGCGTCAGAGAGAAATCAGCGACAGCGCTTGCGAGCGACTTCGCAAGCAGAGCGCTCAACGTTTTTCCCGTTTCATTTGCGTATTCGGTCCTGATATAGGACGCCGTAATGGCATGGAGGGAGCGCGCGCCGGTATCATCTTGCAGGGTGCTCGTGGTGATGATGCCGACAAGTTCCCCATCTGCCTCCACCACGCCGCCGCCGGAAGAACCTTCCTGTGCCGCTGCCGAACCGCCGAGCGCGAGCACGTCGATCGTATCGTCGCCGAACGTGTAGATGTCCTTCACCGAGCCGAAGACAACGGTGGGGAAGAGGGCGGATTCTATCTGCTCGGGACCGAGAAATTGCGCGCCATATGAAGCGATGGCGACTGGAGTTCCAGTATTTGGCGGCTGCGCCGCGAGCGGCACGTACGGATACGAGGCGGGGAGCGCTTTGGCGGTCGCGCTTCCGGTGACGGCGAGGAGGGCGAAGTCGTACTGTCCGGTCCCTTTTGGATTCGCCTCGGTAAGCACGCTTGAATTCGCTTGAATCCATGCCGGCGAGAGATAGAGGAGGGAGGCCTTGTAGGCACTGACGGCCGGACCGCCGGTGCGGACGACGCAGGAAATACCGCGGTCGGCGAAAAGAAAATATTGCCCGATGTGGGCATTGGTAAGGATGATGCCTTTCGGGTGTACCATGACGCCGCTTCCCGTTATCGAGAGCAGACCGACATTTGCTGGAACGCGACAGATGATATTTACCAGCGCCTTACGCAGCGCCGCCCCGGAGGAAATGAGTGGCGTATGTGCAGGAAGCGCTGGCGAAGAAGATGCCGCCGCAGCCGGGTTTTCAGCGGGAGCGAGCACCAAAGGCGCGGATGGGCTGGCGCGAGACGCTGAGACGGTCGCTGCCGATGTCCGTGGTTCCAGAGAGGGGAAGGTAAGAGCCGGGAAAACGAAAGAGGGCAACACGGAAAGCGTCGAGGAGGCATGTGGGGTGGTGGCGGAGGGGGAATACCGCGCCGATGCGCCGCTTGAGAAGGAGATGGCAAGAGCGACAAGTGCAAGAACGGCAAGAGCGCCGACATACGGCAAAAAGCGCAGCATATTCATACGCTATCCCAAAAATGGTATTCTCGCATCAAGCGGGATTAGTTTAATGGTAGAACATCAGTTTTCCAAACTGATAGCACCGGTTCGATTCCGGTATCCCGCACATGGAACCTCTTGCCGCGCGCATACGGCCGCAGACGCTCAATGACGTCGTTGGACAGGAGCACCTCGTAGGAAAAGGTAAACCCATCCGGGTCGCGGCAGAGAAAAAGCATCTGTTTTCGTTCATCCTTTGGGGGCCGCCGGGGTCCGGCAAGACGACCATAGCGCGTATCTACGCCCGCGCGCTGGATGCGGAATTATTTGAACTGTCTGCCGTATCGGCGGGGAAAGAGGACATAAAGAAAATAGTCGGCTCTCCCTCGCCAGCGAAGCGGGCTTCGAAAGCCGTTGCGCAATCGGCGTCGCTGAGCGAAAAACCGAAAGTTTTATTCTTGGACGAGATACACCGGTTCAACAAGAGCCAGCAGGATTTCCTCCTGCCCTACGTCGAAAGCGGGGAGTTGACGCTCATCGGCGCGACGACCGAGAATCCTTCGTTTGAAGTCATCGCGCCACTTCTGTCGCGCTGCCGTGTGTTCGTTTTGGAACCGCTCTCCGAAGAGGCGCTTCGCGCCATCGTTAAAAGCACGAAATTGAAAGTGGGGAAGGACGCCTTTGATTGGCTTCTCGGCTACGCGAACGGGGATGCACGCAAGGCGCTCGGCATGATGGAGGGTGCGCAGAGTTTGTATGGCGCAATTACCGCCGACACGCTTGGTAGGGCGCTTGAATCGCCCCGTCTGCGCTACGACAAGAAAGGCGAGGAACATTACGACACTATTAGCGCGTTCATTAAGAGCATGCGTGCTTCGCAGGCGGACGCGGCGCTCTACTACCTTGCTCGGATGGTGGATGCGGGAGAGGACCCGCTCTTCATCGCACGGAGAATGGTGGTCTTCGCTTCGGAAGACATAGGGCTTGCCCAGCCGACGGCGCTGGTGGTCGCGAACGCGGTATTCCGCGCGTGCGAGACCATCGGGTACCCGGAGTGTGCCATCAATCTTGCCCACGGCGTTGCGTATCTCGCGGGCGCGAAGAAGAACCGCTCCGCGTATGATGCGCTCCGCGCGGCGCAGGCGGACGTGCGCGAATACGGCAATCTGCCCGTTCCAAAAAAGCTCCGCAATCCGGTTACGAAGCTGATGAAATGGCTTGATTATGGTAAGGGTTATGAGAAATACGACGAAGGGTCGTATCTCCCCGACAAATTACAGAAAAAGAAGTACTTGAGACCATAAGAAAATCGCTTCGCATGGGTCGCGAAGCGATCGGTTAATCGATTATATCCAACGCCTTACCTTCTTTTTGTACTCAATATACTCTCCATTGAATACCTTTTCTAAATACTCTTCTTCTGGAAGAATCAGTAGCTCGCGGACAAAGAAAGCTGTCACTATTGCAGACCCATCGACCCAGAGCCATCCGCCCATAAGTCCGACGCCGAATATCAGCGTAACGAGCGCCACATAGATGGGATTGCGCGAATATCGATATGGTCCCCAAGTAATGAGTTTCGTTGTTGGGCGTCTTGGCTTGGTGGATTGTCCTGACCTTTGAAAGAGAATCTGGCACCAACAGAGAATGGCTACTGCACCTAGAACGAGCCCAATTCCTGCATTCGGTAGGTACCACTGTGGCATCTTTGGCAGGGGGAAAATGTACTCAAGCATGATGGCAGTCCCGACGCAGCCCAATGCTATCCACTCGGACGTTTGGTAGAAATGCCTATGTACAACTGACATTAGCTTCTCCACAAAAAAGGCCGCATGATTCGTGCGGCCTAGGTAAGCGAGAATCAGATCTTGAGGCCAGCGATGAGCGATTTGGGGACGCGCACCGCCATTTCTTCCCCTGATTTGACCTTGTGCGCGACCGCCCCAAGCTCTTCCGCCGTGAGGACGGTACCGACGATGATCAGGTCGCCCTCGGCTTCGAAAACTGTCGCGCAGGCTCCGAGGCCGCAATCAGGCGATATCTGAAACACCGTGGGGCACATCCCTATGCCGCACTCTGGTGAAATCTGTCTTACTTTCATGGCATTCTCCTTGTGAAGGCCCTGCAGAGGAACATCTGCAATCAGTATCAAATTCTGCAAGGGTGATTTACTATCCTCTTCTGTGCAGTTGCTTTTCCCCAGCAACTAAGCCATAGTTGTAAGATATTATATGTCAAATATTTTTAACATAGAGCTTAGAAGGGGAGGGTTTAATAAGACACAGGTGTCACTGCTGAAAGCGTTGTATGCATCGAGAAAGCCCGCATCGATGCGGGAACTTGAAGAGCGATTGGATAAGAAGCGGCTCACATTGCTTTATAATTTGAGGCGATTAGAAAAGAGAGGACTGGTGCGGCAAGACCGAACCGGCAGAATTTATACCTGGATCTTGGAGCCGTTAGAAGCGGGGACCGGTTCTATGGAAATCCCGATCGAACGCGCGTATGAAATGCTCACAAGAAGCCCGTCCCAGAAGCTTTGGGGTATTCAGGGTGCAGAGGCGGTGCGCGTGCTTACGGAAGAGATATCGAGAGGAACCACATACAAACCTGTTCACCATCGCCAACGACTACGACAGATTATTGTCGACGGGATTCTGACAACGAGAGGCGTTGAACTGATAAAGCGGGTGGCAAAAGAGGAGCTTTTATCTCATCTGCGGCGACCAACCATACTGCATATCACCGCCGATACTCCAGAGTTAGAAAATCTAGAAATTATTTCTGACGGCACAATGGTCTTAATCACCGATCGAGCAAAAAAGAAGGCGATGGTTACGCGCGACCCGCTCGCTGTCACTGCCTATCTGGCGCTCCATGAAACCATCAAGGCGCTGTCTACGAAAGCGCGGCCGCAGGAGGTGTATGGGGAATTATTTCCCCAGAAAAACTGAGAAAAAGAAGTACCTCGCCTCGGCCTCGGTTGACAGGCGGGCCTAGTGCTCTACCATTAGGTTATAGCCATTAACGATGCCCTGATGAATCCATTTGAAAAGCTCTTCTCGAAAAGCGGAGAGGAGAAAGAGCAAGAGACAAAGAAGCCTCTCGTAGATCCGGAATCGCTTGTTGTGATGACGCCGGAGGAACTCGCAGAAAAGCGCGCGAACGAAGACCGAAATAATCCATAATCTTCGAATATCAAAAAGAACGCGGCGCCCAGAGGCGCCGCGTTCTTTTCTGCATACTGTCTTCTGCTTCCTGCCTATTATTTGACGGCGTCTTTAAGCGCTTTGGCGGTGCGGAATTTCGCGGTGCGGCTCGCTGCGATGTGAATCGTCTCGCCGGTGCGAGGATTGCGGCCCTGGCGCGCGGGACGCGCCTTCGTCGCGAAGATGCCGAGGCCGGCGATCGATACTTCATTGCCGGATTTGAGGCCGGAAACGATGGAATCGATCATGCACTCGACGGCGCGTTCGGCGTCCGCTTTCGTCGTGCCCAGGACGCCGTGCACCTTGTCGACAATGTCTGCTTTATTCATGAATATAGTTTTACCTAGTAAACAACCCTGCCTATGCCCGGTCGGTGGGCCGTGCCCTGCCGAAGCCGAGCTCCGGGCGAGGCGAAGGAGGGTATGGGGGAAAGTATAGGAAATGCGCCATTTTGCGCAATCCCCTTGCCAGAGGGGCGTGGATAATGCGAAATCAGCGGGCAAACTCGACGACCCGGTTCTCCCGGATGATATTGACCTTGATTTCGCCCGGATATTTCAATTCTTCCTGTATGCGCTTCGCGATGTCCCGGGCCAGGGCGTGCATAGCCAGGTCGGAAACCTTGCCGGGATTCACGAAGATGCGTATTTCGCGCCCTGCCGCGATGGCGTACACCTTCTCGACACCGGGGAAAGTGCTGGCGAGGCGCTCCAGATCGCCGAGGCGTTCCAGATAGCGGTCAACGGTGTCGCGGCGGGCGCCCGGGCGACCGCCCGATATCGCGTCGGCGACCTGGACAATGACCGCTTCGGGCGTCTCGTAGGGATGCTCTTCGTGGTGCGACTGCATTGCCTGTATGATGCGCTGGTCAATACCGAATTTTTCCAGGATGCGACGTCCGATCTCTACGTGGGTGCCCTGCACTTCATGGTCAACAGCTTTCCCGATGTCATGGAGGAGGGCGCCCGTGCGCGCCACGGCCGCGTCCGCACCGAGCTCTCCCGCGAGCATGCCGGCGATATGCGCCATCTCGATGGAGTGCGTGAGTACGTTCTGCCCATAGCTCGTGCGGAAATGGAGACGACCCAAAAGCGCGGTGAGCTTCGGGTCGAGCCCGATGACGCCGGCCTCGTACGCAGCGGCTTCACCTTTCTGCTTCACGATCTCGGCCACCTCGGCGCGCGTTTTTTCCACGGTTTCCTCTATTTTCGCGGGTTGGATACGGCCATCGGCGATGAGCTTCTCAAGCGCGATCTTTGCGACCGCGCGACGGAGCGGATCGAACGAGGAAAGCGTTATCTTCTCCGGCGAATCGTCAATGATGACGTCCACCCCGGTCGCGCGCTCGAACGCTTTGATGTTGCGTCCTTCTTTGCCTATGATCTTCCCCTTGAGTTCTTCCGAGGGGAGCGCCACCGAGAGAGACATCACTTCAGCATTGACCGCGTTCCCGAGGCGATGAATGGTGGACGTCAGAATGGCGCGCGCCTTGTCCTCGAGGCGCTCCCGGCCGTGCGCCTCGAGCTTCTGGAGACGCAAAAGGATCGCCTCTTCGTAGGCGCGCTCGATCTGGGAAAATAACTCTTCACGCGCTTTGTCCTCCGACAGGTTGGCAACCTTCGCGAGTTCCTTGGACCGCTCGGCTGTCAGTTTTTCTGCCGCGGCTCTCGCATGCACGGCTTGTTGTTCGCGCGCGCGTACTTCGACTTCCTTTTCGTCGAGGTCCCTTTGGCGGGAATCGAGAAATTCCTCCCGCGAGGCGACGCGCTCTTCCCGTGCAGCGACTTTTTCTTCGCGTTCTTCAACGGGTGCGAGGCGTTCGGTCTCGACGACCTCTCCGCGGAATTCCGCATCGGCGATTATCTTCGCTGCCTGCTCCTTCGCCTGGAGCATTTTCTGTTTTATTTCGAGCTCGATCGAGCCGCGCTGAGCGAGCCCGATAAGAACGCGAAGCACGTAGCCGAGCACGATGCCGCCCACGCCGGAAAGCGCGAGCATGATCAGTATGATTTTGAGTGACATACGCCCGTCATAGTTATCCGCCCCGAAGGCGGGTCTCGTTCAAGTAAAAGGAAATACGGAGGGTCTCCCGGGACAGCGTACGGTCGGTCAGCGTCAGGTAAAGATACCACACCGCATGCTATTGCCGCACAGGAACTAACGTGTCATAAAAAACGGACGGAGGGTCCCACTGGGAACCTCCGTCCGTTTTTCTCTCGATATCATTTATAGACCTGGTCAACAAGACCGTATTTCTTCGCTTCCTCTGCAGTCATGAAGAAATCGCGCTCCACATCCTTCTCGATCTTCTCGAATGATTGGCCGGTATTTTTCGCGAGAATGTGATTCAGCCGTTCGCGCAACTTAATGATCTGTTTTGCGGTGATCTCGATGTCGGTCGCCTGGCCCTCGGCGCCGCCGTGCGGTTGATGGATCATCACTTCCGCGTTCGGAAGCGCGAAGCGCTTGCCTTTTGCGCCGGCGGAAAGCAGGATCGCCGCGCCGGATGCCGCCATGCCGACGCAGACAGTGGAGACCGAGGGCTTCACATGATTCATGGTATCGACCATGGCCAACGTCGCGGTGACCGAGCCGCCCGGAGAGTTTATGTAGAGCGAAATGTCCTTTTTCGGGTCCTCCGCCTCGAGGAAGAGGAGTTGGGCAATGACGAGATTAGCGACGTCGTCGTCGATCGGACCGCCAAGAAAAACGATACGCTCCTTGAGAAGACGCGAGTAAATGTCGTACGCGCGCTCACCGAACTGGCTCTTTTCGATGACCATCGGAACGAGCATAGATGCGCGCGGCTGGTTGCTTTTATACATGATGCTTACATTATACCATCACGTGATCTGAGTAACAAATATATTCTTAATTGTTTGTTCGCGGCAGACGAGGGGGAGGTTTTGTTTCAAAGATTATTGGTCGGCCGTAGGCGCGATGAGCGCGCGTTCTTGAGCGATCCGCTTGCCCCAAGCGTAGAAGGCGCCGACGATGATCATAAGCATGATGATGATGATCGAAATGACGACGCCCCAGGACTGCGCTTTCGGTGACGGCGTCCCGGGGAACGGGGCGCTCGGTGGTACCGAGGATTCCGGCATTGTCGGGATGGTTTCCCGTACTGGTTCATCACGTGGAATAAATGTTTTGTTCTCCATGTTATTTTTTGTCGCTATACAGCCTGCATGCGCGCTCGAAGGCCTCCATCGCCTTCGCGCCGTCCTCGTATCCGTCGATTTTCACCGACACCGGCTTTCCCTTGAGCTGCTTGTACGTCTCAAAGAAATGAACGAATTCTTTGAGCTGGTGCTGATTTACGTCGTTGATATCCTGCACGTCGTCCCAGCGCTTGTCCTCGACCGGTACCGCGATTATCTTTTCGTCGGCATCGCCGTTATCCACCATATGGAGAATGCCGACGGGGCGGGCGACGACCAGAACACCGACATCAAGCGGGTAGGTGGTAAGCACGATCACGTCAAGCGCATCGCCGTCGTCCCAGAGCGTTTGAGGCACGAAGCCATAGTCAAACGGATACGCCGCCGAAGAATAATTCGCGCGGTCGAGCTTGATGAGACCGGTTTTCTTGTCTATCTCGTACTTGTTGTGCGAATCCTTCGGGATCTCGATGATGACGTTCATCGCTTCCTTCGTTCCCGGATCGATGTCGTGCAGTAAGTTCATATCCGTCGATTATACCTCATTCGTCTTTCGCGATGTCTCTGTCTTCCGCTTTGTCAGCCGCGCTTTCATCGCTCGCCGGGAGTATCGCCAACTCCTCTTCGGCGGGCAGCACGGTCGTCTCCTTCGTATCATCGGTGACGATCTCGACGCTCTCGGTCGGCATCACGCCGGCCGCCTCGGCGGGGTCAGCATCGACCTCCGCGACGGCAACGGTCTCGCCGTCGGATTCGGCGACTTCGGTGCCTCCTGCCGATACGATGTCAATGTTCCATCCAGTGAGTTTGGCCGCGAGCCGAACGTTCTGGCCGCCGCGGCCGATGGCGAGCGACTGTTCGTCCTCGGCAACGGTGACCGTGGCGCGATGGTTCGCTTCGTCAAGCTCGACCGTAAGCGGAGTCGCGGGAGAAAGCGCTTCTTTTACGAACTCCTTCATGTTGTCGCTCCACTCGATGATGTCGATGCGCTCGCCGCCAAGCTCGCTCATCACGGTCGAGACACGGACGCCCCTCTGACCGACGAGGGAGCCAACCGGGTCGACATGCGGGTCCAAGGACGCGAGCGCTATTTTGGTGCGGCTCCCCGGCTCGCGCGCGAGCGCCTTCACCTCGATCGAACCGGCGGCAAGTTCCGGCGCCTCAAGCTCGAATAGCTTCACGACGAACTTCGGATGTGCCCGCGAAAGACGCAGGTAGACGCCGCGGAAGCCCTCGTCCACCGCGTAGAGATACGCGCGTATGCGCTCGCCCATGCGGTAGCGCTCGCCCGGTATCTGTTCCTCGTAGGGAATAATGCCGGTGGTGCGCCCGAGGTCGACAAATATCGCACCGCGCTCCATGCGCTGGACGATGCCGCTCACTATCTGGCCTTTTTTCTCGCCGAACTCCTCCATCATGGAGAGTTTTTCGGCTTCGCGCACCTTCTGGATGACCACCTGCTTTGCCGTCTGCGCGGCGATGCGGCCGAAGTCGTCCTGCGGCTCGAGCGGGAAGCTTATCTCTTCGCCGACGGAGACACCGCGCTTCATGCGCTTCGCGTCCTCAAGGAGGATGTGCTTTTCGGGATCAAACCGCGGCAATTCGCCCTCCGCAAGATGCTCATCTTCGCCATGGAACGAGTGTGGGCGCACCGGTGCTTCATCGGGCGACGGAAAGCGTACGCTCGTTTCGTCAACGACCGTTTTTACCTGTTCAAAGGCGATGGTGCCTGTGTTGAGGTCGAGCTTTGCGCGTATCACCTGCCCGCGCTTGCCGTATTCGCGCTTGTACGCGGTCGCCATCGCGCTCTCGATTGCGTCGAGCATCGTCGCGCGGCTGATGCCGCGGTCTTCGAATTCTCCGAGCACTGCATTGATGGTTTTGAGATCGATCATATGGAATATGTATGTCGCACTTTTATAAAGAAAGCCCCGTAGGGGCATTTCAGATACCGACAAGTGTACCAAATACGCCTTGTGCGTCAATAGCGTGTGAAAAGAGCGTCCGGACATGGGCAGGAGGCGCTATACTTCTTCATATATGCACGTTTCAGAGGGAGAGCTCAAGGAGTTCATCACCGATTCTGGCCTTATCGCCAAAAAAGATATCGAGGCTGCGGCGGCGGAGGCGAAAGAACGCGGTCAGTCGCTGGGCGACATTCTCGTATCGCGTGGCTCCTTGACCAGCGACGCCCTTCGGCGCATTCAGGCATACGTCCTCGGCATTCCGTTCGTGAACTTGAAAGAGCATCGTATCCCGGCCGACGTTCTCGCGCTCATTCCAGAACCCATCGCACGCACGCACAATATCATCGCCTACAGAAAAGAAGGGGACGCTCTCGAAGTCGTGATGCTCGACGTTGGAGACCTTGTATCCATCGACTCGGTCCGGAAAAAAACGGGACTGAAGATACTGCCGCGGCTCACTGACGCCGACAGCATCAAACACGCGCTCCTGCAATACCAAAAATCGCTGAAGGACGAATTCGGCGACATCATTTCGACCGAAGCGGAGAAAATACGCGTCGTCGCGGAGGGAGGAAAGGACCTCTCGGGCGACGAACTGAAGAAGATGGCCGAGGACCTGCCGATCGTGCGCATCGTCGACACTCTTTTGCGGCATGCGATCGTGCAGGGGGCTTCGGACATCCACATCGAACCGATGGAAAAGGAGGTGCTGGTGCGTTACCGCATCGACGGCATACTCCACGACGCAATGACCTTGCCGAAGAACGCGGCGGCGGGCATCGTCGCGCGCATCAAAGTGCTCTCCAACCTGAAACTCGACGAAAAGCGCCTCCCGCAGGACGGCCGGTTCAAGATGGAGACCGAAGCCGACAAGGTCTCCTTCCGCGTCTCGATCCTGCCGACGTTCTTCGGCGAGAAAACGGTTATGCGCCTTTTGCGGGAAACCGGCGAGGGATTCACTCTCGAGGTTCTCGGCCTGCATGGCGAGAATATGGAGCGTATCCACCGCGCACTCAAGCAGACCACCGGCATCATCCTCATTTCGGGCCCGACCGGCAGCGGCAAGACGACGACGTTGTACACCATGCTCGACATCCTCAACCAGCCGGACGTGAACATCTCGACCGTCGAAGACCCGATCGAATACCAGATGAAGCGCGTAAATCAGACCCAGGTGAATCCCCAGATAGGATTCACCTTCGCCAACGGGCTCCGTTCGCTTGTGCGCCAGGACCCGGACATCATCATGGTCGGCGAGATACGCGACGGCGAAACGGCATCATTGGCGATCAACGCCGCGCTGACCGGCCATCTCGTACTCTCGACTATCCATACCAATAGCGCCGCAGGCGCCATTCCGCGTCTCATTGACATGGGCGTTGAGCCTTTCCTGCTCGTCTCTACCGTCCGCGTCATCATCGGGCAACGGCTTGTGCGTAAGCTCTGCGATACGAAGGAGCAGTACGCGATGGACAAAACGACACGCGCGAAGATCGCGAGCGACGCGGAATTCGCCGCCGCGTTCAAGGCGCTCCAGGACGAAAAACTTCTTAAGGCGGGAACGACGCTCGACGAGCTCCCATTTTATCGGCCGATGCCCTCGCCTGAATGCGCCGACGGCTACAAAAGCCGCATCGGCATTCACGAAGTGCTCGATGTTTCGCCCGCCATCAGGGAAATCATCCTCCGTTCGGGGACCAGTGACGCGCTGGAAGCACAGGCGAAGAAGGAAGGCATGCTCACGATGCTCGAGGACGGTCTCTACAAAGCGGCGCGCGGCATCACGAGCATCGAGGAGGTACTCCGTACTATAACCGAATAACCATGAAGTTCCGCATTACGGTACGGAAAGAAGGCGCGCCGGATGAAACACGCGTCGTCGAGGCGTCGTCGCGCTTCGATGTGTACCACCAGATACATAACGAAGGAGGGTTCGTCGTTGCAATCGCGGAGAAGCGGGGATTCAGTCCTGGCGCGCTTTCTCGGTTCAACATTTCGATCGGAACGGGGGTAAAACGCATGGAGGTGGTGCGCACCGCGAAGAATCTCTCCGCCATGCTGGGTGCCGGGCTCTCCGTTTCGCGCGCCCTGTCCATTATCGAACGGCAGTCGAGCAATACCTACCTAAAGAGGATCGCCGCCGGGCTCTCCGAATCGGTTAAGAAAGGATCGTCGTTCCACGAAGCGCTGTCGGCATATCCGAAAGTGTTCCCGGAAGTGTTCATTGCGATGGTGCAGGCGGGCGAGGAGTCGGGTTCTCTTGCCGAGTCGCTTACCGTCGTTGCCCTCCAGATGGAACGATCGGAGGAGCTGGTACGAAAAATAAAAGGCGCGATGATCTACCCGGCAATCGTCATCACGGCCATCGTCGTCGTGAGCGTCCTGATGCTTATTTATGTCGTACCGACCCTGACCAAGACCTTTACGGCACTCGGGGTCCAGATACCGCTTGCCACGCGCATCATCGTCGCCCTTTCGGACTTCATGGTGGCGCATATATCGCTCGTGCTCCTTTCGCTTGTTGCACTCGTTCTGGGAACCGTCGCATTCGTCCGATCAAAGATAGGAGCGCGGCTCGTGCTCGCGATAGCGCTCACAATCCCCGTCCTCAACGAACTCGTACGTGAGACCTACGCCGCACGCGCTTCCCGCACACTCTCCTCGCTCCTGTCGGCGGGCGTGCCGGTGCTCCAGGCGCTTGCCATCACCCGCGAGGTCGTACATGCCGAAGCGTTCGCCAACGTCGTCGAGGAGGCCCAGGCACATGTGAAGAAAGGGGAACTGCTCTCCGCGGCGTTTGCCGAGCATGCCAGACTGTATCCGATCCTCATGAGCGACATGCTCGCGGTCGGTGAGGAAACCGGCAAGGTGGCCGAGATGCTGAAGCAGATCGCGGAGTTCTACGAAGGGGATGTTGCAGAGAAAACAAAAGATCTCTCGACCATTATCGAGCCCGTCCTCATGCTCCTCATCGGCGGCGCCGTTGGCGTGTTCGCCGTATCGATGATCGCGCCGATTTATTCGCTCTCTTCGGCCATCTAGTATGGTGTCGCCCCGGCCGCGAGGATTCTCTCTCATCGAAGTAACCGTCGCTACCGCCATCATAGGCCTGATGATAGTGGCGACTTCGGTCCTGCTCGAACGCATTCCCATTAACGGCAGGGAAGTGCGCGATCAGGACCTGGCACTGAAGATCGTCCGCGGCGAGATCGAACGGCTGCGCGCCGGCGGTTATGCGGCGCTGCCGCCGGATGGCCCGTTCGAGGACACACTCCTCGCCTCGCTCGCTTCGAGCACCTCGTCCCTGACCAGCACGGCTTTCAACGACGACACCAAGCGTGTCGACGTGGGCGTCTCGTGGAGAGGAGCAGGCCTCGTGACCCGGACAGTGTCGCTCACGACTCTCATAACGGAGGATTCCGGACTAAAATGAAACAGGGATTCACCCTTATCGAAGCGGTCGTCGTCATGAGCGTGAGTGTCGTGGTGCTGATGGCGCTGGTAAACTTGTTTTTTGTTTTCAATTCGATGTACGGATACCAGCAGGCGTTCATTGCGACCGCCGGCTCCTCCGGCGCGGCGCTGAACGCGCTGGAGGCGGCCGTACTTCCCGCGGACCGGGTGCTCGCTTCCCACGCCTTCTCCGGTACGTCCTACGCGTCCGGCTCGACTACTCTCGTGCTTTCGCTTCCCGCGTTCAATGGTTCCGGTGCCATTGTGGAAAGCGCGAAAGATTATGTCGTATTTTACGCATCTTCCACCGAGTTTTACCGCCTTGTGCTTGCAGATGCACAGAGCGTACGCGTGTCCGGACTCACTCGCCTAAGCGGCACACTGGATGCCGTTTCTTTCACGTATGACGATGCTGATTTTTCACAGGTCACGAATGTCATAGCCGATATACAAACCCGCGCGCAATACAAAGAGCAGACGGTGCAAAGCCGTGTGCGCGAGCAGTTGTACCTGCGTAATTTCTCGCCATGACCGCATACACAAAAGGACAAATCATGCTGCTCGCGCTCGTTTTTGCCGGCATATTCATGACCGTTTCCACCGCGCTCGTGGGGTATTTAACTTCATACGGACGGGCTGAACGGGTGACGGTCGCCGCTGCGCAAGCACTCGCGATCGCCGAGGGGGCGTTTGACGAAGCGACGTATCAACTGAATCAGAACCCTGCCTACACCGGAGAAGCCAACACGGCCCTCGGCAACGGGATGTTCACTATAGCGGTCCAGGACATTGACCCCAACATCAAGCGGATCACCGCAACGGGATATGTGCCGGATAACCAAAATCCAACGGCAACGAAAATCGTCCAAGCCGATGTCGGGCTCGACAATGCCAACATCGCGTTCCATTACGGCATCCAGGCGGGAAATGGCGGCTTTTCCATGAACAACACTTCGAAAATAATCGGCAACGTGTTCTCGAGCGGCCCGGTCACCGGTAGCGGCGGGAATTATATATACGGAGATGTCATTTCCTCCGGTCCGAACGGCATCATATACGGGGTTCATGCCACGAGCTCCGCGTATGCGCACACCATCGGATTAGGGAGCCAGCCGACGACCATCGATGGGGACGCCTATTACGTCACCAAGGTCAACACGACCGTCAACGGTACCTTGTACCCGAATAGTCCGGACCAGGCGGAGGTCGCGCTGCCGATCTCGGACGAGCAGATCGCCCTTTGGGAATCGTATGCGGCGGAGGGCGGTACGATCAGTTCGTGCGATAGCCACGGCGACTATACGATCAGTACGGACGTGGCGCTCGGCCCAAAGAAGATCGCCTGCAACCTGATCGTGAAGAGTTCTTCCGGCGTGCTTACGGTCACGGGACCGATCTGGGTGACCGGCAACATCACCACGCAAACCGGGCCGACGATACGGATCGATCCGGCTCTCGGCGACCAGAACGTGGCCATCATCGCGGATAATCCATCCAACCCAACGGGTAGCGGCGTCATCACCGTCGGCCAAAGTACCGAGTTCTTCGGGTCCGGCGCGCCGCGGTCGTTCGTATTCCTCATTTCGCAGAACAGGAGCGCGGAACAAGGCGGGTCGAACGTCGCCGTCTCGCTCGGACAGGGAGCGTCCGCGCTCGTCGCCTATGCAAGCCACGGACGCCTCACGCTCGGCCAGAGCGTGAACGTGAAGGAGGCGACCGGGTATAAAATCTCCCTTTCGCAATCCGCAACCGTCACCTACGACACCGGCCTTCCCAATACCGCGTTCCAGGCAGGCCCGGGCGGGAGCTGGGCCTTCATTCCCGGCTCCTACGCCATCACCCGGTGAAAGCAGTTGGTAGGAAACGCAGGGCGGTCCGGATTCGCCTGCCACCCGCTCCCGCTACCTGCTACTATTATAGACATGCTCATTGTCGCGAACTGGAAGGCATATGTTGAGGAACTCGCGAAGGCGCGGAAGCTTTTAACGACGAGCAAGAGGGTCGCCTCGGCGACCCGGATCCGAGTCGTGCTTGCGCCGAGCGCCCCTCTGTTGGGCGCGCTCGCGCTCCGGAACAGGTCCGTCATTGCCTTCGCTGCGCAGGACATATCGGCCACGACCGGCGGCGCCCTAACCGGCGAAGCGACGGCGCAGACCTATGCCGCCGCCGGCGCGACGTACGCCATCGTCGGACATTCCGAGCGCAGAGCGCTCGGCGACACCGATGCCATCGTCGCTGTGAAGCTCTCCCATGCGCTCACCCACGGCCTCACTCCCATTCTCTGCGTCGGAGAAACGGAACGTGACGGTGAGGGACGGTATCTCGCGATCGTGCGCGAACAGCTTACCGCCGCCCTCGAGCCGCTTTCTCCGAGGGAACGCGCGAATGTCATTATCGCGTACGAGCCGTTGTGGGCGATCGGCAAAGCAGCCGAGCACTCCATCGGACCGAACGATCTGACCGAAATGGTGCTTTATATACGCAAGGTGCTCGCGGAACTTCTGCCCGGAAAGAGTTCCCACGGTTCCCTGGTGCTTTATGGTGGCGCGGTCGAACGGACAAACGTGCGGGACCTCGCGGCAAGTTCGGGCGTTGACGGATTTCTTGTGGGACACGCGTCGGTCGACCCGCGCGATTTCGCACTGCTGGTAAGGCAGCTACGGTAGCATGCTCGGCACGTCAACATGGCGTCGTGTGAGTGCTCCTGCGGTCGAGCGGGGCAAGGCGGGCTCGTTTGTTTTTTTGCGGCATGGGCATTGCCGAATCCCCGACACGGGGAGCAATGCCGTGTTGTCCTAACCGGGCATGCGTTCCGTCCGCGATATACGAATTTTCCAACATATTCCGATATTGGTGCGTGCGGCACTGAATGTACCTGTCGAGAACGGGAGGGTAGTGAATGACTACCGTCTGCGTCGTGCGCTGCCGACCATCCGCCATCTCGCGCAGCAGGGCGCGCGCGTCGTGCTCATCAGCCATCTCGGCCAGAAAGGGACCGAGACGCTCCGGCCCGTCGCGAACGCGCTTGGCACGCTCATACCGAGCGTTTCGTTCTTCGGCGAAACCGTCGGGGAAGGGGCGCGCGCGGCCGTTCGCGACCTTGCTCCCGGCACCATCCTCGTCTTGGAAAACCTGCGACGCGATCGCGGGGAACGGGCAAACGACCATTCCTTCGCAAGGGAGCTCGCTCTGCTCGCCGATGTGTTCGTCCAGGATAGTTTCGATACGTGCCATCGGACGCATGCGTCTATCGTCGGCGTTCCCCAATTCCTGCCGTCGTACGCCGGACTTCTGCTCGAAGAGGAAATACAGGAGCTGACACGAGCGCTCGCGCCGAAGCGCCCGGCACTTGCCGTCATTGCGGGGGCGAAATTCAATACCAAGGAAGCGGTGCTCGCGACCTTGCTGGGTACATATGATCACGTGTTCGTTGGCGGAGCCCTTGGAAACGATTTTCTCAAAGCGTCGGGACAGGAAGTGGGGAAATCGCTCACGTCGCAGGCGGACGAGAAGGATATCAGGCGTCTTCTCGCGAATTCGAAGCTCGTCTTGCCGATAGATTCGGTCGTCGTATCCGCCCGCGCGGACGGCTCTTTCCCGTCGCGCTCCGAAGCTCGCATCGCTCCTTTCGGGGATATCAAAAACGACGAAAATATCTTGGACCATGGCCCGGGAACCGCAGCGCTTCTCGCCGGGCTGGCCGCAAAAGCGAAGACCGTCCTCTGGAATGGACCCTTGGGGAATTATGAGAATGGATTCATTGACGCGACAAATGATTTCGCCCGCGCAGTCGCCGCCTCAAAGGCGCATTCGGTCGTCGGCGGCGGGGACACTATCGCCGCCATCGAAAATCTCGGTCTTCTGCCGCGCTTTTCCTTCGTCTCGACCGGTGGCGGCGCCATGCTCGAATACCTCGCGCGCGGCACCTTGCCCGGTATCGAGGCCCTACAGTAACGCTTTCGTATCGCCGAATGTCCGCGGAATGAGGTGCGCGTGCACGTGCGGAACGTCTTTGCCCACAATGGAGAGCTGGACGTAATCGGCGCCCGTTTTTTCCTTCAGCTCTCGCGCCATCTTCCGGGAGACCCTAAAGAAGTCGTTCGCGACGTCACCCGGCAATTCCCAAAACCACTGATAGTGCTTAGCCGTGACCACAAGGGTGTGGCCCGGGCGCACGGGGTGGATGTCGGGGAATGACACTATCGCATCGTCTTCGTGATGCGTCTTCTCGCTCGGCACTTCGCCCGCGATTATTTTGCAGAAGATACAGTCTTTCATCGGGTCAGTATACAATACGGCCTATATGTTCCCGCTCCACGAGCCCTTGTCCGCCCTGCTTCGCGAAGAGCTCGGCGCGTACGACGAGCTCACTGCGGCGCTCCTTTCGCGCCGCGGCGTCGTGACGCGTGAAGCCGCCGAGACATTCCTCAATCCCTCGTACGCCAAACACCTGCACGACCCGTTCCTCATGACCGACATGCCGCTTGCCGCGAAGCGGCTTGCGACGGCTATCCTTTCGGGAGAAAAAATCGCCGTGTGGAGCGATTACGACTGCGACGGCATCCCGGGCGCCGTCGTGATGCACGATTTCCTCAAAAAAGCCGGTGCGGATTTCGAGAATTACATCCCGCACCGCCACAACGAGGGCTACGGGATGAACGAGGACGGCGTCGAGAAGCTCGCGGAGCGCGGGGTGAAACTTATCGTCACGGTGGATTCCGGCATTACCGACAGCGCGCCGGTCGCGCGCGCAAGCGAACTCGGCATGGACGTCATCGTTACCGACCACCACCTGCCTGCCTCAAGCGAAGTCGAAGGGCCGATATTGCCAAAAGCGTTTGCGGTGCTCGATCCGAATGCCCGGGCCGATGAAACGTATCCGTTCCACGGGCTGTGCGGTTCGGGCGTCGCGTGGAAGCTCGTCTGCGCGACGCTCGCCTGCGAACCGCAATTGCGCCAGAAAGTGCCGGAAGGGTGGGAGAAATGGCTCCTCGACATGGTCGGGCTCGCCACCATCGCGGACATGGTGCCGCTCGTGGACGAAAATCGCGTACTCGCGACCTTCGGGCTCATGGTGATGCGCAAGTCGCCGCGCATCGGGCTCCAAAAGCTGTGCCGCGGGATGCGCGTTGACCAGCGCACGCTCTCCGAAGACGACGTCGGTTTCATGCTCGCGCCGAGAGTGAACGCCGCGAGCCGCATCGGCGACGCGCGCGACGCGTTCCGCCTGTTCACCACCACCGACGAGAATGAGGCCGACGAGCTCGCAAAAAAATTGGAGAAGGCGAACCGGACGCGGAAAGCCGAGGCGGGCGCCATTACGCGCGCGGTGCATACGCGCATCAAGGAGCGCGGAACCGTGCGGTCGGTCATCGCGCTCGGAGATCCGGCGTGGCGCCCGGCGCTCTTGGGCCTCGTCGCCGGGAACATCGCGGACGAATACGAGCGGCCCGTATTTTTGTGGGGGCGGGAAGGGAACTTGAGCTTGAAGGGCTCGGTGCGCAACGGCGGTACCACGCACATTTTGGAACTCATGCAGGCGACCGAGGGCACGTTCGTGGAATTCGGCGGGCACCGCGCCGCGGGCGGTTTCACCGTGCGCGATACGGAAGTGTTTTATCTGGAAGACCGGCTCGTCGAGGCGCACGACCATCTCACGAAAGGGAAACCGCTCGAAGATGATCTCTCCATGCACGCCGACGCGGTCGTTACGCCGGAAGAAATAGACGGTACGCTCCTGAAAAAGGTCGAGAAGCTCGCCCCTTTCGGCATAGAGAACCCCAAACCGGTGTTTCTGCTACGCGAGGTCGCCGTGCGGGAGGTTTCTCGCTTCGGAAAAGGCGAAGAACATTTAAAATTAAAAATATCGGCGGAAGAAGGGAGGAGGAGCATCGACGCGGTCACGTTTTTCGCAAAAGGACCCGTCGCGCGCACCGCAGGCGCGTTAGAAGGAGGAAGCCGCGTGAATATGCTCGCGCACGTGGAGCGCGACACCTTCAGCCGCGGGAATCCTGTCCGCCTGCGACTCTTAGACATCCGATTGGTATGATAGCGGTATGAAGTTCACCATCCATGCCGACGGGGGAGCGCGGGGAAACCCGGGGCCTGCGGGCGCGGGAGCGATGATACGGGACGAGCTTGGCAATTCGGTCGCGAGCGTCTCCAAATTCCTCGGCACGCGCACGAACAATTACGCAGAATACGAAGCGGTCATTCTCGCCTTTGAGGAGCTCCTGAAGCTCGTACCGCTTTCGGAACACGACACGACGGAGGTAAAGGTGAAGCTCGATAGCGAGCTTATCGTAAAGCAGATGCGCGGAGAATATAAAGTAAAACATCCGGTCTTGAAGGAACAGCAGGCGCGCCTCGGCCAACTCGCTTCTGCCTTTGGTACCGTTTCCTTCACTCACGTCCCGCGGGAAGAAAACACCGACGCCGATGCTCTTGCGAACGGGGCCATGGACCGAGGTTCTGGATTCTAGATTCCTGACATTATTTCTAGCGTTTTTACTATTGTGATAGTCACTCCTTGTTTAGAATTAAATCGAAACAAAGCTTGGCCAGAGGTGATGATTCTTTCCCGTTTGTGTTAACCTCTTTCATCTGCACACAATACTCACCAGTAGTTGATACAGGCATTCCCTGTATATTAAGAATTGTTCTGGAACGAATTTTGTTTAATGGCAGTAGGACATTAATAGGATGTTTTGCGAGGACTTCACCTCGGGGATCAATAATCTCCACAACGATTTTTCCTTCGATGTCCCTCCCTTGATCCGATTGTTTATTTCTTTTCCATAGAGAAATAACTTGTAGCGAAAGAGGGATTGTTATTTTTTGTAGTGATTTTGATGTTACCGTCGGGTCGGTTGATTTAATGTTCACATTAATTTGGTCAATTATCTTGAAGGCAGAAAGACTTTGGGTCTGTTGGTCGACTGCAGAAGATTCACAAACTATGCCGCCCATGTATCTAAGTATGTTTTCTTTTTCCATGTTTTTGAGAATTACCGTGTAACTAATTGATGATCAAACGAGAATATCTCCCGAGTACTTGGAAGTTGCACATGTGAAATTTCAGCATTTTTTTGCAGCTTTCCTTGACTCTGCACATTGCTGAAATGGTAGGAAGGAAAATTATTCGTTTGATATAGTTGTTCGTTCCTTTCAACAACTGCGAATTTAGGTGGAATTAATTCCGTATCAACCGCAGCCGCTATTTTATATAGGAACGTTAAACTAGGGGCCATAGCTCCTCTTTCAACACGCGCAACACTCGGCTGCTTAGTACCGATTTTTTTGGCAAGCTGCTTTTGAGTAAGGTTCTTGATTAACCTCAGCTCAAGAATCTGCAGACCGACATTCATCTTGATGCTATCAAGATCATTTTTCCCAAATGATTTTCGAATCATATCATTTTCAAGCAGTATCGATTTTGCGTGTTGTATCTTCATATTGTTTCATTTACAGATAATGGATTGTCTGTTCTAGGATTTTTGCCCTTTCTTCAGCAATCTTTATATCAGAACGCTTAGTTCCATCTTTCTTCTTAATAACCAGATGTAACAACCATAATTTCGAATCACGACTGATGACGCAAAAGGTCCTTGCTATCTTCCGGGGCAGGGCAAATCTTAGTTCAAACAGCTTGTAGGGATTCTTCCCTTTGAGCTTCTTGAGAAGTTTCCTTATTAATTGCTGATAGGTATATTTCTCGACCTTGCTCAGCTGGAGCCAGTAAGATTTTCCTGAGTTAGCATCGGCTTGGGCTACAGCTTGTAAGTCATCTAGAACTGGCGTTCCCCCTTGTCGGGTCTGCCAGAAGCTATATTCCATAATGTACCGGGGCTAACATAACGGATATGTTATCTTTATATGGGAAATGTGTCAAGACCCAGGTTGCGCTACCATACTTTACGTGGGTGCACTTATTGCCGTTGTCATAGGATTCGCGGGAGGGGTGTTCGTACGGTCGCTCACGTCGGGATGGGAACCGGCGGTATTTTTTGTGCTCGCGGCGGGTGTGTTCGGCGCGTTCTACTACTTCAAGCGGCATATATTTTATGCGCTCGCCATCGCTTTTTGCCTCGTGGCCGCGCTCGGCGCGGTGCGCATGGCGCTTTCCGAATCGCCTCTGCCGACGGTCTTCGTCGCCGAAGTGGGGCAGCGAGTTTCGTATGAAGGCATCGTGGTGAGCGACCCCGATGTGCGTGATGCGAACCAGCGCGTCGAAATACGAGTTTCAAAAGGGAATGAATCAACGACGATGCTGGCAGTCGCACCGCGCTATCCAAGCGTCGCCGTCGGCGACCGAGTATTCGTGTCGGGAACGCTCGCCATCCCGGAACCGTTCGCCGACGATAATGGCCGCATATTCCGCTACGACAAATATCTGGAGCGCGACGGCGTGCGTTTTATGCTCAATTTCGCATACCTGCGCGTCGAATCGCCAGCGCCGTGGTACTCGCTTCCGGCCGCGCTTGCGCGCGTAAAGCATGCGTTCCTTGATGGTATCGCCGCGACATTACCCGAGCCCCATGCATCCCTGGCCAGCGGCATCGTCATCGGCGGCAAATCGGGATTGGGCGAGAAAGTAAAGGAAGATTTCGTCCGCAGCGGCCTCGTGCAGATAATCGTGCTCTCCGGCTACAACGTCATGGTCGTTGCCGAGTGGGTGATAGCCGCGCTCGCGCTCACTGCGCTCCCGAGGCGTTGGGGCGCGGCGGCCGGAGCGTTTGCCCTGCTTATGTTCGTGGGTATCGCTGGGTTCTCGGCGACGGCGCTGCGCGCCGCGCTCATGGCGCTCATCGCGCTCTACGCCCGCGCGACCGGCCGCACCTATGCGGCCGGTCGGGCGCTCCTCCTCGTTGTGTTCCTCATGCTCCTCTGGAACCCTCTCTACCTCGTCTTTGACCCCGGCTTCGGCCTTTCGGTGGCGGCAACTACCGGACTCATCTGGCTCGCTCCCATCGTCGAGACGTTTTTGTCGTTTATGAAAAGCTCATTCTGGAAAAATGCGGTGGCGACCACGCTTTCGGCGCAGATCGCCGTGCTGCCGCTTCTCCTCTACGACACCGGCAATCTCTCGCTCGTTTCCATTCCGGCAAACCTGCTCGTGATGCCGTTTGTCCCGCTCGCGATGGGGTCTTCCGCCCTCGCGGGCTTTGCGGGAATGCTGTTCGGTTCTATGGCCCCGCTCATTGGCATCGTGCTCGCATTCCCCGCGTACCTTGCGAATGCTTACCTCTTATTTATCGCGCGCGAGTCCGCCGCGCTACCGCTTGCGGCATTCTCACTCCCGCCGTTCCCGTTCTGGCTTGCACTCGTTGCGTACGCCGGATTGATTTACTTGGCTTCGTCGAAACGCTTTTCGACGACGCTCCAATTGACGTTCGCAAGGGAAGCGTCAATGTAGTTTTTCTTTTCGGCCGGAACATAATCCACCATATACGCGTGCTCCCACAGGTCGAGCGCGAGGATGATAGGGAGCCCGGCGAGCTGGCCGAGCTCGTGATCGGTGACGAAAACGGTGTGGATAGTATCCGCACGCGCGTCCTTATAGACGACGACCCAGCCGATGCCGCGCGTACCGGCGACTTCCTTGATGTGTTCAATAAACTTCTCGCCGCTGCCGTATTTTTCCTTTGCCGCCTTCCCGAGTCCTGAATCCGAACTCCCTCCTTTTTCGCCTTCGAATTGTTCGAAGTAGTACTCGTGCATGCGCATGCCGTCGAACTCGAACGCGAGACGGCGGCGCAATTCCGCGGTCGCATATTTCCCGCCCTCGTCATCGGCCTTACCCTGCTTGGCAATGGTATCCATGATGAGATTTACGTGCTTCACGTATCCTTCGTACAAAGCAAGATGCACTTTGAGCTGCTTCTCGGAAATTCCCTCGAGTTTCGGGAGCTTGAATGTCTTTGGTGAGTAGTTCATAGAGATAGAATGTACCATATACTTTATGTATGCCCCGTGTAGAAGTTGTGGGTTTCTATGTTGTGGTACTTGTCGCTTTCGTCGCCGGAAATGTCCTCGTGTATCGGACCGCATTCGCGTTGCCGGTGCTCGAAGTACGCGTGCTCGATACAGACAAGGATAACGCGGTGTTGGTGCGGAGCCCGAGCGGCACAACGCTGCTTATAAACGCCGGGAAGGACGCCGGAATATTACGCGAACTCGGTTCGGCCCTGCCGATGTGGCACAGAAACATTGACAGCATCGTGCTCACGACCGTTTCCGCCGATTCGTCCGGCGGATTGCCGCACATTATGGAACGCTATCGCGTTTCGGCGCTCGTGCGCCCGCGCGCGGAAGGAACTCGAAGCCAGGAAGCCGCGCTTGCCGCGGCGGCAAGCGCGCAGCGGGGCCTACGCCATTTCACGGCCGAGCGCGGCCAGCGCTTTTCGCTTGGCGACGGCGCATATGCCGATGTGCTCTGGCCGCCAAACACCGCCTCCGCCCTGAACACGGCCGATGGTGCGGTCGTGCTGCGCATTTCTTATGGTTCGACTTCCATCCTCATCCAAAACGACCTGCCGCCGCGCGCCGCCGCATGGCTTGCTGTGCTTAATGCGGGTTTTCCTCCGCCGGACCTCGTTATCTCTTCTTCTTCAACTCCCGCGAGTATGTACACTTCAAACGGTCAAATGATTACAAAAAAGTAGGTCCCTCTATGTAAGAGGAACCTTTTTGGCGGGGGTTGGTTCAGGTTTTGACATGGCGTATTCGGTCGATATAGTCATCATGGCCTGCGCGGAACGCCAACCATCTGCCATTTATTCTGCGGACTGTGTGAGTGGCGCGGGAAGCTTCAATGCCATAAAAATGGCCCTGGTTAACACTCATGATCCCAAGTTCATGGTCAATCGACCCAATTATTCCTCCAGTCCATTCTTTTCCCCCGAAATAACGCCACTCGACTTGATCACCGGCAGCAAATGGTTTTGCCATGGGCAAATCCTCCATTCCGTTCCCAAGATAACAAGCGCTTCATTAAATTACAAGAATCTATGCTTTAAATCCGACCGGCGCGTTTGAGAGTGGCGAAGACGCCGTGCTTTTAAAAATACCTTTCGCATAGTATAGTCCGAGCTGAACTGCTCTTAAAGGAGAATCCGATGGACCGACCGAACGACGTTGAAAGCTACGGTTCCTACCCCAAGAAGGCGCTTAACGGACGGTCATTCGTCCTAAGAGTCTGCCTCCCGCAGAAGGACAAGATCATTCAGGTTCAGAATCGCCTGCTTATGGAACTAGTCGCCCATTTACTCATGTGGGGCGGCAGAGCCCAGTGGGCAGGGATCTACAGTTTCGAAGGGAAGATAGTGGTCTCGCCATGGACGACTCGGCGCGTTTGGGACGCGGCAAGAGGCGGGTATGGCCTCCCGACAAAAGTCGCATCGTTCGTCGTCTGCGGTCCAACGCTCAATCCGACTTTCATCGAAAACTACACGTCCCAGTCGCTACTGAACGCAATCAATTTCGCGTACCAGTGGCTTGATTGGGGTGAGGGTCCATATTGGGCGCGCGTCATTGGCCCGGACGGTCGAATCATCTTGACTCGACACGAGGTACGCCAAATGTACCACGCTGAAATGCGTGCGGCAGGGTGGACGATTACTGAATCTCTCATCCAGACGGACGGGAGCCTTCTCGGTAAAGTATTTTCCGAGCGCCGGGTGGTGTGAGGGCGTGACCAAAAAAAGGACGGCGGGCCGTCCTTTTTGTTTTGTGAATTTAAATGCGACCGGCTTTTTTGAGGGCGGCGAAGGCGCCGTGCTTCTTGCCGACTAGAATTACTGTATGCAATCTGGTAGAGTCCGCAGCGGACAACTTGATAGGGAGGAGGCCATGCGCCGACCCGTAGAAATAAACATAGACCAACGTACCGATTGGAAATGGCTGATGAGCGCGCAAGGGAAGAACTTCCGTAATCTTCTTTCGCGGAGATTCGCTCGGAAATTCCCGCTCGGGCACGATACAAGCTTGCGCGCTTTTATCGAGCAGGTAGCGGGTAGAAGAGCGCGAGGAGAACAATTCACCGGCTATCTCAAGATCTTGAACAGCGTCCACCCTGCTGGGCTGAGGCTATTGCTCGAATATGGAGTGGACTACGTGCCGTACGAATGGACCACCGTTCCCTTCGAACCTCGGCCCAGACATTGCTTCGAAAACGCATGGCTACTCGCACATCTGGCAATGGAAAACGATCGAGTATGGGCAGCTATTCCGCCTCCGATTCTGTACGTCGAGGGTCTCGCGTACGGATCGATTGTCCGACCGATGCTTCATGCGTGGAATACGCAAGGGTTCGGAAGTCGCACGGCTGTCGACTGGACTCACTATTCAGTCTGCCCATGGTCTCGGTACCTCGGTATCCCGTTCACCTTGGACGAATACTGGAGTATCTGCCGGTTACGAAATCTCGAGGAGGGGTGCGCGATTTTCCACAAAGACCATCTTACCGAACGGATGATTGATCGGATCGCATCGATCATTGATGCACGCAAGCAATGACAGAGCCCGTGAGCAGAGCGCCGAACGAATGGTCCGGCGCTCTTTTTTGCCGTTATTAAATCACTCCTGCCTTCTTGAGCGCGGCGAATGCACCGTTTTTCTTGATAGTTTTAAGCCCTTTTACGGAAACATCGACGATGACGGTCTTGCCGAGCTCGGCGACGTAGATGCGGCGGCGCTGGAGATTTGCCTTGCGGCGCCCTTTGCCGGTCGGGTTGAACTGCGTCGCGCGGGTGCGGTTAGAGTACCGCCCGCCGATTTGCGTGCTTTTCCCGGTAATTTCACATTGTCTTGCCATAAAAATTAAATAGATACCTTGCCTTAGGAGACCTACCCCGTAGCCAGCCGAGCGAAGCGAGGCTGTGGTACTGGGGCGCATGGTAGCATAGGATACGAAACGAGCAATATGGACAGTATTCTTTCTCTCGTCATTCTTGTCTTTTCCGTCATAGCGCATGAGGTGGCGCACGGCTACGCCGCCAATTCGCTCGGCGACCCGACCGCCCGACTCGCCGGGCGCCTCACGCTCAATCCGCTTCCCCACATCGACCTCATGGGCTCCGTCGTCATTCCGGCGCTGCTCGTCTTTACGGGGTCACCCATCCTCTTCGGCTGGGCAAAGCCCGTCCCATACAATCCCTTCAACCTGAGGAATCCGCACTGGGGAGAAACGCTCGTTGCCGTCGCCGGAAGCGGCACGAATATCCTCCTTGCGGTCATTTTCGGCCTCATCGTCCGTGTTGGCTCTGTTCCGCTCGCTACGGGCGACACTCTGCTGTCGGCAACCGCGCTTTCTTTGGCCGCGACCATCGCGTTCATAAACCTCTTCCTCGGCCTCTTCAATCTCATCCCATTCCCGCCGCTCGACGGATTCACCGCGCTGCGTTCCGCGCTGCCGTGGCACCTCGCGCCTGGCTTGAGCCGCTTCGAGCAGCAGGTCCGTACTGCCGGAGCACTCTCTCTCGTCCTGTTCCTCATCATCTTCTCGTACATTTTTGCCACGCCGTTCTTTCATTTCGTCCTCTGGCTGTTTGGACTTCTGACAGGCGGGAGCATATGATGCAAGCATGGATTTCAATAAAATCCCCAAACAGTTCTGCGAAAACGTTATTGCGGGGCATTCCGAGGAGAATTTCGTTCTGCTCATGAGCGTCGGCGAGACGGCGCATGCGTACGCACTCACGCCACAACATATGAAGCGGCTAGTGCAGAGTCTCGTGCATCAGCTAGGGGAATATGAAAAGAAATTCGGCACCATCAATGCAAAGTGGGTCCCTGGCATAGAAAGCCCGCTACAATCCAAAGACATCAAGGGGAGCGGGGCATAAAATTAAGAAGAGGCCTCCTCGTGCGGCCTCTTGTTAATCCAGATAATCCAGGGGTCCGAACCAGCAGGAAATGTGGTAGTAGTGCGGGATCCCGATGCTGTCGACCTGCTCTTGGTAAGCTCCCATGGTCAGATCGACCACTTTCCGGCACCGAAAACATCTGGTCTCTTCCGCCCGCGTTACCAGAATGAGTTCCTTGCCCATGGTCATATCCATACTCGCCCCTCCGTAAAGAACTCCGAACATATACAGTATAGAGCAACAGTATCCCGCGTGTACCGTTGTGCACTACCGCTATACCCAGCACTCAATAATGAACAAAACGGCCTGGGAACTTCGTAAACCGGTTGAGTGCTAGGGTATACTGGAGCGGATGGAGTACCAAGTGCCGCAGTTCATCGAGGTAGAGGACAAGATCATCGGGCCTCTGACCCTCAAACAATTCATCTATATCGCCGGCGCTGCGGGGCTTTGCGTCGTGTTCTTCGTTTATCTGCCGATGATCTTCGCGATCGTGCTCTCGGCCCTCGTGGCAGGATTCGGCGCGGCACTCGCATTCTATAAGGTGAACGGCAAGGCATTTATCGAGATCCTGGAGGCCGGTTTCAATTATTACACCGGCGCGAAATTCTTCCTCTGGAAACATAAAGAGACGGGGGTCAAGGAATATACCGCCGCGACCGCTGCAGCGGCGGCTGCCGAGGCGGCGCAGCTACCCAGGCGTGGCACGCCGAAGCTCACCCGAGGGAAACTCTCCGAACTCGCGTGGTCACTTGACGTAAAAAAGGGAGATGTGAATCCCGCTGAACGCGATACTTGATATGGCGACTAAATCGGCAGGCGCAACGCAGCAGTTCGTTCCGGTCAAAGAGATACGGAACGGAACTATCGTCCTCAAAGACGGCGGCTATCGCGGCGTACTTATCTGTTCTTCCATCAACTTCGGCCTTAAATCCGCCGATGAACAGCATGCCATCGTCCTTGGCTTCCAGAATTTTCTCAATACGCTCGATTTTTCCATCCAGATCGTCATCAATTCGCGCCGTATGGACCTGCGCCCGTATCTCGCCCTACTTGCAGAGAAAGCGCCGGAGCAAAAGACCGAGCTTATGCGCATCCAGTTGCACGAGTACGTCGAGTTCGTACGCTCGTTTACGGACCAAGCGAATATCATGACAAAATCGTTCTACATCATCGTGCCGTACACGCCGCACGTGTCCGCCGCAGCGACCGTCAGCTTTCTGAAGCGCGAAAGCGCATCGGTAAAGAGCGCCGCCCAAGAGGCCTCGTTCGAGCAGGACCGCGCGCAACTTGAGCAGCGGCTCTCGCTCGTCGCGGAAGGGCTCGTCGGCACCGGCGTACGAGCGGTTCCGCTCGGAACCGAGGAGATCATCGAACTCTTGTACCGTTCCTTCAATCCCGGAGAGCTTGAGAACCCCATTCGCCTCGACAACTGATTATGTCACTCCTCGATTTTTTGAACCGGAAGAAGGAACACTCGCAAGACCAGATGGTCGTGCCGGTCTTGCCGAAAGATATCTACAAACAGGGTTCCTTGGAACTCGTCGATACGATCGCTCCGACGGCTCTTTCCATCGGCCCGCGCGAGATCGAGCTCGGGGAGAAGTTCGTCCGCGCTTTTTACACCATTTCCTACCCGCGGTTCCTCACCGACGGATGGTTCTCGCCGGTCATTAACCTTGATAAGGTGCTCGACGTTTCCGTATTCATCCATCCGATCGAGACGGCGCAGGCACTTCGTGATTTCCAGAAAAAAGTTGCGGAAGTAGAGAGTCAGATCAACGAGCGTGAGGCGAAGGGACTCGTGCGCGACCCCCTGCTTGATACCGCCTATCAGGATCTGGAGACGCTGCGCAACAATCTCCAGCAAGCACAGGAAAAACTCTTTGAAGTGGGGCTCTACCTCGCGCTCTACGGCGACTCAAAGGAGGAGATCGACAAAACCGAAGGAAATATCCGAGGTATCCTCGATGCAAAACTCGTTTACACGAAACCGGCGCTGTTCCAGCAGGAGCAGGGGTTCCGTTCATGCCTTCCGCTCGGAACCGACGAGCTCCTTGTTAACTCGAAGCTGAATTCCTCGCCGCTCTCTTCGCTCTTCCCCTTTGTCTCGTTCGACCTCACGAGCGACCGTGGCATCCTCTACGGCATCAACCGGCACAATTCTTCGCTTATTCTCTTCGACCGCTTTTCGCTTGAGAATTACAACTCGGTCATTTTCGCAAAGTCCGGGTCCGGGAAGAGCTACGCGACGAAGCTTGAAGTGCTTCGCTCCCTCATGTTCGGCACCGACGTCATCGTCATCGATCCGGAACGCGAATATGACCAGCTCGCAGAGGCGACCGGCGGCCGATCGTTCCACATTTCGCTCTCCTCCGAGCACCACATAAACCCGTTCGATCTTCCGGCGGTCAAAGAAGACGAGGACCCGAAAGACATCCTGCGGTCAAACATCATCGCGCTCGTCGGGCTCTTCCGTATCATGCTTTCCGGCCTCTCGCCCGAAGAGGACGCTATCGTCGACCGCGCCATCAGCGAGACGTACGCGCTCAAAGACATCACCGGCGACGCCGACTTTACCGGCGCCGAACCGCCGCTCCTCTCCGACTTCGAGCAGGTACTCTCCGGCATGGAAGGGAGCGAGTCCTTGGTCGAACGGCTCTCGAAATATACGCGCGGCACCTGGGCGGGATTTCTCAACCAGCCGACCAATATAGACATCAAACAGCAATTCGCCGTCTTCTCGGTGCGCGACATGGAGGACGAATTGAAGCCGGTCGCGATGTACATCATCACGCACTACATCTGGAACGCCGTGCGCCACGAACTGAAGAAGCGTCTTCTCATCATTGACGAGGCGTGGTGGATGATGAAGAGCGAAGACACCGCTTCCTTCCTCTACTCGGTGGCCAAGCGCGGGCGCAAATACTACCTGGGCGTCTGCACCATTACGCAGGACGTGGAGGACTTCCTCAAGAGCCCCTACGGACGGCCCATTCTCACGAACTCGTCGCTCCAACTCCTCCTCAAGCAGTCGCCGACGACCATCAACGTTCTGCAGGAGACATTCAACCTCACCGACGAGGAAAAATATCTCCTGCTCGAGGCCGGCGTGGGCGAAGGGCTCTTTTTCGCAGGCCTGAAACACGTCGCCATCAAGGTAGTGGCTAGCTATACCGAGGACCAGATAATCACGTCCGACCCGTCCCAGCTCCTCGCCATCAAGCAGGAGAAAGAGCGGTATGCCCAGCAGGACAAAAAAGCATAGTGTTCTTGCTCCAGACATAATTTGCTTACTATGATGTCTCAAAACTACCTTAACGACATAAGATTCCAGCATTTCAGACACGCGGAGCAATTCTTTTTAGTCCTCGCTGGGTATGCCGCAGAAAAGAAATAGTGCTCCGCCAAAGGTGATGATGTGGGGAAGAGCTACCCCCGTGCTGGCGGTCTCCGCCATTTTTGATGCACTGCGCTTGATGTTCGAGATGTTTTGGTTTTTTGGACCCGCGCTTGCCGCCCTCTACTGCACGATAACGACGAGCGGCACCTTGGAGGCGTGGACATTCGGGCTACTTGGAACGAAGACGGCCGCTCTTGTATGCACGGCCGGCGCGGGGCTCGTGGGAGCCGTCGCTATAGAAATGATCGCGCCATTCGGCGTGATAATGGCGATGGCGGTAGGATTTGCCGGATGGCTTACTGTTGGGATCATACTTCTCGTCACGAATGGACGTATATTCAAAGAAAATGCGTTGTGGTTCGCCGGAAGTTTGCTGGTAAGCGAGATCCCTATCGTCGGATCCGTTCCTGTTATTACTCTCGTCGTGTGGAAAATGTACCGTACGCAGATACGGGTGGAAAAGGCGGCGCTGCAAACATTCGAAAAAGAACAAGCCGCCTCCCAGCTACAGCAACAGAACCGGCGGATGGCCCGGCTTTTGCAGGACCGCGCGGAAACAGAGGCGGCCGATGATGAGTGGTACGAACAGGCGCACGCCGAGGGCGGCGAATACGGAATCCCCGAAAAAGCGCGTGAGGCGGCGTAGTCGCCTCACGCAGGATATATACTAGGGAGTATGCGTCTCGCTTTTGCGATCTGTGGCGTCGCCCTTGTGTTACCGTTTCTGGCATCGGCGCAATCTCTTGAAAACCTCGGGAGTATAACCGGCAATGCCTTCACGCTCTCGGTTAACCCGCAGTATCCCGCTCCTTATAGCAACGCCACACTCTCGGTTCTGTCCGATTCGCTGGAACTTGCAAATGCAACGCTCACTGTCTCGGCTTCGGGCAAGGAGATATATAAAGGCGCAGTGCGTCCCGTCACCGTTCCACTCGGGAAAGCGGGGAGTATCATGAACGTAAGGGTGACAATATCCTCGGGCAGCATTTCTTCAAATCAGACGGTCTCTCTCCAACCTCAGGACGTGCTGCTGATTGCCGAACCAGTATCCTCCTTCCCCCCTCTTTACCCAGGCAAGCCTTTCGTGCCGCTCGAAGGGAGCGTACGAATAATCGCCATTGCAAACCTGAGGGACGCCAGTGGGAAAACATCCATCCCGGCGACATACTCCTACGCATGGACGGTTGACGGTGCACGTGTCATGGATTCCTCCGGTATCGGAAAATCAAGCATCATTGCCGCTGCGCCGCTTCAGTACCGCACACGCGAAATCTCCGTCACCGTAACGAACGCCGCCGGGACCATCGTCGGCGGCGCTTCACTGTCGTTTTCCGCGCTCGAACCTTCCGTGCACATATACGAGAACGATCCACTGCTCGGCATCCGCTTCGGACGTGCTCTCGCCGGCAGTTACACCATGAGCGGTGCGGAGGCCACGTTCTACGCGGCGCCCTTCTCGTTCCCTCTCTCGGGCGGCGTGCCAACGCTCCAGTGGTTTTTAAACGGCGTGGCGGCACAAACCGGCAACTTGATAACACTACGCCCCACCGGCGAGGGGAGGGGAACCGCTTCGCTCTCGCTCACCGCTTCCTCCGGTAACGCGGCAACCGCCGCCGCGAATCTTCCGCTTATATTCGGGGCGAAACCGAGCACTAATTTCTTCGGCCTATGAAAAAAATGTTATTTATCGCCGTGACGCTCTTTTTCTTCGGCGTAGCGCCGCATGCATTCGCGGATGGATTCATTCCGCTCGCCCCCATTCCGGGACTGACCCAAGGAGTGACGGCCGACTCGGCAGGACTCGCGGCATTTTTCAACAATCTTTATAAATATCTCATTGGCCTTGCCGCGGTACTTGCCGTCCTCATGATCGTTTGGGAAGGGCTCCGAATAGCGACGAACCAAGATAATGTCAGTATTCTCACGGACAGCAAGGGAAAAATATACAACGCCATTTTCGGCCTCGTGCTTGTCCTCTCTCCCGCACTCGTCTTCTCCATCATCAACCCGAGTATCCTCAATCTCTCCGTTAACCTTCCCCCGCTTGATACCAGGTCCGGCTCACCGCAAACCCAACAGACGCAGTACGTACAGGAATCGGTCCGAGCAGGAAGTACGCGCGCTATAAATAACGGCCAGATCATTGGTTTTCAGCAGGATTACTATGCATCGCCTCAAACGGGTACTTACTGTATTCAACTGAAACCAGAAGCCGTTGTTGATGGAAAAAGTTACTTTTGTGCCAGGGACTCAAACGGTTGTCGACAATTTTTCAACGACCTTTGTAGAGAAAATCTCACGCAAGTTTCTTGCACTGATGGTCAGGGTTCCACGCCGGTGCAAAATCCGTGTGTGAGATATTGATATGCGCCGCGCACTTACCATCATCGCCATCGTGATAGTCCTGGCCGGGACCGGAACCGCCGCCTATTTTTACTTTTTCGTCAATACCGCAAGCGTCGTCGTTGCTCCTGCTGGAAGTGTGGACCTGCCGATCGCAGGGCAAGGTGCGTCTTCTCCCGTCGAAGAGTTCGGAACGACGACCGTTACTACGAACACTTCTCCGACCCCTCCCCCCCGACTCGTGAAAATAAGCGCCGGGCCGGTGGTGCCGGGCGAGATGGTGGTGAACAGCGATGGCGAGAGTTCTGCGTCTCCCTCCACTTCGCTCGGGACAGGGGAAACCATCGTGAGTTACATCGAGCGACAAAGTGGCAATGTGTATTCATATTCCGTGCGCACAGGTACACTGACGCGGATAAGCAACCGGACCATCCCGGGCATTCAGTCCGCCGTCTGGCTCCCGGATGCGTCCGGGGTTTTCGTGCGTTATCTTTCAGGCGCTGATTTCTCCACCACCAACACCTACGCCTTACGGACAGACGGTTCTGATGGATTTTTCCTGCCACAGAATCTTTCCGATATCGCCGTTTCCTCGACAGGCGTGCTCACACTCTCCTCCGGCGTGAACGGCTCGGTCGCTTCGCTTGCCCGAACCGACGGCACACATGCTTCACAGATATTTTCGACGCCGTTGTCGTCATTGCGCGTCGCATTCGCCGGGAAGAACCAATATCTCGCGTACACCAAACCTTCCGCCACTCTTCCGGGCGCTGCATTCCTCGTCGATGGCGCTGGATATTTTTCCCGTGTCGCGGGGCCACGCAACGGTCTTGTCGCCAAAGCAAGCCACTCCGGCAAATGGTTGCTCGTAAGTTACGCCGACGCCGGCGGCGCAATGCAGATGGAATTAGCGAACGTGGCGACCGGAGAGAAGATCCCTCTTCCCATTGCGTCCATCGCGGATAAATGCGTGTGGACGGCGGACGATTCTACCATTTATTGCGGGGTCCCCATGAATCCACCTCAGGGCTCCCGGTATCCCGATGATTGGTACCGGGGCACCGTGTCATTTACCGACAGGATATGGAAAATACAGGTCACTGGGCGTTATGCCCAGTTTATTCTGGACTTCTCTAAAGAAACCAAGGAATCTCTCGATGTCGAGGCGCCTGCGGTCGATTCGCTGGACACCGTGCTTGTATTCACCAACAAGAATGATGGTTCGTTATGGGGCTACTCGCTCTGAGGTTTCCCGGGCTATGACACGCTGCACATGCCACTCCTGGAGGGCACCAGCAAGATTGGTCGTGATGAAGTAGAGCGCGATGGCACCGGAGGTCGTGTAGGAAATAACACCGATAATGAACGGAAATACATATTTCAGCTGCATCCCCATGACTCTCTGGAAGTCGTTCTGAATTCCCTTCGCATCCGACGGTTTCATCGTCCCGGAGAGCGCCATATGCGCCTGAAAGAATTGGGTAAGACCGGCGAGGACCGCAAGAACCAAACTCTTGCCGGCGACCGATATGAGGCCGAGGAATTGGAGTGAGACCGCGTGTGGAACGGGAGTGAATGAGTAGAGCTGCGCTACGTTGATGGTGGACAACGGCTCATAATAGAAAACCCAGTAGAGGGCGAGCAGAACGGGGATTTGAATGAACACCATAAGGATGCTCGCAAACGGGTTCACTCGCGCCTCACGGTAGAGCCCAAGGGTTTCGAGTGCTTCTTTTTCTTTATTCCCTTTGTGTTTCTCCTTTAGTTCTTTGAGTTTCGGCTCCAAAACTTTCATCGCCCGCTGAGTGCGCGCTGCCGATAATGAGAAGGGAAGCAGTATCAGCCGGATGATAATGGTAACGAGAACGACCGCGATACCAACATCAGAGCCGGGAACGAGCGCTACGAGCGCTACGAGCGCATTATAAATCGGGTCATAAAAAACGGCGTGAAAAAAAGTCGATATCACGGGAGTATTGTACGCTATTTGTCGCCCGCGTGCCGCCGAGTGGAGGTTCTAGAAATAAGTACTTCCAGTTCCTCCTGCATGGTTTTATGATCCATCCTTTCTACCGTTTGTTTAGGGAAGAGTATGAGCGCTGGAGGAATGTCCCTCCTTGAGCGCAAAATGCCCCGAAGTGCTTCAAGTACCCGCCGCTTGATACGATGCCGTACGACCGAAAGCCGGGCAATTTTTTTCGAAACGACGACGGCATACCCCTCCGCCTCCTTCGGGAGGATGGCAGAAAAGTGCGCGGAGGAGATACGCCGGCCGGTCGACAGGGCGGCCGGGAAAGCCGAACGAGGAAGCCGTTTTCGGCGTGGAAACACAAAGATTAGGCGGACAATCGAGAGCGTCCGATACGTCGCCGACCCCGCATAATCTTGCGTCCGGCAGATGTTGATCTGCGCGAACGGAAGCCATGGGCTCGCGCCCGCTTCCTTTTTTTCGGCTGATACGTGCGTTTTGACATAAAAATTGTGAAATTACGTTATGCACATGATATTAACAGTTTCCCCAGGAAAAACCATTGGTGCTTTACCTTCTCGATAAGAGTATACTCCAGGCACTATGGATAAAGGGAATCCTCGAGAGCTCTGGGAATACATTCTCACACAGGTGGAACTCTCGATATCGCCGGCAAATTTCAATACATGGTTCCGCAACAGTTTTATCGTGAAGGTGGAGGATGGTGTCATCTTCATCGGTGTGCCGAGTCAGTTCTTCAAGGACTGGTACCTCAAGAAGTTCCACACACTCCTTCTCAAAATAGTCCGTGATGTGTCCTATGAGTTCCGTAATATCGAGTATCTCATCGTAAAGGACGAACGGCGTAAGGCATTAAAGGAGGTAAGGAACGTGCGGGGAGCACTTGAACTTCCCCTTGATGAATTCTATATCAATAAAAGTGATAATTTGAACCCACGATATACATTCGACACGTTTGTTATCGGCTCTTTCAATAATCTCGCGTATGCGGCCGCACAAGCAGCACTCGAGCGCCCTGGTATAACATACAATCCTCTTTTTATTTACGGAGATACCGGGCGCGGGAAAACCCATCTCATCCAGGCGATCGGCAATCAATACAAAAAACAATACCCTGGTCGTAAGGTGTATTACCTCACCTCCGAAAAGTTCGTTATTGATTACACCGATGCCGTTCAGGCGGGAACTGCGAATCGGTTCAAAGATAAATACCGTCATTATGACCTTCTCATCATGGATGACGTCCAATTTCTTTCGAAGAAGGAGCGGAGTGAAGAGGAATTATTCCATCTGTTCAATGCTCTTCATGACACAAATAAACAGATCATTTTTTCCTCCGATCGGGCCCCGGTAGCCATCCCCGATATCGCCGAGCGTTTAAAAGGCCGTTTGGCAAGTGGTATGTCGGTTGATATTGGGGAACCGGATCCTGAATCGCGCATGGCAATTGCCAGGAAGAAAGCTGCTTCCCATGGCGTCATACTTTCTGATGAGGTCGTCGAGTATGTCGCTTCCACTATGAGCGGCTCTATACGCGAATTGGAGGGTATGGTGAATAGTATTGTGTGCCATGCGCAGGTGAAAGGAGTCGCTCCAGATATCGTCGAAGTCCGTCAATCCCTTCGTTCATTCACACGGCCCCAGAAAAATATCTCGGTTAAGAATGTTGTAGATAAGGTGGCGGCATTTTACGGTATTGACGAAGAAAGTATTTATGAAAAAACACGCAGAAGAGAAGTGGTGCGTCCGAGACAGGTCATTATGTATATTTTGCGGGAGGATTTTAGCATTTCGTATCCGACCATAGGAACAAAACTTGGTGGGCGCGATCACACAACAGTTATCCACTCCTGTGAGAAGATAAAACGGGAAGTGATTGTGGATAACGACCTGGCAAAAGAAATACAAAATATTCGTACCCTACTTGTATGAGTTATTTTTCATCATTACCAACAGATTGCGCACTCAGTAAAAGGAATGTTGCACAAATAAAATCTGATTTTTTTACCATATCCCCAATACCAACACCCTTAATAAGAATTGTATGAATATTTCAATAGAAAAAAAAGAATTCTCTGACGCTGTGTATAAAGTGTCTAGGTTTGCCGAAAGGAAGAATACGACACTTCCTGTTTTATCTTCAATACTGATTATTGCCGGACATGATGGTATAAAAATGCGCGCGACAAATCTCGAAATAGGTATCGATCTAAAATTAGAAGGAAAATATATAAGCGATGGGGTCGTTGCGATCCCTGCAGCTGTTCTACAACAAATAGCAGGAACGCTCACCCAGGAAGGAAATATCACTATCGAGCATACTGGCGACACTGTCTCACTTATGAGCGGTACGGGCAAAAGTTTGATAAAAACGGTCCCTTATGATGATTTTCCAACCATTCCATTCCCAGAAAATCCAAAAAATAGAGTGGTGCTTCCTGGTGTTCTCTTAAAAAACCTTTTTACCTCCATTGCGCCATGTGCGTCCTCCTCTATGGTTCGCCCCGAATTATCAAGCATTTATATGTCTATAGAAGGGGGGGTGCTAACAGCCGTTGCCACCGATTCATTCCGCCTTGCAGAGAAAAAAATTCCCCTTTCCAATAAGGGAACGCAAGGTAAATTCCTTATTCCCGCAAAGAACGCTCTCGAAATAGCGCAAGCGCTGCCAGACGACGATATAATCATGTCATTCGACGAGCATCAATGCGCTTTTGTTGCTTCTCAAGGAATGTTCGTCTCCCGTCTCACAAATGCGGTCTATCCCGATTACCGGCAAATCATACCAAAAGAATCGATCGTAGAGGCAGTCGTGCTTAGAAAGGATTTCGAAACGGCTCTTAAAAGAACGACAATATTCTCCGATGCGTTCCAGAAAGTAAAAATCAGTTTCAACCCAAAAAAGAACAACTTCTCCTTTTTTGCGAAAAACTTCGATATCGGCGAATCCTCGGAAACCTTGAGCGCGAATATCTCAGGAAGCCCTCTAGACCTTTCCTTCAATCATCGATACCTCTTGGCAGCGCTCTCGCTCACAACAACCGAAAGCATTTCATTACTTGCCGCAGGAATAGGTCGACCGCTTATCATAAAAGGGGTCGGGGATACCTCACTCCTTTATCTTGTTTCTCCAATGAATCAATAACCGTTATTACAGAGAAGATTGCTCCGACGAGGAGAAGGAGGAAGAAAGAGGGACGAAAAGGGGTGGATTGGTGAAAAGTTCGGGGTGCAGGTAATACCATGCTGAAATCCCGTACTCCCAGTACTCAAACTGGGGATCTCGCGCCGGGTTAGAAGGAGGCGGTCCTTGGGGATTATTTTTATCCGTCCAGTACAGCAAACTATGAGGGAAAATAATTCCATTCGCATCAGGGATTTGCCAATTTCCTCGGAGCATAGGCGGTACAGATACAGGAATGGGGCTCGCTTCGCCGAAATAGGATCTCGGATATTTTGAAAGAGCATACGCCATTGCCTCATGCCACATTGGTGCCGCGATAAACCCAGCTACGGATTTCACCATCGGCGTATTGTCGTTATTTCCCACCCAGACGCCGAGCGCGACCGACGGTGTATAGCCGATGACCCACGCATCGCGCGTATCGTCCGTCGTACCCGTCTTCACCGCGACATCATAGCCCGGGAAAGACAATGGTGAATCGAGTGGATATTCCGGTAGACGCGCCTGTGCATCAGAGAGCATCGCAGACATATCTCGAGCAATATGTTCGGGCACGACCCTCGAGAGATGTGCATCATATTTTTCAAGCACATTTCCTTGCGCGTCATCGACTTGAAGAATGCCGGTCGGAGAGGCAAGTACGCCGTCATTGGCGAAGACACCGAAGGCCCCCGTCAGATCCAAGAGGCGGACTTCGCCGCCGCCGAGCACGAGCGTGAGACCGTATTGGTTTGGATTGCCGAGTGTGGTGAGACCGAATGACTTCGCGAGATTTATGGCGTTTTGTATGCCGACCAAGTAAAGGACTTTAATAGCGGGAATATTAATGGATTGGGCGAGGGCGGTTTCAAATGTCATAGGGCCCCGGAACTTATTATCGTAATCAAGGGGTGCATAACAGGGAGAAGTTCTATTGTTCACGTCCGATGGGCGGCATGCAGTGGAGAACTGTGTCGGCACGTCAAACACGACCGTGTTGCGCGTGTAGCCATTCATAAGCGCCAATGAATAAATGAATGGTTTCATCGTGGAGCCCGGCTGACGCGAGGCGAGTGCCGCATTATATTGACCGTCTATAGCCGTATCGAAAAAATCCCGCGAACCGACCATCGCGAGGATCTGGCCGGTCGCCGGGTCGAGGGCGACGAGGGAAGCGTTCGACGCCCTAAACTTCTTTTCGTTCTGGAGGGCGTACTGATTTACGATCGATTCAGCTTTTGTCTCAAGATCGGCGTCAAGCGTCGTCGTCACCTTCAGCCCAGAAATAAGCATGTTCTTGCCATATTTTTCTTCCAACTGATTCAGGATATAGAACACGAAATGGGGGGCGATGATGGAATTCTGCCCTGCGGGAGCAAAGGAAATCTTCTCGTTTCTCGCCTGCTCGTATTCGATGTCCTGTATGAAACCCAATGTGTACATCCTCTTAAGGACGAGGTCCTTGCGGGCGGACAACTCTTTCTGATGCGTTCCATAAGGGGAATAATACGTAGGCGCCTGGATCATGGCTGCGAGGTAAGAGGCCTCGGCAGAGGTGATGTCCTTCGCGGTTTTCCCAAAATAGGCCTCGGCCGCCGCCTCCACGCCGTAGAGCGTGCCGCCGTAAGGAATGTTGTTGAGGTACGCTTCGAGGATCTGATCCTTGGAATAAACCTGCTCTAGCTTGATGGCAAGCACCCATTCATGCAGTTTGCGGACGATACTTTTCCTGCTGGTAAGAAGAGTGTTTTTCACGACCTGTTGGGTGATGGTCGATCCTCCTTGGGAGAGTGATCCGCCGAGTGCATCGGCTATCATCGCACGAATAATGGAAGTGAATCGGATTCCCCCATGTTCATAGAAACTGGAATCTTCGATCGCGATCGTGGCGTTTATGATATTCGGCGATATATTGTACAAAGGAACGATTTCGCGTTTCGCGTCCCGATTGTAGTCATATAAAAGGATCTGTCCGGTGCGGTCGTAGATTTTCGTAGACTGATCCAACTGTCGGGCTGCAAACGAGCTGATATCGAGCACGGGAGTGGCGGCGACCAGCACAAACAATATCCCGAGTACAAGGAATCCGAACCCGAAAAAAGCGAGAACGGACGCATGGAATGCATGTCGCCATGAGGCGCGCCGGCGAACGGTCATGATTCGTATGATACCACTAGTGACGTAATGCCGATGGCGATTGCATCGAGCTCATCATCAGTGCGCTTTTTCCCCGGGAGTTTTAGGAGTAGCGGAAGCATGCGCGCGACCGCCGTTTTGTCGGCGCCGCCGTGGCCGGTCACCGCATTCTTCACCTGCTGAGGCGAATATTCTTTCACTGGAATGGACAAAGCGCCGGCGGCCGCAAGGATTGCTCCGCGCGCTTCGGCGACCCCAATGGCTGTTTTCTTATTGACACTGAAAAAGAGCGTCTCGATGGAGAGGGCGTCGGGGGAATATTTCATGATCGCGTCCGTAACTGCACGCGACACATGCGCAAGCCGGCTGGCCGGCGCTCCTTTCTCGGGAGTCACACAATCGCTCCAGAGCAACTCCGGCTTTGAGGCAGTCCCTTCGAGGACCGCCATGCCGAGACGGTCATAGCCCGGATCAATTGCCAGTATCCGCATAGCCGTTCGCGTTCGTGAACACCCGTTGCACGTCGTCGTGCTCGTCCAATGCTTCTAAAATTGTGGAAAGGAGCTCTTCATCGGCACCAGCGACCTCGACGCCGGGTTCATTCGGCACATATCCGTCGGCGTTCTTGGTGAACGCCCAGCTCGCGGCGCCTAAAGACGCAAGTTCGACACCATGGAGGGAAAGCAGATGCTTTATTTCCTGCGTCGTACGGTTTTTATTATCGGTTAACGCGGTAATGATGATGGCAACGCCGCCGGGACCGTATGCTTCGTATACGACGGTTTCGAGATCCCCCGAATCTTTGGACATCCCCTTCTTGATGGCGCGCTCGATGTTGTCTTTGGGCATATTCGCGGCCTTCGCACGCGAGACGGCGGCCGCAAGGCCGGGTGCCGAGAGGACACCATTGGACTTTTTCGATTCAAGAGCGATAAGACGCGCGAACCGAGAGAAAGTGCGGCTCCGTGCCGCGTCAGATACCGACTTTTGCCGCTTAATCTGGGACCATTTACTGTGACCTGACATCCTCCAATGATAGCAATTTGATCGCGAGCGGCAAAATGAGCGGCGCTCCGGACCGCTGAGCCAAGTTCCACCACCCACTTTTCGGCCCACCCCGCTTTTACAGGTTGCGTTATAAAAGAACGTCGCCGGTCAAGTATGAGCGGCCTTTCGGGGTGAGAATGCGCCCGCGACTCGAGCGTTCCAGAAAGCCAAGGCGCAGCAAATACGGTTCATACACATATTCGACGGTATCCACGTCCTCGTGGAGCGCGGCCGCAAGAGCGCTGACGCCGGCCGGGCCGCCCCGGAAACTTTTAAGGAGGACGTCCAAGTAACGTCTGTCGTCTTTGGTGAGCCCGAGCGCGTCAATGCCAAACAATTCGCACGCCTCGTCGCAGAGAGCGATGGAAAGGGCGCGCTCGTGCACTTCGGAGAAGTCGCGAACACGTTTCAGGAGCGCGTTCGCGACTCGTGGTGTCGCGCGACTCCGCGCCGCGATGCTCTCAATGACCTCTTTCGGTGCCTTGAGGTTCAAAAGGCGAGCCGAGCGTCGGACGATGTCCCATAGGTCCTCGTTGCTATAGAAATCGAGCTGGTAAACGCCCCCGCCGAAGCGTGAGCGCAACGGCCCGGACAGTTCCGCGACGCGCGTCGTCGCGCCAACGAGCGTGAAGGGAGGGAGGGAGAGTTCAACCGTGCGCGCCGAGGGCCCTTTGCCGAGCACAAGATCGAGATGTCCCGATTCGAGTGCGGGGTAGAGCAATTCCTCTATCTTGCGCGAGAGACGGTGGATTTCGTCTATGAACAAGACCGTATTCGGCTCAAGATTGGTGAGAATGGCGGCCAGATCGCCCGCCCGCTCGATGGCGACGCCGGAAGTGCTTTTCATGGGCGATTCAAGCGCCGCGGCGACAAGATGGGCAAGCGTCGTCTTTCCGACGCCCGGCGGGCCGTAGAAGAGAATATGTTCCGGCATTCCCCCGCGTTTTTTGGCGGCGTCAATGGCGATTCGGATATTCGCTTTCACTTGTTTTTGTCCGACATATTCGTCCCATCGTGAGGGGCGTAGGGCCGCGTCAAGCGAAGCGGGCAGAGAGGGCAGGCCGGAACGGGGACTTGACATAAAAATTATATGATGCTAGCATTCTATCACAGTTTATTGATCCTGTTCATACTCCTCTAGGCAAGGCTTGACGGCTTCGGGCGTTTCCCCAAGGATTTTCTGGTCCGCGACTTCGGTCGTGGCGCTGGGAATCTCCTCAGGTGTCTCGTCTACCCCCGTGAGATAAGGACGTTTGCTGCGAGATAAATCTTGAATGTACGACTCAATTCATGAGACCGTGCCATTTCAAACTTCTTTATCTCACGGGGTTTTGCCTTGAGGATTATGTACGGGAAGAGAGGCAAAAACGCGAGCACAGGCTCGCGTTTTTCCATAAAAACTGCTAGCGAGGAATTTCGACGGTCGCGATGACTTCGTCGAGCGAGGTGAGGCCCGAAAGCGCCTTCAGTATGCCGTCCTGCGCCATGGTGAGGTAGCCCTGCTTTGCGGCCAGTTTCGAGATCTCGTTCTCTGGCGGATTGTCGCGCAGAAAACTCGCGAGCTCGTCATCCATGAATATCGCTTCGTACAAACCGACACGTCCCTTGTAGCCGGTCTCATCCTCGTCCTGCGGCGCCGGTTCCCACACCGTTTCTATTTTTTTCGGGATGAGGCTCTTGTCGGCGAGCGGCTCGAGCACGTTCGCTATCATTTTTTTCTCATCATCGGTAAGAGAGCGCTCTTTTTTCGTGTCTTTGTGCAAACGGCGCACGAGGCGCTGGGCCATCGACACGCTTACCGCCGAGCCGAACGACTTTGGGTCGGCACCGAGGTCCGCGAGCCGGGGGAAGGTGCCGGCGGCATTGTTCGTGTGCAGGGTCGAGAAGACGAAGTGGCCTGTGAGCGCCGCCTGGATGGCGATATTCGCCGTCTCTCCGTCGCGTATCTCGCCCACCATGATGATATCCGGGTCCTGCCGCACAATAGAGCGGAGTCCCTCGGCGAAGGTATATTTTTTGCCCTCCACCTGCGTCTGCACGATGCCTTCGAGGTGATATTCGACCGGATCCTCGATCGTGATTATCTTTATTTCCGGCGTCTGCATCTCGCGCAGGAACGAGTACAAGGTCGTGGTCTTGCCGCTCCCGGTCGGTCCGGTCGTCAGCAGCATTCCATTCGGGCGCCGTATCTCTTTCTCGAGCCGCTCGAGGAGTTTCGGATGGATGCCAAGCTCGGTATAGGAGACCTTGGTCGTTTCGGGGTCGAGGAGGCGGAGCACGACGGACTCGCCGAAGTTGCCGGGGATGAAGGAGGCGCGCACTTCGATCTGGCTCCCGCCCTTGGCGATGCTGAAGCGTCCATCTTGCGCGCGGTTCGTGACGTTCAACTTCACTCCCGACAGGAGTTTGATGCGGGAATTCAGCTGATGGTAGGTTTTCGGGTCGAAGAAGTACGTGTCGGAGAGCACGCCGTCAATGCGGAGTCGCAACAGCGTCCGCTCGTCTCCCGGTTCGATGTGAATATCGGAGGCGCGGAGCCCGAACGCTCCGGCGAAGAGGGCTTCAAGAATGTGCGAGATACGGTCAAGCGAATGCTCCTTGCTCGCTTCGTCGAGCGCGTGCGTAAGGCCGAGACGCGTTGTCGTCGCGCCCATAAGTTTTGCCAGATTTTCGGGAGGTATGGAAAACGTACCCGCTTTCGACTCCACGGCAAACGAGAGGTCGGCGTACCGCGCCAGGAGTCGGTCGAGGCTTTTCTTCGATACGAGGAATTCCTTTACCTTGAACTCGCGCGCGGAAAGGTCCTCTTTCAGCTTCGTGAAAGCAGGATTGTTCGGATTATGCACGGCGAGCGAAAGCGTCTTTGCCGTCTTGGCGAACGCCGCCGCCTCCGCTTCCCGCGCCTGCGCCTCCGGAACGATGCGCAGTGCATCGTTGTCTACCTGTTTCAAAGAGAGGTCCGCGTACGACATGCCGTATTTCTCGGAGAGAATGCGGGCCACGTCCTCCTCTTCGCGCTCCCGCACCTGGGCGAGTTTCGCATCCTCGCTCTTCGTATCAAAAGGGGAATCCATCGGCCCATGATACCACCGGCAGAGGCGCTCTGGAGCAGGGGCTTGACAAATAGGCATATATGGTAGTATACTCACTTTACTCCGCTTGCTGTTTGGCGGCATACATTCGGCCCACAGGAGGCATCATGAAAACAGGATTCGTCGCTCTTTTCATCGCAGTTCTGGTCGGTGTTTCCGTCAGTAGCCCCGTGCTCGCTCACGGCAGGCACCATGGCGGTGCGCGGGTCAGCATCTGGTACGGTCCGATGTGGTACGGACCGGCGTACTATCCGGTGTATGCATACCCGCCGGTCGCGTACCCGCAGTATTACGCACCGGTGATAGTACCGGCCGCACCCACGACGTATGTGGAACAGCCGGCACCGCCGGCGAACTACTGGAACTTCTGCCGGGCCACGAATACCTACTATCCCTATGTGAGGGAATGTCCGGGCGGTTGGGAACGCGTCCCGACGCAGCCCCCTTCTCGCTAGGAGCAGTAGCCAAAGCAAACAAGCGCGCCTGTCTCGATGACAGGCGCGCTTTCATTTTCAGCGGTACAATTGTCCTAATGGAAAAGGTAGTTCATACGCTCGCGGAGTTTGATGCGGAAGCGGCGCGTTTCGCCGCTTCTCTTATTCCGGGCGAGGGCGCAACTTTTATCACGCTGTCAGGCGAACTTGGGGCGGGGAAGACGGCGTTTGCCAAAGCGGTTGCTCTGTCTCTCGGCGTCAAGGACGTCGTCACAAGCCCCACGTTCGTGCTTGAGAAGGTATATCAACTCCCCGAAGGAAAGCCGTTCCAGCGCCTCATTCATATTGATGCCTATCGCCTCGAGAAGGGCGCCGACCTCGCTCCCCTCAATTTCGATGAACTGATGCGCGATCGCGGCAATCTTGTTTTCCTTGAATGGCCGGAGAAAGTCGCGGACGCTCTTCCGAAAGCCGCCGCCCGCATCATGCTGACGACGCGACCCGACGGGTCGCGTATACTATCGTATGGCTAAAAAAGATCCAACAAAAAAACGCATCGTCCTGCTTGATACGCACGCTATCATTCATCGCGCGTACCACGCTCTTCCGGAGTTCACCGGCCCCACCGGCGCGCCCACCGGCGCCCTCTACGGCCTGGTCGCCATGCTCCTCAAGATCATCGCCGACTTGAAGCCGGATTATATCGCCGCCTGCTACGATCTTCCCGGACCGACCATTCGCCACGAGGCCTACGAGGCCTACAAAGGAACCCGGACAAAGATCGAGGATGCCCTGACGCTCCAGCTCTCCGAATCGCGCAAGGTGTTCGAGGCCTTTTCCATTCCGCTCTATGAACGGGAGGGATTCGAGGCCGACGACCTTCTTGGCACCATCGCGCACGAGATGCGCGGAGAGAAAAAAGTGGACGTCATCATCGCTTCGGGCGATATGGACACTCTCCAGCTTGTGGACGATGAGCGCGTGCGTGTCTATACCCTGCGCAAAGGCATCACCGACACCGTTCTGTACGACGAAAAAGCGGTTGTCGCACGTTTCGGTTTTCCCCCCGAGCTCATTCCCGACTGGAAGGGGCTACGCGGCGACCCCTCCGACAATATCAAGGGCGTCCCGGGCATCGGCGAGAAAACGGCGACCGAACTTATCATCAGCTTCGGCTCGATGGAGAAGATATATGCGGCCCTCAAGAAGGGGGACGCGGCATTTTTGAAAAAAGGTATTAAGCCGCGCATCATCTCCCTCTTGCGGGAACATGAAGAAGACGCCCGATTCTCGAAGTCCATCGCGACCATACGTCTGGACGCGCCTATCGCCTTTACGCTTCCAGAAAAGCCATGGCGCGAGAATATCAATACGCAAAAAATGTTCGCGATGTGCGAGGAATTCGGGTTCAGGACGCTCAAGGCCCGGATAAAGACAATGTTTTCTTCTTCAAGTGAAGACATGGACGCGCCAGCCATGTCCGAGAGCGCTCCGGAATCCGTGGATGCCGAGCGCCTCAACGAGGCACAGGTGATGTTGTGGCTCATCTCATCCGATTTCACGAATCCGTCGGTTGATGACATTCTCGCGTTTGCGAAAGAAAGGACGTTCGGCGCCGCGTACGATGTGCTTCAAAAAAAGCTCGCCGCATCGGGAAGGGTGAAAGAGGTGTACGAGAAAATAGAAAAGCCGCTCATTCCCGTCGTGGGCCGGATGGGAGAGCGCGGCGTGCTCATGGACCCGGATGTCCTTTCCAAACTGAAGACGGCGTACCGGGCCGACCTCGAAAAGATAGAAAAACGCATTTATACGGCAGCCGGACGGGAATTCAACGTAAGTTCCCCCAAACAGCTCGGCGAAGTGCTTTTCGACGAGCTCAAGATCGTCCCCGAGCGGCAGAAAAAAACAGCCGGAGGCCAGCGCTCCACGCGGGAAAGCGAGCTTGAGAAGATCCGCGATGCGCATCCGGTCGTCGCCGATATCCTCGAATACCGCGAGCTGAAGAAACTACTCTCCACCTACGTGGAAAATCTTCCGCCGCTCCTTGATGCGGAACACCGCCTGCACGCCGAATTCCTCCAGACCGGCACGACGACCGGCCGCATGGCTTCGCAGAACCCGAACCTGCAGAATATTCCGCTTCACAGCGAGCGCGGACGAGCGATACGACATGCGTTCGTCGCTTCGCGCGGGTTCGCGCTCGTCGCACTCGATTATTCCCAGATAGAATTGCGGCTCGCGGCCATCCTTTCGGGCGACGAAAAATTGTGCGCCATTTTCAAAAGCGGCCGCGACGTGCACCAGGAGGTCGCCTCGCGCGTGTTCCACGTTGAGGCCGACAAGGTCGACCCGGAAATGCGCCGCCGGGCAAAAGTCATCAACTTCGGCATCCTCTACGGCATGGGCGTCAACGCGCTCCGCTCACAGCTCGGCTCGACGACGGCCGAGGCGCACCGATATCTGGAGGATTATTTCAGCACCTTTAAAACACTTTCGGACTACCTGGAAAAGACAAAAGGATTCGCCCGCAAGCACGGCTACACGGAAACGCTCTTCGGCCGCCGCCGCCAGTTCCCGGAAATGAAGTCTTCTCTGCCGTACGTGCGGGCGCAGGCCGAACGCATGGCTATCAATGCGCCCTTGCAGGGAACGCAGGCCGACATCATCAAGCTCGCGATGGTGCGCGCGGACGACATGCTCGCAAAAGAGAATGCGCGCGAGGATGCTTACCTTCTGCTTCAAGTGCACGATGAACTCGTGTATGAAATACGAACGGAACGCGCTGGTACGTTAGGCTCGAAGATAAAAAAGATCATGGAAGCCGTTCTCGCGGGCAAGGAGACGCACGGCGTACCCGTCATCGCGATGATGAAGCAGGGCCTCGATTGGGGTACCATGAAACCGTTGTGATATATCTTTTCCACGGCTCGGATGTCGATAAGACGCGCACGAAAGCGTTCGAGTGGGTCACGAAAGCACGCGCGAAAGAGCCGAATCTCGCGTACGTCCGGCTTGCGCGCGAAGAACTCTCTCCCGCCGCGCTCGAGGAGGCCGCGTTGTCGGGAGGCCTTTTCGTAAAGCGGCTTTTGGTGCTGATCGACGACCCTTTCCCGCGCGCCCGCGCGGACGCCGGGGAGGAAAGCGAAGACAGCGCGGATGATGCCGACGATTTGCTTGAAGAACGTTTGGATATGCTCGCCGCTTCCGACAACGCCATCGTCCTTCTTGCACCCAAGCTTCCGGTGGCGAAAGCGAAGAAAATAGCGGCGAAAGCGAAGGTCGAATATACATACGACCTGCCTGCGCAGGCAGGCAAGCCAGAACGCGGCTTCAATAGCGGCTTGGTCAACGCGCTCGCCGCGAGAAGTCGCGAGAAGCTCTGGCTCGAGGTCGTCCGTGCGCTCCGCGCCGGCGACGCACCCGAGATGCTTCACGGCCTACTGCATTGGAAGGCGCGCGACCTGATGGAAAAGGGCGGTCGTGCATGGACGCCTGGCGAGACGCGCGCCCTTTCCCTCGCTCTCATCGAACTGCTCCAGAACTCGCGCCGCAAGGGCCTGGACCTCTCCGCATCTCTCGAGCGTTTCGCGCTGTCTATCTGACGTATGAAGATATTCGTTTGCACGAGCCGATATCTCTACCATACAGCGGAACCGATCATTGAGGAATTAGAGCGCTGCGGGCACGAAATCACAGTGCCGAATAACTACGACGACGCCGGAAGGGAAAACCGCATTAAAGCCGAGCAAGCGAACGACTACCCGGCATGGAAAGCGGAAATGTTCCGCAAACAGTCGGCGAAAGTAGCAGCGAACGATGCAATTTTGGTGCTCAATTTCGAGAAAGAGGGGAAACCAAATTACATCGGCGGCGCGACATTCCTCGAAATATTCAAAGCGTGGGAACTTGGCAAGAAAATCTATTTTTATAATCCTATCCCGGACGGAATTTTGCGCGACGAACTCCTTGGCATGAATCCCGTCATCTTGAACGGAAACTTAAAGGCAGTAGGGTAAAAGAAAAAGCCCGGAAGGGCAAAATTACGAGGGCGCTGCAACTTGCAGCAGATGTTCTTTAGCTTGGCGTAGCTGCGCTTCCATAACGAGGATCGCGTCGCCAACAATACTACGCGGGTCATAGATCCCGTTCACGACCGCCCGACGGAGTTTTACCACCTCCGCATTAATGCGCTCTACGTTGTTGAGTGCCAGACGAACATGAGTCTGCTGATCGTTCATTGTCCTTTCTCCCGAAAAGTGCTTCGGGAACACAGTATGCCCGGCGGAGCCGGGTGTCAAAGCGGTTTCCGTTTTTGTTCTCGCGAACGGACCTGTCCTTCGTCCATGCCGAAGTGGTGGGCGAACTCGTGCCAGACGGTCTCGGCGACGACGTCGCGCACGTCCATGCCGTCCTCAAGCGCCGCCGCTTCGATGGGTTTTTGGTAGAGCGTGATGACGTCCGGCAGGACCATACCGTCGGTTTCGCTTTTAGCCGTGAGCGGAACGCCCTGGTAGAGACCGAGCAAGGTCTCATCAGGCCCCAATTTTTCCTGCGCACACACTTCAGCAGACGGCTCGTCCTCGACCAAGAGCGCGACATTCCTTATTTTTTCGCGCACCCATGTGGGAAGGCGCATGACACCCTCGCGCACGAACTCGTGGAATTCGGTCCGCTTCATACGGTGCGCCCAGATGGATTCGAACCATCGACCAACGGCTTAAAAGGCCGCTGCTCTACCAACTGAGCTATGGGCGCAACACTCTCGTAATTTACTCTTTTTATACCTTTTTTCCTAGTAGTTGAACGAAGCGACTGTTTTGCCTCTGTCGTCGAGGAGTTTTACGACCTCATGTTTCGCCCTCCACATGTGTTCCTCGCGGCCGAGATAAATACGCCAGGTATCACCGTTGAAATCGGAATCGGCCCTGTGTGCAGTGACGCAACCGTTGTAATTCAGGCGCGTCTCTATGAAGCTCTGACATGTATTTGATAGTTCGGCGGACGAAGACGGTATGGCCACCTGGCAGCGCAAAAGGGTATTCCCATAATCAATGCAGGAGGGGTCGTGGATATACGGAGTCCCATAGAAGGAAGAAAGTTCAGCCGAAGCGGATGGGCAGTTGAGGGGAAGCGATGGCGAGAATTTCTGGAAACTGCCGAAATAGCCGATGCATTTATTCTCACGGAAGGAGGCACCGACGGGTGACTCGCCCGAAATAATGATGGCCCGCTCACCCGGCTCGAGCACGATATCGTCTTGTGCATTGACTACACCTGACGTGGGAACCCTGGTCCCCTTGGGGATAATTTCCGCGTTGCCGGTCGCCCCGCTCTCAAGTATCCAGCCGGTGAGTTTGATAGAAGCGCTCGCGTTCTGTGCGACGGAGATCTCGACGTATTCAGTGCCCGGATCCGATGAGCTGGCGTTCGATACATAGCTGTTCATCGAAACAATGTTGCTGTATGGAGAAGGAAGGGAGAATGCGACACCGGGAACCCTACCGACAGGGGGAGTGGCCCCGCTCGGGGCGCCGTAGGAGGACTCGCCGCTCGAGGAGCCGGGCAGGACGACATTTGAGCCGCCGGTGCCGAAAGATGCCCGTGGGAGCTGGAGATACGTTCCGCCGCCGAGAACATCTGGTTGCGCGAGCGTCGGACCGGTAAACGCGAGGGGGTGCAAAGGACCTCCCGTGGCAACCCAGATGAGGAATATGAAGACGAACACTCCTATGAAAAACCACGCGTCATGTTCCATAAGGCAATAGTATCAAGAGTGTCGGCGTTCCGCGAGAAGGCGCTTCAGCTCTTCGCGGACAACCTCGGCATCATTCCAGGGAAGTTTCGCACCATGCGCCCCCATGATGAACGGATCGGTACCTTTGCCCGAGATGAGGACCGCGTCGCCCTTGCGCGCGGCGCGGAGCGCCGCGCGAATGGCGGCGCGGCGGTCCATGATGATCTTAGGCGCCCGCTTCATGCCGCGCGCCATCGCGTCTATGATCGCGCGCGGATCCTCATCATACGGATCTTCATTCGTAAGAATGATCTTCTTGCATGATTCATCCGCGATACGTCCCATCTCCGGCCGCTTCCACGCATCGCGACCGCCGCCGGTGTTGCCGAGAACGCAAATTTTCCGACGCTCCGGGAATGCGCCATAGAGCGCCCGGAGCGAATCGGGCGTGTGGGCATAGTCAACGATGACCAGGAAATCCTGTCCGGCATCAATATGTTCCATGCGGCCATGCACTACCTCAAGCGAAGCGAGCGCGATAGCGATGGTCGCAAGCGGGATACCGAGCGCCTCGGAAAGTTTCAGCGCCCCGAGCGCGTTCATCGCATTGAACGCTCCCGGCAGTGGAAGCGCAAATTGCATACCTTTGTATTCAAAATGAACGCTTCGTTCGTCCTCGGATATCTTCAGTTTGCGCGAGGTGAATCCCATCGCTCTGGTCACCGGTACAGAAAGAAGAAAGCGGCTTTCGGGAATATCCGAATTCGCTACGAGTATCCGCGGATTTTTCGGGGAATGGACAAGGGCGCTCACGACCGCGCGCTTCGCCTCGATGTATTTCTCGAACGAACCATGGCTTTCGATATGTTCCCGTTGGATGTTCGTAACGATAAGGCCGTCCAGGTACAGGAACCAGTGGCGGTATTGCATGACGCTCTCGGAGGTTATTTCAATGACGAGATGTGTGCAGCCAGCGTCAAGTGCTTTGCGCATGAACGCCTGGGCAAAACCACGTCCCTGCAGGGTCATTTTGTAACGATTCGGTTCAGAATCATCCTCGATCGCGAATCGGATCGTGGAAATGAGCGCGGTTTTATAACCTGCCGCTCGCAGGACCGAAAAGACCATCTCGGCCGTCGTGGATTTGCCTTTTGTTCCCGTGATGCCGACGACGACGAGTTTCCGGCCCGGGAAACCGTAGGAGAGCGCCATCAGAAAAGAGAGCAACGCGTGATAGAGGGGGAGGAACGGCCGTACGACCTGTTCCGGCAGGATGTTCTTCAGTGTGCGGACGGCCTTGTTGACGAACTCGTACATACGGTCAGCCGCCCGCGGAGAGTGCGGCCTTCAAGCGGGCTTCCTTGCCGACCGCACTATCGGGAATTGCCCGGAGCGCATGTCGTGCTTCGCGTTCGGTGTAGCCGAGCGCGACCAGCGTATCGAACACTTCGCCATCCTCTCGTGAATGTGAATGCGGCCCTATCTTGTCGGCAAGCTCGACCAACATCTTCTCGGCGCTCTTTTTCCCAAGCCCGACGATCTTAGTGAGATACGCAAGGTCGCGCGCCCCGATAGCGCCTTCAAGCGACTCGCGCGGCGCTTTGCGCAGTACCGAAAGGGCGGTCTTCGGCCCGATGCCGGATACCGAGAGGATCAGTTCGAAGAAATCCCGATCGGCAACATCGCTGAAGCCGTACAATTCGAGACCGTCCTGCTTCACCGCCAGATGCGTGGCGAGATTTGCCTCGGTGCCTGTGGAGAGCGTGTGCGGCGCGCTCATGCGCACCTCGATGCCGAAGCCCGCGACGTCTATAACGGCGCTCGTCAGCCCCACGTGGAGCACCTTTCCGTGTATCTGCCGTATCACGGTTTTAGTGTATCACTATTGCACTTCTGCGGCGCATACATTACATTGGCGCATATATGGCCATCACCAGTTCCGCCAGAAAAGCGATCCGCTCGTCAGGGCGGAAGTATATTTTCAACCTCCGCCGCAAGGAGGCGCTCCGTGGTGCCGAGAAGAATCTTTTGAAGGCACTCGCGGCAAAGGACGTCGCCGGAGCCGAAAAACTTCTTCCGGCAGCGTACCGGGCGATAGACAAAGCGATGAAGCGCGGTGTCATCAAAAGCAACACCGCCGCCCGCAAGAAATCCCGTCTCGCGCAAGCGATTAAAAGGGCGAAATAGTGCAGTATTCTTGAATTAGTCCGAACGCATTTCGCCGCCGCAGGCGGCAAGGAAAGCCCACGCGAAAAATCCGAAATGCGGCGGAGCCACACCAATAACAATTTCCAGTTTTTCTTTGGCGGCAAACTCCTTTACAAAATGAAACGGAAAAGAGAAATGCCCAGAAGCAAAAACTCCTGGGCACAGGGATCGCGTGGTCCCCGCATGGTTCGTACTACCGCTTCAGCATGATGAGTGAAATGCCCACCACCGTGAGTACGATGCCGACGAATTGGTAGATGTCGAACCTCGCCTGGTCAAAGTACCTCGGCAAAAGGATGCCGAGAACCGGAGCAAGCATGAAAGCGATGACGGAAGCCGAGTTCACGAACGCCATCGGGAGGCCGGGGTTTGGTGCTACGGAGATCGCTTGGACCAACAGAATGTTGGAAGCAACACCGAGCACCATTCCCATGAGGAGTACCGCGAAGTGCGGCATCGTGAGAGCGAGATCGCTCCCGTTGATGATGTTCAGACGCCACATCACGATCGGTGCCCCGATGACGATGCCGAAGAAGTACCAGATCATGGTCGCTTCGGCCCTCACCTGGTAGTTCCGTCCGAGGAACCCGATGGCTAGGAGGAAAGGAACGAGACAAAGCGTTGCAATCAGGGACTTTGCCGCCCAACTGATACCAAGCATAAACACCCCCTTGTGCCGTTTTGCACGTTTGTGATGCGTGATGAAACGAAAGAACAATACCGGATTTACTGTTTATGTGATAACATTACTAAAATAAAAAGTCAATAGTAGCAAAAAATCAGCATCTGTGCTGTTTCTTACACCAAATTCTTATGAAAAAATTTTCTTTTCCCACCGAAAACCACCAGTTCCGTTTTAAGCCCAAAAATCCATACAATTTGGTCGCCGAGCGGCGCGAAACGCGCCGCGAGGATTTGACTTTTCCTGATTGGTGCTCTCGGACGGAATCGAACCGTCATCAGCCCCTTCGGAGGGGGCTATCCTATCCGTTGAACGACGAGAGCGTGTGGTTACGATACTACAGTCCTTTGGTCACACATAATCCGCTCGCCGTCGCTCGCGGTTTTGCCGGCTGGCAAAACATCGCTGCGGCTCACAAAATATGCACGACCCGTAGCAGAACGGGTCGCACATTGTTTTGTGCCCTCGGCCAGAATCGAACTGACATTATCAGCTCCGCAAGCTGACGTCCTATCCATTGAACGACGAGGGCAGTAGTGAATGTATATCAGAACCCGAGCCACGCCGCCACCAGATCAACGAAGGTGTGCGGATGTTCGCGCTCGTCCACATGTTGGAGGAAGTAGCCATAGACGGCATCCGCGTCGACGCCATTGAGCGGGATGATGAGATGCGGCGAGAGCCAACTCTCGGTCTTGATGGAGAGCATGGGAGCGAGCTTCCCCTGCACGTCCTCAAGGACGGAGAAAGAGGTCATCCGTTCGAATGGATGCAGGTCATCTCCTATCATGATGCCGTGCTCGACGAGCCGGAAACGGTGTATGGGCGGCTGTTTTGAAGCATGGAGCGCAAGCGCCGTCGCCGCGATGATGATGAGAACGGCGAGCAGGTAATTGCCGAAGAGCACTGACGCGATGGTGCCGGCCACGGCGACGATGCCGAGCGACCAGTACCAATCGGTACTCTTCGGATCATGGTCGTATTCTCTCCCTTCCCACTCCAAAAGGGCGCTGCGAGGCATGAACGTATGATACCAAGAAAGCGCGCACCGGCGGCGTTTGTGTACAGGCGGAGGAGGTGAGATTCGAACTCACGGTGCCTTGCGGCACGCCTGTTTTCAAGACAGGTGCACTAGACCACTATGCGACTCCTCCAACGATGCTTACCGCGCCGATGATGAAACGGTCACCGGCGTCTCGTGTGCGCGCTGCCCGTCGTTTTTGGGGCGGAACCAGATGAGATACACAATCTCAAGGATGCCGAACGTATTCACGATGAGAAGCGCGATGAACCACGCTTTCTGGCTTGCCCGGGCGGCGTACCAGAGAGCGTAGCCCTTTAAGACGATGGTCCAAAGCGCCGCGACGAGTATGAACGGGATAAAAATGCTCATCAACCCCGTCGTGAATGGAGAATAGATGGGAGAGAAAGCGTGCATAGGTACGCATTATACCATACAATCCTTCTATGCGATATCTCGGCATAGATTATGGAAGTTCAAAAATAGG